>JBDHCV010000006.1:0-211845 GCA_039591855.1 Gemmatimonadota bacterium | reverse complement strand
CCTCGTCCACCTTGTACTCGACCATGGCCACACCCTGCCAGTCGAATGCGTTGACGAGTTCGATGGACTGCCCGAGGAGGGCGGGGTCCAGAGCCACGCTCTCCTTCAGGACGCTTACGCCCCCGGTGGGCGGCTTCTCGCGCAGACGGCGATGTCCGAAGGAGAACACGGGCCGCCCATCCCACATGAGGAGGAAGACCCCGATCCCGGGCCCACGAATGGTCCTTTGAAGCAGGAGTGGGAACGCCGATTCCGGCAGGGCGGCCAGGGCTGATCGGAACGCGGCGGCATCCCGGACGTGGGACACCGCGTGCTTCTGCATGGTCCCTGAGGCCCCCCTCACGGAGCGCCCCGGCTTCAGCACGGCGGGGAACCAGCTGGGAGGCGGCTCCGGCCGCTCCCCTGCCCGAATGGTGATGCCGGGTGGCACGGCGATTCCCAGTCCCTCGGCGACTTCCATCAGGGCGGCCTTGTCCGAGACCGCATTGAACGTCTCGAAACCCGGGGGGGGAAGTCGGACGCCGAGCTCATCGAGATTCCCGCCATCCTCTGAGACAGCGATGATGGCCGACTCCGTGATCGGGAGCAGGATGTCCACGTCATGGTCGCGGCAGGCCTTCGCGATCGCCGTCCTGAATCCCACGGGGTTCGCGAGGGGGTCAGGAGCGGGGACTTCCTCCACGCAGTACCGTGAGGCGCCGGCGATGCTCGGAACTCGGGCGGCGGAGACCAGGGCCTGGTGCCCCCCGCGGCCCAGGGACCGGACCACCGCCAGTGCCGCACGCTGCTCGCCATCGGTGACCAGGATCCTGGCCATCAGGCCCCCTCCCCGCCGAGTAGCTCCCGATAGAGGCCCTCGTACGCCTTCAGCATCGCCCCGGTCGAAAAGGTCGATGCGGCCCGATCCCGCCCGGCCGCACCCCAAGCCCGTCCGCCATCCGGCAGCGCCAACACACGGGCCAGTCCGTCCGCGAGGGCCCGGGGGTCCCTGGGCGGGACGAGCAGGCCGGTCTGTTCATCCACCACGATCTCCTCGGGCCCCCCGCTCCGGGTGGCCACCACCGGGACCCCCGAGGCCATGGCTTGAACCGTGGCGAGAGAAAACCCCTCGTCGGAGGAAGACAGGGCGAAGACGTCGAAGCAGCGGAACAACTCGGCCACGTCCTCCCTGAACCCCAGGAAGTGGACTCGATCCTGGAGCCCCAGCGATGTCCGGAGGTCCAGGAGCTCCTCGAACAGGGACCCCGTGTTCTGGCCAACGATCACGGTGTGGATGTCCGGCATGCGCTCGACCAGGTCCGCCGTAGCCCTGAGGAGCACCCCGTAGTCCTTGGATCGGCGCACGTTCCCTACCGCCCCCACGACCGTGGCTCCCTCGGGTAGGTCCAGGCCGGGAATCGGGGCTCTCGGCACCTCACTGGGGCGAAAGACCGAACAGTCCACCCCGTTGTGGATCACGCGGGTCCGGGACCGATGGACGGACCCCAGACCGGTCACATGGCTCCGCAGCGCCTCGGAAACGAACACCATGCGATTCCTCGGGCCCCTCAGGACTCGGAGCTTGGCCCAGAGCCATCGGTCGCCCGGATCGATGTCGGGCTCTCCGTGGAACGTGCTCACCACCGGGATCCCAAGCCCCGCACTCGCCAGCGTCGCATAGACCGCCGACGTGAGCAGGTGCGTCTGGATGACCGCAGGCTCCTGCTCGAGGATGAGCCGTCGCAGCCTGAAAAGATACCGGCGATCGAAGGAGCCGGAGGATTCCAGGAGCGTGGGCGATTGCCCAACTCGCCGGAGTTCACCATCGAGCCAATCCACCTCGGGGACCACGGGGCACGGGGACCACGCGGCGGGATCCAGACCGAGCACGAGGGTCAGAAAGACGGTCTCCGCCCCTCCGGGTCCACCGGTATCCACCAGATGCAGGACTTTGCGTGGCTTCAATTCCAGATCCTCAAGGGGAACCGAAGGAAAGGGCTGCCGCCAGCCGCTCTACGTGGAGGGCCTCGCCGAAGTGCCGCTCGGCCCGGCGGCGTGCGGCGGTACCCATGGACTCGAGCAGCGCTCGGTCATTGGCGAGGTCGGAGAGACGGCGCGACATCGCCTTATGATCACCTGGAGGAAAGAGGTATCCGGAAACCCCGTCCTCCACCGTCTCGGACAGTCCCTGGAGGTCGGACACGAGAAGGGGCAGTCCGCTCGCCATCATCTCCACCGACGAGGCCGTGAACGAGTCCCACCCCGTCGAGGCGATGGCGCCAACGTGGGCATTGCGCATGATCTCCGCCATGTCCTTCCGGTAGCCGGCGAAGGTGACGTGGCGCTGGGCCTCTCCCCCCTCCAGTTGGGATAGGTAGGGTGCCGCCTGATCGCCCTCGTTCCCGCACACCAGCAGGTGGAATCGGTGGTCGCCCAGTTCCTCGACCAGGTACTGTATGGCGTTCACGAGGACCCAGACGCCCTTCCTCCGCTCCATGTGCCCCGAGAAGACCACCACCACTCGGTCCTCGGGAATGCCGAGGTCGACTGGGAGCGCCCTGGGTCCGGTCGCAGGATGGAATCGCTCAAGATCCACGCCGAGGGGGACCACGACGGTTCTCTCGGCAGGGATCCCCCTGCCCCGAACCCCCGTCTCTCGCATCGCTTCGGACTCGAACACGTACCGGTCGGCCACCTCCGCCCGCAGCCTGATCTCCACGCGTTTCAGAAAGAGCCTCAGACCCGAGTTCAGGGAACTCATGGGCGCCCCGAGGTAGGAGACCACATGTCCGGCCCCCGCCGCCCGAGCGGTCCCGTGGACGGGACTGCCCGGCGGGAGATCGAATCCTACCACGGTTCGAATCCCGTGGTCCCGCACGGCGCCCTGGAGGGTCTCCCGCCCTTCCGGGCTCAAGCTCCGTCCCCGCCAGGGAATCCGGTGTACGCCGCCCAACCCGGGGGGCACGTCCCCCGACGTCCGTCCTTCCAGGTCGATGAACCCGAAATGGACCCCTGACATGGCGCCGGTCACTCTGGCCCCCGCCATGGCGAAGGTCGACTTGAGCCGGGTCATGGCGTAGGCCGTGGAGACCGGAGTGTGGAACAGGAACAACATGTGGGTCCTCGCTTCGACACCCTGCTGGGGTCCGGGTCCTGCCATGAGGGGCGCAACAACTTAGAATTAGGCTACCATCTCGTCCAAATCGAGGACTTTCGCGCTAGACCCCCTGAGGGCTCGCCAGACCTACCTTGCACAAAGTCGTCCACCTTCTCGCCCCGGCTCCGGCCGGCGGACTGGAATCGGTCGTCGCGACCCTGGCCCGGGAGCAACAAGCCCAGGGAATCGCGGTCTTTGTGGCGCCGATCGTTCACGGCTCCCCCGATGAACACCCGTTCGTTCGGGGTCTCGTGGACGAGGGTCAGCAGGTGGCGCCGGTCGTCTGTTCACCCCGCGGATATCTATCCGAGAGGAGGGCGGTCGCGAGGATCCTGAAGACGGTGCGCCCCGACGTTCTCCATTCCCACGGCTATCGCCCGGACGTGGTGGACGCACCGGTGGCCCGCCGCTTGCGGATCCCCACCGTGACCACGGTCCACGGATTCACCGGGAACAGCCGCCGCAACCGGTTGAACGAGTGGCTGCAGGTCCGGGCCTTCCGACGGTTCTCCGCGGTCGTGCCGGTCTCGGAGAAGCTTGCCGCGGACCTGGCCCGCCGGGGCGTACCCCGCGATCGGATCCGCCTGGTCCGAAACTCCTGGGCCCCGGCCACGGAGTTCCTCGAGCGGCGCGAGGCGCGGGCTGAGTTGGGCCTCCCGGAGGATGGCAGCGTGGTCGGTTGGGTCGGCCGGTTTTCCCCGGAGAAGGCGCCGGAGGGAGCCCTGGAAGCTCTGGCCGGGGTCGCCGACCGCTCCGTGCGCCTCGCGCTCATCGGGGAGGGTGGGATGAAAGAGGAACTACGGAGCCTGGCATCGTCCCTCGGGGTCGGGGATCACGTGACGTGGCTCGGTCGGATCCCCCACGCGGCGCGGACGCTGCGGGCCTTCGATGTCCTCCTTCTGTCCTCGCGGACCGAGGGAACTCCCATGGTCCTCCTGGAGGCCATGGCTGCCGAGGTGCCTATCGTGACGACATCGGTGGGAGGGATCCCGGAGTTCCTGACCTCCCGGGAGGCCATCCTGACGGAGTTCGGTGATATCTCTGCCCTGTCGGCCGGGATCGAGCGGATTCTCCAAGAACCGGAAGCGGCTCGAGACCGGGCCCACACAGCCCGCCTGGCGTTGGACGACAGGTTCAATGTGCGTCAGTGGGTGGAACGTTACTCCAGTGTATACGACTCCGTGATCGGAAAGCCATGAGCGAGACCATCGCAGCCTGGGCCGTCGCCCTCGCCCTGTTCTTCTTCGCCTACACGTACTTCGGGTACCCTCTCCTCCTCCGGCTCGTCGGAAGGACACGCCTTGCTCCCGGGTCATTGGACCGGGAACCGGACACGTGGCCACGGGTGAGCATCACGGTTCCGGCCTACAACGAAGAGGATCAGATTCGACCCCTGATCGAGAGCCTCCTCGCCCTCGACTATCCCAAAGACCGTCTTCAGATCCTCATCGTGTCCGATGCCTCCTCGGACCGCACGGACGAGATCGTCCGAGAGTACGAGGATCGTGGCATCGAGCTGCTGCGGATGGAGGAGCGCGGCGGCAAGACGAAGGCGGAGAATGCGGCCGCTCAGCGCCTCACCGGCGAGATCGTCGTGAACACCGACGCCTCCATCCGGATCGCGCCCGACGCACTGAAATCCCTCATCGCCGCGTTCGGCGATCCGACGGTCGGACTGGCGTCCGGGCGCGATATCAGCGTCGGCCCCAATCACGAGCACGGCAACCGGGCCGAGTCCGGGTATGTGGGCTACGAGATGGAGATCCGGAACCTGGAGACCCGGGTGGGATCCATCGTGGGCGCGTCCGGGTGCTTCTACGCCATTCGGCCCGAACTGCACCGCATCCCTCTGCCGGAGTCCCTGAGCCGGGACTTCGCCTCGGCCCTGCACACCCGGGAACACGGGTACCGAGCGGTCTCGGTTTCCGATGCGGTGTGCTTCGTGCCCCGAACGAGCTCCCTCCGCACAGAGTACCGAAGGAAGGTGCGAACCATCACTCGGGGAATGGAGACCCTGATCCACAAGCGCGCCCTGTTGAATCCGCTCCGGTACGGAGCCTTCGCTTGGATGCTCTTCAGCCACAAAGTCTGCCGGTGGGCCCTGCCCTGGTTCGGGATCGTGGCGTTCGCCCTCGTGGCGGTGGCCGCACCGGGAAGCACCTGGGCGGCGGCCTTACTCCTGGCGGGCACCGCGGTCCTAGCATTGGCGATGGTGGGATGGATCCGGGCCGAGGCGAAGCGTGTGTCCCGGGTGTTCTCCGTCCCAGCCTACCTGGTCGCCGGCAACCTGGCCGCGGCCCATTCGTTCCTACGCCTCATGCGAGGGGATCGGAACGCTACCTGGGAGCCCACTCGCCGGATCGCCGTGGGGTCCTCTCCGGGCGAGGGGACCTGAGGGGCGGGGTACGTCCCGGGGACCCTCCGGCACTCCCGACTTCCGATCAGGCGGGTCTTGCATCTCCCATCCACCGAACCGAGGGGAAGCTGGCCTCGAGGGAGAATCGAAAGATCGCCTCGTTCTTGAAGTAGCTGTTGGGGAAGAACTCTACCGACTTCCCAAGGAGGCCGGCCCCGATGGCGACATGCAGGCGATTGGTCCGGACACGGGGGAGCTCGCCGATGCTGGCCAGGAATGACCGGGAGATCAGAGCCGCTACCCCGGGGTACTTGGTGGGGGACAGGTTCATTTCCACGGAGAGGTCCACGTTGCCACTGGGGGGATCCCACCGGGCCTCTCTGTCCTCCCGGAATGCGTTGCCCGTCGTTTCCCTCGTCACGACGCGCCACCGGAACCGGGCCCGGTTCCGCCGATCCGCCATCCATGCCCTGAGAGGGGTGGCCCATGGCCTGGATTCCGGATCGACCCGAACCCGCAATGACGGGCTCCAGGACAGGACGTCCGCAGCGTCCAGGCCGAGGGCCAGGTCGTGGTCCAAGAGCACTTCACTCCGGTTGGCGTGCCTCCGGGTGTGCTCAAACGAGACAGGATCCCTGCAGATCAGCGTCACGTTGGGGCCCAGCGCCCCCAGGAGATCCTCGTTGCCGGCGATGGTGTGCGGGAGGAGGATCAGGCGTTTGGCACGAGCATGATGCTCCCGGAAGAAGTCCCTGCACGCCGGGTAGAGCCCCACCAGGTTTCCTCCACCCGCGTACAGGACCACCCGCCCCTTTGCTCCACCAGCGTCCCGGGGAAAGAGCCTCACCGGAATCCCGGCTCGCTCCATGGCGCGGTAGGCGCCCAGGGCGATGAGCGCGTCTCCGGCGTTTCCCGGGTTCGGCTGATAGAAGACCTCTTCGCCGACCAACGAGGCCAGCACCTGGTCCAGGGGAGAATCTCCGTTCGCGAACGTCATCGGGCGGCTCGGCGGGTGGGCTGATCCATTGAACCCGGGTCGGGTTTCAGAGAGCGGTGGGACCCTGAGTATACGAAAGCGGCCTGCCCCGGCGGAGGCAGGCCGTCAAACGTCCCTCACGAGCGTTGTCGAGACGCTAGGAGGGGAGGATTTGCGCCGATTTAGGCTTCGTCTTCTTCGACGTTACCCTCGCGACGGCGCCGGATGGCCGCTACACCGGCCAGGCCGGTCCCGAGAAGTAGGGCGCTGATGGGCTCCGGGGTAACCGTACCCTCGAAGCTGGTGCCCGCGTTGTCCCGCGGGTAGACATCGCCCACGTAGAACAGCGGCCCATCGATCGCCTGAGCCTGCGTGCCATAGACCGACATCGTGGTAGTGATGACGACCGGCGTGGCGATCCCAGAACCCGTGTCACTGATATCGACGAACGCCTGACCCGCATCAACGAATCCGTTGTAGGCCACATTGACGCCGTTACCCGTCACAGAGTTGATGCTCTGGAACGCAAACAGACCCGTGTCCGTCGACTGGATGGTAACATTATCGATCGCGGTCGCGCCCTCGACATTGAGGACGAAACGCATGGTCGAGCAGTCACCGCCGACGCACGTCACATACATGCTGGAGTTGTAGCTCGCCTCGGCCTTGTCGGCCTGGAAGGCAAGCAAGGTCCCCAGCAGCATGAAGCCCGTGATGAACTTTTTCATAGTTTGGATCTCCTTTCTCACGGCCATAGTACCGCACCGGTACGACGGGCCGCAACCGTCGTCCGGGCAGGGCCATTGGGGCCCCTCATGCGCTCCCGCCGGAGCACGTTTCTCATTTCACGACCTTCTGTCGGAATCCGAGGACTCCGAGAATCAAGAACAGCAAGCAATTCGATGCCGAGATGAGACCGACCTTGAGGGCCGCTCCCCGTACCGTGGAGAGCGCGGCCTCATCCACCCCTACCATCGAAACCAGCGCGAAATAGTTCGTCACGGCAAAGCCACCCACTGCGAAGGACGCGACGCCCAACAGCAGGAGGTAGGAGGCGAAGACCCGGTATGCCACGACCGAACTGGTCCGTCGGACCCCGAGACCGCCGAAGATGAACCCCGCAGCCACAGTCAGGTTGAAGAACCCATCCGAGGCCGTGGACTGGAGCGCGGCGAACTCCCAGTTGATATTGGGCGCACGCTGTGCCAGCCAGAGCACCCCGATGTCGACCAGGGATGCTACGGTGATGAGGAGGCCGATGGCGACGAGCCCGGCTCCGGCGTACTTGGTGAAGTCCGGTCCGTCCGGGTATTCACGCCTGCCGTCGATCAAGACCTCGGGTCCCTTGGCCTTCGTGGCCATTAGACTTCGCTCCCTGGTAGGGCCTGTTCCACCATTGGCGCCACTCTGGCGGCCAATTCCAATCCCAGCTCGTGCGCGGCCAGCTCGTCCCCGCGGATGGGGATGACCAGGCGCACCAGCGCCTCGTCGCTCCTTCGCTGCAGCGCCGCATCTCTCAACAAATCGAACTTCACGGCGTACTCGTTCGCCTGGATCCGGCCACGGCCCTGGTACCAGTAGAGGACGAGGGTCCTCTCATCCTCCCGCTGGAGCACGTAGCGGTTCACCGTGGCCGTGGTGCCGTCGGCGAATCGCACCTCGGCGGGCTCGTTGGCGAGAGGCTCCCACCCTGCTCCGGGCAGGCAGTTCCGCGGCGAGTGGATCGTGCTCCCCTGCATCTGCTCCGGGTAGTACCCGACGTAGAGGGTGAACCAGTCGTCCACCCCGCCGCCCAAGGCCGCAGGCACTTTCCCGGCTTCTCCCTCATCGACCTCACCCCCGGCCGGGTCCACGGCCGGACCCGATGCGGGGGAAACCACCTCGCGCGGCACGTACACGCGCATGAGATAGTCGGAGAACCCGGCCACCTCTGCCTCTGCGGCGGAGATCTTGATGTCCTGGCCCAGGTACCCGGCGAGCTCGAAGGGGACTACGGCGTCCAGGGGTTGGGTGAGCGGCAGCGTGCGCTGCTTCCCGATCCCGAAGGTGAGAGCCAACCCCAGCACGAAGATCCCGGCCGGCGTCCAGGAGCGGAGGGCGTCATTCATGCGAAGCGCCTCCGGACAGCGCCCTCGAGCTGCACGAGGACCCATGCCATTCCCCCCAAGACGAGGAATGCGATCACGAACATCGCCCAGCCTTCGCTCATGTGCATGAAGCCCTCACCCAGTTCGGGGCTGACGTGAAAAACCAGGAAGCCGGTCAAGAACACCCGGAATCCGTTGATGAGGATCGCCACGGGCACCGTCAGTGCCAGAAGCAGGATCCTCGTGAACGGCGAGCCCAGCCAGAGTCCTCCAATCAAAACGCCCAAAGAAACCAGGGCGGTGAGCGACCTCAGGCCGCTGCACGCCTCCGTCACAAACAACGAGTGGCCACCCGGCAGGTGAATCACATTCCCCGCCAACACGACCGGTACATATCTCGCCTCCAGCAACGCCGCCCCGATCTCCGAGGCCTGTAGCTGGAGCGGGAACGCCAGCGTGGTCAGGATCACCGCCGGCAGCGGGACCGCCAAGACCAATAGAGCCGCCGAAAGCCACCAGCGTCTCAACTGACCGAATCCCCAGGCGTAAACGACGAGGCCGAACAGCGCGAACATCAACGACATGCGCATCGTGAACAGCTCCGCCGCCGCGCCCGACAGATACCGCAACAACACGGCTCCGAGCAGAATCGCTGCCCCCAGCAGGGGCTGGGACCTCCGCTCCTCGGCCAGGCCCTTCTTCCATGCAAGGAAGAGAGCGAGGGGCCCGAGAAGCAGCCCGTGACCCGCCTCGGGGTCGTTCCACCAATCCCGCACCAGGGTCCGCATGGGGTCCCAGAACAGGAGGGCGAAAGCCAGGGCCGCTATGACCGCCGGCGCCCATCGCCTCCACTCCGGGAGCTCCCCGACCTTGGGTTGGGAAAGCACGGCCGCCGGGCTCAATGCCCTCCCTTTCCAAGGAGGACCGCCGGAACCGTCCGGACCATGATCTTGAGATCCTCACCGGGCGATCGCCGCTGGATGTATTCCAGGTCGTACCGAATCTTCTTCTTCACATCCTCCAGATTATGGTCATACCTGTGGTTCACCTGGGCCCAGCCGGTAATGCCTGGAAGGACCCTCTGCCGGTCCTGATACCGGTCCACCTTCGCACGTAGGTCCGAGAAGATCCTGGGCTGCTCGGGCCGCGGCCCCACCAGGTTCATGTCACCCATGAGCACGTTGAACAGCTGGGGAAGCTCGTCCAGCCGGTAACTCCGAAGGACCCTGCCCAACGCCGTGACCCGATCGTCGTCGGGTCGGGCCCAGACCTGTCTTCGTCGATCACCGTCCACCCGCATCGTACGGAACTTGTAGATGGTGAAGATCCGTCCACCGTTGTCCGATGCCCTGCGACAGCGGATCGGGGTGCACGCCTCGATGGGTTTCCCTCGCCGGTCCAATCCGACCCGAGGCTGCGTGTAGATGATCGGACCCCGGGAGGTCAGCTTGATGAGGACGGCGATCATCAGCATCAGAGGCGCGGCCAGGACGAGGAGTCCAGTCGCTGCTGCGATGTTGAGCCACCTGCAGGTCCGATCGGACCAGCTGGCCCGCTCCTCCGCCTGGTGACCCCTGCGCGCTTCCAGGGAGGCGGAACCAGGAATGGCCTCCGCCCACCGAAGGGCCTCGGGCACTCTTGGAGCGAGGTCGGCAGCGGCGCTCCATCGCTGCTCGTATGTTTTCGGGGGAGGTCTCACGTCAGAATGCCCGTCTCTCAGCGGTTCCTGCGGGATCGTAATTATGAATGGGAGCTAAGTTTATTGCAAGGGTCGTTCACAAACGGAAAAGTTTGCCGCTTCTGGCGAAAACCCCTGTAAACACTGGGGCGTTCCCATGTGGCATACCGCCGCGGCGGGAGGCGATCTGGAGCGTGCCCACCACGGGTTGTTGGGGGGGCACAACAATCCATGAGGTCCGGAATTCCGGATCCCCCCGCCCGGTTCGCGTGCTAGAGGTCCGGAGAGGGGCGAAGGAGCAGACGGAATGAGAAGCGCGTCCCCCACCCCGAGCGAGTCTCGACCTCGAGGGTAGAGCCCATGGACTCGACCACGTGCCGCACGATGGAGAGCCCCAGACCACCGGGAGAGAATTCCACCTGATCCCGGTATTCGGGGCGCCGGAACGGATCGAATAGGCGTTCCATCTGCTCCGGAGGGATTCCCGACCCCGAATCCCTCACCGAAAACTCCACCTCACCTTTGGGTAGCTGGGCGATGCCGATCCGCACGAAGCCGCTGTTGGTGAACTTCAACGCGTTTGTGGTGAGGTTCAGCATGGCACGACTCAAGGCGAGGGGTCGCCCTACGAAGCGGTCCCGGCCCGGCAAGGCCACCACCAGATCGAGGCCCTTCTCCTCCGCCATGGGCCGGACCAGTTCCACCACGGATTCGAGCACCTCGGAAATCGAGAACGGAACCTCGATTTCCGACAGGGGGTCGGTTCGGGAGCGTGCCAGGTCCATGATGTCGCTCGCGAAGCCGAGGAGACCCAGGGCCGCGCTGTAGATCAACCCCAACTGGCTTTGCTGGAGCTCGGTAACGTCTCCCGACCGACCGTTGCGGAGGGTCTCGGAAAGGAAGAGGATCGAAGTGAGCGGAGAACGGAAGTCGTGGGCCATCTCGGCCATCAGGTCGAAGCGGTCCACGTCCAGAGGCAGCCGGAGCCACTTGTGCTCCTGGTCCGCCATGGCCTCGTCCCGGAGTTCCTCGACGAGTGCCAGAACCTCCAAAACGATGTCCGCCGACGCCTCACCCGAGCCCTGGCGCCAGTCCTCCAGGATCCCCGCCGCGACGATCTCCAGGTAGGCGGACAACGCCCGTCCGGGACGAACCCCGAGGTGTTCCACAGGGACAGCGTCCCCCCTGCACCGCGCCTCCAGAACGAGGGCCAGTCGGGCGACGAGTTCATCCGGGTTCGTGACATCCAGGGCCGCCAGGACCCTCTCCGGAACCGGGAGGGTCATCCTCCGTACGCGCTCCCCGACGGCCCGACATCGCTCCGAAGCCCCCTCGGCCCGGCCCCCGGATTCAGCGGGCGGGCGGGGGGTGAGCTTCAGGACCTTGGAGTCTCGGGGGCTCATGGGTAGGGGCCGAAGCGGGAGGCTGTCAGCTTGGCATGAACGACATCAACTCATGCTGATTCGTGTCGTGCTTCTGCATGAGCCGATAGAGCGTGGTCCGATCCACGCCGGCCAGCTTGGCCGCTTCGGACATGTTCCCCCGAGACGACCGAACGACACTTCGGAGGTAGGCGTGCTCGAACTCTCCCAGGATCCGATCCCGTGCCTGGTGATACTCCTCCAACCCGCCACCGCGGTGGAAGTTGAAGTCCAGCGCCTCACCGTCTCCGCCGAGGGAGAGCTCGTCGTTCAGGAAGGGGATCTGGTCCGGCTGGAGCTCGGCATCGGGGTCCGCCAGGACCACCGCGTGCTCCAGCACGTTCCGCAATTCCCGGATGTTCCCCCGCCACGGGTGGGCCATGAGCGCAGCCATGGCGGCGTCGGAGAGGGACGGCAGTCCTCGGGACGTCGCGCGATGGGTGATCCAGAACTCCTCGAGAAAGTGATTCGCCAGGGAGGGAATGTCCTCTGGACGCTCCCGGAGCGGGGCCAACCGGATGGGCACGACCCGCAGCCGGTAGTAGAGATCCCTTCGCAGCAACCCCTCTTGGACGGCCTGATGCGGATCCCTGTTCGTGGCGGCGATGAATCGGACATCCACGACCGCGTCGATCTTGGTGCTCCCCAGCCTGCGGAGCACTCCGTCCTGGATCACGCGCAGGAGTTTGGCCTGGATCACCGTCGGCATCTCCGTCAGCTCGTCCAGGAACATGGTTCCGCCGTTGCTGACCTCCAGGAGTCCTTTCTTTACCTTCGTCGCGCCGGTAAACGCGCCCTCCACGTGCCCGAACATTTCGGATTCAAGCAGGGTCTCGGGGATGGCGGCGGAGTTCACCGGCACGAGTTCACGGGTCCGGCGACGACTGTGGGCGTGGATGTATTGGGCAATGACCTCCTTCCCGGTCCCGCTCTCACCGATCAGGAAGACCGAGGCGTCCGTACCGGCCACCTTGTGGGCCAGCGCTAGCACCTCCGTGAAGCTCTTGGAATCCCCGATCAACTGGGGAGAGTTGTGATCCCGTGTCGCGGAGGCCTCCATCGGCGGGGTCGGATCACTCTGCTCCCGCCCTACCATCACCGCGTGAGCCGCTCTCCCGATGAGGACCTCGAGCTGGGTGGCGGAGAAGGGCTTGGGGAGATAGTCCCAGGCGCCCTCTTGGAGCGCCGTAACGCTCGATTCGATGGTGGGATTCCCGGTCATGATCACCGCGATCACCTCGGGCGCCACCTCCAGGGCGGCCTGGATCACCTTCAGCCCCGACATGTGTCGGAGAAACAAATCCACCAGCATGATGTCGAACCGCTTCCGCCGGATCAGATCGATGGCATCCTCCCCCTTGGCGCAAACTTCCGTCTGGTACCCCTGAGCGGACAGGAGGGAGGCGCAGCTGGACCGAAACGTCTCTTCATCATCCACTACGAGGATCCGGATGGTGGCGCGGTCCTCGGGACTCACCAGGGCCGGAACTTCCTGGGCGGTGCTGTTGTACGTCATCGGTGGCTCCAAGAGACGGGATCCCCAACGGAAGGCGGTCGCCGACCGGGGTTTTTCGTGTGATGGAGCAAGGCCCCGCGCTGTGGCATTCGCTCCACACCCATACTTCAATCATGGGAACGGTTTCTTCGGGGAGCAAGCGAAAATTCCGCCCCGTCGCAAGGGCTTTCCAAGTGCCGTCCCCGCAACAAATGCTTGCCGCGCACGGATCCTGCGACGAATGTTTCTTAAGGCCCACGCGCGACAGCGGGGGTCGGTGGCCTGAGCCAGGCCCGAGTCCCACTCGGTAGAGCGACGATTTTCAATGTCCGAACACGATCCCGGCAACCCTCAGCACCTACCTGCACGGCAGGAGGCGGCCCCACCGCCGTCCACCGACGTGCGGTATTACGACGAGGAGATCGCCGAGTCCCCCGAGGGCGGCGCCGGGCTCATGTTCCGCCGCTACCTGGCGGCCGTGAAGCGGTATCGGGTACTGGTCTTCGCGGGGTTCGCCGTCGGCATCGCCGCTGCGCTGTTTGCCTGGGACACGGTGGTCCCCCTCTACCGTGCGGACGCTCGACTCTGGTTCGAGGAATCGGGCAACGAGGGGATCGCCCCGGTCCGTCAGGATGCACTCCTGGATCGACAGTCACGAATCGATCTACTGAGGTCGTTCGCGGTGTTGCAGCCCGTCGCAGTCCGGGAAAAGCTCTACCTGAACCCGGAAGAGCCGGGGGATTCCATCTACTTCAAGCGATTCGAGCTCGCGGAGCGCGTGGCGTTCGGCGACTACCGTCTCGACGTCCTCGAAGACGGGTCGGGGGCGCAGCTCTGGCTCAACGATGCGATCCCCGTAGGGACCTACCCTCGAGGCGACTCGATCGGAACGGACGTGGGGCTGCTCTGGGGCGTCCCCTGGCCCGCCCTTCCCCCGGGGACCGAGCTCCGGTTCCGGATCGATGCACCCAGGGAAGCGGCAAACCGGCTTCGGAACGACCTTGGGACGCGAGCGGACCGGGACGTCGTCTTCCTCCAGCTCTCCCTGACGGGCCCCGACCCACGTAGGGTCGCCTCGACGATCAACTCGGTGATCGAGGAGTATGTGGATCTGGCCACCACGTTGAAGCGGGAGCGCCTCGACGAGCTGACCAAGATCCTCCAGGAGCAGATGGACTTCGCCTACGATCAGCTGCGCGAGGCGGAGATTGCCCTGGAGAACTTCCGGGTCCAGACCATCACGCTGCCCAGCGACGGATTCACCGGCATCAACCCCGGCCTCCAGGCCACGACCAACCCGGTGATGAATTCGTACTTCAACCTCCAGCTCGAGGCCGAGCAGACGCAGCAGCACCGAGAGAGGCTCGAGCAGGTGCTGGCGGACATCCCCACGACCGGGGTGGTCGTGGAGGCCATCGAGATCATTCCGTCAGCCCAGCGCTCCACACAGCTCCAGGACGTACTCGGGAGCCTGAAACGTGCCCGCAACGAGCTTCGGACCCTCCGGACCCGTTACACCGACGAGCATCCCGAGGTCATCGAGGCCCGTCAGCAGATCGAGATCCTGGAGCGAGACGAGATCCCGGGCCTCCTGTCCATCCTGATCGGGGAGCTAAAGAACGAGGAGGCCGTCTTGCGGTCCCGACTGGCCGAGACGTCGGACGACCTCCGGGAGATCCCCATCCGCAGCATCGAGGAGTCCCGACTCCGTCGGGAGGTCGCCAGCGCCGAGCGTCTGTTCACGCAGATCCAGGGGCGGTACGAGACAGCCCGCCTCGCCGCGGCCAGCACCATCCCCGACGTCCGGGTCCTGGACGAGGCCCGAATCCCCCAGAATCCCCTGAACGACAATCGCATCCAGATGGCAGGAGTGGCGTTCCTGGGCATCCTGGGGCTCTCCGTCGCTGCGGCGATTCTCCTGGACCAGATGGATCCCAGGGTCCGCTATCCGGAACAGGTCACCCAGGGCTTCGGCATGCGGATCCTCGGATCCGTTCCCCGGATTCCCAAGGGGAAGGCATCCGACTCCGACGAGCAGCGAGCCTCGGTCGTCGAAGCCTTCCGGGAACTTCGCCTCAACCTCCAGTACGCGTATGGGTCCGCGGGGCCCATTGCGGTCACGGTCTCCAGCCCGGGATCGGGTGAGGGGAAGTCCGTGGTCACGGCCAACCTTGCCGCGGCGTTTGCCGGACTGGGGCGGCGGACCATCATCGTGGACGGCGACGTCCGCCGTGGGGACATCCACGAGCTGGTGAAGGCGGACCGGAAGCCGGGACTCATCGATTTCCTCGCAGACCGTTCCGACCTGGAGACCATCATCCAGAAGACGCGCTTTGGACACCTGGACTTCATCGGGTCGGGAGCGAGGGAATCGGGTGGCCCCGAGTACTTGGCCTCCCGAAAGGTCACGGAGCTCTTTTCGGTCCTCCGTAAGCGCTACGAGGTGATCCTGGTCGATGCGCCACCCCTCGGCGCGGGTGGAGATGCCTTCCTCCTGTCGACCCTGACCGGGAACCTCGCCATGGTCTTCCGTGCGGGGGAATCCGACCGGGCCCTGGCCCAGGCGAAGCTGGAACCGGCTCAGTACCTGCCGATCCGGGTCCTCGGAGCCGTCCTCAACGACCTGCGTCCCCAGGGGTCCTACCGCTACTACTCCACATACCTGCCCGGGTATGCTGCGGGGGACGAGGCTCCTTCCACCAATGGTGGAGGGGAACGCAAGCTCATGAGTTCCGGGGAGGAACCCGAAGAAAAAGAAGAACCGCCGGTCGCCACGGTCCACGGCGACTGACGGTCTCTCGGGGCTCACCCGCCCGGGCGAGCCTCAGCGTTCAGAATCCTCGATCAGTTCATCTCGAACTGGCGGATCCGCTCTCCCTCGGGGTCGAACTGGGCGCGGCGCAGCGCACGGGTTGCTCTTCCCAGCAGGTCCGAGGCCGCCACCGCGTCGAACTTGGGATCGTTGACGGCGAAGATGCCGGCCCGGGTGGGGAGAATCGTCGAAGCCGACTCGCCGAGGGCCTCCCGGAGCTCCTGCTCCAATTCCAACACCCGCTCCGCGAGTCGGATCCCGCCCGCTTCGTCCGTGCTCGGGGCGAGGATGATGAACTCGGATCCCTCGAATCTCCCGATGGCATCCGAGGTCCGCAGGGTCTTCCGAAGGGCGTCGATGAGGACCTGAGGAACTTCGGGGGTCCCCTGCTCCGCCCCGTGCCCGACCGATTCGTCCCCGAGTTGGGAGGGTCCCACGGCAACGCACGCCAAGGGCCGCCCGTTGCGGGACGCGTCGGCGACGAGCTCCTGGACCCGGCGCATGACGCCCTGGACGTTGTAGAAGCCGGTACTGGAGTCCAGAAGTCCCTGCTGCCGAGCACGGTCCGCCTCGACCTTCGCTGAAAGGAAGCTCCCCAGCTTGAACCGCAACTCGTCGGCGTCGAAGGGCGCCGAGACCACGTCCCAAGCACCGGACTGGAGTGCCCGGACCCGCTCGGCCCGGGGGAGGAACCCCGAGGACGTGACCAGGATGGGGACGCTGGGGCGGACGTTGCGATGGGCCCGGAGGCGCTCGCAGAGGCCGGCGCCTTCCATGTCGGGGAGCCGATGATCTACGAGGAACACGTCCGGGGAGACCCGTTCCAGCAGGTTCAGCGCCTGGTTCCCCGTGAACACCTTGAGGACCCCATACCCACTGGGCCCCAGAATGCTCTCAAGGGTCCGGGCGGTCCATTCCTGCTCGTCCACAACGACGGCAATCGGAGTGGCGGCCGGGTCCTTGCCCATGGAGAAATCCTCGGCGTTTTGGCTGATGGTTCCGGCCCCCCCCACATGGAGCGCCGCCAGAAAACCTGAGAGTCGGTCTTCATTACCGCTGGATTTGGGAAAGCGCAAGATCCATGCGCGGTTGACGCAGCCCTCTTCCATGAGCCCCTCCCCCTCTACGTCGCGTGGAATCAGGTGTTTCCGGGACTCCCTAGACCCAACGGGGAGTGCGAGTTACGGACGGGCCCATCGCCAGAGTCGTCCCCGGGCCGCCGGGCCCGCATCGTCCGCTCCCGATGGGCCCTTGGTTGCGTCGAGGCGCACATCCGTCGTGCGCATGCAGCACCCCGCCCGTGCCACCCCAGGGCCCGGAGACCGGTATCCGGTCCTCAAATCCCTGTCCTGACAGGCACTTCCGGGCTCTTTTCCCCTACCGAATCCCAGTGGGCCTGCGTCTTGAGTATCCGACACATGGAAGCCCGGAGATGAACCCGGGCCAGAGCCAACCAGAAGGCGGCCAGAATGTGCGGAATCGTGGGATACATCGGCTCCAAGGACCCATCGTCGGTCCTGATCTCGGGCCTGAAGCGACTGGAATACCGGGGGTACGACTCTGCCGGACTGGCCCTGCAGAACGGGACCGGCATCGAGGTCCGGAAGATCGCCGGTCACGTGGAGAACCTCGAGGGACTGCTTCGTGAATCCCCGGTGAAAGCCAGCAGCGGGATCGGGCACACTCGTTGGGCCACCCACGGGCCGCCCACCACCGAGAACGCGCACCCGCACGTGAACAGGTCCGGAAGCATCGCCTTGGTCCACAACGGGATCATCGAGAACGCGTCGTCTCTCCGGACACGGCTGGAACGGTCCGGATACACCTTCCGCACCCCCACGGACACGGAGGTCCTTGCACACCTGGTGGATTTCTGTGAAGGAGAGACCCTGGAGGACAAGGTCCTGGAGGCCCTCCAACTCGTCCAGGGCACATATGGCCTCGCCGTGATCTCGACCGCCGAGCCCGACAAGATCGTGGTGGCTCGGCAGGGGTCGCCCGTGCTCCTCGGGTTGGGAGAGGACCGGGAGTTCTTCGTGGCATCGGACCCCTCCGCCGTCCTGGAGCACACCCGGTCCGTCCTCTATCTCGAAGACGGGGACATGGCCGTAGTCTATCGTCACGGCTACGAGATCAAGGACCTGAACGGTCGGGCGAGGCGTCGACCCACATCCTCCATCGACTGGGACCTGGAGGCGATCGAGCTGGGCGGGTATCCCCACTTCATGTTGAAGGAGATCTTCGAGCAGCCCGAGAGCATGACAAACACCATCCGCGGGCGCCTCCTGTTCGACGAGGGGACGGCTCGCCTCGACGGACTCCGCATGGACGAGGAAGCACGCCGGAGCATCAAGCGTGTGGTAATCGTCGGCTGCGGGACTTCCTGGCATGCGGGACTCGTGGGTCGTCACATCCTCGAGACCATGGCGCGGATCCCGGTTCAGGTGGAATACGCCTCGGAGTTCCGCTACCAGACCCAGTTGGATCTCTCGGACGCATTGGTCGTCGCCATCTCCCAGTCCGGTGAAACCGCCGATACCCTCGAAGCCCTTCGTGCGGCCCGCGCTTCCGGAGCCCGGGTCGTGGGACTTGTGAACGTGGTTGGGAGCACCATCGCCCGGGAGGCGGACGGCGGGATCTACCTCCACGCGGGGCCCGAGATCGGGGTCGCGTCCACGAAGGCGTTCACCTCACAGTTGTGCGCGCTTCTTCTCCTCGGGCTCTATCTGGGGCGGGCACGGGGGATGACCATCGAGGAGGGAAAGGAGATGGCCTCGGCCATCGGCGCACTGCCCACGGCGGTGGACTCCACCCTCGCGTTGAGCGACTGGGTTCGGCAGATCGCCAAGGAGTTCATGGACGCCGAGCACTTCCTCTATCTTGGACGCGGCGCAAACTTCCCGGTGGCGTTGGAGGGGGCCCTGAAGCTGAAAGAGGTCAGCTACATCCACGCCGAGGGCTATCCAGCGGCGGAGCTCAAACACGGACCCATCGCGCTGATCGATCGCGACATGCCGGTGGTGGTGGTCGCTCCGAAGGACCACGTCTACACCAAGGTGCTTTCCAACCTCGAGGAGGTTAAGGCTCGGGGTGCCCGGACCATCGTCATCGGGTCCCAGGGGAACGGAGCTCTCTCGGGTTTGGCGGACTACAAGTTGGACGTCCCCGCAGTGCCGCCGCTCCTCTCGCCCCTGGTGACATCGATCCCGCTCCAACTCCTGGCGTACCACATCGCCGTCCTCCGGGAGTGCAACGTTGACCGTCCCCGAAACCTGGCAAAGAGTGTTACGGTAGAATAAGGTTCGTCCGCCCTGGCATGCCTCACCCAATGAATCGAATCCAACGAATGGCCATGATCCCCAGACTGGGCCGCACACCGGCTCGCTGCCTGCTCCTGCTTTGCCTGGCTCTCGCGGCTGGCCCGTTGGCCGCCCAGGAGGGACAGGCCGTGGGCACCTTCGACCCCGGAAGCCGGCTGGTCACCCGGGCCGAACTGGAGCGCCTCCTGGAGGACACCCGGTCCATCGTGGCCTCCCCCGCCTACAGCGAGGAGGTCCGGGGCCAGGCCGAGGCCTACATCCGCCTCCTCGAACAGCGATTGGTGCGAGGCGATTTCCGGGCGGGAGACAGGATCATTCTCTCCATCGACGCCCAGACCCAGGCCGCGGACACGTTCACGGTCGAGCCGGGACCCCTGGTCGTCCTCGGGGACCTGGGGCCCATCTCTCTCGATGGGGTGCTCCGCTCGGAACTCGAGGAGCACATGCAGGAGCAGGTGACTCGCTTCGTGAGGTCCCCTCAAGTCGCCGCTCGGACCCTGATCCGGGTGAACATCATGGGCAACGTGGGCCAGCAGGGATCCTATTACCTCCCCTCGAACATGCTCCTCGACGACGCCCTGATGGTCGCGGGCGGCCCGCGTGGGAGGGTGAACCTCGAGGAAATCGAGATCCGACGGGGATCCAGTCGCGTCATCTGGCGAGGATCCCCATTGGAGTCGGCCCGGATGGAAGGGATGACCCTGGATCAGCTGGCCCTCCAATCCGGGGACCAGATCGACGTGCCCGAGGACCAGACCTTGAGCCGGAGCTGGTGGGCCCAGACCCTGGTTCGAGGGGCGCTGGCGGCCTTGACGATCTACGTGCTCGGAGTGCGGATCTTCTAGCGCCTGTTCCGCTCCGCCGAGCTACAGGCAGCCCTCTGGAGGTCTCCGGCCAGGTTCCAACTCACGAGGTGGCCTTCACCGCTTCGGCGGGATCCTTGCCCTCCGGCCGCTCCGGGGCTTCCCAGTCGGCGTTCCCTCGCACATGGGTCTCGAACCACCGGATTTCCTCGATGAGGAGTGTCCGTCGATGCCTCGGCTCCCGGATCCCATGACCCTCCCGGGGGAAGCGCACGAAGCGAGACTCCACGCCGTGGAAGCGGAGACCCTGGAAGAAGTTCATGGACTGTTCCATCGTATCGGTGGTGTCGTTGTCCCCATGGAAGAGGATGGTCGGAGTGGTTACCCGGTCCAGATACGTGTAGGACGAGGCCTGGAGCCAACCGTCCCGGTTGGACCACGGGTCACCGCCGATGTACCACCGGGTCACGTCGTAGTTGAATCCGGCACCGAACTCGCTCCTCCAATCCGCCACCATGGCTCCAAGGGAGGCAGCCTGGAACCGGTCCGTCTGTGTGATCGTCCAGCCACCGAGGATCCCACCGTAACTCCATCCCCGAACAGCCAGGGAATCCGGGTGGGCGATCCCCCGATCGATCATGGCATCCACCCCCGTCATCACGTCCTGGAAGTCGCCCTGCCCGATGTCCTCCAGGTTCCCCCGGAGCAGGGCGTCTCCGTAGCCGGTGGAGCCTCGGACGTTGGGTTGTAGCACTGCGTATCCCATGCCGGCCAGCAGTTGGGCGTCGGGGTCGAAGCCACGGGTGAACACGCCCGCCGGGCCGCCGTGGATCTCCAGGAGGAACGCACCGGGACCGCCGCCACTCCCCTGGGGCCGATAGAGGATGCCTTCGATCTCCAGACCGTCGGCCGACGCCCAGCGGACCACCTCCGGTGAGACCAATGCCCGGTCGGCGACCCAGGGGTTCGCTCGAGTGATCCGGACCGGCTGGAACGACTCGGTGGCCGAAACCCACACGTCCGCCGGTGAAACTGGATCAGCCAGGGTGAAGACCACGGCGCTGTGGTCCGCGGAGTAATCCGGGGAACCGATGATCCCCGTGTTGCCGAAAAGCCGGTCGATCCGCTCCGACCCGACGTCGAGTCTGAAGAGGTGGGTGTCCGTCCGCTCCAGGGCCACCAGTTCGATGTGGCCACCGTCGGGATGCCACTCGTACCTGCGAAGATCTCCGTCCCAGCCCTCGAGCAACTCCCGGACTTCCCCAGACTCCGGGTCCATGGCATAGAGATTACCCTGATCCAGTTCCCACCCCTCCAGACTCGGTGCCACGAAAGTCAGGAGGTTTCCGTCGGGGGACCATGCCAACTGGCTCTCCGGAGCGTCGTTGTCCGTGAGGTCGACCGCCTCCGCCCCATCTTCCGTGCCGACCAGGGCGATCTCCCCCAGGTGTCCGGCATTGCGCTGGTTTTCGGTCCGGTAGGTATAGGCGATCCGCATCCCGTTCGGGG
Organism: Gemmatimonadota bacterium; assembly: GCA_039591855.1. Classification (GTDB taxonomy): domain Bacteria; phylum Gemmatimonadota; class Gemmatimonadetes; order Longimicrobiales; family Gaopeijiaceae; genus JBDHCV01. The sequence goes on along the minus strand of JBDHCV010000006.1, from coordinate 190,252 downwards.
AAACCGCGTAGTCCCCCACCCGAATGCCCTGAGGCGTGTGCCGCCGGGAGTCGACCTCCTCGAAGTTCAGGGACGTGGACCAGACCCCGCTCCACTCAGAACGTGACTGCCCGTTGGGCCCCTCGTCCACGAAGACGGCATCGTCCCCGTCCTTTCGGGCCGTTCGTACCTTGGTGGCGAGGGAGTCGCTGGCTGTGTAGAACAGCCGGGAGGCATCCCGGGCCCAGGTCACGTCGGAAACCGACATGGGATGCCGGGTGAGTTGTCGGGCTTCTCCCCCGTCGGTACGGAGCAGGAACAACTGCCTGGCCCGGCCATCACCCTCCCCGACGTTCCGAAGGAAAGCCACCCAACGTCCGTCGGGAGACCAACGAGGACTCGTGTCCCCCACGTCGGCGGTGAAGGGGCGAGGGTCCGACCCGTCGGCGTTGGCGATCCAGATCCTGGAATCCCGCTCGTTCTCCTTCCAATCCAGCTTCGAGAGGGTGTAGAGGACCTTCGAGCCGTCGGGAGAGATCCGCGGAGAGATCACACTCGCAAGCTCGATCGCGTCGTCGATGGAGAACGGCGGGGGCTGCTCCTGGCCGGCCAGCCGCCCGGAAGTCAGGGGCAGGAGCGCAACGAAGAACATCACCCCAACCAGGACCACGGATGGGCTGGGTCCGACGGATGAGCATGCAAGGCCGGAATCCGAATCGGCCTTCCTGGGGACCTTGGCGACGGCTGGGCGAGGGCGCATGGGAATCTTGATTGGGCTGGGGGATGGGATGGGTCCGGGGAGCGGCTGGGAATATGGCTGCGGGAGCCGTGCACCGGCCAGGCCACCGCCCTGCCGATCCGGGTACTGACCTTCCAGCTTGACCCCCGTTCCCGACGCCGCCAACTATGAAGAATGCATCATGCCCCTACTCGCGGCCGAGGAAAGCTGCCCGCCTGGCTGATCTCTATGTGGATCATCGGCCTGAGTGCTCCGGCCCTCGCCGCCTTCGCCATTCCGACCGGCCCACCTGACCTGCAGGCGATCTTGTGGCTGGGACCCCTGCTCCCCCTCGTCCTCGGCATCCGCTTCCGCGGCGGCCCGGGGGCACTCGCCGGCATCGGCTTGGGAGCCTTGACCCTTCTGGCCGTCCACCTCCTCGCTGGCGCGCTGGGACAAGCCCTGCCGCCGGCGGCTTCGGGACTGACCCTGGGATACCTGGGGCTCGCCATCGGCCTCAACGCCCTGGCCCGGGGATGGGACCGAGACCGGGATACCATCGAGGAGCTGGCCTATACGGACCTCCTTACCCAAGTCCCGAATCGACGCCTCCTTCGTCGTTTTCTCGACACCAACTTCCACGACGCGGTTCGGGGGCGTGATTTGGCCATCGTCCTGTTCGACGTGGACAACTTCAAGAGGTTCAACGACGAGCACGGGCACGAAGCGGGGGACGAGGCGCTGAAGATGTTCGCGGAGGTCCTTCGGGAAACGACCCGGCGGAGCTGCGTCTCCGGCCGACTCGGCGGAGAGGAGTTCCTCTCCATCCTGCCCGGATCGGAGGTAGAGGGGGCCGCGATCTTTGCGGACCGGGTTCGGGCGGCCGTCCAGTCCCGGGAGATGGCCTTCGGTGTGATCACCGTGTCGGCCGGAGTCGCGGGATTCGAACGGGGCATGAAGGCCCCGGAAGAGCTCATGGCCGCAGCGGACCACGCCCTCTACCAGGCGAAGCGGGATGGCCGGAATTGCGTCCGGACCTACGGAAGGCCGATCCTGGAGGACCTCCTTACCGTAAGGAGTGGGGACACAGCCCCCGCTGCAGGGTCCGGGGAGGAGAAGGATCCCGCAGGGCCTTCGGAGGACAGCGAGCCTCGAGGGGAGCCGGTGACGCTGGCTCCCCATGAGATTAGGCGCTTCGGCACGGGTGAGCGGGTCCTTATCATGGAGCCCGACGCCGCCGTCAGGAGCCTCGTGTCCACCTATCTCGCCAAGGAAGGGCTCGACGTCCGTGGATCCGCCGACGCCGAGCAGGCCATCCGGCACCTGGAGGAAGAACACGACCTCGCCCTGATATCGCTGGGCAACGCCTCCCCGAACGGGATTCGGTTGGTCGCGGGGATCAAGGCCCGCTGGCCCAACACCCCGGTGGTCGCGGTGGCTGACCCCGACTCTCCCGGTCTGGTGACGGAGGCCCTCGCATCGGGCGCCGACCGCTACCTGTTCAAGCCGTTCGCCATGGTGGACCTGGGGCAGAGCATCGACGCCCTCCTCCGTCTGCGAGAGGCGCGTCTTCAATCCTGGGAAGCCAGGCAGTGGTCCAGCGATTTCCCGGAGGGCATCCGCGCCCACCTCGAGCAGGCTCTGGAGGAACTCGTGGCGGCGGCCGAGAAGAGAGAGCCGGGCTCCGAAGGGCGGGCCGATCGGGCTGCCGCCATGGCGGCCCATCTTACCCGGGCAGTGAACGCCGAATCTCCGGAGGCCGATCTGGATCCGGACTCGGTGGCCCTCGCCGCCCGGATGATGGGGATTGGCCGCACGGCGGTCCCCGAGGCCCTTCTCAGCCGAGAGGGACCCCTGGGGCCCGACGAGCTCGCCGAGGTCCGCATGGCCCCCCGGCGTGGAGCCGCCATGCTAGAGAGCCTCAGCCTGCCCCCGGTGGTGGTCGGTGCCGTCCGGTGGCACGACATCCGCTGGGATGGGAAGGGCCAGAGCGAGGTCCTGGGTGGCCGGGCGATTCCCATCGAGGCGCGGATCCTGGGAATCGTCTGGGCGCTGGAAGCCATGACCCGGAATCGCCCCTACGAGGACGCGGTCCCCTGGGACCAGGCTGTGGAGGAAGTCACCACCCAGATGGGACACCAGTTCGACCCCGGCCTCTCCGAGGCATTCCACCACGCACTCCCGGATCTCCAGGTCGTCGCGTCCGCCCGGACGCCGGGGGAGTCGGAGATCCAACCCAGAGAGGGATAGGCGCCCCCCATGTTCGCCGAGATTCGAGCCCAAGGCCCGTTCTTCACCCTGTTCGTGACGTTGGTCCTTCTCCTCATCATCGCCCCGATCACCCAGACCGGGCGACTGGGAGGAGCCCTCCTGCAGGCGGGCTATACCCTGGTCCTCCTGGCGGCCGTGTGGGGAGTTCGGAGTCGGAAGCCCCAACGCACGGCTCTCTGGTTCGTCGGGGTTCCGGCACTGGCCGTGGGCTGGGCGTCCCTGAGCTACGACTCCGCGGCGCTCCAGTCCCTGAGCGGAGCGCTGACCGTCCTTTTCACCGCAGTGGTCATCGCACTGCTCATCGGCCATGTCGCCCGGGCACGCAGGGTCACCATCGACACCCTCTACGCAGCCTTCAGCGCCTACCTCCTGATCGCAATCCTGTTCGCGGCCCTCTATTCCTTCCTGGAAATCGTTCAACCCGGAAGCGTCGGGCTCTCCATCGGCGAGGGATCGAGCAGGGAGACCTGGGACTCCTTCTACTTCAGCCTGGTGACGCTGACCACCCTTGGGTACGGGGACATCACGCCGGCATTCGGCATCGCCAGGACCCTGGCCCCCATGGAGGCCGTGCTCGGGCAGCTTTACATCGCCGCCCTGGTGGCCCGGCTGGTCGGTCTGTGGACGGCTCAGCAGCAAGCGGAGGAGGCGGCAGGGGAGTGACCACCGACCCGACCCGAGGCCGGGTGGCTCGAAGGACCGAGACCTTCACCGAATCGGTGATCCGTGAGATGACCCGGATCGCCCGGGAGCACGGTGCCATCAACCTGGCCCAGGGCTTCCCGGACTTCCCCGCCCCCCAGGTCCTGAAGGAGGCCGCCGTGGCGGCCGTGCGGGCGGACGTGAATCAATACGCCATCACCTGGGGCTCGGCCCGGCTCCGAGCCGCCCTGGAGGCCAAGTACCGGGACCTCTACGGCATGGAGGTGGACGGGGCTCGTGAACTGACGGTGACCTGTGGCGCCACCGAAGCCATGGCCGCCGTAATGCTCGCCCTCGTGGATCCCGGCGACGAGGTGATCGTCCTGGAGCCGTTCTATGAGAACTACGGGCCCGACGCCATCCTCTCACAGGCGACTCCGGTGTTCGTACCCCTCGATCCTCCGGGATTTCGCCTGGACTCCCAACGGCTCCGAGCAGCGGTGGGGCCGCGCACCCGGGCCCTGATTCTCAACACGCCCAACAACCCCACCGGTAGGGTATTCGACCCGGACGAACTCGCGGCGGTGGCTCGCCTCGCCATGGAGGGCGACTTCTACATCATCACGGACGAGATCTACGAGCACATCCTCTACGAGGGCAGCCACGCCTGTCTGGCGGCGGATCCAGATCTTCGGGATCGTGTCGTGGTCGTTTCGGGCTTTTCGAAGACTTTCTCGGTTACCGGCTGGCGAGTCGGCACCATCCTGGCGCCTCCCGACCTGACCGGAGCGATCCGCAAGGTGCACGACTTCCTGACCGTCGGAGCGCCGGCACCCCTCCAGGACGCATGCGCCGCGGGACTGGAGACCTTGGGCCCCGAATACTATGCCGGGTTGGCGCAGGGGTATCGGGAGCGCCGCACGGTCCTCCTGCAGGCCCTGGACGCGGCAGGATTCGTCTTCACCCCACCACAGGGCGCCTACTACGTGCTGGCAGACTTTCGCGCCCTCGGAGCAGAGGATGACGTGGTCTTCTCCCGTCGCCTCACCAGGGAAGCGGGGGTGGCGCCCGTGCCGGGGAGTTCGTTCTTCTCCCGACCCGAGTTCGGCCAGGACCTGGTGCGCTTCGCGTTCTGCAAACGGATCGAGACCCTGGAAGACGCCGGGGAACGGCTGTTGCGGTTCGCCGGTGCCGGAGGCTGAAGTAGAGCCCCGTGAGGTCGTCGCCCGCCTCACTGTTTTCGGGTCCGAGCCTGCCCAGGCCCGGGCCTGGATCCAACCCCGGAGCGACCGGTGGAGGGTCCTCGGAGCCGTGAAGTGGGGCCTGGGCGGCCTGGTCGGCGCTCCGTTGGTCGTCCTCATCCCACCGCATGTGCCCTGGGCCCTGGGGGCGCTGGGAGCCGGGGGCCTCATGGCGTGGCGCAGGCTAACCGAGCGGATCACCCTGGTTCGCGTAAGCGGGACCTGCCCACGGTGCCAGGGGAGGATCGCCCTCGAGAAGCCCTCCCGCCTGCGAAATCCCCACATGCTCTCCTGCGAAGGATGCCAGCACGAGGTCACGCTCAGCCTCCAGGGAGAGGTCCCTCTTCGCCCGTCCTGAAGCCCCCTTCAGAAATGATCTCGGCTCTCCGGCGTTTAATACACAGAGAGGGCCGCGGCAGGGGCCGCACATCCGGTGATCGTCAGCCCTCTCTTTCGAGCCGGATGAACGTGGGACGAACTCTCAGTCGAAAGGGGCAGGACGATGATGTGGACGACGGGAATCAGACGAGTGTTCTCCGGGGTGGGGGCGGTCGCATTGCTGGCGATCCCCGGTACCCTCTTCGGGCAGCAGCTAGTGACGGCGGCCATGGAGGGCGTGGATCTCGAGAAGGCGGAGGTCCTGGAGGCCCAGGCCATCGAACTCATGGAGGACGCAGGGTCCTGGCCGGAGGCCGCCAGCCTGCTGCGCCAGGCGGCGGCGCTGCGACCGGTGTCCGACGCGAGGGGGGCGGAGAACCTGATCTCCGCCGGGCGTCTGGCGTACTTCGATGGTGACGCCGTTGCCGCTCTGGTGGATCTCGAGAGCGCTGCCATGCGTGCCTCGATTTCAGATGACGCTCCCCTAGCGGCGCGGGCCTACCTCGACGCCGCATGGGTCGCGGACAAGGCGAACCTCGAGGGACACCGGTCCCGCCTGGTGGCCCAGCTGGACAGGCTCGCCGGGGATGACGGCCTCGACTGGCGCCAGAAGCGGGAAATCGAACGCCGTGTGAAGACCGACAACCGACCCGTCCTGACGGCCCGGGACGTGGGGCTCGGGATGTACCGGGTCTCCAACTGATCCCAGCCTGCATCCAAGCCGGCCGCACGGGCCCGACCGATCCGGTCGGGCCCGTTGCGTTTCCCTGTTGGACCGGACAGGATCAGGCAGACCCAACCCACCCAGAGCCCGGTCCATGCGCCTTCTCATCCGAGTCCTCCTCTTCTTCGCAGGGGCCCTGGCCCTGTTCCTCTCCGTGGGGGTGGTCCTACCCGGAGAATGGTCGACTGAGAGGTCCATGGTCATTCGAGCCGGGCCCGAGACGGTCTACCCGTTCATCTCGGGCCCCCGGGGCTGGGAGGGCTGGTCGCTATGGCCCGAGGCCGGGATGGGGTACGAGGGACCGGACTCCGGGCCTGGAGCCGTCAGGATCTGGGACGACCCCGACTACGGAGACGGCAGGTTCACGATCCTGGCCGCGGAGCCCGGGGTGGAAGTCCGATACCGGGTCGAGGTCCAGGGCGGTTCCCTCCGGTTCGAGGGCACGGTCCGCCTGGAGGCGGTTCCCGACGGAACCCGCGTGGTCTGGCGGGAGGAGGGTGACTTCGGGTGGAACCCGCTGCTGGGCTACGCGGCCCGTCGAATGTCCGAAGCCCAGGGCGCTCAGTTCGAGCAGAGCCTGGAACGGCTTCGGACCCTCGTGGAGGCAGGCCCTCAGTAGTTCCGGGCCATCTCCAGGAGTTCGTCGTTGGTCCGGGTCTTCCGCATGAAACCGATGAGCTCGTTCATGGCGTCGGCCGGATGCATGTCCGACAACTGACGCCGAAGCGCCCGGGAGAGCACCAGCGCCTCCTCGGACAGGATCAGCTCCTCTCGGCGGGTGGCCGAGGCGTTGAGATCGATGGCTGGGAAGATCCGGCGATCCGCCAGCTCCCGGCTCAGCACCAATTCGCTGTTCCCAGTGCCCTTGAATTCCTCGAAGATCACCTGGTCCATTCTGGAACCCGTGTCCACCAGGGCGGTCGCCACGATGGTCAGGGATCCCCCGCCCTGACCGTCGTTGATCTTCCGGGCGCTACCCATGAGCCGCTTGGGCCGCTCCATGGCGTTGGCGTCCAATCCTCCGGACAGGGTCCTGCCGCTCCCGTCCCCGAACGTGTTGTAGGCCCGAGCCAACCGGGTGATCGAGTCCAGGATGACCACCACATCCTCACCGGCCTCAACCCGCCGGCGAGCCCGCTCGATGGTGGTCTCCGCCACCGAAACGTGGCGCTCTGCGGGGAAGTCGAAGCTCGAGGCGATCACCTCCCCGAACCCGCACATCTCCATCTCGGTGATCTCCTCGGGGCGCTCATCCACGAGGAGGATGAACAGGGTGCATTCGGGATGGTTCTTGGTTATCCCCTCCGCCACGCGCTGCAGCACAGTGGTCTTCCCGGCCTTCGATGGCGCCACGATCATCTGCCGCTGGCCCTTCCCCAAGGGACAGAACAGGTCGATGACCCGGTTGGTGAAGTCGGCCTGACCCCGATAGGAGATTCCGCACTCCAGCTTCAGTTGCTGGTCGGGGTGCACGGCGCTGAGACGGGCGAACTCGGGGCGGCCCCGGACCTTCTCCGGAGCGACCCCGTTGACCAGGTCAACGCGGGTAAGCGGGATCGACTTTCCATTCTTGGGTTTCCGGCCGGTCAGGCCCCAGATCTCGTCCCCACTGCGGAGACCGAACTTGGAAATGACCTTGCCGCCGACGTAGATGTCTTCCTTGCTACCGGAGTAGCCGGACACCTTCCGACGAATGAAACCACTGCCGCTCCCGAGGACTTCTAGGATCCCCAGGGATTCTTGTTGGGACACGATAGGCCTACGGGACTACGTGGTTGATCCCCCAGGTGGGGGTAGGAGAGGTGAGACGGACTGCACTACAAGGTTCCAATGGAAGCGGGTCCCGTGTCAAGTCCACGCAGAAGCCACACACCCTGGCGGCCTCGGCGCCTGGGACGGAAATTGCCCCTCCGAAGGATGACCCGAACCCCATCGAGCCCCATGGCCCAGACCGCATCACCGACACGACGAGGCTTCCTTCGGGCTCTCGCCGCGGGCGCCGGGGCGGCGGTCCTGGCGGACTTTTCCAGGCTGGATGCGGCCACGGGCGCGGGCGTGCGCCGTCTCAACCGGGACCGGAGGGATCCCTCCGAGGCCCTTCGAGAGGCCTACCTCCTGGACCCCTCGATCCGATACCTGAACCACGCCTCGATCGGAACCGTGCCCCGGGTGGTCCACGACGCACACCGGGAGTACACGGCCCTCTGCGAGACCAACCCCTGGCTCTACATGTGGGGTGGCGCGTGGGAAGAGGCCCGGGAGTCGGTAAGGGCGAGGGCCGGCGATCTGCTGGCGGTGAATCCGGAAGACGTCGCCATCACCCACAACACGACCGAGGCCTTCAACCTCCTCGCCCGGGGTCTCCCCCTCGGACCCGGAGACGAGGTCCTGTTCACCAACCTCAACCATCCCGGGGCCAGCATCGCCTGGGAGCGCTTCGGACCCGAGCGGGGGTACTCGGTCCGCCGGGCCACGATCCCACTGGGGCGTTCGGCCCAATTGACCGGGTCCGACCTGGTGGACGCCCACGACCGCGCCATCGGTCCCCGGACCCGGGTCCTCGTGGTCCCGCACCTGGACAACATCGTGGGCCTCCGGCATCCCCTGGCCGAGCTGGTGGAGGCCGCAAGAGCCCGGGGGGTGGAGTACGTGGCCGTGGACGGCGCACAGACCGCCGGCATGCTTCCCTTGGACGTGGAGGCCACCGGCGTGGACTTCTACGCCACCAGTGGTCACAAGTGGATCCAGAGCCCCAAGGGCCTGGGCCTCCTCTACGTCCGACGGGAACTGCGCGATTCCCTGACGCCCCTCTGGGTCACCTGGGGACAGGCGCGGTGGTCCGGCACCGCTCGGGTCTTCGAGGACTACGGCACCCGGAACCTCCCGGAGCTCCTGGCCATGGGGGACGCTCTGGACGTGCAGGCGTCTCTTGGAGACCGGTGGAAGCTGGACCGATACCGGGCCCTTCGCGAACACCTGCGGCAGGCCGTGGGTGACGCCCCCGAACTGACGTGGAGGTCTCCCACGGATCCGGCGCTGGGCGGTCCTCTCGTGGCCGTGGAGCGCCGAGGGGCGGACGCGGGGCGGCTGGGCCGATGGCTCTGGGAGGAACACCAGACCGTGGTCCGGGCCTTTCCGGGCGAACCGCTGAACACGATCCGGGTATCCCCGAACGTGACGACATCGAACTCTGAGTTGGATCGCTTCGTGGAACTGCTCAGGAGCTACGCCCCTTGAACAACCCGACGGAACCAGGCCCGAACGCATCAGGGGATGACGAAGAGGGGGTACCCGCTCCATGGCCCCTCAAGTGGTTGATGACCCTGGTGCCGTTTCTCCTCCTGGGAGCGCTTCTCCTTCTGGACCGCTGTGGAAGCGGCTGAGCGACTCCTGTCCCCCCCCCGTCCCAATCCTGTCCTTCACAGGGGACGGATCAATCCCGTTCTCCTGACCCCCGAACACCGGATTCCCCCCATCTGGCGGGAAAAACGAGGAAATCCCTCGCCTGGCATGGCCCCTGCTCCTCTCAGAGGCAGAGTGTCTTGTTCCCGGAGGTGATCATGCGACGCTATGCATTGCCAGTCACGATCGTTCTTGCCGCCGTCCTGGTGGCTGGAACCCCCGATTCCGCTGCGTCCCTTTCCACGGGGGCGACCCCGGGATTGATCACGCCGGTCACCCTCAACCCCAACGCCACCTACGGTGCTTTCGCCGCGGCTCCCCAGGTCTACTATCCCGGGAGCTGCTACGATCGATACTGGTATGATCCCCACAGGTTCTGGGACTACTGCCATCCCTGGGGCGGCTATGTCGCCTACAGTCCGTGGTATTGGGGCCCGGGTTGGGGATGGGGGTTTTCGTACGGATACGCCAGCGGCTGGGGTGGAGGCGGCTGGAGCTTCTCCATCGGCTGGGGTGGAGGCTGGGGCTATCCGGCTCCGCCGTATTACGGGTACTGGGGTCCGGGAAGCTGGGGATGGAGTTCTTCGTGCTGCTGGGGTCCCAGTTGGGGCTGGGGTCCGGGTTGGGGCACGACGGTGGTCTACACCCAGGGGTACCCCAGACCGACCTATATCGGAGGACCCGGTGTAGGCGTGCCTGGTCCGTCGCCGGTCTACACGGCCACCCGTTACAAAGAGAGTCCCAACACTCGGACGGGCTCCCGCGTGGCGTCCTCCGCCACGGCGCCGTCCAGGTCGGGGACACCGCAGGCTCGCTCTGCGACCGCCAGATCCGGCGTGGGCGCTCAGGTCGGTCCATCCAGCCGGGCCTCGGTAGGCAGTCGGGCCACATCGGCCCGGGGCGCGGCCGCTTCCCGTGGTACGCCCAGCAGCGGGATCCGATCGGGGAGTGCCTCGGCGAATAGCGCCAGGGTGTCCAGTGGCGCCCGTCCTACCGACCGCCTGCGGGGGAGCGGTGGGGCTGCCGCGTCCCGGTCGACCAGCCAGAGAGCTGGGACGTCGTCCAGGGGTGCGTCACCGTCCAGGTCCGCCGGTTCGTCACGGGTGGCTTCGCCGTCCAGGACGTCCGCCTCCAGAGGGTCGGCTTCCAGACCCACGTCTCCCACTCAGTTGAGAGCACCCACGCGCTCCGGCGCTCGGGGGTCGGCGGTCAGGTCTCCGTCGGGCGCCTCTGGACGGACGGTGTCCCCGTCCAGGCCCGGGGGTTCCCCCACATCGGGGATCGGCGGATCCCGGGCGGCGCCATCGTCGTCCCGGGCCGCACCCAGCCGGGTCGCGCCTTCCCGGGTAGGGCCGTCCCGCAGTGCGCCCACTCGGGTGACCCCTTCACGCAGCGCGCCCTCACGGAGCGCCCCGGCTCGGGTAGCTCCGTCCAGAAGCGGTCCGTCGAGATCCGGTCCAGCCCGGGCCGCCCCCTCCCGTAGTGGGGGAGCGAGCCGGGCCGGACCACCGGCCCGAAGCGGGGGCGGCGGTGCCTCGCGGCCACCGCCCAGGGGAGGCGGTCGTTGACAAGTGGGAGCCCGCGCCCGCAACTTGGCCGCAGGTTGTACCGTTCGCGGTTGAACGACTCCTGCCGGAGATTGTGATGTTCGTCGGACCTCCCGCTGTTCCAGTTCTGCTGGTCCTTGTCATGCCGGGCCCGCTCCCCACCCCCCCCATCCCGGCCGTCGATGTTCCGACGGTCGAGACCTCGGTCCTGGCGGTGGAGCCGGTCGGCGATCGCGGGGTGGGAACTCCGACCCCCATCAAATGCCATTACTGGCCGTGGCTCGACCCATTCCATCCCTATACTCACTGCCACACCTGGGGGCACCAGCTCTACCTGGACGCCTGGGGAATGCCCTACTTCTCGGTCGGATTCGGGAGGCTGGGGTTCTATCCCTCCTTTCCCTGGGGGGGCTACTGGGGGCTTGACGCCAGATATCTGAATCTCGGATGGGGGCACGCCCACGGACCCCACTTCGCGGGCACCATGTGGCTGGAAGCTCCCCGGCCCCGGGAAGAGAGGGGGCTGACCCCCGCCAAGTCGTTTACCGTCGAGAAGAAGGGGATGCCCCGAGTGGCCGCCGGACGGGACGGATTGGAGCTCCGTCCGTTCCTCCGAAGAACCGGAGGTGCGGATTGGACGCCCATCGGGATCGAGAATCTGGGAGTCCAGACCACCCGGGTGGCCGTAGCCACGCCCTCCCCGACGGGGGCGGATCTCCAACCGTCACCGCCGTCCCGTTGGTCCCCGACGGACAGTGATCGTGCGCCGACCCAGGTCGCCCCCGTCGACCCCGATGGGGGGTCCCGGACCGCAGGGCACGCCGGATCAGTCTCGGAAGTGAGTGTGGTCCCGTCGGCTCAACCCAGGCCGCCGACGGTGATCCCGACCAAGCAGGCCCGCCCGGTGGAAGCGACCTGGACTCGGGTCTCCTCGTCTCAGCTGGAGGCGATCTCCCGAAGGGCCTCCGCCTTCTCGACCGCTCGGAACCGGATCCCGCCGCGGACCCGGATACGGCCCATCGACCGAGCCGCGGCCGGGTGGGATTTGACCAGGACCGGAAGCCGGTCCTCGAGTTCGTTCGGTTCCCGTTCCGCTCGTCGGGGTAGCATTGCCCCCCGGAGTAGCGGGTCCTCGGTCGGAGGGAGGAGCGTGAGATCCAGCTCCAGGGGCTCGACCCCGTCCAGGACCGCGAAGACGCGTTCGGAGAGGACCTCCGGCAAGTCGGGCTCCACCCAGGTCAGGAAGGGCGGAGGGGACTTCTAGTCAGGGGACCTCAGGGGGAACCAGGGCCCGCCCTCCCGCCATGCTCATGGCAAGGGGGTGCGGGCCCATCCAGTAAATGAGATCCACCGGGTCGTCCATCGCCCAGACCGCAAGATCGGCTCTCATCCCCGGTCGGATCGCCCCTACCTCCCCCTCCCATCCCAGGACCCTGGCCGGGACCACTGTCACCGCCCTCCAGGCCTCCTCCACACGCATGCCGAAGAGGATGGCTCCGAAATTCATGGCCTGGGGGAGGGAGAGGAGGGGTGAGGATCCCGGATTGCAATCGGTGGACAGCGCCATGGAGACCCCCGCCGCCCGCATGGCTTCGACGGGAGGGCGTTGGGTTTCTCCCAGGGTGTAGAAGGCACCCGGGAGCAGAACGGCCGCGCAGCCGGCCTCGCCCATGGCCCTGATCCCTTCGGGCGCTGCGTACTCCAGGTGGTCTGCGCTACGGGCACCCACGGCTGCCGCCAGGGCCGCCCCCCCGAGATCGGACAACTGGTCGGCGTGCAGCCGCCCTGCCAGGCCGTGGACAGCCCCGGCCTCCAGCACCCTCCGGCACTGAGCAGGCGAGAACGCGATCGTCTCGCAGAACGCGTCCACGGCGTCCGCCATCCCTCCGGAAGCCACCGCTGGGATCATCTCCTCGACCAGCAGATCCACGTACGCGTCTCCTGGACCCGCGAACTCCGGGGGGAGGGTGTGGGCTCCGAGGAACGTCCTGCTCAGGAGAATCCCGCGAGCGGACGCGATCTCAGCCGCGGCTCGCAGCATTCTGGCTTCGGATTGCCACTCGAGCCCATACCCCGACTTGATCTCCAGCGAGGTCACGCCGCCCGCCACCAGGGCCTCGAGCCGGCGCATCCCCGAGGCCACCAGATCCTCCAGACTCGCCGATCGCGTGTCCCGAACCGTGCTCAGGATCCCCCCGCCCTGCCTGGCGATGGACTCGTAGGACTCCCCTGCTTGCCGCCGACGGAATTCATCGGCTCGTGAGCCCCCGAAGACCAGGTGCGTGTGGCAATCGATGAGGCCCGGAGTGATCCAACCACCCGCTGCGTCCACCTCCTCCACCGACCCCTGGAACCCGGTGGGGATCACGCTCCGGCGAAGGTCCCTTTCCTCCCCCACCCAGAGGATTCGGTCTCCCAGTACGACCACAGCGCCGTGGCGGACCTCTCCGAGTCCCGACCGGTCGGGGTCCATGGTGAGCACGTGACCGCCCTTGAAGACGGTGGCGCGGTCGCCATGGGAATGCCTCTGGCCGTCCTGCGACAAGCCGTCCAAGGTCGGTCACCCCTCCAGCATGGGGAGGCGAATGTCCTGCTGCCGCGCCGTGTCCAGGGCGGTCTCATACCCGGCATCGGCATGCCTGGCAACACCGATCCCCGGGTCGTTGGTAAGAACCCGCTCCAGGCGCACAGCCATCTCCGGCGTACCGTCCGCCACGATGACCTGACCCGCATGGAGGGAGTTGCCGATCCCCACCCCTCCGCCGTGGTGGAACGAGACCCAACTCGCCCCCGAAGCCGTGTTCAGCAGGGCATTCAGGACGGCCCAGTCCGCCACGGCGTCCGACCCGTCCTTCATGGCCTCGGTTTCCCGGAAGGGGGACGCCACCGAGCCGGTGTCCAGGTGATCCCGGCCGATGACGATGGGCGCCTCCAACTCGCCCCGGGCGACCAGATCGTTCAAGGCGAGGCCGAACCGGGCGCGCTCCCCCTGCCCCAGCCAGCAGATTCGAGCGGGGAGTCCCTGGAAGTGAACACGCTCCCGGGCCATGGCGATCCAACGCGCCAGATGACGATCCTCGGGGAAAAGCTCCAGCACGAGATCGTCGGTCCGGTGAATGTCGGCCGGATTGCCCGAGAGGGCCGCCCACCGGAACGGCCCCTTCCCCTGACAGAACAGCTCCCGGATGTACGCGGGAACGAATCCCGGATAGTCGAAGGCCCGGTCGAATCCGGCTTCCCGGGCGTAGCCACGGAGGTTGTTACCGTAGTCCACGGCCACCGCTCCGGCATCCATCATGGCGACGATGGCCTCGCAGTGGTGGCGGATGGACTGCATGGAGCGGGCGAGGTACTCCTCGGAATCCCGTGTCCTGAGCGCCTCTGCCTCCTCCAGGGTCAGGCCCGCTGGCACGTAGCCGTTGAGGGGGTCGTGGGCCGAGGTCTGGTCGGTGACGAGATCCGGGGTCACACCCCGGCGCACCAACTCGGGCAGCACGTCGGCGCAGTTGCCTACCAGTCCGACCGACAGCCCTTCGCCCCGGTCCCGGGCCCCCAGTGTCCACTCCAGGGCCTCTTCCAGGTCGTCTGTCATCCGGTCGCAATACCCGGTGTCGAGGCGGCGGCGGATCCGCTCCGGATCCACCTCCACCACCAGGATGGCCCCCTCGTTCATCGCGGCCGCCAGGGGCTGGGCTCCCCCCATCCCCCCCATCCCGCCGGTCAGCACCCAGCGACCTTTCAGCGATCCTCCGAAGTGCTGGTCGGCCATGGCCCCGAAGGTCTCATAGGTCCCCTGCAGGATTCCCTGGGTCCCGATATAGATCCAGGACCCGGCGGTCATCTGCCCGTACATCATCAAGCCCTGGCGCTCGAGCTCGTTGAAATGCTCCCAGGTGGCCCAATTCCCGACCAGGTTCGCATTCGCGATCAGGACGCGGGGGGCGTGGGCATGGGTGCGAAACACCCCCACGGGCTTTCCGGACTGGATGAGGAGGGTCTCATCGTCTCCCAGAGTCCGGAGCGTCCGCACGATGGCGTCGAAAGCCTCCCAGCTCCTGGCCGCCCGCCCGGTACCGCCATATACGATCAACTCGTCGGGCTTCTCGGCGACCTCGGGGTCCAGGTTGTTCATGAGCATCCGCAGGGCGGCCTCCTGCTGCCATCCACGGCACGAGAGGGTCGATCCCCTGGGCGCCCGGACCGTCCGGGCCGTACTCGGGGTGGCGGTCGTCGTCATCGCTCCAGCTCCTTCATGATCGCTCCACTCCCGACCAGGTCCTTCATGGCCTCGAGGTCGGAGGAAAGGGGTCTGTCGTGTTCCAGTCGAGGGACGCGAGCCCGGATCAGGGCCAGTGTCGCCTCCACAGCACTGCCGGCCCGGAGGGGTCGGTGGTATTCCACGGCCTGAGCGCCCGCCAGAAGTTCGGCCCCGAGGACGTACTCCAGCAGATCCACGGATCGAGCGGCCTTTCGGGAGGCGGCCATCCCCATTGAAACGTGGTCCTCCTGGTTCGCCGACGTGGGCACCGAGTCCACGGACGCCGGATGGGACAGCACGCGCATCTCTGCGAGGATGTCCACCACCGCTACCTGAGCGATCATGAATCCCGAGTCCAGGCCCGGCTCGGCCGCCATGAAAGCGGGTAGCCCGGAGAGATCCGGATTCAGAAGCCGCTCCAGTCTGCGCTCCGAGATGGCTGCGACGTCGGCCACAGCGATGCACAGGAAGTCGAGGGCCTGGGCCACAACCTGGGCGTGGAAGTTCCCGGCGCTCACCACCGCGTCGGCGGCCGGGAAGATCAGGGGGTTGTCCGTGGCGCTATTCGCCTCCACCTGGAGGATCCGTCGCACGTGGGAGAGGCACTCCCTGGCCGCCCCGTGGACCTGGGGCATGCAGCGCAGGCAGTACGCGTCCTGAACGCGTGCGTCGTTCTCCCGGTGGGACTCCCGGATCTCCGATCCAGCCATGTACTCCCGCAGGCGGGCCGCACTGGCTACCTGCCCGGGATGGGGACGCACCTCCTGGACTTCCGGGCGAAAGGCCTCTGGGGTGCCGCGAAGGCCCTCCAGACTCATGGCTCCGGCCAGGTCGGCCGTCTCGAGGGCCCTTTCCGCGCGCAGAAGGGTCAGGATCCCCAGACCGGTAGTGGCCTGGGTTCCATTGATGAGGGCCAGCCCCTCTTTCTCCCTCAGCTCCAGGGGCGTCAAACCTGCCCCGGCAAGCGCCTCCGCCGCGGGGATCACCTGGCCCCGGAACTCGACCTCTCCTTCGCCGATGAGGGCCAGGGCCGCGTGAGCCAGGGGGGCCAGGTCGCCGCTGGCGCCTACCGAACCCATGCACGGGACCTGTGGGTGGATTCCTGCGCCCAACATGGCCAGGAGGCCGTCGATCACCTCCGGCCGGCACCCCGAGTTGCCCTTGGCCAGGGCGTTCGCCCGGAGGAGGAGGATGGCTCGTACCGCCTCTCGCGGAAGGGGGTCGCCCACTCCGGACGCGTGGCTCCGGACCAGATTCCGCTGGAGCCTCTCACGCTGGTCGGGAGGAATCACCACCTCCGCCATGCGTCCGAAGCCGGTGCTCACTCCATAGATCACCTCACCCCGGCGCACGAGGGACTCCACGAAGGTTCTGCTCTCCACGACCCTTGCCCGGGCCGCGGCGGCCAGAGTGACGCGGTCGACGTCCCCACGGGCGACCTGTTCGACCATCTCCAGTGTCAGGGCGTGACCATCGAGTTCCAGCGAGTCTGCCAACTTCTCCTCCAGGATGGGTTCAGATGCCCTTCCGGCCTTCCACGGCGGTGATGACGAAGGCGAGCACGAGCGCCAATCTGAAAGCTGAGCCCCAGTCCACGGTTCGCTCTCCGCTGAGCAGATTCCACACGAGAGTGGCCAATCCACCGCCGACCAGTGCCACCACGAACGTGAGTCCGAAAAGGGAAAACCGGTCACGCATCATGGGGTCTCCTTACGTCGTGGTGGGGCACGCCTGACCACAGAATCGCCTCATCCGCGCCTGGATGCCAGACTCGACCGGGTCGGGGGCCGCCATCCCCTCACTACCGGACCGCACGCGCGGTCGAGTTGCGAAGCCGGGGCCACAACTGAATGTTTGCCGCGCCTTCGACCCCCGAAAACCAGGGAGCAACAGAATGATGTCTCGGCTCTTCGTGACGCAGTGGTGGGCCCGCGGACTGATGATCGCAGGCATCGCCACCGCATCGCTCCATACCGATTCAGGACAACTGGCCGGTCAGGAAGCGGGCGAACCCGCCGATACGACCGCGGACAAGGCCCTCCACGGCGACCTTCCCCTGAAGGCCTCGCGGACTCTGGATTTCACCGCCGACGAAGGCACGTGGCTTTCCCTGGACGTGAGTCCGGACGGCCAGACCCTGGTCTTCGACCTCTTGGGCGACCTGTACACCATGCCGATCTCAGGAGGGGCAGCCACTCGCCTGACCGAAGGGATGGCCTACGACGCCCAGCCGCGGTTCAGCCCCGACGGGACCCGAGTGGTGTTCGTCTCCGACCGAAGCGGATCGGAGAACCTCTGGATCATCTCCGTGGACCGGGCAGACACGGTGCAGGTGACCCGGAGTTCCACCGACGACTTCCTCTCCCCGGAGTGGACCCCCGACGGCAATTACATCGTGGCGACCAAGGGGGGACGAAACCTCAAGCTCTGGATGTATCACGTGGACGGCGGAAGCGGCGCCGGCCTCACCGAGGCTCCCGCGAACCAACACCACACGGGGCCCGCCTTCGGACCGGACGGTCGTTACGTCTGGTACGCGGCCAGGCAGGGACGCTGGCAATACAACGCCGTCTTCCCCCAGTACCAGATCTTCGTGTACGACCGCGAAACCGGGACCTCCACCGCCATGACGTCCCGATACGGCTCGGGCATCCGCCCGACGCTCTCGCCGGATGGGAAGCTGATGGTCTATGGGACCCGGCACGAGGGCGAGACAGGACTCATCCTCAGAGACCTGGAGACCGGGGCCGAGCAGTGGTTGGCCTACCCCGTCACACGGGACGACCAGGAGGCCATCGGTTCCCTCGACGTGCTGCCTGGCTTTTCGTTCACCCCCGACTCCGAGAATCTGATCCTCTCGTTCGGCGGAGAGATTCACAGCATCTCCGTTCCGAACGGCGAACAATCCCGCATCCCCTTCAGTGCCGACGTGAAGGCCTACCTGGGCCCGGACCTGCGGGTGGACAAGGTGGTGGAGGCGGACGACCAACTCCTCGTCCGACAGATCAGGGACGCCGCGTTCTCTCCCGACGGCTCGCGCCTGGCCTTCACGGCGTTGAATCGCCTGTACGTCATGGACTATCCCGACGGAGAGCCCAGCGCAATCGGGGTGGAAGACGTCCACCAGGCCTATCCGGTCTGGTCCCCCGACGGGGGATCCATCGCATACGTCACCTGGAATGACGAGGCCGGCGGGCACATCGAGCGGATCTCCGCCGCAGGCGGGACCCCGGTGCGACTCACGGAGCAGGCGGCGTTCTACCGGGAACTGGCCTGGTCCACGGGTGGGAACCGGATCGTGGCGATCCGGGCGGCGGCCCGGGAACTGCAGGACGCCGCGGGGTTCTTCGGCGGCGGTCAGGGTACGGAGTTCGTCTGGGTCCCGGCCGACGGCCCGGGACCGGCGACGCGGATCGCGCCCACCGGCGGTCGCTCCCGACCTCACTTCATCAACGGCTCCGACCGGATCTACGCCTATTCCGGACGGGACGGGTTGGTATCGTTCCGCTGGGACGGCACCGACGTGAAGGGGCACTTGAAGGTCACTGGACCGCGCCCGCCCGGAGCCACCAACTCGCCTCCAGCCCAGTCGATTCTCATGGCCCCGGCGGGAGACCAGGCCCTGGCCAAGGTCGGGATGGACCTCTACGTCGTGACGGTCCCAATGGTGGGAGGCGAGACGCCCACCGTGTCCGTCGCGAATCCGTCCGGGGCTGCGTTCCCCGTGTCCCGCCTCACCGACGTGGGCGGGGAGTTCCAGGGATGGAGGGGCGGCCGAGAGGTACACTGGTCCCTGGGGAACGCCCACTTCCTCTACGACATGGACCGGGCGAAGGCCGTCACCGATTCCCTGGAAGCGGCCAAGGAGGCTGAGGCCGCGGAAGGCGGAAACGAGACGGAGCAGGCCGACGAGGGCCAGGAGGCGGAGGCCGAGACCCAGGAGGACGAGGACGACGAGGAAGAGGGGTATCGGCCCCATGAGCTCCGGATCGAACTCTACGCCGACCGGGACATTCCCCGGGGCGTCGTCGTCCTCCGGGGCGCCAGGGCCATCACGATGAACGGCGAAGAGATCATCGACAACGCCGATATCGTGGTCCGAGACAACCGTATCGAGTCGGTGGGAGCTGCGGGAACCGTGGAGATCCCCGGCGGAGCGGAGGTGATCGACCTCGCGGGGCGCACGGTGGTACCGGGGTTCGTGGACACCCATTACCACACCCAGTGGCTCATTCCCAACGTCCACTCGACCCAGGTTTGGCAGTACCTGACCAACCTGGCCTACGGCGTCACCACCACCGAGGACGTCCAGACGGCGACCACCGATATCCTGACGTACCAGGATCAGGTGGCGACGGGGGCGATGATCGGCCCCCGGATCTTCCATACCGGGCCCGGCGTGTTCTCCGGCGAAGCCATCAAGGACGCCGACCACGCCTTGGACGTCCTGAAACGCTACTCGGACTACTACCGGGTCGACGCGGTCAAGCTCTACATGTCCGGGAATCGGAAGCAGCGGCAGTGGCTCCTCCAGGCATGTCAGGCCCTTGAGCTTCTCCCCACCACCGAGGGCGGGCTCGACTACAAGCTCAACATGACCCACGCCCTGGACGGCTACACGGGTCTCGAGCACTCCCTTCCGATCACGCCCGTCTATGGCGACGTGCTCAGGCTCTTCGTTGAAACCCAGATCACCTACACGCCGACGCTGCTGGTGTCGTACGGTGGACCCTGGGCGGAGAACTACTACTACGCCACCGAGGACATCTTCTCCGACCAGAAGCTCAACCGGTTCACTCCCTACGCGGACATCCAATCCAAGGGATCCAGGCGCGGCGGGGCGGGAGCCGGGTGGTTCCGTTGGGAAGAACACGTGTTCTACAAGCACGCCCGTTTCGTGAAGGACCTCGTCGAGGCGGGCGGGCGAGCCGGGGTCGGGGCCCACGGGCAGTTCCACGGACTCGGCTTCCATTGGGAGCTCTGGGCCATGGCTGCGGCCGAGATGTCGGAGCACGACGCGCTCCGGGTCGCGACCCTCATGGGCGCGGAAGCCATTGGACTCGGGAACGACCTGGGCTCAATCCAGGAAGGGAAGCTCGCCGACCTGGTGATCCTCTCCGGCAACCCCCTGGAGGACATCCGCAACACGAACACCATCACCCATGTGATGAAGAACGGCCGGCTCTACGAAGGGGACACGCTGGATGAGGTCTGGCCGCGGCAGCGGGCCCTCCCCGACTATCGGTGGCAGGACCAGAGGCCGAGGACCTCGGCTGGGATGCGCTGAGCTGGGCGGTACGCCACCCGCCGGATACACGACGGCCCCCGGGGATCCACTTCCCCGGGGGCCGGTTCCGCGTGTGAAGGACGGAGTGTCAGTCGGCGGCCACCATCTCTCGCTCCAGGTCGACTCTGGCCTCCCGTGGCTCACCCACTGCTGCCCCACGGATATTCCAGCGATACCCGATCCAGATCAGAGTAAGTCCAAGCAACTCAGTCACATACAACACTTCCGTGTGACCGAATCGAGTGAAGCTTCCCCCGATCCCGGGTAGGAGAGCGCCCACGGCGATGAGCACATTCCCGATGGCTCGGTTCCGGGTATTGGGATTCCCGATGAATTTGACCGCGGACCAAGCCGCGCCGCCGATCAGGAAGATGGCCGCGTAGAGGTTGATGAAGGGGCTGAAGGCCCGAACCCACTGCCACCCGAACACCGCCCCGGTGAGCCGGTGGGTCTCCACCGCGCCGTAGTCGATGGGCGACAAGAGCACGCACACGGCCGCTACCGCCACTGCCGTAACGAGTGCCACGGCCAACCGGTCCGCGACCCGCTTCGAGAAGAGAAGGTATACGGTGCCCTGTGCCAGCGGCGCGCCACCGAGGAGGGCTCCCGACACGTACCAGAGGCGGAAGATCCCCTCGGACCAGCCGAACACCGTGGTAAACGACTCGGTGAAGGTACCCAGCCCGTACATGAACACGCCCACCGCCCACCAGAGGAGGTGGTCCCCACCCCTGGCCCGGTACCGCCGCCAGAGGACGATACCGAACGGGATGGCCAGGAGCGTGGTGACGATGGGAATGAAGTGTACCGGCTCACGCATGGCGGGATCTCCTGCCTCAGAAGGCCGTGGAGAGCGTAAGGGTCACCGACCGCCCCGGCTCCGGCCGGAAGAAGGTGGCGTTGGCCGCCTCGGCGTAGAGCGCGTTGCTGAGGTTGTTCAATCCGATGTCGACCCGATTTTCGAACTGGCCGGCGAAGAATCGGAATCCGCCCCGGACGTTGTGCACCGAGAAGCCGGGCAGCACCAGTCCGACAGGGCTGGTTCCCAGGAACGCATCCTGCTGCTCGGCCTGGTGGCGGAAGTGATACCCGGCCCACCAGCGACCGGCGCTGTCCAGCCAGTTCACGTTGAAGTTCGCCTTCTTGTTGGCGCCCTCACCTACCGGGAGATCCACGTCCGTCTTGTTCTCGCCGTCGATCCAGGTGTAGTTGGCCCCGAATGAGAACTCGGGCGAGAGGAAGGCCTCGAAGGAAGCCTCGATGCCGGTGTACAGGAACTCTGCGACATTCACGTTCTGATAGATGGGCCGAGGCCTGGGGCCTCCGGATAGACCCACCGAGTCGATCTTGATGGCGTCCGTGATGTTGTTTCGGAACCCGAACACCTCGAACGAAAGGCCGCGACCCCGGTAGCGGACGCCCAGGTCGTAGTTGAGGCTTTTTTCGGGCATGAGGGTCGGATTGGCGATCTGGTCGCCTGTGCCTTCGGGGGTAGACCCCTCGAAGTAGCGTTCCACGAGGTTGGGCCAACGGAATCCCCGGCCGATGGTCCCGACCACCGCTACGCTGCGACTGGCGTTCCAGATGGCGTTGAGGGCGCCGACGAAGGTGTCGTCGGTGAGGTCATAGAGCTCCTGGTCTTCCAGCCCCGGCGTCGTGTAGGTCTTGGAGCTGGCCCGTTGGTAGCGAGCACCGGCGATGAGCGATCCGTGCTCCCCGACCTGGTAGTCCCCCTGGAGGAAGAGCCCCATGCTGCCCAGGGTTGCCTCGGGCAGGCTGGGAGTGGAGTCGGTGGAAACGATCGGCGCGGGCCCGAAACCGGTCATGGTCGTGGTCTCCACGTCCGTGCCCACCGCCCGGTCCTGGAAGTAGTCGATCCCGTACGTCCACAACAGGTTGTCGAAGGAGAGCTTCTTGGCCTCGATCCTCGTCCCGTAGGTTTCGATCTCCGTGTAATTCTGATCGTTGATCCCGATGGAGGCTTCCATGCTCGGTCCGAGGGAGAAGCTGGTCAAGAAGTCGAAGACCAGCCCACGATCGTTCTGCTGACCGTAGGCGAGGACGTCCACCCGGTCCGCAAGGAAGAAGTTCAGCTCTGCCACCTCGTATCCGAGGGTGAGCTTGTTGAAGGACTGCTCTGGATAGGAGATCCGGATGTCCGGCTGATCCGGTGCGTAGAGCCGGGGATCCACAAACCCGAAGCCCGTGTCCTCGGAGTCGTACCGCTCGAACTTCCCGTAAAGACGGTTCCTCTCCGTGATGGTCCAGCCCGCGTAGAGGTCGATCGCCCAGTCGGTGACACCGGTGTCGTTGACGGTCGCATCGTCCAGGAGGACGATGTTCCCGAACTTCCCGGAGGGGGCGTCATAGGGGCTGGCATTCCGGTAGGTGCCGCCGACCTTGAAGTCGAAGGCGCCCGTCCGGGTCCACATGTTCAGAACACCCTTGTTGTTAGCGCCAGCGCTGCCATAGCGGTAGGCGAGGTTGCCGTGGGTACCGTCCTCATCGGGACGTCGCGTGATCACGTTGATCACGCCTCCGATGGCGTCGCTGCCGTACAGCACCGAAGACGGTCCCCGGACCACCTCCACCCGCTCCACGGCGCTCACATCCGTAAGGGCGGGAATCTCCCCGAAGTCCTGCTGGCGACGAGCGTTCTGCAAACGAAGGCCATTGCTCAACAGGAGGATGCGCTGGCCCCTCTGACCACGGATGGACGGACGAACCTGGCTCGGGCCCACCCCCACCACGTCCAATCCCTGGATCTCCCGAAAGAGGTCCGCAACATTGTTGGCGCCGGCGGAACGGAGGGTGTTCGCGTCGATCCGGGCGACGGGCTGGGGAACGGTGAAGAGGCTGCGGGCCTCGCGAGTGGCAGTCACCACCACCGGGTCCAAAGCGAACACCGTGGGGAACTCCACGTCGGGGATGCTGTCCACCGGCACCACTCGGTTGGAGCGGGGGCGCGTCTGTGCGTCCGCAGCGGAGGCGGAGACACCGAAGAGGGTGACCAAAAAGAGAAACGCCAGCGAGGCTGCGAGGGCCCTGCCGGCGTAGGATTCGAATCGCCTGATGCTGGATCTAGCAAGACTCGAGATCTTCATGTGTTTGCGCGGGTTGTCGAGCGACACCCCGCGCGAACACTGTCTGTGAGGGCGGGAGCAGCTCAGTGACGGAACGGTTTCATCCGTACCTCCACGATAAGCTGCGGCCAAGCCCGATGTAATTCGGGAAAACGCGGGATTTCACCGTCCGTAGAAGTACCGATCCTGCTGTATTTCTTAATCAAACGAGACCGTTCTCCACCGCGAAACGGGTGAGCCCCGCCACCGAGTGGATCTCCAGCTTCTTCATCACGCTTTCTCGGTGGCTCTCCACCGTTCGGTGGCTGATGCTGAGCTCTCGGGCGATTTCCTTGCTCGTGTTCCCTTCCGCCACGCGCCGCAGGATATCGGTCTCCCGTCGGGTCAACCGGGACAACGGATCGTCGTCTCCCTTCGCGTCAATTTCCCCACGCAAGGCGGCGGTCAGCTGTCCCGCCACCGCCGGAGAGAAGTAGGCCTCTCCCTGATGAACCGCTCTGACCGCGCTTCGCAGTTCCGAGGGGCCGGCGTCCTTGAGCACGTAGCCCTCGGCTCCCGCGTCCACGGCCCTGAGGACGTACGCGGCGTCATCATGCATGGTGAGCATGATGATCTTGGTGTCGGGGAGCGCTGCTCTCAGCTCCTTGGCCACGTCCAGGCCCGACCCATCGGGAAGGGAGATGTCCAGGAGGACTACGTCGGGCCGGGACTCCTGGGCCAATGCCAGAGCCTCCGAGGCCGAGCCGGCCTCTCCCACCACCTCGAATCCGTCGCTGTCGCTGAGGAGATGGCTGATCCCCTGTCGCACCAGGGTGTGGTCGTCCGTCACCAGCACTCTAATCGGATCGCTCATTTCAGTTCCCAATGGGTAGTTCGACCGTGAGGACCGCTCCGCCGCCCGGGGCATCTTCGAGGCGGGCCCGCCCTCCAAGAGAAGCAAGACGCTCCCGCATTCCCGCCAGTCCCATCCGCCCCGCGCCCAGGGGATCGTCGGCGCCGGAGCCCAACCCGCGGCCGTCGTCCCAAACCTCCATGCGGATCCAACCCTCCGACGCCTGAACGAGGACCTCCACCCGTTTGGCCTCAGCGTGGCGGCCTACGTTCGCCAGCCCTTCCTGGAGCGCCCGGAAAAGCGCGAGCTCGGACTCCTTGGGAAGTTCGGGGAGAGACGGCGGCGCGTCGAGGGTGACCTTCAGCGCTCCGCTACCCTGGAACTGGGCGATCAGGGCCTTGAGGGCCGGGAGAAGGCCCAGGTCGTCGAGCAGGGTCGGCCGGAGTCCCCGCGTGAGGTTGCGGATGCTGTCGATCCCCGTACGGACCAGGGTACGCGCCCGGTCCAGCCTCGGGGTGATCTCTGCGGGAACGCTCTCGCCTAGAGAGCCCAACTCCAGGCTCACGGCGGCGAAGACCTGAGCCGTCTCGTCGTGGAGCTCGCGGGACAGGCGGCGGCGTTCCTCCTCGTGGAGCCGCACCATCCGGGACGCCAGGAGCTCCAACTCCCCCTTACGGCGCTCCAGCTGCCGATATACGTCGGAACTCTCCAGGGCGGCCCCCACCTGCCGGCCCAAGGCGAGAAGGACGCGTCCGTCCAGGGCTGCCAGGGGATCTCGGGCATTGCCCACCACCACCAGTGCTCCCCATACCTCGTCCCCTCTCAGGACGGGCACGGCGAGAACGTACGAATACCCTCGATCCCGGGATCCGAGCACCGCACCGGCCCGAACCAGATGGGGCTCGGCGAGCTGCAGGGCCCGGTCCAGTGCCTCGCCGACGGACTGGCTGGGACTTCCACCTCCCCAGTCCCCACAGATCCCAGCGCCGTGGACGAACTCCTCGACCGATTCCTCCATCCGGAAGATCGCACACCCCTGCACCCCGGGCAGGGCCAGGGGGCGAGCCACCAACTGCTCCAGGACCTCTCCGCCACGGGCGCTCTCCTGGAGGTCCCCGGACAGACGGGAGAACACCTCCAACCCCCGTCGCTGGTCCTCGAGAACCACCAGGAGCAGACCGGCGGCAACGCTCAGTTCGAAGAGCAGGTCCAGATAGTATCCCCAGGGGTTCCAGGCCCCCATGGCCCGAAGCAACGGGTAGTCCAGGTCGTGAACGCCCCATAGGAGCAGGGTCGCCGCCAGGAAGTACCCAGGCCCGGAGCCGACCGTCCGAGCATACCGGAAGAACACTCCGCCGGTCCAGAGGGTGGCGAGGCTCAGGAACGCCACTGCCGGCCAGGCCGCCAGCATGAAGTTGTCCATGCGGTAGATGGCGAGGAAGGACCACACCGGAGGGAAGAGGACCAGTGCCCAATAGCGCCGCCTCCACCGAACCTGGAGGGCGAATACCATGGCCGCCCAGAGGAGCGCGAGAGCGGTCCACCCGGTGGTCACCTGATGCCAGTAGAGCCAGACCCGGTTCTCGGTCAGCAGAAAGCTGAGGATGGACGCCAGGCGGACGCTGTACATGGTCCATGCCAGGGTCCAATACGCGAAGTGTGCCTTGCGGTATCGGAACAGCAGGACCGTGAACAGGACGGCCAGGCCCGTGGTGATCAGGGCCTGGAAAAAGGCGGCTGCCAGCTCTCCGGGAGGGATGGCGGGAACGGTGAAGTCCATGGCCCGAATGAGAGCGAACCGGAGGAGGGTTGGCAACTCCGCGGAGGTTTTGGGCGTCCCGGCTACCTGCGGAGCTCCATCGCAGAACGGTTGCCAGAACCGAGGGAGGCCCCAATCCTGCAGTCTCCCCCGGGTACGCGAGCGCGGGAAGCCCGCTCCCGGGCCGATCCGCCCTCGACAACGGCGCCGGGCACTCCGACGCGTTCACCCGCCAACCGCACCAGCGAGATCCGTTGAAGATCCTGATCACGACCTGGACGTACCCTCAGGTGAGCCAGTCCTTCGTGCACGAGCCGGCTGGCTGGCTTCGCGACCGGGGTCATGGGGTCCATGTGATCAGTGACAGGCGGGGCGAGCTGATGCCTGGGGATCGCTTGGCCGTGCCGGGCCGTGTTCTGGGTTCGTGGATTCCGCGAGGGGAGAAGCTTCGGCTGATCAGGGAGAACCCAGGGCTCGCCCTCCGCCGTCTTCCCATCGCCCCTCGCTGGAGAGACTCTCGTCCTCTCGGAGAGCTCCTGGCCCGCTCTCTCCTCCCGGAGGTGATCTCGAGTGACTGTGTCCTCGCCCATTTCGGCACAGTCGCGGAGGGGTGGTTGCCGGTGGCCGCGCTCGCAGGAAAGCCCATGGCCGCGTTCTTCCACGGGTTCGACGCCACCCGAGCCCTCCGCGAGGATCCGGATCGTTACGCAAGGCTCTTTCGCAGCGGCATTCCACTGCTCGTAAACAGCGCGTACCTGGCCGGTCGGCTCAGGGAGGCCGGAGCTCCCGAAGACAGGATCTTCATCGTCCCGCTGGCAGGTTCACAGGCGTTCGCTCTCGCCGATGCCAATCCCGAGCCTGAGAGGATCATCTGCACCGTTGGGCGCCTGGTGGAGAAGAAGGGCATCGAGCATTCCATCGAGGCGTTCGCCATGGCTCAGGACGTACTCCGGGGCCAATGGAGGTACGAGATAATCGGCGACGGCGAGCTCCGGGATACCCTTTCCGCCCGGGCGAACGACCTGGGTGTGGCGGGGCTGGTGACCTTCCGCGGTAGCGCGTCCCGACAGGAGGTCACGGCGACCCTGACCCGAGCGGGCATGTTCATGCTCCTCAGCCGGACCGCGGCCGACGGGGATTCCGAGGGCACGCCCATTGCCATCATGGAAGCGGGCCTCAGCTGGGTCCCCATCATCTCGACGAACCACGCCGGCATCCCGGAGTTGCTCCCGGGCGACGCCGCGGAACTGGGGTTCCTGGTCGAGGAGGGAGATGCGGAGGGTGCTGCGGAGGCTCTCCGAAGATTGGCGTCGGACGAGGAAACGAGAAGAATCTGGGGCGGGAAGTGCCGCGCCCACATCACCGAGCGGTATACCCAGGACCGATACGTCGACCGGCTGCTCCAGGTGTTGCACCAGGAAGCCTCTATCCCCCTTCCCCTTTAGGGAGGGGTCCTTTGGATTGGAGATCAATTGAAGCTCGGAATCGTCGCCAATGAGTTCTTCGACCCCGCACTCGGCAGGATGGGCGGGTTCGGGTGGGCCGCCCGGCAGGTCGCCCGGTGCTTCTCGGATGACCCCTCCCTGGGTGTGGAGGTGACGTTCTTCTCCCGTGAACATCGAGGGGAGGAGGACCTCCTTTCCCACGGGCGTCCCCTGATTCCCGTGCACCAGTCCAGGGCGTCCTATCTGGCCCGGGTCAGAAGGGAGAAGGTGGACCTTCTTCTGTCCGTCGACTATCGCCGGGCCTACATGGCCCTCTTCATGTACCTGCCCAGGACCCCCCTGATCGTCTGGGCGAGGGACCCTCGGAGTGACCGGGACCAGGCGCGGGCGGCGGCGATCAGGATCCCTGGGAGCGAAAACGCGCCGCCCGCTGGGGTGCGCTCGCCGGATACGACGAGCCTTCGGCATGTGGCGCGGGCGTCCCAAGTGTTGCGCAGACCCTTCGCTCTCGCCCACACCGACGACTTCCTCCTCGAGAGGATTCCAGGCGCCTACTCCCTATCCGCCAAACGCTCCCTGCCCCTTCCCAACATCATCGACCTGGAGCCCATCGGCCGTCTTCGTTATCGCAAGCCCACGGTGGCGTTCCTGGGCCGTCTGGACCCGATCAAGCGTCCCTGGATCCTGGCTGAGGTGGCGGAACGCCTCCCCCACGTGGATTTCCTGGTCATGGGAGCGGATTATCAGCCCGACCGGGGAGGATGGCGGCCAGAGGGCCTTCCGTCCAACCTCCATCTCCTGGGGCACAAGGGAGAAGCGGAGAAGGCGGAGATTCTCTCCCAGAGTTGGCTTGCCGCGAACACGTCGGTCCATGAGGGCCTCGCCATCAGTCTCCTGGAGGCCCTGCGCTGCGAAACGCCTCTGGTGGCCAGCGTAGACCCGGGCAGGGTGGTGTCCCGGTTCGGAAGGTACGTGGGAGATTTCCCGGGGACGGGCATGGAATCGGTCCCGGCGTTCGTGGATGCCATCAACGAACTCATCGCCGATGACGACCTCAGGAATCAGCTGGGCCGGGAAGGGCGCGATTGGGTAGAGGCGCACCACAGCCGGGATGCGTTCCTGGCCGGGTTTGAGGGCCTTTGCGGGACATTGGGAGTCCGCTGGTCGAAGGCCCCGTAGTCACCTGGCCCCTGACCAGAAGACCGGCCCGAGACGCCCCCCCAAGGCGGCTCCTGCCCGACTTCTGGTCAGGGTCGACGGCACGCTGTCGCGGATCCACAGAGCGGAGTACTCTTGAAGCACTGTGGCAACTCTATTCGCGCCCGCCGCCCGATGACGGATCATTAACCCGCTTGCCCGGAGCATGTCGGATGCGTGCCAACCATATGGTGGTCCCGCGGTGCCTCGCGCTGGTTGTTCTCGGCCTTGCCCTCAGTGGGTGTGGAGATGGGGGCACCGCTCCCCCGGCCACTTCCATGCTCGTCGAAATCCAAGCCTGTCTGCTCCAGGATGGTGCGGGGAAGCTCTGCCCAGCCTCGACGGTGACCCCGGGCGCGATGCTCGAGGTGGAAGTGGCCATCGATCCACAAGGCGGGACGTTGGAGCGAGTCATTCTCGAGGTAACCGGGCTCCTCGCTCAGGCTGACACCTTTGTCCCTCTCGTTCCGGGACCGGGACGGGCGGTTGCGTTCGACACGATCTCCATCCCCTTCGCCGTGGGTTCCGTCGCATTCAACGCGAGGGCCGAAGGCGGTGGCCGACAGGGCGAGTCGAACTCCGTCACCGTGACCGTCGGGGACACCGAGCCTCCCGTGGTCGACCAGGTGGCACTCGTCCAGGCCGATAGCGTGGAGCCCGGTGATACGGTGCGGCTGGCCGTCGACGCCAGTGACAACGCCGTGGTCATGGAGATCATCGTCCGATCCTCCGGCGCACTCGACTACACGGATACGATCCAGGTTCAGACCCCTGCGTTCAGTGACACACTGGGGTACGAGGTGCCTGCATCCACCCCATACGGTACTCCGCTTTCCTTCGAGGTCCTGGCGGTCGATGCTGCTGGACTTCAGAGTCCGGAGGTGTCTTCGGATGTCGTTACCGTGGCCGACTACACGGCCCCCGTCAGCGGTGGCGACCTGCACACAGGTATTCAGGAGCCGCTGGTACCGGGCGACACGCTGCGCGGAACCATCGAGGCCAGCGACAACCACCGACTGGCTTGGGTGGGATATCGCGTGGGAAACCCGGTCGTTGAACAGGATTCCTTCCCTGTCTCAAGCCCTTCCACCAGCCTCGACTTCACGACTGTCGCCCAGCCGAGTTGGATCGGGGACCAGGACGTGACCCTGTTCGCTCGCGACTCGACCGGGAACGTGGGCGTCCAGGACTATCCACTTACCATTACTGTCCTCGATGCGATACGGCGCCCCTTCCTGAGTGCGGAGGGGGCAGGCACCGTAACCGACCTCGTCTTCGACACGAAACGCCAGCGTCTCTACGCGCTGCACACAGGTACCATCTCGGTCCTGCCGCTCGCCACCTTCGTCCACGACCCACCGCTGCTCTTGCCCGATGGCTTCTGGACCTCCGGCGGCCTCGAGCTCTCCCCCAATGGGGACTCCCTGCTCGTATTGGTCAGCTTCTTTCCCGATACCATGACCTTGGGGGTCGCCAAGCTCACGGAGGCGCTTCCAGCCCTGGACACCGTCCATCTCAATTACGACAAGGCCCTGGGTGTGACGCACGATCTTGGTGTGGGATCCAACGGCAAGGCTCTCGTGACCCTCTGGGATGGGACCGGCGGCGGGGGTTTGCTGGAATACGACCTGGTCAGCGGCCAACAGCAACTTCGCGCCGATGCTGGGACCGGAGGCGTGATCCCCACTCCGGCAAACCTCCTCGTATCCGGTGACCGGACGAAGACGTTCTTGCGGTGGGCGCCCGTGCCGTGCTGCCCCGATGATCTCGGGCAGGTTTATGATGTCGGTTCTGATGCCTTCGGCCCAACTCGCGAACTGCCCTTCGCCAACAGCCGGGATGGATCCGCCAGCAGCGACGTCAGCGGTGATCGCTTCCTCATCGGAGGTCACCTCCTGGATGGCGCTCTGGATCCGGTGGGGTTTTTCGACTATCCGACCTCGACCCCAGGGAGCGTCATCGTATCCGCGGTGTCCCCTGACGGGACCTTCGGGTACTTCGCTCAAGTGATCCCAGAGACGGACTCATGGTCGGTCCTCAAGGTGAGACTGGCGGATGGGGCGGTTGTAGAGAGGATCCTCATGCCAGAGGGGCTGGGGCGTCTAATGGTGCTTCCGGACGGGGAGACCCTGGTCGCGGTGGGAGCGACCAACACCATCTACGCTCTCGATCTGCGCTGACGCGATCCAAGGAGGTCGGAGGAGAACGCTCGGCTTCCTTGAGTCGGGCTTGAGATGCCGATGTTCAAGCCTATTACCGGCTTGGGCTTACCTCGCTGTCCGCTTTGCCATCTCCTATCCCGGCGGCCGGGTCTCTCCCCGAGTCTCACACCGAGATTCCCGCCATCCCCCTGGGGATATCGGAATGGAATCGCAGGTCGCCTTCCCTCCCCGGGGTGGGCGGCAGGGCGTTGAAGGATCACGGCCCGGGTTGGCTCCCCGATCTACCGTTCTCCAGGCGCAGCATTGCGGACTCGGCCTCTCGCACCATTTCCGCAGCCGGGGAGCCCGGCTCCACTCCACTCCACTCTCGGACAAACGCCTGGTACTCACGGACCGCGTCCTCATCCCGGCCCATCCTTTCGAGCAACCGGCCTTTCTGCAAATGCGCGGGCGCCGCCATCAGGATGTCGAACCCCTCGGTGAGTCCGGAGAACCAGAGGAGGGCCTCCTCCTCCGAGCCCGGTCGCAGGGCCATGAGCCCGGCGATCTGCCAGCGATCCAACACATGCCCGAAGAATGGGGACAACCCAACGCGCTCGACCGACCCCACGTGTCCGGCCCCCGCCGCCGCGAATTCGAACTCCCCGATGGCTTGGAGCGTGTCGCCGTCGGCCAGCCGGACCATCCCGCGCAGGCTCGCGGCGAGTTCTGCGGCGAGGCGAACGCTCGTCTCACCCTCTCCACGGGCCTCCCTGACCAGGATCGCGGGATCCACGTCGGAGCCGCCTCCCATTGCAATGTCCATCGCTGCCATCAGGTAGCCTCGGATCTCGTCATGCACTCCGGCGTGCACGAGAAAGAGCAGCGCATCGCTTTGAGCAGTCTCCGGGTCCGTTGCCTGGAGCTCATTCGCAAGAACCCCTGAGTCCCACTCACCTGGGGCCCATCTTCCGAACAAGAGAGCGAACAGAGCATCCAGCTCGACGGCCCAGGTCGGCTCGAGGGGTCGAACGCTACGCAGCGCCTCCCGGGCTCCGACGAAGTCCCCTCTCGCGGCCCTCGACTGCGCCGCCACGACCCATCCGGCGGCCCGCCAACTCGGGAGGGAGGAGGCCCGGAGGAGGGCGGCGATCTGGTCGGCACCGTCATGGTCGTGGAGGTGGGCCGCGACACGGGCGGCCGCGATGGCCACCACGAGCGGGTCCGAGACGCGGAGATCCTCCAAGGCCCGGCGAACCGCCTCGCGATCGGGCTCGTCCTGTCCGCTTCCCTCCACCGGCTCTCCGAAGGCGAGGACCGCGCGCCATGCCACCACCTGATCGCCGTCCGCGGGAAGACGCGAGAGCAGGTCACGGAAGCGGACCCAATCCCCTTCCCTTGCGGCAAACTCCAGCAAGTGATGGACGGACTCCCCGTGGCGTTCGTATACCGTCAGAACCGCCTCGAACTCCCCCCGGCCCTCCTCAGGGGGTCTCCCCGCCAGGGGGTTGTAGTGGCTTCGGACCTCCGCGAGGCCGAACAGGGCTTCCGGATCCCTGGGGTCCACCTCCAGAACCCTTACGAAGCCGGTCTCCGCCTCGGCGACCCGGCCGGACAGGAACGCATCCCATGCCCGGACGATCGAGGACCGGTGGGCGGGCAGCGACCCGGCGAGTTCGCCAGCCTTGCGGGACGCTCGGTGGGCATCGGGGAATCGAAGGGAATACAGGTATGAGGCGGAGAGACGGTACCAGGCCCAGGCGAAATCCGGGTCCGCTGCAATGGCCGCTTCGAATCCCCCGATGGCGGCTCGGTATCGTCCGGAAAGGAAGGCCTCCTCTCCACGCAACCACTCTCCCAGGGCTTCCAGCGAGGTAGTGCTCATCCTCGCCGCCGGCGCCGTGGAGAGCCCACTGCGCACGGCATATCCCTCCAGCAGGCCGGTGGCGAGTTCAGCGACGAGATCCCTCAGGCTCTCGGCGGCGCCTTCCACGTGGGCCGACGCGATGGGCTGGGATGCTCGGGCCGACCACAACTCGGCTTCGAGTACGATCCGATCCCCCGCGAGAACCAACTCGGCAGGGACGAACAGGTCCCATCCGGACCGGGCTGCCACGACCCCGAGATCCCTGGTCTGGGGCTGATCTTCTCCGGGTCGTCCCCGGCCCGGCGACGCGAGTTCCTGAGACGCACGGGAGACGACCCCGGCATCCACCGCTCGGATATTGCCGATCTCCAGGTCCATACGCAGCAGTTGGGTGGCCTGGGCCCCGGCCGCCCGGGATTCCTCGCTCTCCGGCGCGACCGCAACGGGGTAGACCGCCAGGAGAAGCGGTGGGTCCTCGGCTCGACCCAACGAAGGGAATACCCTGTCCGACGAGGGACCTGGGGGCCCGACCGTCGGTCCGGCGTCGAGGATCGACCAGCCGAGCACGACCACCCCCGCGAGCGCCCCGACCTGGACGAGGGCTCGGCCACGCCTCCGTCGCCCCGCGTCCGCGCGCACGCCGGGCAATCCTCCCGGAGCCGGGTGGTCGACAGGGTCCGAAGCGCGTGGGGGCTCCACAGGGTCGACGAGCCCGCTTCTGTGGGACCCTTCGTCCGGACTCACCGGGGTGGGGGTCTCCCGAAGCTCCTCAGCGAGGGCCTCCACGTCTGGGCTCGGCTCCGCATCGAACTCCTCGCGGAGCAACTGTGCGTGGATGCGTGCGTGCGCCAACGCTCCGGCCCGATCGCCGGCTGCCGCCAGGGCCCGCATCAAGCCGATGGCGGTGAGCGAACTGTAAGGGTCCAGGGCTGCCAGGGCTCGACGGCACTGGACCGCTTCGAGACGATCCCCCCGGGCAGTGGCCTCCTCGGCCAGCTGTCCGAGCGCCTGCTTGTGTCGCTCCTCGCCTCCGTGTCTCACGGCATCGGCCCAGTGTTCGAACTCGGCGGATCCCTCGATGGCGAAGCCGTCCAGGAACGGACCTCCGTAGACTTCGACGGCTTCGGCGGCCCTGCCCGCATCCAGGGCCTCGCGAGCGGCCCACAGGTCCGTCCAGACGATCTCCCGATTCAGCGACAGGTTCTCCCCCCGCTGACGGACTACTCCGTCCCCGAGTTCCTTCTTGAGGACGTAGAGGGCCTCCGAGAGCACACGCCGAGCCTTGCCGGGATCGGAGTCGGGCCAAAGGAGACCGACGACGCGATCCCTGGACACACCGGGCTCGCCAGCGTCGGCCAGGATCGCCAGAAGGGCGATCCGCTTGCGCTGAGCGGACCGGCCGAGGACAGCAGCCCCATCGACTTCGAGGGAGGGGGTCCCGAGGAGCCGAAGGTTGATCAAGCAGTGGCCCTTCCGAGCGAGGTGGGCGGGTACCGCCGCGACGAGGCAGCCCCGGGAGGCTCGATGCAGACCTCCTGAAAGGCAGTATAGGCGCCGTGCTTTCGGGCCTGCAACCGGCAGTGTCCACAAGAAATTGAGAGCTATCCGACACCGAGTTGACCGAGGGTTCGAACATTGGCGCAGGGTCGGACGCACGGTCCGGCCTCCGCGCGACAGGTCGCGCGCCCCCCTCGAAAGGAGGCGACTGTGATCGTAGCCACGATTCCTATCCCGGTGCGGAAAGCTTGCCGCCCCGTCCTCTCGGTGATCGCCCTGGCCGCGATCTTCACCTGCCCTTCCGCGGATGCGCAGGAAACGCAGGGGGACCCGAAGTCCACGGAACAAAGGGCCTTCTCCGTCGGCATCACGACGGGTGTCTCAGATCAGGTCGCCAACCCGATGACGTGGCTCGTCGGATTCAGGGTGGATCCCGGTCAGGGCCGAGAACACGGCGTCTCCTTCGGTGCGAGTCTGTGGCCCACCGCCCTTGGTGCCGGGTACGCGGTCATCCTCGGTGATGTGGGTTACGCGATGCGGGTGCAAGGCGACCACATGGCTCTCGTCCCCCGCGCCTCGGTCGCTCCAGCCGTGGCCTTCGGGGACGCTGCCTTTGCGACCCTGGGGTGGAGTCTTGGCGTAGGCCTGGAACTTCGCAGCAAAGGCTCGAGCACGGGGGTGCGACTGGACGGGTCGGTCTTGGGGGGGCTCGACCCGAACACCGGCGCGGTGATGCTCCTGGGACTGCACTTCATCGTCGGAGGTCGATGACGGCCATTGCCAACCAACTCGACGCGCCGTCGGTCCGCCAGGCAGCGGGTTTAAGGAGACTTACGTGACCCAGTCGTCTCGCCGGCGCCATCCTGGAATGATCCCGGGCCCAAACCCCTACCTGTGAGGATCCCATGCGATCGCGGACTCTCGGCTGCCTTCTCGTGGCCTATTGCTGCGCCTCCTGCTACAGCACCAGATGGTCCGAACTGCCGAGCCCTGCAGATGTTCCGGCCGGAGGCCAGGTACGGGTCACGGCGGGAGGTGATCAGGTCGAGCTGTTCGACGTCTTCATCCTGGACGACTCGCTTCTGGTGGGGAGTAGGCCGCCGAGCACGCCGAGATGGGCGATGGCACCGGAGCCGATCCCCTTCGCCGTAATAGACAAGGTGGAGGTTGGGGAGCGGGTATTCCGGAAGAGACTGACCGCTACCCTTTGGGTCGTGGGCGCGGTCACGGTCTTTGCGCTGCTCTCCAAAATGCCGGTCATGCCGGGGCCCCCCTGACGCCGGCCGGCCGCCTCAAGGTGCCGCCAGAACGACACAAGAACCCGAGTCAACACGAACCCAAGGATCCCGCTCATGCCGAACCTTCGCGACCCCTTGACCCTTCCGGTCATCCTCGCATGCTTAGCCCTCTCGGCCCTGGCGCACCCCATCCACGCTCAGATCGAGGATGCCATGGGTGTGGGCTCACTCATTCGAGTGCACACCTCGGATTTCTCGGTATTGGGGGACGTCAGTCGCCTCTCGGAGAGCGGCGTGACCCTGGCTCGCCCCGGGCGGGACCCGCTCTCGGTGGAGTGG
This sequence comes from Gemmatimonadota bacterium, assembly GCA_039591855.1. Classification (GTDB taxonomy): domain Bacteria; phylum Gemmatimonadota; class Gemmatimonadetes; order Longimicrobiales; family Gaopeijiaceae; genus JBDHCV01. Next base: position 154,407 of record JBDHCV010000006.1, on the reverse strand, counting down.
TCCCAGGTATCCCGCCTCGAGATGAGCACCGTGAACGGCCACTCCGCCAAGGGCGGGGCGTTGATCGGGTTCGTGGGGGGCATGGCCTTCGCCGTATTGGTGGCCGCCCGAAACGAGACCGGTGACGACCTGGTTGGCTGGATCGCCGCCGGGACGTTGGTCTTCGCCCTCCCCGCCGCGGCGGTCGGGGCTCTCATCGGGCGGTTCACGCCCAGGAGGGGTTGGACCGAGATTCCAGTTCCAGGCTCGGGTCCGTAGTCGCCCACCAGCAAGGCGCCGCGCGGCACCACCTTCAGGCGCTCCCCGCGGCTCCCAGCGAGGCCGGCGCGGGGGGTCGATGCTCCGGGTCGCGGAAGGCTAGATCTCCCGCAGAATCCCATCAGTCCTCGGCAAAGCCGCGGACGGAGGAGCGGTGGTGCTCAGGACCCCACCAGAACCGCAACCGGGACCACGAACACCACTGCAGACCCCGAAGCACTGGCCCGGAGGGTTGAACAACACCCCACAGGCCCCGGTCGGCGAACCTGCGGTCCGAATCGCCCGCTGTCGCGGGCCCCGGTGCGCGGACGCGCACCGGCCGGGCGGCGCCTTCGACCTGAAGGCATTAGAAAGCGGCCAGGCCCATTTGAGCCTGACCGCTTCAACGTCCGCTTCTGAGAGGCGCCGCCCGGATTCGAACCGGGGATAAAGGATTTGCAGTCCTCTGCCTTACCACTTGGCCACGGCGCCGAACGCACGACGGGGAGCCGCCATCGGAACTCCGACAGTCCGCTCCCCGCGGCGCAGAGCGGGAAACGGGACTCGAACCCGCGACCCCGACCTTGGCAAGGTCGTGCTCTACCAACTGAGCTATTCCCGCACGTTTTTTGGAATCCGGAAGCTAGATTCAGCCCAAGGAAGTGTCAACCTGTAACAGCCTGTGGTTTCCCCGTTTGGGGGTTCGGCGGTCGGAGTTTTCACACCGCGCCTGAGCCCCTATGTTTCGCCGGCCATCGAAGGCCCGGATCAGTCCGGTCCCTCCGCGTTTTCGCCCCCCTGGATTCGACCAAATTGCGGCTCCCCTCGATCCTCACCTTCGCGCTCGTGGCAGCGATAGTGGGCCCGCCTTCCGCGGCGGGCCAGTCCGCTGGACAGGCGTTCGACTGGCCCATTCTCCGTAAGGGGAAGTTGGAATTCCACGGGACCACCGAGTTCTCGTCCTGGACCGAACGGTACGGACGACGCCTGGAGGGCAATACCCTCCTCGAGGAGACCGAACCCCTGGGATTCGACCTGACGGACGCGTCCGAGAGTTCCCGGCTCTTCCCGGGGGAGCGGGAGCTCCGGGCGGCCCTGGGTGGGACGGGATTCCGGCTCAACCTGGGCGTGGGGGAAACCGTGACCGAGGCAGGGACGATCCGACTTCCGCTCCGGGCGGCGTTGGGGGTCACGAACTGGCTCACGATCGGGGTCACGGTGCCGTTCGTGCGGCGACTCATCAGCGTAACCCAGGGGGCGAGCCAGGATTCGGCGAGTGCGGGCACGAGCCCGACCATCACGGATCCAGCCTCTGTGGAGACATTCCTCGGGGAGTTCGACACGGCGGTGCAGCAGGGCCAAACTGCAGCCGACGCCCTGTGCGCGTCCGTCGGAGAGTCCGACCCCGCGTGCGTCGCCGCCCGGGCGTCCCTCGAGTACGCCAGCGTACTGTTCGACGCCCTGGCGGTGAGCTACACCGGATCTCCCGTATTCGCTCTGGAGGGCTCCGTGGCCGGGGACTCGCTCTCAGCCCGGATGGAGGGCGTGAGGTCGGCGCTGGCCGGCTTGGGGGTGACCGGCTTCACCGCCCCCCTCCCCCTGTCCACAACGGCCCCGTCGGACCTTTACAGGGAGCGGTTGCTCCAGGAACCCGCGTCCGGGATCGCCACGATCCACGGCGAGGGCTGGTACAACGTTTACGAGCTCGGCGACGTGGAGATCACCGCTGATCTGCGGCTGCTCGACCATCAGGCGGTGAACCCTGCGACGGGTGATCCCCGTTGGCATTTCCGCCTGGCGGTCGGGGGCGTGTTCCGGCTCGGAACGGGAGTCTCGGACGCCCCCGATTTCACGGCCGACCTGGGCAGCATCTCGGGACAGTCCGACATGGAGGGGCGAGTCTTCGCCGATGTGGGGCTCGGGGACTGGCTGGGCGTGAGCTCAGATGTCCGCTACGGGCTCCGAGGAAGCGGGAACGGTACCCTGGGATGGCTCCCCCCCCTCCACCTGGTCAACACGCCTCTGGCCTCGGCTCCCATCACTTGGGAGCCGGGGAACTACTTGGGCTTCCGCATCACTCCCCGGTTGCGGATCACCCGGGGGCTCAACCTGGTCGGGGAATATTCAAGCATGACGGCCGACCCGGGCAAGTACACTCTCGACGACGACACCGCGCCCATCCTCCCGGGAAGTTCCGCCCGCTACCCCCTGCCCGAACTGTCCTTTCTGGACGGCAAGTCGGGGGGATCGGTACGGCACGCGGGGTTCGGATTCACCTACTCCACCCTCTACCGGGTGGCCGAACGGGGCTCCGGCCTTCCAGTCGTCCTCCGCGGGAGAGCGGAGAAAGCCATCGGTGGGGACGGTGGCCTGACTCCCAAGTCTTTGAGATTCACCGCGGAGCTTCGCCTCTTCTGGCAAATCTGGGGGGACTGAACGGTCCTCAGCGCCGAGCCTCGAGGAGTTCCCTGGCGTGGCCTCGGGAGGCCTCGGACTCAGGATCCCCACCGAGCAACCGAGCCACCTCGGTGACCCGATCGGCACCATGGAGCTTCTGGAGGCGGGCGTCGGCCAGTCCTTCCTCCGAGGGCCCCTTCTCCACCCTGAGGTGCCCGTCAGCCCGGGACGCCACCTGTGCGAGATGGGTCACCACCAACACCTGGTGCTCCCGGCTCACCTGAGAGAGGCGGTCCGCGACGGCGTTGGCCACGATTCCGCCGATTCCCGCGTCGATTTCGTCGAAGACCAGCGTAGGGATCGCGTCCAGGCGGGCAAGGACCGTCTTCAGGGCCAACATCACCCGGGCCAGCTCACCCCCCGACGCCACCCGGGCCAGGGGGCCGGGTTCGAACCCCTGGTTGAGGGAGACCCGGAACTCCACCTCCTCCGCCCCGAAGCTCCCCACGTCGGCGAGGGGATCCAGGGAGACCCGGAACGTGGAGCCGGAAAGCCCCAGACTGGGAAGGAGTTCCGCCATCTCGGACTCCAGGCGCTCGGCCGCCCAGCTCCGGCGCTCGGACAGCCGGCTCGCGGCGTCGGCCAGGTGGGTACCGGCCGCATCCAAGTCCCTCTGCAGGCGCGACCTGTCCAGCCCGGCTCCGTCCAACTCCGTGAGCTCGGCTCGAAGACCGTCCCTGGTCTCCAGCACGTCCTCCAGGGTGGCTCCGTACTTCCGCTTCAGCCTGGTCATACCGTCGAGCCGAATGCGGATCTCCTCCAGACGACCCGGATCCAGGTCCACCCTGCCCTGGTAATCGCCCAGCCAACGCCCCACCTCCGTCACCGAGTGGTAGGCGTCCTGGAGGGCTGACACCTGGGTCTCGAGGGCCGGATCGAACGCCTGCAGGGACCGAAGGGCCTCCAGGGCAGCGGCGATGCGATCGGACAGGGCGTCCTCACCCCCGTAGAGGGAATCGGCCAGACCGGCCGCCCCACCAAGGAGATCCTCCGCATGCTCCAGGATCTCCAGCTCCTCCGCCAGAGCCGCGTCCTCCCCCTGGCGGGGATCCACCGACTCGATCTCCTCCAGCTGGAAGGAGATGAACTCCCGCCGGCTCTCCAACTCCCGGCGGCGTGCGTCCAGGGTCCCGAGGTCCTCGACCAGCGAAACCACCTGGGCGTGAGCGTGCCGGACGGCAGCTTCCAGGTCCTCCGCGTCCCCGAATGCGTCCAGGATGGCGCGCTGCTCGCTGGTGCGAAGAAGGCTCTGGTGGTCGTGCTGTCCGTGGAGGTCCACCAGGAGTCGTCCGAGGGAGCCGACCAGACCCGCAGTCGCCGGGGAGCCGTTGACCCAGGCTCGGTTCTTCCCCTCACGGGCCACCACCCTGCGCAGGATCAGCATCCGGCCCTCGCCAGGAATCCCGGCCTCCACAAGCCGGCTCTCCACCTCGGGGAGATCGGCCAGGTCGAACACGGCCTCGACGGTGGCCTCCGTCTCCCCCGCTCGGACCACGTCCGAAGAGGCCCGCTCTCCAAGGAGAAGGGAGAGGGCATCGACGATGATACTCTTACCGGCGCCGGTCTCCCCCGTCAGAGCCGTGAGTCCCGGCCCAATCTCCAACGTGAGATCGCTGACGACGGCAAAATTCCGAATCCTGAGTTCGATCAGCATATCTCGAATTTAGGAACCCGGGATGGGGCGACTCAATGAAAACGGGAGCAGGTCAATGCCCGTCGGGGGATTTGATCGCCCAATTCAGCTTCTTTCTCAGGGTCGAGAAGAAGGACTGGTCCGGAAAACGGACCAGGGAAACGGAGGCGGAGCCCCGGCGGACCACCACGGCATCCGATCCCGAAAGGGCTTGTCCCACCACCCCATCCACCGTGAGGACCATGCCCTCGGTGGACGAGAGCTCCCGAATGGTCACCCGCTCGTCCGCGGGAATCACCAGGGGCCGCATGGCCATGGTATGGGGGCAGATCGGGGTAACCACCACGCATTCCACCGAGGGCACGATGATGGGACCGCCGGCCGAGAGGGAATAGGCGGTTGAGCCGGTGGGCGTGGCCACGATGACGCCGTCCCCCGAAAAGCTCCCCAGCTCGTCCCGATGGGTCCCTTCACCCACGGCGAGGTCGATCCGCGCGATCCGGGCGGCTCCCGCCTTGTGGACCACCACGTCGTTGAGCGCGAGGAACGAATCGCCTGGGGTTCCGTCCCCGTGGACGATCATGGCCTCGAGGGTGAAGCGCGGATCCAGCAGGTATTCCCCACGGAGATAGTGCTCCAGGGCCAATTCCAGATCTTCGCTCACCACGGCGGTGAGGAATCCGAGATGCCCCAGATTCACCCCCAGCACGGGTATGCCCAGGCCTGCGGCCTCCCGGGCGGCACCCAGCAAGGTTCCGTCTCCGCCCAGGGACAGGATCAGGTCCACCGAGCCCTCCTCGAAGGCCAGGACCTCCGCAGCGTCGGGAGCCAGGGGAAGGATGTCCTGGGAAAAGGCCAGGGAGATCCCCCGCTCGGCGGAGAACTGGTTCAGCCGATGGACCACGTCCTCCAGGTCCAGATAGCTGGGCTGCCCCACGATCCCCAGCCGGAAGGGCTCGCCGCTGTCATGGGCGCTGGGGGAGCCTGCCGTATCCACGCTCATCGGTTTCTCCGGTGCCCCGGGGTCCGACCCCGGTTTCAGGATCGGGTCATCCCCGAGCGATTACGATGCGCTCTCCATCGCCGACGGGAGCGAGTCGGAGGAGTCCCGCGAGTCTCCGACCGCCCCGCTTTCCTCCCTGGGTCGGTCGGCCACCTTCGTCGCCAGGGCTCGGATGCGCTCCGAGATCCCGTCCACATCCAAACCCAGGTCGGCCAGGAGCCCGTCGCGGGCTCCATGCTCCACGAACTGGTCCGGAAGCCCATGGACGTCGAATCGGGGAACAGCCCCGACCGCCAGCGACTGGGCCTCCTGGAGCATGAATGCCCCAAATCCGTTCACCCGCGTCCCCTCCTCCAGCGTGAGGATCCCCCGGTGCTCCGCGAGAATCGCTTCGAAGAGCTTCCGGTCGTAGGGCTTCAGGAACCGGCAATTGACCACCGTGGTGTCGATCCCCTCCGAAGCGAGCCGTCGAGCCGCCTCCACTGCGGGGAGGACCATGGTGCCCACCGCCAGGACCGCGACGGAGCCGTCCCCCTTCCTGAGAAGCTCCCAGCGTCCGAACTCCACGTCGGGGATATCGTCCACCGAAGGGACGGGAGCGGGCACGGCATCCCGGGGGTATCGGAGGGAGAACGGACCGTACTCCTGTTGAACTCCCAGACGTAGCAGCGCCAGCATCTCGGAGCCGTCCTTGGGCGCGGTCACCGACATGTGGGGAATGCCCAGCATGTAACTGATGTCCAGGCCTCCGTGGTGGGTCGGTCCGTCCTCACCGGCGATTCCAGCCCGGTCCATGGCGAACACCACCGGAAGCTTCTGAAGGGCCACGTCGTGGACGATGTTGTCGTAGCCGCGCTGCAGGAAGGTGGAGTAGATGGCCACCACGGGCCGGAGCCCTTCGCAAGCCATTCCCGCCGCCGAGCAGACCCCATGGGACTCGGCGATGCCCACGTCGAAGAACCGGTCCGGGAAGGCCTCGTCGAAGATCTGGGTGGACGTGCCGTCGGGCATGGCCGCGGTAATGGCCACGACCTTGGGATCCCGGGCCCCCAACTCCGTGAGTCCCTTACCGAAAGCGGCCTGATATCGGGGAAGTCCCCCACCACCGCTCTTGGTCCCCTGCCCGGTCACTTTGTCGAAGGGCTTGGCCCCGTGCCACTTGTAGGGGTCCTTCTCGGCCGGGTCGTACCCCTTCCCTTTCCGGGTGATCATGTGGACGAGGATGGGGCCGTTCATCTTCTTCACGTTGGAGAGCGTGTCCACGACCGCGTCGATGTCGTGTCCGTCCACCGGCCCCACGTACCGGAACCCGAGCTCCTCGAAGATCATGCCCGGGACGAACATGTTCTTCACACTCTCCTCGAACCTCCCGGCCAGGCCCTCCATGACGCCCCGCACCGACCCCGGAGCCCTGTGGATGAGGCCCTTGACCTCGTCTCTGACCCGATTGTACATCGGGTTCGTGATGATCCCGGTGAGGTACTTGTTCATGGCCCCCACGTTGGGAGCGATGGACATGTCATTGTCGTTCAGCACGACGATGAAGTCGGTGTCCGTGTGGCCCGCGTTGTTGAGGGCCTCGTAGGCCATCCCGCAGGTCATGGCACCATCGCCGATGATGGCGACCACCTTGTTGTCCTTCCCCAGCACGTCCCTGCCCTGGGCCATGCCGAGGGCGGCGGAGATGGAAGTGGCGGCGTGTCCGGCACCGAAGGTGTCGAACTCCGACTCGTCCCGACGCAGGAAGGGCGACAGGCCGTGTCGCTGGCGAATGGTCGGGAGCCGTTCGTTCCGGCCCGTGAGGATCTTGTGGATGTAGGCCTGGTGCCCGGTATCCCAGACCAGACGGTCCGTGGGCGTTTCGAAGACGTAGTGGAGGGCGACCGTGAGTTCGGCAACCCCAAGGCTGGCGGCAAAGTGGCCGCCGATCTGCGATACCACGTCGATGTGACGGTCCCGGACGGCCCGGACCAGTTCAGGCAATTCCTGCCTGGAGAGATCCCGGACATCCTGGGGCGAGTTCACCCGATCGAGAAGCGTCAACGTTCAATCCCCGCGCTGTGCTGGCCCCTCCGACCACCGGCCGAGCCATCCATTAACATAGCCTTGAGCCCCTGAGCCGTGGAGAGGCGAAACGTCCGCTACCCCACCGCCCCCCTGAGGTTCTCCATCGTCGGGTCCGGATCCCGACTGGGAACCCCGGCTGGGACCTCCACCTTCGGGTCGTGTCCGGCTACCCTCCAGGGGAGAGCCCGACCCCTGGCTCTCTCACGACCGCCGGTTCACGATGTAGCGGGCGATGGCCTCCAGCGGCGGCGAAACGATCCGGTCCTGACGAAGGGCAGCGAGCGCTTCCTCCACCAGGGCGACGGCCCGGCTCCGGGCCTCTTCCAGCCCATACAACCCTACGTAGGTCGACTTCTCCAGTTCGGCGTCGGAGGGGTTCTTCCCCAGGACATCGGCGTCGGACGTGGCATCGAGGATGTCGTCGGCGATCTGGAAGGCCAGACCCACGGCGGAGCCGTACCGACGCAGGGTCTCCATGCGCTGGGCAGGCGCGTCCGCGGCCAGCCCACCCATTTCCAGCGGAGCGGTGATGAGCGCTCCGGTCTTACGCCGGTGCAGGTCTGAGAGGCTCTCCGCGTCCAGCGCCTGCCCCTCCCCGATGAGATCCAGGAACTGTCCGCCCACCATTCCCCCGGCACCCGCCGCCGCCGCCAGGCATTCCAGGATCCGCCGAGTCCGGCGGGGCCCGCACCGTAGCGACCGGGCGGCGTCCATTGCCTGGGCCAGGGCCAGAGGGATGAGGGCAGCCCCCGCTTCCATCGTCAACGCCTCACCGAACAGGCGATGGGTCGTGGGCTGCCCCCTGCGGAGGTCCGCGTCGTCCATGCAGGGGAGGTCGTCGTGCATGAGGGAGTAGGCGTGGATCATCTCCACGGCCGCGCCGAGGTCAGCGGCCCCGCCCAAATCCCGGCCTCCAAAGGCCTGGTAGCTCGCGACACAGAGGATGGGCCGCAACCGCTTGCCCCCGCCGAGCACGCCATGATGGATCGGCTCCCGGAGCACTGGATCCACGCGCCGGTCCACCGCATGGAGGGCCCGTACCAGGGCCGCCTCCACCCTTTCCCGTTCTTCGACCATATAGGTCGAGAGCTCGAAGTCGGGCCGCCCGTCGCCCGGCTGGGCCGAGATACCCGTCACTCCCCGGCTCCCGCGTCCCCGCTCCCCGGGAAGGGCTGCGTGTCCGCCGTCCCACCGTTTCCGAGAAGCTCCTCCACCTGGAGCTCCGCTCGGGCCAGGAGGCCCTCGGCCTTTCGGATGTGCTCCACGCCCTCTTGAAACAGCTCCAGGGCAACGCCGAGCTCCAGGTCCTGGGACTCCAGCTTCGCCAGGATCTCCTCCAATCGACGGAGGCTCCCCTCCAGTCCTGGTCCCCCCTCGTCCCCGTTCTCCGGCACCGCAGTTCCGGTCGGATCAGTCATTGCCTTCCTCCAGTCTTTCCGTTTCCTCCACCCGGGACGCCACGGTCCCGTCCGAGACCCGAAGCGTGAACCGCTTTCCGGGGACGAAGTTCCGGACCGAGCGAAGGGTTTGGCCATCCTCGGCGAGGGGAACCGCGTATCCACGGGCAAGCGTCTCGAGGGGAGACATGGCCTCCAGCCCGGCCGCGAGCCTGCCCAGGCGTTCCCGGCGTCCGCCGATGATCTTCCGCATGGCCCACGCCACTCGCCCGTTGGCCCGGTCCAGGGCCCGGCGGGGCGGCTCCAGGCGACGCTCCATCCCCCGGAGCAAGCGGAGGTTCAGTTCCCTGACCCGGCCGGCCCGCCGTTCCACGACCCCCCGGAGACCTCGGGCGAGCCGAGGCTCCACCTTCCGCAGCAACGACTCCACGGCTTCCCGGTCCGGAACCGCGGCCTCTGCGGCCGCCGACGGCGTGGGTGCCCTGAGGTCGGCGACCAGATCGGAGATGGTGGTGTCGGTCTCGTGCCCTACCGCCGAGATCACCGGGACGGGGCAACGGGCCAGCGCACGGGCCACCGGCTCCTCGTTGAAGGCCCACAGGTCTTCGATGGAGCCACCGCCCCGCCCCACGATGATCACGTCGCACAGCCCGCTGGCTCCCAGGGCGTCCAGGGCTGAGGCCACTTCTGCGGCGGACCCCTCTCCCTGGACCCTGGCGCCCCGTATGACCACGCGGGTCCAAGGCGCCCGTCGCCCGATGACCCGGAGGATGTCCCGCACTGCTGCCCCGGTGGGAGAGGTCACCACGCCCACCGTCTGGGGAAAGGCCGGAATCTCTCGCTTCCGGCCGGGGTCCAGCAATCCCTCGCCCTCGAGGGTCCGGCGTAGCTTCTCGAAGGCCAGCTTCCAGAGCCCCTCACCCCCCTCGGCCTCCAGCGTGCGCACGGAGAGTTGGAACTCTCCCCTCGCCTCGTAGAGCCCGACTTCCCCGAAGGCCCGGACCTGCATGCCCTCTTCCGGGTCCACGGGTAGTCGCTCCGCATCCCGGCGCCAAAGGACGCACCGGACCTGGGCCGCCTCGTCCTTCAAGCTGAAATAGCAGTGCCCGGAGCGGGCCCGAGTCCAGTTTGCGATCTCGCCGGAAACCCAGAGCGGCGGAAAGCTGTCCGTCAGCACATTCCGAACCCGGGCGTTGAGCTCCCCCACAGACCAGATCCTGGGCTCGGAGCCAGCTTCTACCGCAACCTCCTGGGCTTCCGGTTCAGGCTCCGAGGCGTTCCCTGGGTCCGACTGGGCCGAAGCTCCGGGGCTCGGCTCCGCCGGAGGCCCGTCGAAAAAGAGATCGAGCGGCTCGCCGTCCAGCGGTCCCGGGGACAACGCTCTCTCAGCCCTCCACCCCCGCGAGCCGCGCGGCGGCATCCACGGTGTTGGACAGGAGCATGGTGATCGTCATGGGACCCACACCCCCCGGAACGGGGGTGATGGCCGAGGCCACCTCCTTCACCTCGTCGAAGGCCACGTCCCCGACTAGCCGGTAGCCCTTCTCGCTGGACGGGTCGTCCACTCGGTTCACTCCCACGTCGATGACCACCGCCCCAGGCTTGACCATTTCGGCGGTGATCATCTCGGCCCGCCCTATGGCGGCGATGAGGATGTCGGCTTGCCGGGTCATGGCTCCCAGGTCCGCGGTCCGGGAATGGGCCACCGTCACCGTGGCATTCCCTCCAGGGGCCTTGCGAAGGAGCAGGGATGCCATGGGGCGTCCGACGATGTTGGACCGCCCCACCACGACGCAGTGCTTCCCGGACGGGTCGTTCCCGGAGCGCATGAGCATCTGGATCACCCCCCACGGAGTGCAGGGCGCCAGAACGTCCATCGCCCCCGTGGAGAGGAGACCCACGTTCATGGGGTGGAATCCGTCCACGTCCTTGGCGGGGTCGATGGCCAGGAGGATGCGCTGCTCGTCGATGTGGTCCGGAAGGGGCAGCTGCACCAGGATCCCGTGGATTTCGGGATCGGCGTTCAGCCCCTGGACGATCCCGAGGAGCTCGTCCTCCGAGATCTCGGCGGGGTGCGTGATCTGGCGGGAGTGGATCCCCGCCTCGCCCGCCGCCTTGTTCTTCATCCTCACGTACACCTGGCTGGCCGGGTCGGCCCCGACCAGGACGGTGGCAAGGCCCGGCACCACGCCGTGCTTGGATTTCAACGCCGCCACCCGGTCCTTGATCTCGGCGCGAATGTCTTCGGCGATGGTTTTCCCGGAAATGATCTCGGCGCTCATGGCGGCCGCTACTCCCTGTTCGTCGTGTCTGTTTCAGGCCCGACGGTGGTCGGACCGGCCTCTACGTCGCCGACCGGATTCCCCGATCAGCGGGCGAAGTCGATGGCTCGGGTCTCCCGGACCACCACCACCTTGATCTGCCCCGGATACTGGAGCTCCTCCTCGAACCGCTTCGCCACCTCGGCCGAGAGCTGGGCCATCTCGTTGTCGGACACCTGATCCGGCTGCACCATTACCCGGACCTCCCGGCCCGCCTGGATCGCGAAACACCGTTCCACGCCATCGTAGCTGGTGGCGATCTCCTCCAGCTTCTCGAGACGCTTCACGTAGCTCTCGAACATCTCTCTCCGGGCGCCGGGCCGGGAGCCGCTGATGGCGTCGGCCGCGGTCACCAGGAAGGTCTCGGGATATCGATGGGGCTCTTCGTCGTGGTGGGCCTTGATGGCGTTCAGGACGATATCCGGCTCGTCGAACTTCTTGGCGAGCCTCCATCCCAACTCCACGTGGGTGCCCTCCTGCTCGTGGGTCAGGCCCTTCCCCACGTCGTGCAGCAGCCCCGCCCGCTTGGCCAGCTGCACGTCGAGACCCATCTCTCCGGCCATGTTTCCGGCGAGCAGGGCAACCTCTCTGGCGTGGCGAAGCTGGTTCTGACCGTACGAGGTCCGGAACTTGAGCCGGCCCAGGACCCGGACCAGTTCGGGGTGGACGTTGTGGAGGCCGAGCTCGTAGAGGACTTCCTCCGCCGCCTCGACCATCCCCTTCTCCACCTCCTCACCGCTCTTCTCTACCAGCTCCTCGATCCTACCCGGATGGATCCTTCCGTCCTCGATGAGCTTCTCCAGTGCGATTCGGGCCACCTCACGGCGAACCGGATCGAAGCCGGAGAGGATTACCGCCTCGGGTGTGTCGTCGATGATGACGTCGATTCCCGTGGCCTGCTCGAAGGCTCGGATGTTCCGGCCCTCCCGGCCAATGATGCGGCCTTTCATCTCGTCGGAGGGCAGCTGCACCACGGAGACGGTCATCTCGGCGGTTTCGTCCGCCGCCATGCGCTGAATCGCCAGGGCGACGATCTTCTTGCCCTCACGCTCGGCGCTGCGTTGGGCCTCTTCCTTGATGGAGCGGAGGGTGTTCGCGGCCTCGGCCCGGGCCTCGTCCTCCAGGTCGGCGATGAGCTTCTTGCGGGCCTCTTCGGCGGTCAGGCCGGAGATCGATTCCAGGCGGGTCTGGATCTCGGCCGCGGCCGCGGCGGATTCCCTGACCTGCTCGGCAACGGCGGCCTCGGTTTGGATAACGTCCTGGATTCGCCGGTTGACCTGGGTCTCTCGCTCGTCCAGCGACGCGAGCCGCCGATCCAGATTCTCCGAGCGCTCCTCCAACCTACGTTCGAGTCGCTCGGACTCCTCCCGACGGCGGTCCTCGTCACGTTCCCAGGTCTCCCTGAGCTTGAGGGCCTCCTCCCGACCGCGGAGTTCTCCCTGTGTCCTTAGGTTTTCGGCGTCCTGCTGGGCGCGGGCGAGGATCTGGGATGCCTCGTCCCTTGCTGCGGCCTTGTCCTTTGCGACGGCGTTCCGTTCCTGGCGCCTGCCCAGGAGAAACCCCACCACCATGAAAACAGCGCCGGCAGCCACCGCCAGAACGACATCCAGCGGGGGATTCATGTATTCACTCCTTCAACGAGCATCCGTGGATGCCCGAGAATCAACATCTCGAAGGCCTGGGCCGGCTTGAAGGACCAGACCAGCCGTCGAGCTCCAACCTACCGTGTGACCAGAGAATAGGCCGCCTCGGATGCCGGACGCAAGCAACGTTCAGTCGCCCTTGGAATCCAACTCCGAGTCGATCCGACTCACCAGATTCCGGGCCCGAGAGGCCACCTCCCGGCGGAGCGCATCCAACTCGTCCCTCGCTTGCAGGAATTGATCCGTGATGGAGAGAGCGGCGAGGATCGCGGCCTTGTGTTCGTCCAGCCTCACCGCCTGCCCCCGGATCTCCTGGATCCGGTCGTCCACCAGGGTCGCGCAGCGGCGGGTGTAGTCCGGATCGGCGTTGGAGCGGATGACATGCTCCTGCCCCGAGATCCGCACGGTGACAGACTGCTTCCGGTCCGCACTCATCTGTGCTCCTCCAGAAAGCGGATCCGGTCCAGGATTCGCTGGACTCCGGCCCGGCCATCGTCGACGCGTGCCCGGAGATCCTCGTTCTCGGTCTCGAGGAGGGCCAGGCGCTCCTGGAGCCCCCCCACATCCACGTCACCCTTCGTGAAGCGACGCAGGAGCTCCTCCACGTCCCGGGTTCGATCCTCGGTATCCTGCACGCGGGCGCTCAGGTCGCCATACTCCTCAAGCATCCGGCCCACCGCTTCGTCCAACTCCTTCAAAGCGGCGCGGGCGGGGTCCGCGATCCTACCTGCCCCGGGTGTCGACACCGAGCACCTCCTTCAAATGACTCGTCACTTTTTCCGCAGCCCGGTCAACTTCCTTGTCCGTCAGGGTGCGCTCCCCGGAGCGGAACCGCAAACGGAAGGCAATGGAGCGGGTGCCCGGAGGGATGCCCTCCCCCTCGTAGACATCGAAGATCTCCAGATGGGTCAAGTGCTTCCCCGCCTTCGCTCGGATGGCGGCCTCCACCTCTCCGGCGGCCGTGCTCGTGGGCACGACGACGGCGAAATCCCGTTCCACAGAGGGAAAGGCGGGCGGCGGAACCGAAACGGGGGGCTGCGCCGGGACCGGATCTCCGGGCAGCGTCAGTTCCAGGCCCCAAACATCCCCGGCCCACGCCGGAGCATCCACCGCGCTTGAACGGATCAACCCGGCCCACCCCACTTCCTGCCCGTCGGGTGCCAGAAGCACGACGGCGCTGGACGCTTCCAAGGCCTCCGGGACCGCCTCGGCCGCCGGTTGGACGGTAACCGCGGACCATGCGAGGGCGCCGAGCTCGGCGGCCCATCCCTTGAGATCCCAGAAGTCCACTGGCTCCTGCCCCGACTCCCAATGGGCCGGGGCTCTGCCTCCGGTGGCCAACACGCAGACCCTGATCTGCTCGGCCGGCGCCGCCCCCGGCTCTCCGGGGTCGCTGAATACCGTGCCCGTCTCGAACAACCGCACGTCGCGGATCCCCCGGGCGAAGTTGTATCCGACCCGTCGAAGGAGCCCGGGCAGGAGCCCCGCCCTGAGGAATCCCTCTTCGGCGGACACGGGATTCAACACCTCGACCTGCCCTTCTCCAGCCCCGGCGAACGCCGGCGTGTGGGCCTCGAGGAACCCCCGGGCCACCATCAGATCCCGCACCTGATCCTGGAGTCGGAAGAGCTCGTCGTCGGCCACGGTCCCCGGGCGGAAGTGGTTGAGCTCCGCTGGGAACGCGTCGTAGCCGTGGGTGCGGGCGACCTCCTCGATGAGATCCACCTCCCGGCGGACGTCGTAGCGCCGGAATCCGGGGACCCGGACCCGCATGGACCCCGCCCCGTCGAGATCCTCGACCTGGAACCCCAGGGGTTGGAGCAACTCTCGGATCCGCTCCACGGAGAACGGAACCCCCAGGAGCCGCTCCACCCGAGCCGGACGCAGCGCGACCCACTCCGGACCGAGGGGGCCCTCGTCGTCGTTCTGAGGCCCCCTGGCATCGATGACGGGTCCATCCAACGCCCCCCCGGCCGTTGCCAGGATGATCTCTACGGCCCTTTCGAGGGCGGTCTCCATCCCTTCCGGATCCACGCCACGCTCGAAGCGGTAGGACGCGTCGGTGGACATCTGGAGGTCCCTTCGAGTCGCCCGGGTATTCCCCGGATGGAAGAGGGCGCACTCCAGGAGGATATCCGTGGTGTCGTCGGAGACCTCGGTCTCTCCTCCACCCATGACCCCGGCGACCGCCACGGGGCGGGCAGCATCACAGATCATGAGCATGTCCGGACCCAGCGCCCGATCCACGTCGTCCAGCGTCACGAGTCGCTCGCCGTTCCGAGCCCGACGGACCACGATCCGGGTTTCCTCCAGGGTGGCGAGATCGAAGGCGTGCAATGGCTGCCCCGACTCCAGGAGCACGTAGTTGGTGGCGTCCACCACGTTGTTGATGGGTCGAGCACCCACGGACCGGAGCCGCGAGGCGAGCCACTCGGGGGACGGACCCACCTTCACCCCCCGGATGACCGCGCCAAGATATCGGGAACAGAGGTCCCCGTCGGCGATCTCGATCTCCACCGCGCCGGCCGACGCCCGGCCGTCCCCTCGCTGGTAGTCGAAGGAGACCCCGGTTCTCCCGGGGATTTCCGGGAGTTCGATCCCCGAAACACCGCCGGGGGCCACCTCCCGGGCGACTCCGGCGTGGGAGAGGAGGTCGCCCCGGTTGGCGGTCACCTCCACGTCCAGCCGCCAGTCCCTCAGTCCCACCGCCTCTACGAACGGCTCCCCGGGAGTGAAATCTCCGTGCAGCTCCATGATCCCGGCCTGGTCGCGGCCCAGCCCCAACTCCTTCTCCGAGCAGAGCATGCCGTTGGAGTACTCCCCCCGGATCTTGGCGCGCTTCAACGTGAAGCCGCCGGGGATCGTGGCTCCCACCGGAGCGAAGGGGTAGAACGCGCCTTCCTTCACGTTCGGGGCCCCGCATACCACGTCCACCACGCCGTCGCCGCCCTCCACCTTGCACAGGGAGAGACGGTCGGCGTTGGGGTGGGGACCGGCCGAGACGACGCGTCCGATCACCACCTCACCCAGTTCAGCGGCGAGGTCCTCGATTTCCTCCACCGGGGCGCCCAGGCTCGCCAGACGTTCCGCCAGGGCTTCGGGGGTGTCATCCAGGCCCGGTGCAACCGCCTGGAGCCATCGATAGGAGATCTTCATCGTGAGGGGAGTTCTTCTCGTTCAGGTCAGGAGAACTGGGAGAGGAAACGGACATCGTTCTCGAAGAACGCGCGAATGTCCGGGATTCCATACTTGAGCATGGCGATGCGGCCCGGGCCCATCCCGAAGGCGAAGCCGGTGTATCGCTCCGGGTCGTAGCCCACGCTCTCCAGGACCGCGGGATCCACCATCCCCGCGCCCATGATCTCGAGCCAATCGGTCCGATGCTGGGTCCCATCCGGGTGCCGGATCAGCCGCTTCACGTCCACCTCCGCGCTGGGCTCGGTGAACGGGAAGAAGGAGGGCCTGAACCGAATCTCCGTCCCAGGGCCCCAGAACCGTCGGGCGAATTCCGCCAGGGTCGCCTTGAAATCCACGAAGGTGATCCCTTCGTCCACCACCAGGCCCTCGATCTGCGCGAAAGCCGGAGCGTGGGTCGCGTCGTAGGTGTCCCGGCGGTACACCATGCCGGGGGCCAGGATGCGGATCGGGGGCTCATGGAGCTCCATGGTCCGGACCTGCACGGGAGAGGTATGGGAGCGGAGAAGGACCGAGTCCTTGAGGTACAGGGTGTCCTGCTCGTCGGCGGCCGGGTGGTCGAGGGGGGTGTTCAGCGCCACGAAGTTGTACCACTCGGTTTCCGCCTCGGGGCCTCGGGCCCGAGTGAACCCGAGACCCGCGAAGATCTCACAGATCTCGTCCACCACGAGCGTTACAGGGTGCCTCCCCCCTCTCCAGCTCGTCCGTCCGGGTAGGCTCGGGTCGAGTCCGGGCTGGGCGTCCCGGGCTCCGGCCGCCAGGGCGGCTTTGCGGGCCTCCAGGGCCTCCTGTACCGCAGCCTTCACCTGGTTCGCCGAAGCGCCCACCGCGGGTCTGTCCCCGGGGTCCAGTGTTCCCAAGCCACGGAGGATCCCCGAGATCCTCCCATCCTTCCGCCCCAGGTACTCCACGCGCAGCGCTTCCAGGCGGTCCTCACCGTCCGCCCCCTGGACCGCCTCCAGGGCCTCCCGTTCGAGGCCCGCCAGGGCCTGGATCAACTCGCTCTTGCCGCTCATGTCCTCTGATTCCAAGGTGAAGTGACCAAACCTAAAACCCTACGCGGCATAAGGAAACGCAGACGGGGGCGCCGCTCTCAAGCGACGCCCCCGTCCGGGTGTGGAATGGCCCGGAAGGGCCCCACTCAGTTCGCCTGGAGGCTCGCCTTGGCCTGCTCGGCCAGGGCCGCAAACGCCTGGGGCTCCCGGACGGCCAGATCCGCCAGGGCCTTGCGGTCCAGGTCGATTCCCGCCGTCTTCAGGCCGTTCATGAATCGGGAGTAGCTCAGTTCGTGCTCCCGGGCCGCGGCATTGATCCGCGTGATCCAGAGCCGTCGGAAGTTGCGCTTCTTCTTCTTCCGGTCCCGATAAGCGTGCTCCCACCCCTTCTCCACCGCGTCCTTGGCGGTGCGGTAGAGATTCTTGCGTCCGCCAAAATACCCCTTGGCAGCCTTCAGTACCTTCTTCTTTCGCTGCCGGCGGGCCGGCGCTCCTGTAGTCCTGGGCATAGTGGACCTCCCTTACGAGCCCGGGAGAAGCTTCTTGATCCGCTTCTCGTCCGCCTTGGCAACCAGAGTAGCGGAGCGAAGCCGACGCTTCCGCTTCGTGGACTTCTTTGTCAGGATGTGGCTGTGGTTGGCGCGAAACCGCCGAACCTTGCCCCCCCCTGTCTTCCGGAGCCGCTTCGCGGCGGCCCGGTTGGTCTTCATCTTCGGCATTTCCCTCTCCCGATGGTGCTTTAAGCCGTCGACTCGTCAGAGCCGTCGACTACTGCTTCGTTACGAGCGGAGCCAGGACCATTGTCATGCTCCGACCTTCCATGGAGGGGTTCGCCTCCACCTTCGCGATGTCCGCAAGGTCGGTGATGACCCGCTTCAGGACCTCGAGCCCCAGCTCCGGATGGGACATCTGACGGCCCCGGAACATCATGGTCAGCTTGACCTTGTTCCCTTCCTCGATGAACCGCCGCGCGTGCCGGGTCTTGAAATCGTAGTCGTGATCCTCGATCCCGGGGCGCATCTTCACTTCCTTCAACTGTGTCACGTGCTGCTTCTTGCGAGCCTCACGCGCCTTCCGCTGGGCTTCGTAGCGGAACTTCCCGTAGTCCATCAGCTTGCAGACCGGCGGCCTCGCCTCGGGTGCGACCTCCACCAGATCGAGTCCCACGTCGGCCGCCCGCTCTCGGGCCTCCTCGATGGACACGATCCCGACCTGCTCACCCTCATGATCGATCAGCCGCACGGGGCTGATCCGGATCTGATCGTTGATGCGGACCCTTTGCTCTTTTATTTCCCTGCCTCCAGTCACGAGTGCGCGGCGTTCTCCTGCACAAAAAAGCGGAGAGACACCAATGGAAACGGGTTCTCTCCGATCATTCGATCCCCGAAAGGGAGGATCTCGACCCGACAGCAGCTGCACGTGAGCGCCGGAGGGTGGGGCAATCGGCCCGCTTCCTTGTTTTTCTACAGACATGAAAGGTCGAAACGCGACCCCACCGTGTCAACCCAGGGACTTGGACGTGATCTCCTGAAGGATCAGGTCGGCGAACGCCTCCCGGGCCATGACCTCCTGCTTCTTCTCCGCCCCGCGTTTCCGAACCGCCACGGTGGAATCGGCTACCTCCCGGTCACCGACCACGGCCATGTACGGCACCTTGTGGAGTTCGGCATCCCGGATTCGATAACCGAGGGTCTCACGGTCATAGAGCACGGCTCGAATCCCCTTGCCCTTGAGGGCATCCACCCACTCCGAGGCGTTCTGGGTCTGGTGCTCGGAGACGGGCAGAACCCGGACCTGTTCCGGCGCCAGCCAGACCGGGAAGGCCCCGGCATAGTGCTCGATCAGTCCTCCCACGAACCGCTCCATGGAGCCGACCAGCACCCGGTGGAGCATGACGGGTCGATGGGCCTCGTTGTCGGCGCCGACGTAGGCGAGGTCGAACCGGTCCGGAAGGTTGAAGTCCAGCTGGACCGTGGGACCCTGCCACTTTCGTCCGATGGCGTCGATCAGCTTGAAATCCAGCTTCGGCCCGTAGAATGCGCCTCCGCCCTCGTCCACCTCGTAGGCCACCCCCCGCTCGTCCATGACACGGGCCAGCGTGGACTCGGCCGACTCCCATGCCTCCTCGTCTCCAAGGGCCTTCTCGGGTCGGGTAGCCAGCTCGATGGTGTACGGATAGCCGAACGTGGTCAGCATCTCGTCCACCAGATCCAGGAGCCGCTCGATCTCCTCCGGCACCTGATCCGGCGTGCAGAACACATGGGCGTCATCCTGGGTGAACCCCCGGACCCGAAGCATCCCGTGGAGCACACCGCTCCGCTCGTACCTGTAGACCGTCCCGAACTCGGCCATCCGGATCGGGAGGTCCCGGTAGGATCGCTGTTGCGCCTGGTAGATGCAGATGTGCCCGGGACAGTTCATGGGCTTGGCGCGATACCGTCCGCCCTCCACCTCCACCGCACCGAACATGTTCTCGGCGAAGTTTTCCAGGTGCCCGGAGATCTCGAAGAGCCGCTCGCTCATCACATGAGGAGTGTAGACCAGGTCGTATCCGTGCCGGAGAATGAGTTCCCTCTCGTAGTTCTCCACCTCGCTCCGGACCGTGGCGCCCTTGGGATGCCAGAGGATGAGGCCGGGGCCTACCCTGGAATCGGTGGAAAACAGATCCAGCTGTTTTCCCAGGGTCCGGTGGTCCCGCTTCTTGGCCTCTTCCAGCCGCACCAGGTGGGCGCGAAGCTCCTTCTTGCCGAAGAAGGCGGTACCGTAGATCCGCTGGAGCATCTGGCGACGCTCATCACCCCGCCAATAGGCCCCGGCGGCGCTGAGGAGCTTGAAGTTCTGCAGACGCCCGGTGGAGGGCACGTGGGGACCCCGGCAAAGATCCAGGAACGGACCGTTCTCGTAGACGGTGATGACCTCGTCGTCATCGAACTCCTCGAGCCGCTCCAGCTTGAGGGGGTCGTCCGAAAAGAGCTCCCGGGCCTCCTCCTTGGTCACCCGCCTGCGGGCGAAGGGCTGATCGGCCTCGATCACGGCTGCCATTCGCGCCTCGAAGGCCTCCAGATCCTCCGGGGTGAACGGCTCATCCACCTCGAAGTCGTAGTAGAACCCCTCGTCGATGGCCGGCCCGAATCCGATTCCGGCTCCGGGGCGGAGGTCGCGCACCGCGGTGGCGAGGATGTGGGCGGCCGAGTGCCTCAGGACCGGGAGGGCGTCCTCGTCCCTTTCGGTGAGAATCCGCAGCGCCACGTCGGAGGTCAGCGGCTCCATGAGACTCACCGTGGTCCCGTCTGCCTGGGCAGCCACAGCCGCCTTGGCCAGACCAGGTCCGATTGCGGCGGCGACGTCGCCGGCGGTGGAGCCTCGGGGCACTTCCTTCACGCTCCCGTCGGGGAGGGTGACTCTGATCATATCGGGCGACATGGGGCTGTCCGTGGTGTTCTGGGGTTCCAGTGATCGGCACCCCTACCGTGGGCACCGCCGGAAGGCCTGAAAAGTAGGGCGATCCGTCCCCGAGCGGGACCCCCGAGGCGAGGAACACCCCGAATGCGAAACGGGGCCGCGGCTTTCACCGCGACCCCGCCCCACACAACCCTGCCGGGAGGGACTAGTACATCCCACCCATACCACCGCCGGGCATGGGCGGAGCAGCCTCGGGTTCGGGCTTCTCCACCACCACGGCCTCGGTGGTGAGGAGCAGACCCGCGATGGACGCGGCGTTCTGCAGCGCGGTGCGAACCACCTTCGTGGGATCGATCACACCGGCCTCGACCATGTCCTCGTAGACGTCGGTCAGGGCGTTGTATCCCCAGCTGGCCTTCTTGGTCTCGCGGACCTTGGCCACGACGATGGAGCCCTCCACGCCGGCGTTCACCGCGATCTGGCGAATGGGAGCCTCGAGGGCGCGACGGAGGATCTCCACCCCGACCTGCTCGTCGTCCCGCTCGAGCTTGAGGCTGCCCAGGGCCGTCTGGGCCCGAAGCAGCGCCACGCCACCTCCCGGAACGATGCCCTCCTCCACGGCCGCACGGGTCGCGTGCAGCGCGTCCTCGACCAGAGCCTTCTTCTCCTTCATCTCGGTCTCGGTGGCCGCACCGACGTTGATCACGGCCACACCCCCGGCCAGCTTGGCGAGACGCTCCTGGAGCTTCTCCCGATCGTAGTCCGAGGTGGACTTGTCCACCGCCACCTTGATCTCCTCGATCCGGCCCTGGATCTTCTCGTCCTCGCCGGCGCCGTCGACGACCGTGGTGTTGTCTTTGTCGATGACGATGCGCTTGGCGGAACCGAGATCACTGACCACGGCGTTCTCGAGCTTGAAGCCGACCTCCTCGGAGATCACCTGGCCGCCGGTCAGGACGGCGATGTCCTGCAGCATGGCCTTGCGGCGATCGCCGAAGCCCGGCGCCTTCACCGCGCAGACCTTCAGGGTCCCACGGAGCTTGTTCACCACCAGGGTGGCCAGGGCCTCGCCCTCCACGTCCTCGGCGATGATCAGCAGCGGCTTACCCATCTGGGCGACCTTCTCCAGGATGGGGAGCAGGTCCTTCATCGCGGAGATCTTCTTGTCGTGGATGAGGATCATGGCGTCCTCTAGGATCGCCTCCATCCGCTCCGGATCCGTGACGAAGTAGGGCGACAGGTAACCCCGGTCGAACTGCATGCCCTCGACCGTGTCCAGCGTGGTCTCGAGCCCCTTGGCCTCCTCCACCGTGATGACCCCGTCCTTGCCGACCTTCTCCATGGCGTCAGCGATCAGCTCACCGATCTCCGGGTCGTTGTTGGCGGAGATGGTCCCGACCTGGGAGATCTCCTTCTTCCCCTGGGTCTCGGTCGAGAGATTGTGGAGTTCCTCGACCACCCGGGCCACGGCCTTGTCGATGCCCCGGCGGATTCCCATGGGGTTCTGACCGGCGGTCACGTTTTTCAGGCCCTCGGCGAAGATGGCCTGCGCGAGGACCGTGGCGGTCGTGGTACCGTCTCCGGCCACGTCGGAGGTCTTGGTGGCGACCTCCTTCACCATCTGGGCGCCCATGTTCTCCACCGGATCTTCGAGCTCCACCTCCTTGGCCACGGACACGCCGTCCTTGGTCACGGTCGGGGATCCGAACTTCCGGTCGAGGACTACGTTCCGGCCCTTGGGGCCGAGGGTGACCTTGACGGCCCGGGCGAGCTTGTCCACACCGGACTTGAGCCGTGCCCTGGCCTCGACGTCAAAATCGAGTTCCTTCGCTGCCATTTCTCTGACTCCTTCGTTCGAAGCGTCGAGTTCGTTTAGCTGATGATCGCCAGGATGTCCGACTCACGGAGAATCAGGTACTCCGTGCCGGAAACCGTGACCTCGGTGCCGCTGTACTTGCCGTACAGGATCTTGTCACCGGGCTTCACGTCGGGCGCGAGGCGCTCCCCCTGGTCGGAGAGCTTGCCGGGGCCAACGGCCACGACCTCGCCCTGCTGGGGCTTTTCCTTGGCGGTATCGGGAATGTAGAGGCCGCCGCGCATCTGCTCGGCCTCGTCCGAGGGCTTTACGACCACCCGGTCAGCCAGGGGCTGAATGGAAGCGTCTGCCATCTGCATCTCCTCCGTCTTGGACCGTTTTGGGTTTAGGGATCCACGGTTCTGTTAGCACTCGACAGAAATGAGTGCTAACGCCGCCTAAGAAACTACCCTAAACGGAGGGCGCGTCAATGGAGGAGGGGACGGCGGATCAGGGGTTGATGAACGTCTCGTCCGCAAACGTCGTGGAGAGGTCCGGATAAACCGTGAGTCCCGACACCGCATCCCTGTACGTGGCGCCGAAATTCTCGGTCGAGCCGTGGAAAAGCATCCGGATCTCAGCTTCCACCGGCAACTGCGCCATATAGAGGGAGGACACGCCCTGGAGGGCGATGAGGGTCGTATCCGCGACCTGAGTGATCCCTGGGTCGTCGGAGGGCACGATCAGGAAGAAC
Source organism: Gemmatimonadota bacterium (assembly GCA_039591855.1). Lineage (GTDB taxonomy): Bacteria > Gemmatimonadota > Gemmatimonadetes > Longimicrobiales > Gaopeijiaceae > JBDHCV01. The sequence goes on along the minus strand of JBDHCV010000006.1, from coordinate 131,508 downwards.
GACTCGGGATAGTCGGTGGTGCTGACCCGGGAGACCGGCCCGAGGAACGCCCTGAAGATCCTGCGTGACACGCCGACAGGAAAGGCGTTCCGGGCCTTGATGACCATATCGAGGCACGGGACGTTGTTGCACAGGCGCGGGCTCAACTCCAAGGCCACGATCTCCACGCTGGAGATCTCGGGAAGGGAAGCCTGACCCTCCACATTGCCCAACCGAATTCGGTTCGCTAGCTGGATGCCGAAGCCCGGCTTCGAGAAGACCAGGTCGTAGATCCCGGGATCCAGATCGTCGAACGCGAATGATCCGTCCTCCCCGGTGATCTGGGTCTGGACCCCGCCGGGTCCGGCGATCTCGACGGTGACGCCATCGGCGGACGGAAGGACATCCCCCACCTCGGTCAGCAACTCCACTTCACCTGTGAAGGAGGCCCGGACATTGGTTCCGCTGTCGCTACAGGACGCGAGGGTGGCCCCCAGGAGGGAGAGCACAGCAGGAATGGCGGCGAGGCGAAAGCCAGGGTTTCTAGGGATCATTCTCTCTGTCTTCTTGGGATCTGAGCGCGTGGGTCAATCCTCGCCGGCACCCGCCGACAGGGTTTCCATTCTGGCGACACCGTCCATGCCCACGATGGCCCGGACGATCTCGTCTGCGAGGGAGGGGGGAATCCAGAAGCCCAGATCCCCCAACTCCCGGAAAGACGTACGCGCCTCGTCGTAAGCTCTTTCAAGCACCACCCGGGCCGAACGGCGGAAGACCCCCTCCACCATTCCGCTGTCGGGTGCCGAGCCTCCGTCCCAGAGTCGGTCCAGAGCGGCCCGCTCCTCTCCGGATCCGTGATGTCGGATCTCCGATACCAGGAGGTTGTGGCTCCGGCGAGTGAGGTCGAATTCGAAGTCGGTGAGGTCGTCCACGATCTGAAAGGCGGTCCCCAGACGAGCGATGGAGGGCTCGGCACGGGAAAGAACGGCTGCCGTGGCCCCCTCCTCCAGGATCCTGGGGGCTACGAACGACAAGGCGAACAGCGCACCCCCCCGCACCCGGTGGACGGTCCGAACCATCTGATCCGGAGGGGGAATCTCTTCCACGCCCCCTTCCTCGGACCCCTCCAACTCGCCGATCTCGGCCATGAGGTCGATGAGTCCCCGGGCCACAAAATCTCGCTGCTCGGCGGTGATGACGCCCCGGGAGACGGCCCGATCTCCGGCCCGCCGCATGAGACGCTCGAAGGCCATCAACTGCAGGATGGAAAGGAACCGCGGACCCGTTTCGTCCCGGAGGGGGAGCAGACTCTTGGCCTGGTCGTCGAACAGGTTGTCGGCCGCGGTGATCGTACCCTTGACGCAGAAGTTCAGCTCCGAGTAGTACCGCAGCCGCTCGTCCGAGACGCCCAGGGACTCGAACAGGGACCGGAACAGGATCAGGAAGAAATACTCCTGAAGGAACTCCAAGGCGTGGTCGCTCTCGGTATCTCCGTGCGCCGGGGGCGGATGATCCTCGGTCAGGAAGCGCTCATCCACGAGTTCGCGGACATCATTCCGAATGACCGTGACTGCGTCGGCCTGTCCGGAGATGGACAAGCTCAACCCCTCCCAGATCCCCTCTTCACGGAGGAGCCGGACGGCGGCAGGCGATCGAAAGACTGGGGAGAGGGTCATGAGTCGCCCGGAAGAACTCTGGGTGGCAGAACCGAATCCTCAAAGATATTGGAAAACGGCCTTCCCCGCTGCCCCCGGTGGCCGGTTCCGCCTATCCCAGGATCTCGCCGGCCATGGCGAGTCCATAGAGCGTCAGGTAGGGCTCGGTCCGCTCCACCGCGCGGGAATGAGGAGCCACGAGACCGGCGAATCCCCCGGTGGCGACCACCAGGGGGTCGGCTCCCCACTCGTTCCGGATCCTCTCCACGATGCCGTCGACAGCGTCGATGACCGAATAGAACAGTCCGCTGTGGAGGCAGGTCTCCGTCCGCCGGCCGATCACCCGGCCCGGAGGGCGGAAGTCCACCCGGGGGAGCTTGGCGGCACGCCGGGAGAGCCACTCCTCTCCGGAGAGGATCCCAGGTGAGATGACGCCGCCGAGGAAGACGCCATCCGCTGTGATGCAGTCGAACGTGGTCGCGGTCCCCAGGTCCACCGCGATGGTGTCCCGCCCGTAGAGCCGGGACGCGGCCAGGGTATTCACGAACCGGTCCACGCCCACCGTCCGGGGCTCCTCCACGTCGAGACGGATTGGGAGCCCTTCAGCTCGGTCCACGACCACCACCCGGCCGGGGAAGATCCGCTCCAACGCCCCCCGGAAGGACTCGGTGACCGAGGGGACGACCGAGCCGATCACCGCGCCGGCCACGGTCTCCAGCTCCACGCCATCCTGCGCCAGGAGACTCCGAAGGAGGAGGTGCATCTCGTCTCCGGTGCGGGGGACCCCCGACGAGAGCCGCCAATGTCCGAGAACGCCGGGCCCGGACGGATCGACGAGACCCAGCGCCGTCTCGGTGTTCCCCACATCCACCACCAGTCTGCTTTCGCCCATCTCGGGACCCCCCTCAAACTGTGGACCTGCCCTTGTCATTGTGCTTCGAGGAGCCGGACCGAACCGCTTCTGACGGTCAATGAACTCCAACCCGCCTCACTGCGCACCCCGACCCGGAGGAACCCGTCACTCCCGATCCCCTCCCCCAGACCCACGAACCCGTGGGATTCCCCCTCGGGGGAGCCTCCTCCGGTCCGCCCGGCTACGCCGTCCGCGTCGCTCCCGCTCCCGCCGGCCCGGACCCCGCCTGCGCCGGTCACTCTCACCGGCACTCCCCGTAGAAGGTCGAGCCGGGTCACCTCTCCCAGGATGGACCCGGAGAGATCGGCGGGCCAGGGCTCCAGGTACGAGCGCAGGCGGGATAGGACCCCCAGGACCAGCTTGGCCCGGTCCGGCGACGGCGCCCCGGCCAGGGCGAGGGACGTGGCCGTCTGTTCGAGTTCGGGAGGGAACTCGTCGGCCCTCTGCCGAACATTCAACCCGATACCCAGCACCACGCCCCCGCCGGCCCCACGGGAGGCCTCCGCCAGCACCCCGCACACCTTCGCCCCATCGATGAGCACGTCGTTGGGCCATTTCAGGCCCACCCGTGCGTTGGGGAGGAGCCCTTCCACCATCTGGGCCACCGCCAGCCCGGCCACGATGGGCAGCACGGTGGGACCCAAGGCGGGCGGTGGGCGGAGCACCACGCTCATCCACAGGCCCGACCCGGGCGGGGAATGCCACGGCCTTCCTCCCCTGCCCCGGCCTTCCGTCTGCTCCTCGGCGACCACCAGAGACCACTGGGGGGCCCCGGCCCGAAGGAGCGCCCGGCCACGGTCGTTCGTGGACCCCAGGGTCCGGTGGAACTCGACCGCAGGGACACCCCACCTGGAGCAGGCCGTCGGGACGTCCATGTCCTCCCAGCGGTCCAGGAGATCGAAGCCCGGGCCCGTCACGGCTCAGCCCAGCGAGATGCGCAACGAGAGGTCCGCCGTGGGCGCCGAATGGGTGAGGGCGCCTACGCTGATGAGGTCGACACCGGTTTCCGCTACGGCACGGATCGTGGAGAGGGTCACGTTCCCCGAGGCCTCCAGGATCGGACGGGGGCCGGACCAGTCGCCGACAATCGCCACGGCCCGCCTGAGTCCCGACGGGTCCATGTTGTCCAGGAGGATACGTTCGACCCCACAGTCCAGGGCCTGCCCGAGCTGATCGAGATCGGTCACCTCGACCTCCACCTCGAGCCGCCTCTCGTTCGACGCCCGAACCCGCTCCACGGCCTGCCGGATGCCCCCTGCTGCGGCGATGTGGTTGTCCTTGATCAGGACCATGTCGAAGAGGCCCACCCGGTGGTTCGTCCCTCCGCCGTGGCGGACCGCTTCTTTCTCCAGCATGCGAAGCCCCGGCGTCGTCTTCCGGGTGTCGATGACCCGGGCTCCGGTTCCCTCCACCGCACGGGAGAAACGCCGGGTCGTCGTAGCGATTCCCGAGAGGCGACCCAGGAAGTTGAGGGCGGTGCGCTCTCCGGTGAGGATGGACCGGGCCATCCCGGACAGGCTCAACACCACGTCCCCCGGGTGAGCCGGCGCTCCATCGGCCATTTCGACGACCACCTTCAGCTCCGGATCCACCGCCCGGAAGACCGCGACGGCCGGCCGGGTCCCGGAGACCACCAGTTCGTCCTTTGCCACGATCACGGCCTCGCGCTCCAGGTCTTCGTCCACGGTCCAGAGCGTGGTCCAGTCGCCGTCCCCCAGATCCTCGGCGAGGGAACGGCGGACCAGTTCGCCCAAGTCGGACTCGGGCCCAGCTGTCCTACCAGACACACCCCTGGCGGGGCCCCCACCATTCCTGGTCATGTCAGGGCCAGGTACCCGAGGAAGGCAGCGCCCACCGCCACGCAGTAGACCCCGAACCCGGGGAATGACCTGCGGCGGAGCATGGCCACGAAGGTCCGGATCGCCAGGACCCCGGTGATCCCGGCGGCGCCGGCGCCCAGGAAGAGGGCGACCCCTGCCTGTCCACTTGAGTTCGCCAGGAGTTCGGGGAGTTTGAGCACCGCCGCACCGCCGATGGCCGGAACCGCCATGAGGAAGGAGAATTCCGCGGCCCGCTCCGGATGTACTCCGGACCACAGCCCGGTCACCACCGTAGTTCCCGACCGGGAGACTCCGGGTATGATGGCCAAGGCCTGAGCGAAGCCCATGACCAGCGCCATGCGCAGTCCCCCATCCTCGATCCACTCGTCCCTGGAGAGAGGGCGCCTGGAACTCGCCAGGATTCCGCCGGTGAAGAGGAGACCCAGCCCGGTGACCATCGGGGCCTCGAAGAGCCCCTCGACGAAATCGCCGAACAGGATCCCCACGACCGCGGCGGGGACGGTGGCGAGGACGATGAGACCCACGTAGCGCCAAGCCGAGCGCTCTCCCCTGACCGCCCCCACGGCCAGGGCCGTGACACGGGACCGGTACACCACGAGGACCGAGACGAGGGTGGCCACATGGACGGCGATCTCGAACCAGACCCCAGGAAGGGAGATCCCCAGGAGTTCCTGACCCATGACAAGGTGACCGGAACTGGAAACCGGCAGGAATTCCGTGAGGCCCTGGATGATCCCCAGAAGCAGGCCCTCGAATGGCGTCACAGCGACTGCTCCCCACTGAGGACCATCCGGTAGTACTTCTCGTATTCAGGAACGATCTTCTCGGCGTCGAAACGGAGTTGAGCCACGCGCCGGGCGCCCTTGCTCATGCGCTCCCACTTCAGGTCGTCCTGGAGGATCGCCAGGGCCCGCTCGGCCATCCCGTCCACGTCGCCCATGGGCAGCAGGTATCCCGCCTCGCCGTGGGGAACCACCTCGGGGAGTCCTCCCTCGTCCGACGCCACAACCGGGGTACCGCACGCCATGGCCTCCAGCGCGGCGAGACCGAAGGACTCGTTCTGAGACGGGAGAAGGAAGACGTCGGCGCACCGGAGGAGGTCGTGAACGGAATGATGCGCCCCGAGGAACAGCACCCGGTCGGTGACCCCCTCCTCTTCGGCTCGCAGCAGAGCCCTGGGGCGCTCGGGACCGTCACCCACCATGACGAGGCGAGCCGGGATCTTCCTGCTCACCCGAGCGAAGACGCTCACGACGTCCTCCACGCGCTTGACCGGACGGAAGTTGGATATGTGCATCAAGATCTTCTCACCGGGCCCCGCCAGCGTGGAGCGGTAGCACGGCTCCCGATCCCGCCGGAACAGCTGGGTGTCGATGAAGTTCGGGATGACCTTGATCCGGGAAGGATGGACTCCGAAGTCCTCCACCGTTCTCTGCTTGAGGTAATCCGACACGGCCGTCACGCCGTCGGACTGGACGATGGACCAACGGGTGATCGCCCTGAACGACGGGTGCTGCCCAACCAGGGTGATGTCCGTCCCGTGGAGCGTGGTGACCACCCGGGGTGCCTTGCTCGGCTCCAGCATCTGCTGAGCCAGCAGGGCCGAGGTCGCATGGGGAATGGCATAGTGGACGTGCACCAGGTCCAGATCGTACTTCAGCGCGGCGTCATGGACCGCCACCGCGAGGGCCAGGGAGTACGGAGGATGTTCGAAGAGCGGATAGTCCTCCATCTCCACGGCGTGGTAGAACACACGCTCCTGGAATCCCGTGAGCCGGAAGGGCTGGGCGTAGGAAACGAAGTGGATTTCGTGCCCCCGCTCAGCCAGGGCAAGTCCCAGCTCGGTCGCCACCGCCCCCGAGCCTCCATAGGTGGGGTAACACGAGATTCCGATCTTCACGGGTTCCTCTTCTCAGGGGGACTCGACGTCTCTCCCCCCGACTGAACGGATTGCCATGCGTTCGCCACCGCCTCCACCAGATCGGCCACGGGGAGAGCCGCATCCAGGGTCAGCGGATCCCGCAACTGGTTTCGGAACCAGGTGAGCTGGCGACGGGCGTATCGCCGGGTCGCCCTCCTCACCAACTCCAGGGCGTCGTCCAATGTACACTCCCCACTCAGGTACGCCGCGATCTCCCTGTATCCGGTTCCGGTCATGCCCGGATCCTCCCGGGTGTATCCCCGTCTCAGTAGAGCCTCCACCTCCTCCACGAGACCTCGCTCGACCATCCGGGCCACACGCTGGTTAATCCGCTCGTAGAGGAGGGGACGGGGCAGTTCCAACAGGACCACGAACCCCGGGATCGCAGGCGCCTCAGCCGGTGCGTTCCCGTGCCACCACGAGAGCGGCCGACCGGTCAGCAGGGCGACCTCCAGGGTGCGGGCCATACGCTGGGGTCCGCCTGCAATCGCGAGATCTGCTCTTTCCGGGTCCAGGACCCGGACCCAGCGGGCCAGGGCAGGTCCGCCTTGCTCCGCCAGGAAGGACTTCAGGGCCGGCCGGCGCAACGGATCGAGGGACGGCTCGCGAAACACCGGCTCCTGGACAGCACGCAGGAAGAATCCCGTGCCCCCGGCCAGAATCGGTAACCGGCCTCGATCCCCGATCTCCCCGATCCATGCTCTGGCGTCCCGGGCGAACTGGCCGGCGCTATAGGTCTCATTGGGTTCGAGAAGGTCGAGTCCGAAGTGCGGGATCCGGGCCCGATCAGAGTCGGAGACCTTGTCGGTACCCACGTCCATCCCTCGATAGACCTGCCGGGAGTCCATGGAAACGATCTCCCCGCCCAGATGCTCAGCCATGCCGAGGGAAAGCTCCGTCTTTCCGGAACAGGTCGGGCCGGCGATGGCCAGGAAGGTGGGACGTTCGGTCATCGGTTGAATTTCCGATCCAACTCCCGGCCGGACAGCCGGACGATCGTGGGCCGCCCATGGACGTCATGGAAGGGCAATTCCGTGGCGAACAGGCGGTCGAACAACTCCTGCATTTCCGCCTCGGAAAGGCGCTGGCCCGCCTTGATCGCGCCCTTGCAGGCGAAGGTCTTCGCGATGCGCTCGTGCTGATTCCGTGCGGACCGAACCAGTTCCGATCCCTCGGTCAGTTCCTGGATCATCTCCCGGAAGCACCGTTCTCCGTCGAAGTACGGGTGAGGGTCGGGGACCGCCTGGACGATGACGGTGTCCCCTCCGAACCCCTCCACCTCGAACCCGGACCGTGCGAGCAGCCCCTCCATGGCCTGAACCTGCTCGTACTCGTCGGGCGACAGCCGGATCGTAAGGGGAAACAGGAGCCTCTGGCCACCCTGCCCTCCCGCGTCGAACCGGTCCATGAGTTCCTCGAACAGGATTCGTTCGTGGGCGGAGTGCTGATCGATGATCAGAAGGCCGTCCCGAACCTCGGCGAGAATGTAGGTGTCCAGGACCTGCCAAAGGCGGGGCCGTTCGGCCGTGAGCGCCCGCAGCGCCTCACCCTCCACCGAGGGAAGGAGGGCCGGATCCCCTTCCTCCCCGGCCGAGTGATCAGGGCCCGACACGAACAACGCCATCTGGGATTCGGCCAGCGGCCCGTCCCCACCGGGTTGCTCCCCCCGATCCTCTCGGACAAGGAGGGACGGTGCCCCATCCCCAGGTGGGCCGAACGAAGCCGACGAGGGCTCTCCGGCCAGGGCTCGATGGACGGCCGCCTCCAGGAGAGCCTCGATGCCGGGCAGATCCCGGAACCGGACTTCGGCCTTGGCGGGGTGGACGTTGACGTCAACCGTTTCGCCGGGCACGTCGAAATACAGGAACACCCAGGGCCGATGTCCGGGCGGCACGGTGGTCCGGTAGGCTCGATCCACGGCCTTGAGCAGGGCCGTCTCCCGGAAGGCGCGACCGTTGACGAAGAGGAAGGTCCGCCGATGCCCGGGCTTCACGGTGTCGGGACGCTGCACCAGCCCTCGAACCTCCCCGTCCCTGCCCTCGCCACTGATCGGCATGAGTTCCTCGGCGAGAGCCGAGCCCCAGATCCCTCGAACCCGCTGGGCCAGGTCCCGGGATGGCTCCAGATCGAGCAGTACCCTCTCGTCGGATCGCAGGCAGAGCCCGATGCCCGGGTTGGTGAGCGCCAGTGCCACCACCACGTCGCTCACCGCGCGGGTCTCGACGGCGGATGCTCGCAGGAATTTCCTGCGGGCCGGAGCGTTGAAGAACAGGTCCTGCACCTCCACGGTGGTTCCCCGTCGCCGGGCGGCCTCCTCCACGCCCACGATGGTCCCACCGGTCACTTTGAGGCGGGAGCCCACTTTCGCGTCTGCAGGCCTGGACACCATGACCACCCGGGACACGGCCGCGATGGACGGGAGCGCCTCCCCCCGGAACCCCAGCGTCCTCACCCGCTGCAGGTCCGCGGCAGTCTGGATCTTGGACGTGGCGTGCCGTTCCACCGAGAGAAGGAGGTCCTCGCGCCCCATTCCCGCTCCATCGTCGGTGACCCGGATACTCCGTCTCCCGCCCCGAACGATGTCCACTTCGATGCGGGTGGCCCGGGCGTCCAGGGCATTCTCGAGCAGCTCCTTCACCACGGAGGCGGGACGCTCCACGACCTCACCGGCGGCGATCTGGTTGGCGACCTGGTCGGGCAGGACCCGGATGAGCCGACTCATTCCCCGCCCTCCAATCGGTAGAAGCGCCGGGCATTGGCCGTGGTGGTCCGGGCCAGTTCCAGGACCGGCTCTCCACGGATCTTCGCCACCGCCTCGCCCACATGGACCACGAGGGCGGGTTCGTTCCGGCGCCCCCGATGGGGGACCGGGGCGAGATAGGGAGAATCGGTCTCGATCATGAGCCTGTCGGAAGGCACCCGCCGCAGCCGGGAGGCACCTTCGAAGTTCTTGAATGTCACCAACCCGGTGAACGAGACGAACCAGCCCGCGTCAAGTCCCGCCTCCAAGAGTTCATCCCCGCCCACGAAACAGTGGAGGACCCCCGTCGTCCCGGGCGGCAGATCCCGGAGGATGGCGGACATGTCCTCGTCCGCCTCCCTGCAGTGCACCACCAGGGGAAGATCCAGCTCCGAGGCGAGCTCGATGTGACGCAAGAACGACCGCCGCTGGGCCTCTCGGGGGGAGTGATCATAGAAATAGTCGAGACCGGTCTCACCAACCGCCACCACGAGAGGCTCGGCCTCCAGGATCTCCCGGATTCTGGAGAGGTCCTGAGCATCCTGGGCGGAGGCGTCGTGGGGGTGAATTCCGGCGGTGCCCCAGATCCCGGACCGGCCCCGTACGAATTCCGCCACGGCCTCGGAATCCGCCCGGTCGGAGGCCACGACGGTGATTCCCACCAGACCGGCGTCCCGGGCTCGCTGGACGACCGCCTCCTGATCGCCGTGGAACCGCTCCGCGGTGAGGTGGCAGTGGCTGTCGAAGAACTCCGGTCCGTATTCGGGCACGCCCAGGGGTCCGGCCGGTCAGACCGTGGCAGAGGCCTCGGAACGGCCCTTCCGGCGGGATTTGTCCGACTTCTCACCCCACCGCTTCTGAATCTCCAGGAGCGCGGGAGAAGCGACGAAGATGGATGAGTACGTCCCGATCACCACACCCAGAATCATGACCATGGTGAAGTCCCGGATCACCGGGCCACCCAGAACCAACAGGGCGATGAGCACGGCGAGCGTGGTCCCCGACGTCAGAACCGTACGGGGAAGCGTCTCGTTGATGGAGCGGTTCACCAGATTGACCGGATCCTCCCGGCGTCCGCCCTTGCGGTTGAGGTTCTCCCGGATTCGGTCGAACACCACGATGGTGTCGTTCAGGGAGTACCCGACGATGGTCAACACCGCGGCCACGGTCGCCAGGGCAATCTCCACCCGGAAGACCGCCAGGAACCCGAGAGTGATCAAGATGTCGTGAACGGTGGCCACCACAGCCGCCAGTCCGAATCGAAGCTCGAATCGGATCGCCAGGTAGATGAGTGTCAGCACGAAGGAGAAGAGGATGGCGAACGCAGCCTTCTGCTGGAGTTCGGCTCCGATCTTCGGGCCCACGGACTCGGTTCGTACGACCTCGAAGCCATCGGCCCCGGTCGCGGCCTCGATCTGGGCCGACAGGCCCTGGGCCACCGCCTCGATGCTCTCGCCCTCGACCAGGGGAGCGCGGACGACGAACTCGTTCGCTTCGCCGAAGCGGGTGATGGCAGGGGCGGAGGCACCCCCCAGGATGTCACGGAGCTCTCCGGCACTCATCTCCGTGCTGAATCGAACCTGGACCAGGGAGCCCCCGGTGAAGTCGACCCCGTAGTTCAACCAGCTGCCGAGGTTCACGATGTTGAGCACCATGAACAGAATGCCGAGCGAGATGACCGCCGTGGAGAGAACGTAGGCCTTCTTCCGCTGCTCGATGAACTGATAGTGGGCGTGACTGAAGAAACGCATGGCGTTTTGCTACCTATATGCTGATGGGATCCGAACTCTTGCGGCGGCTCAGATAGAGCAGGAACAACGTCCGGGTCACATAGAGGGCGGAGAAGAACGAGGCCACGATCCCGATGGAGAGGGTCACGGCGAACCCGCGAACCGGACCGGTCCCGAACTGGAACAGGATCAGCGCGGTGATGAGCGTAGTGATGTTGGCGTCCACGATGGCCGACAGGGCGTGGGCGAATCCCTCGTCGACGGCGGTCCGCGTGGTGCGTCCGGCGGACAGCTCCTCCCGAATCCGCTCGAAGATGAGCACGTTCGCGTCCACGGCCATTCCGATGGAGAGGATCAAGCCCGCGATACCCGGGAGCGTGAGGGTCGCGTTCAGTGCGGACAGCCCACCCAGGACCAGGGTGACGTAGACGCCCAGGGCCACGATGGACAACGCACCGGCCGTCCGGTAGTAGGAGATCATGACGAGGATGACGAACACGATCCCGACGATTCCGGCGATTCTACCCTGGTCGATGGAGTCCTGACCGAGAGAGGGCCCTACGGACCGCTCTTCGATGATCTCGAGACGGGCGGGAAGCGCTCCGGCCCGAAGCACCAGGGCCAGGTCACCGGCCTCCTGCATGTCGGCCTGGCCGAGGTCGATCTGCCCCCGGGCGCCGATCCGGTCCCGGACCACCGGAGCGCTGACCACCTCGCCGTCCAACACGATGGCGATCTGATCCCCCACGTGCTGGCCCGTCAACTGGGAGAAGATCCGGCCGCCCCTGCGGGAGAGCTGGAACTGCACCTGGGCCTGGTTGAACTGAGGATCCCGGCCGGCCACTGCGTCTTCCAGCATGTCGCCGGTCAGGAAGGCCTGGTCCTCCACGACGTAGAGCTCACGATAGGTGAGCGCTCCGATACCCACCGGCTCCCAGCCCCACATCAGCTCCACGTCCCTGGGCAGCGCCCGGGTCACGGCGGGGATCTCCAGGAACCGGCGAGCCACCTCCACGTCCTGCTCCGCCACCAGATAGGTGCCGGGCACCGTTCCCTGGTTCAGGAGTCCGGTAAACGGGCGCAACTCCGTCGCCGGGAGGACCTCCTGGCCCTCGTCCGCCGAAGCCGCGGTGTCTTCGGCAGCGGCCGTATCGACCCCGGTTCCGGCTCCGGCGGAATCCGCTGCCGTGCTGTCCCCACCCGAAAACAGCAGGTCTTCGATGGAGGACGTGGGAGCTTCCGTGTCCCGCCCCAGCGCCGCCAGGCTGTCCGCCCCCAGGGAGGCCACGATGGCTCGATCCATGCGCCCGAGGGCGGCATCGACGGCCGTGGTGGGGAGGACGAGCCTCCACTCCAGATACGCGGTCTGCTGGACGATGTCCTTGGCCCGGTTCTGGTCCTGGATACCGGCGAGCTCGATGATGATCCGGTCCGACCCCACCTTCTGTACCAGGGGCTCCTCCACCCCCAACTCGTCGATCCGAGTGCGGATGATCCGTTCGGCGCGATCGATGGCGTCGGTCCGCGCCTCCGGCGTCAGGGTGCCGTCGGGGTCACTCACCTCCAAAGCGAGGTGGATGCCGCCCTGGAGATCCAGGCCGTATTTGATCCCGTTGGTGTAGAGGTATCCGATGGCGATGGCGAGCGCCGCGAGGATGACAGCGACACGGCCGCGCAACGTGTTCAGCATTCCGGACTTCTGGTCTAGGGCGAAAAGGTGGCCCCCGAGGGCCCTGACTGACAGCCTAATAAGATCCCCTGGGCCGGGGGTGGTGTCAATCAGGCCAGGTACCGGAACTCCCATCGGATCGGCGTCTCATGCCCCCCTGATGTCCCGTCCGGGCTGGTCCTGGCGATGGATCCCCTCGAGACCGCCGCGTGCCACGGGAAAGCGGCGGAAGGCCGGGGGCCCTCCGCCGCTTCGGACTCGGGAGCGGTGATGGCTCAGCCTCCGCGGACGAACTCCATGAGAGCTTCGGCCGCCCTGGGGTCCTTGCTCTGGCCCAGGAGCATGATCGCCTGCTCACGCAGTTCCGGGTGACCCTGGTCCCGTGCGGCTTCCAGAAGCAGCTCGAACGCCGCCGGGTCGTCGAGTTGCGCGACCATCATGAGGAGGTGTTGCTTGAACTCCACCTCGTTTGTCTCACGGTAGAGGCGGATGAGATCGTCCGCCCTCATGGCTCCCTCGTGCTGAGAGAGCCAATACAGGGCGTTCACCCGGACCTCCATGTCCTCCTCCGGATCCATGGCCACGGCCGTCAGGAACTCCGTGGTCGCCTGCCCGTCTCCCCTGGCCATGGCGTGGAGCACCTGGACCTTCAACTCGCCGTCGACGGATCCGTAAAGACTCCGGAGCACCTCGTCCGTCCCGGCGCCGGGGATCTGGCCGAGAGCGAACACCGCCTGGGCTCTGACCTCCGGATCCAAATCGGGCCGTTGGGCATACTCGATCAGGATGTCGGCAGCGTCCTGTCCACCCCCACGGGCGAGGGCGTGGATGGCCTGTGCCTGGATCTGCGGGTCCTCTTCGGACTCGAGCACGGAGCGGAGGGCGGCGGTCCGCTGCGGCCCTTCCATCTGCCCGAGCCAGAATACCGCCACCTGCCGGACCTCGGGATCCGGGTCGCTGCGGATCACTTCGGCCAGGAGATCGGCATCCAGTCCGCCGGGGTGCTGTCCCAGGAGGGAGATCGCCTGCTGCCTCAACTGGACCGAGCATTCGTCCCTCTCCTGGAGCACCTCGACGAGGATGGGTCTCGCCTTCTCCGCATCGACGCTGACCAGGGCGGCCAACGCGGCGAGCCGGAGTTCGTCCTCGTCTCCGCAGCTCTGTTGGGCGCGCTGCTCCATGTACGCGTAGCTCGACGCGCTTCCCCTGCGCGCCATCTCGCTCTGGATCCTCAACTGGAGCGCCTTCACCTCCTGGACCTCGGCAGCGGTCTGGTACTCCTGCTCCTGGACCGCCAGGAGTTCGGCGGCCCGGCGGAGTTCTTCCATTCCACCCGCCCGCTGGAGGGCAAGGGCCTGGTAGTAGTAGGAGTCGGCCGCGTACCCGGACGCGGGATGGGACTCACGGATCCTGGCAAAGAGCTCCGCGGCCCTGAGGTACTCCCGCGCCCGGAGCGCGTCCCGCGCCTCTCTGTAGAGGCCGCTTGCGGGATCCTCCTGGAGAAGGACTCCCTGGACCTCGATCTCCCGGAGCCGCAGTTCCTGGGCGCGCTCTTCCATGGCTTGCCGACGGGCCTCCCGCTCCTGGACCCCTTCCCGCTCCTGGGCCCCGACGGGTAACGCCGCCAGGAGAAGCACCACCCCGATCACGACCCCACCCATCCGGTTCTTCGCGCTCATGGTTTCCATCCTCAAGTTCCGGCCATACCCGCCCCGACGGGCGCCACGGCTCTCAGTCTTGGAAGAACGTCCTGGGACGCCATCCCCTCGTCGATCCACTTCAACTCCTCGCTGGCCCGCCTCCGGTCGTTCACCGGAATACGGGCGACCTCCACCAGGATCAGTTCCAGGTCCTCGAGCAACCGGCGCACCGCCGGATCAGGGGCCTGACCCGTCTCCATGAGAAGCCGGGTCTGCAGCAGGAGGGACCGGGCCCAGGCTCCCATGTCGCCCTCCAACCGTCCCTCCCGGGCATCGGCCCGGAGAAGGGTGAGGAAGGCCTCGGCATCCAGTAGGTAGTCGGCCGCCAGAGTCGGGAACTCGGGCACCCTGACCGCGTCGCCCCCGCTGGCCCCAGGGCCGTTGGACACGCCACCCGAATCCACCAGCGGTCCCGGTCCGCTCAAACGTCCGAGTCCGATTCCCACCACCAGGATGGCGGCAGCGGCCATGGCTGGGCGGATCCAGCCTCGTCGTGGGAACCGGCGCACCTCCCCCGGTCCCATCGGGGCCGGGTCGGGCTGCCGCGTAACCTGGGGTTCCAGGGCGCCCGCGATGACAGTCCACATTTCGTCGCGGGGAACGGGGCCAGGCCGGTTGTAGCCCCTCAACCGGACGTCCCATCGGGGTTCGCGGGTCGGCTTCTCACCGCTCATGCGAACTCCCCGGCCATGTCACCGAGCAACTCACGGAGCTTCCCCCGGGCACGGGATAGGCGGGCCTTGGAGGTCCCCACCGCCACATCCAGCATCTCGGCGATCTCCTCATGGCGATATCCCTCCACGTCGTAGAGCACGAACACTGTTCGATAGAGGTCGGGAAGACTGTCGATGGCCCCATGCAAACGGTCCCGAACCCGGGGCCGGGGGTCCGGACCGGGAACGGACAGCGGGGCCACCTCGTCCAGGCTCCACTCCCGCTCCCTCTCCCGCCTCCTCTTTCTCAGCCCATTCAGACAGACCGACACCGCGATGGAATGAAGCCAGGTCGAGAAGGCTGCCCGCTCCTGGAACTGGTCCAGCCTCTGGAACGCCCGGATGAACGCATCCTGGGTGAAGTCCCGGGCCAGATCCTCCTCCCCGGCCATCCTGAACGCGAGGTGATAGACCCGATCGACGTTGGCGTCGTAGAGACACCGCATCGCCGCCTGGTCTCCCTCCTTGGCACGCTCAAGGAGCTGCGTTTCGGTCACTCCGAGATCTCCTGACTTCCAGCCCTGGCCATCGGCTCCCCCGCCCCGCACGTCTCGGTCTCAATACGTTGGACACGATGATGGCGTCCCGGGTTGCGGCCGGGTGCGTCCGGTCGCCACCGGGGCCGTCGCTGCACCCCCAGCCGCCTTCCATCGAAAAGGGGCGGTCACCCTTGGCGACCGCCCCTGCTCTGCCTACTCCGCCTGCTCCGCCTGCTCTGCCTGCTCCGCCAGCCCGGCTGGCCAGGCCAGCCTGCGCCATGGGCTTCAACCACCCATGGTGCGCCGGCCCATTCCGAAGTTGCCCCGCTCGTCGTCGGTGGCGTACACCGTCAGCTCGCCAGACACCCCCGGACCCGCCACGCCCTCGAGGCGGCCCTCGAACCGACTGGGTTCACCTGTGAAGCGGAGGTCGACTCGGGTGCGCTCTCCGTCCGTCGAGACGAACTCGGCCCAGATGGAGAACCGGTCCGAGTCCCAGAGCCCACCCGGCTCGGTGGGGCACCCGCAGAGCATGGTGACCCGGGCGGTCACCGTCCCCGACCACTCGGCCTGGGCCGACGGCTCCAGGATCTCCACCGTGAATCCCTGCAGTTCCAGGATCACTCCTTCCCCCGCCACGTGGTGCCCAGGGAGGAGGAGCATGGTCCTGGAAGCCCGGAACCGCTCCTCCGGCGGACGCCCCATGGGG
Source organism: Gemmatimonadota bacterium (assembly GCA_039591855.1). Classification (GTDB taxonomy): domain Bacteria; phylum Gemmatimonadota; class Gemmatimonadetes; order Longimicrobiales; family Gaopeijiaceae; genus JBDHCV01. The sequence goes on along the minus strand of JBDHCV010000006.1, from coordinate 115,459 downwards.
GCCTCGGCAAGGATCTCCACCACCGTCGGGCCCTGGAGATCCAGGCTGGCGGTGAACCCCGCCGCACCCTCCGTGTCGAATCGCGCACCGGCCCGAGGCCAGGGTTCCCGCATGATCAGGTTCGTGTCGCCGGTGCCACCCTCCTGGAGGCCTCGGGCCAAGAGCTCTCCGTTGGACGCGTCCCTTATGGACACAACGGCCCCACCCACCCCTGAACCGATGATCTTGGCGTCGTGGGCGACGACCCGGACGGTGATCGATGTAGGGATGCCTTGGGCGAGAGCGAGGATCGGTGTCGCGGCCCAGAGCAGAGCGAGAAGGACTGCGGCCATGCCAGGCCCGGTCCCCACGGAAAGGCCCGGAACCCCCCGAGCCTGCTGCTTCCTCTCACATCCGCGCCGTCGGCCTATCGACATGTCTTTCTCCTTCGGGTTCGCCCCAGAGGCGAGCCCGGGGTTGCGTTTGACGTGATCCACCTTCGATTTAGGGTAGCTACTCGAAGTATGGCGACCCGCACCCATCGTGCCAGAGGGGTGGCGATTCGCCCCAACCTGAACCGGTCACGCAGAAGAGCCACACGTCATGTTTGGTCATGCTGGAGTTGGTCCGAAATCATGGACATCCCTACCCACGCTCCTACTTCCTCTCCTGGTCGCTGGGTTTGCTTTGAACACCTCCGCATGTCGCCCTTCCTCATCGGACGAGGGCGACCTGATCATCGACCTCTCCGTGTCGCCGACTCCTCCGGCAACGGGCCCCGCCAGACTGACCATTCGCGTCACCGAGCGGACGGGGGCCCCCGTCGAGCGCGCCCTGGTGCAGGTCCAGGGCACCATGAGCCATCCGGGCATGGCCGTGAAGACCGTGTCGGCCAAGCCGGAGGGAGACGGTCGTTTCGTGGTGGAGGCGTTCGATTTCACCATGGCCGGTGATTGGATACTGACGGTCTCGGTGGGACTCCCGGACCGTCGCTCGGCCCAGCGAGACTTCCCGCTCCGTGCGATCGGGGTCCCGGCCCGGGAGGACCCGGGGACGTGACCGCGGACCTGCTGAGGGCTCCCGGGATCGGCGTTTTCCTCCGGTGGCGCCACGCTCGGACCTTCATGCAGGCCGCCCTGCTGCTGGTGCTGGTCCTGGTCATCCTGGACGGGCTCTACGGACCGCGGCTCGCACCGAGGAACCTGGCAGGCGTCCTCCCCTGGCTCCACTGGCGAGGCCTTGTAGTCCTCGCCCTGCTGGTATTCGGCAACGCGTTCTGCATGGCCTGTCCGTTCATGCTCCCCCGCCGAGTCGGGAAACGATGGCTTCCGGGGGCGGCTCACTGGCCGTCGGCACTTCGATCCAAGTGGCTCGCCGCCGCGATCCTGGTGCTCTTCTTTTGGTCCTACGAGGCGTTCGACCTATGGGAAAGCCCCTGGCTCACCGCGTGGCTGGCCGTGACCTATTTCGTCGCGGCCTTCCTGGTGGATGGCCTATTCAAGGGCGCCGCGTTCTGTAAGTACCTCTGCCCCATCGGGCAATTCCATTTCGTCCACTCCACCCTATCGCCCGTGGAGATCGGGGTTCGGGACGCCGGGCTCTGCGACGCCTGCCACACCAAGGAGTGCATTTCCGGAAGGACCGACCGGAGCGCCCCACTCCCCGTCCTGGCCCCCTTGGAGCCATCCTTGAGGCCGGGGAACGACCGGGGCGCTGGGGCACTGGTCCAACGGGGGTGCGAACTGTGGCTCTTCCAGCAGAAGAAGCACGGAAACGTGGACTGCACCTTCTGCCTGGAGTGCGTGCACGCCTGTCCTCACGGGAACGTGGGTCTCCTCTTTCGACAGCCGGCCCAGGAACTGTGGGAAGACCCACTACGGTCCAGCTTGGGCCGATTCAGTCAGCGGCCGGACCTGGCGTTCATGGCCCTCGTCCTGGTCTTTGCGGCGTTCCTCAACGCCTTTGGAATGGTGGCGCCCGTCTACGCCACGCTGGACTGGATCTCGGCCACGTTCGGCCTCACCTCCGAACCAGCCCAGATCGCCGTGGTCATGGTGGGCGGGACCGTGGTCCTCCCTCTGGCTCTGGCCGGTTTGGCGGCCCTGGCTTCCAAGGCGCTTTCCGGCTCTCGCCGGTCCCTGGTTTCCGAAGCGACCCGGTACGTATACGGACTGATTCCCCTGGGATTCGGAATGTGGCTGGCCCACTACCTGTTCCATTTCCTTGTGGGCGCCCTGACCCTCGCACCCCTGCTCACGTCCTATTCCATGGACCTGGGTCTCCTTCCGGCCGGGCCGGTGGACTGGGGGGTGGCGCCTCTGGTTCCCGAAGCTTGGCTGGGGGCCGTGGAGTTCTTCTTCGTGGAGCTGGGGCTCCTCGTTTCCCTGGTCGTCCTCTGGCGCATCGCGCACCGGGACTCGGGGGCTCCGGGCTCGGCCCCTCGGGCATTCATTCCCTGGGCCGCTCTGGCCCTGGTCCTCTCTCTCGCGGGCCTGTGGCTGCTTTCCCAGCCCATGGAGATGCGAGGCACCATGATGGGAGGCTGAAGGCGTGAGAGGACTGAGAAAGGTGCCCACCGGACCGAGGGAACGTGGGGGGCCCGGATCCTCGCGGGCGACGGGCGGGAGCCTCGGGACGGCGGCGGTCGCCTTGGTGTTCGCCCTGGGCGTCGCGGGGGCGGCAGGGCGTGCCCTCGCACCGACGGCGGCCCTGGCCGACGGCGGGACGATCCGGCTCTCTGGATTGGAGTTCGGTGACTACCGGGTGACGGTCTTCACCGACCCCACGCCGGTCCGTCCGGACAGCATCGACGTGAGCTTTCTGATCACCGAGTCGGATGGCCTCTCCGTCGCCGAGGGGCTCGAGGTCTGGATGGAGGTCACGCCGCTGGACCATCCCGGAGTGGCAGCGACTCACGCCGCCACCCGAGAGCAGGCCGACGATCCGAGGATGTACGCCGCAAAGTTCTCCCTCGGCTCCCCGGGGGAGTGGCGGATCGAGATCTGGGTGGAGGGGGATCGGGGAGCCGGCACGGCCTCGTTCACCCTTCGAGCCTCCGAGGGGGGGCTCCTGGACCGTCCCGCCGTGTTTCTGGCGGCCGCCCTTATGCCCCTCCTTCTCGTCGGTCTCTGGCTTCGGTACGGGAATCGGTCCCGGCCATCGGAAGGGTGAGGCGAGCACGGGCGCCCGGTTCCGACCCGCGACCCTCCAGAACCAGCGAGCCGCCGTGGCCCTCGGCGATCTGGCGGGAAAGCACCAGGCCGATCCCCGAGCCTCCCTGCTTGGTGGTGTAGAACGGTACGAAGAGGTTTGACGCGTCGGCGATTCCAGGCCCCTCGTCCTCCACGATGAGATGGGTCTGCCCTGCCCGACGCAGCCAGCGCACCGTAACCCCGCCTCCGGTCTCGAGGGAGGCGTCGGCGGCGTTCCGGATCAGGTTGATCAGGGCCTGCTCGAGCTGGTCCCCATCGGCGTGGACGACCAGCTCCGGGCCCTCCTCCACCACCACTTCGACTCGGGTCTCCAGGGAGGCCACGCGCTCCACCAGGGGACCCAACGCCACCGGCTCGAGTTCCGGGGCGGGAAGCCGCGCCAGCGTGGCGTAGGAGGACATGAACCGGCCCAATCCTTCGGCCCGGGTCTGAATCACCCGGAGGCCTCGGGACAGATCCTCGTTGAGTTCATGATCGGCGAGCCCCTTCCCGGTCAGGGTCTGAAGAGAACCGGCGATGGACTTGATCGGTGCGAGGGAGTTGTTGATCTCGTGGCTGAGAACCCGGACCAGACGCTGCCACATCATCCGCTCCTCCTCCCGAAGGGCCCGACTCAGGTCGGAGAGCACCAGCAGCTTCAATGGGAGGCCCTCTTGTCGGACCACGCTTCTCCGTACCTCCCAGCGTCCGCTCCCGCCCGGGAACGAGACGTCCACGGTTCGAGGGGCCGGACCGGCGAGGACGTCCCTGAGCCTCAGCTCCGAGGCAAGCCTTCCCCGAAGCCGGTCGGCCGAGCGCCCCAGTAGCCGCTCTCCCGCCCGGTTCACGAGCTGGAGCGCGTCCTGGTCGTCGAACGCAAAGATGGCCACGTCGATCTCGGCCATGACCTTCCGCAAGAGAGCCTCGGCCTCCACGGCCCCGAGGCGCTGCTCCCGGAGAATCTCCTCGAGAGCGTTCACCTCCATGAAGGCGAGGCCGAGCGGGTCGTTGGCGCCCGTACCCCGTGCCCGGATGGAGTAGTCCCCCTCCCGAAGCCCGGCCAGCAGGTTGGAGAGGACCTGGAGGGGCCGGATCAACCGCTCCCGCAGCACGAGCGTCCCCACCCCCCAACCCAGAAGGAGCAGGAGACTCAAGGTCCATTGGAGACGAGGCGTATAGGCGCCGGTCCACAGGAGAATGAGTGCGACACCGACACCCGGAAGCCCGGCGAGAAAGGCGAGAACCGAGATTCTCACGTCGTAACGGAGCCACTCGGCGAGGCGGCGCCGATCCGTGCTCACGAGTCGATCTCCCGCACAATCAAAGACCGTACCGCTGGAGCCGACGATAGAGGGCACTCCGGCTCAGTCCCAGGGCCTCCGCGGCTCGGGACACGTTGCCGTCATAGCGCTCCAGGGCCCGCTGGATGAGGGTCCGTTCCGCCTCGTCCAGAGTGATCTCACCGGGAAACTGATCGCCCTCTCCCGCCCTCCGTCGGAGGCCCAGGTCCTCGGGAACGATGGCCGACCCTCTGGACATGAGGACCGCCCGCTCCACCGCGTGCTGGAGTTCTCGGACGTTCCCCGGCCACGAATGGGCGATGAGCGCCTGGACAGAAGCCGAATCGAATCCCTCGATGTCCCTGTTGTACCGACCGGCCTGCTGCTCCAGGAAGAGGCCGGCGAGTAGCGGAATGTCCTCTACCCGATCCCGGAGTGGAGGCAGGCGGATCTCCACGGTGTTGAGTCTGTAGAGGAGATCCTCCCTGAACTCCCCGGCCGCAACCGAGGCCTCCAGGTCCGCGTTGGTCGCCGAGATCACGCGCACGTCCACGTGCCGGACCTTGGAGCTACCCACGCGCTGGACTTCCCCGGTCTCCAGGACCCTCAGCAACTTTCCTTGCTGCTGGAGGGGAACGTTGGCGATCTCATCCAGGAAGAGGGTTCCCCGGTCCGCCATCTCGAAACAACCCACCCGGTCCGTCTTCGCGTCCGTGAAGGCGCCCTTCACGTGCCCAAAGAGCTCCGAGTCGAATACGCCCTCGGAGAACCCTCCGGCGTTCACCGCCACCAGGGGACGAGAGGCCCGGGGAGAGGCCGCGTGGAGCCAGCGCGCCACCACCTCCTTTCCGGTTCCGTGCTCGCCGGTGATGAGAACGTTGGCCTCGGACGGCCCCACCCTCTCCATGATGCGGAGGACCGGCTGCATGGCACGGGACCGGGCGATGAACTCAGGAGCCCCTTCGGGCTGGAGCTGGCGGTTGCGGTCTGCGAGCTTCTGCCCGCGGCGGAGGGCACGGCCCAACTCCACCTGGGTCTTGAGCGTCGTGATGAGCCGGTCGTTGTCCCAGGGCTTCTCCACATAGTCCCGAGCCCCCCGCCTCATAGCCTCCACGGCGCTCTCCACACTTCCCCAGGCGGTCATGACCACCACGGGGAGTGAGGAGTCCAGCTTGCGAAGCTCGCCGAGGAGTTCGATCCCCTCACGACCCGAGGTGGTGTCCCGGGTATAGTTGAGGTCCATGAGCACGGCATCGTAATCACGGGCCTCCACCGCCCGGACCACCTCGACGGGGGAGGACGCCGAATCCACCGCGAAGCCCTCGGACTTCAAAAGGAGACGAAGGGCCTCGACGACGTCGGGTTGGTCATCGGCCACGAGAATCCGGGAGGTCTGCTCGGCCATGGTCAGTCGTCCACGATCCACCCGTCCCGGAGCTGGATCACCCGGCTTCCGTACCCAGCGTACTCCTCGTTGTGGGTCACTTGGATCACGGTGGTCCCCTCGCCATTCAGCTTCTTCAGGAGTCCCATGATCTGGCGACCCTGGGAGGAATGGAGGCTTCCCGTGGGCTCGTCGGCAAGAATGACCTTCGGCTCGGCGATGACGGCCCGAGCCACCGCCACGAGTTGCTGCTGTCCGCCGGAAAGCTGTTTGGGGTAGAGGTCCTTCTTCCCCACGATCTGGAATCGGTCGAGGGTGTCGGCCACGATGGCCTGTCGGTCCCTGCGCCGGACGTTCCGGTAGGAGAGGGGGATCTCGAGATTCTCGTACACCGTGAGATCGTCCAGCAAATGATACTGCTGAAACACGAACCCGATGTACTGCTTGTTGAGATCCACCCGGGCCCTCGGCTTCATGGCGTGAACTGGATGCCCAAGGAACCGGAATTCTCCGGACCAGTCCCCGTCCAGCATCCCGAGGATGCTGAGGAGGGTGGACTTTCCCGCACCGGACGGCCCCATGAAGGTGACGAACTCGCCTTCGGCGATGTCGAGGGAGATCCGCCGGAGGACGAACGCCTCGCCGGCGGCGGTCTTGTAGGACTTTTCGAGGTTGTTGAGGCTGATCATGTTCGGCATGGGCAATGGACTCTTCGATGCATCCCAGGGAATCTCAACGTCTCACTTCCGTCACTGCGCCGCCAGATCGCCCCTTCCGGCTCAACGCTCGTGGAGGACCTCGGCCACGTCGAGCCGAAGCGCTTTGCGAACAGGGAGCCAGCACGCGAGAGCGGCCACGGCCGAGAGGGAGACGACGGATCCGGTGATGACGCCGGGATCCAGGGGAGAGACCTGGAACAGCAGGGTGGAGAGGGATCTCGACAGTACCAGAGCCCCGAAGAGCCCCAGTACCACACCCGACCCCGTCAAAGCCAGCCCGGCCTTGAAGACCAACCCCGCCAGGTGCCCATCCGTTGCACCGAGGGCTCGGCGAATGCCCAGCTCGTGGGTGCGCCGAGAGACGGCGAAGGCCATCACCCCGTAGATCCCCAGCCCGGATAGCAGGAGGGCGAAACCCGAGAAGAGGGCCATGAGGGTGGATACCAGGCGCTGGGTCGCGGTGGACTCCTGGACCAGGTCCAGCATGGGCCTGATATCGGACGCGGCCAGCTCCGGGTCGACCCGACGGATCGCCGCAGACGCCGCCGGCCCGAGATCCAGGGGATCCCCTTCGCCCCGGACGACCAACCCCATGGCTGGGAAAGGAACCTGTCGATGGGGGAAGTAGACCGCGGGCCGGGCGCTCTCTGCGATGGAGAAGTGCCGCGTGTCCGACGCCACCCCCACCACCTCACGCCAGTTGGGCTCCTCGGGGTTTCCAAAGCCGATCCGCTTCCCAACCGGGTTCTCTCCGGGCCAGTGTCTGCTCGCCATCGTCTCGTTTACCCAGACGACCAGCTGGCCCTCCGCGTCGTCTCCGGGGCCGAAGTCCCGGCCGGCAAGCAGCCGCAGTCCCAAAGCGGAGACATAGCCGTCGGTCACCGGCCGGAGCCAGGCGGCGGTCCTGCTCCCGGGCTCGGGCACCGGCTCGCCCTCCACCAGGTAGTCCGAGTCGTTGTCCAGACCCGCCAGAGGGAGGGCGCCGGTCGCTCCGGCCGCGATCACCCCGGGCAGACCCCGGATCTCGGGTAGGAGGGCCTCATAGAACTGCCGCCGATCCTCGGCCTCGGGATACCGTGCCGCCGGCAGCGAAAGGCGGAGGGTCAGAACCCCCTCGGGATCATATCCGAGGTCCACGCGGTTGAGCTGATAGAGACTCCGGGTCACCAGGCCGGCCGAGAAGAGGAGGACGAGGGCGAGGGCCACCTGCCCCACGACCAGCCCCCCGCGGCCCAATCCGCCTCTGCGGGCCCGCGCACCCTTGCTCTCCCGCAGGGTGGACGCCGGCTGGATACCGGAGGCCTGGAACGCCGGAAGGGAGCCGAAGAACACCCCTGCGAGCACCGCGACGCCGCCGGCGAATGCGAACACGCGTCCGCTCAGCCCGACCTCCTGCAGCCGGGGCGTTCCCTCCGGCGCAAGAGCCACGAGGAGGTCCACACCCCAGAGGGCCACGATCAGGCCCAGCGCACCGCCCATGGCGGCCAGGAGCAGGCTCTCGATCAGGCTCTGCTGAACCATGTGGCGGCGCCCGGCCCCGAGGGCACCTCGCAGGGCGAACTCGGGCGAACGGGCCAGCGCCCTTCCCAGCAGGAGGTTGGCGATGTTCGTGCACCCGATGATCAGGAGGAGGACCGCCCCCCCCAGGAGGAGATTGAGGGGGGTGCGCGCACTGCCGATGACCTCGTCCTTGAGCCGGTGTAGCGCCAACCCCGTGCCGGCGTTGGCCGCCGGGTACAGCGCCCCCAGCCGCTGCCCGACAGCGGCCGTCCGGGCCCTGGCCTCCTCGAAGGACACGGAGTCCCTCAGCCGACCTACGACCCTGAGATAGAGGGAGCCCCTTCCTCCGGACACCTCGGGATCCCGGGACAGCCGGGCCGGGGTCCAGATCTCTGCGGCGGGCAGATAGGAGAAGCGGAACGATTCGGGGAGCACCCCCACCACGGTGTGGGGCTCTCCGTCCAGGGTCACCGCCGTTCCCACCACCCCTGGGTCGGCTCCGAACGCCCGAGCCCATAGGCCGTGGCTGAGCACCACGACCGGAGGCGCACCCGGCACGTCCTCCTCCGCGGTGAAGAGCCGCCCGGCGGCCGGGGTGACTCCGAGTACCTCCCCCAGCATTCCGTGGGTGACCCGGCCACCGGAAAGGCGTCGCGGCTCGTCCTCGGATGTGAAGGTGGCGAACCAATCCTGGAATGCCGCGAGGCTGTGAAACACATCCTCTTCCGCGAGATCCGCGTAGTCCTGGTAGGAGAACCACTCGCGCTCCGGACCTCCCCGCTGGGAATGATCCTGCCACGCCATGACGAGGCGATCCGAATCAGGGAAGTCCAGGGGCCTGAGAAGCACACCGTCCACCAGGGTGAATAGCGCTGTGGCGGCCCCAATGCCCAGTCCCAGCGAAACGACCACCACCGCCGAGAACGTCGGGGCGCGAAGGACCCCTCGCAGCGCGTGCCGTACATCCCTGAACACTCCCAACATCACCCCCTGTAGATGAGAACTTGCGGAATCACGCCCATGGATAAGGCAAGCCGCATACCAGGAGCCTTGTGTACTCTCATCTCTATTTTTTACAAGGGTTTTACTGCGCTCACCTCAGGTTGCGACCTGCACTGGGACTGTCCGGAATCGGACACCTGGAGTCGCTCCCGGACAGTCCCCACCATCTCGCCGGCCCGGGCCCTGGAACGAGAAAAGCGCCGGCCCGAGGGCCGACGCTTTCCATGGAACGGAGGGGGCCTTGCGCCCGAGGCTCAAGCCTGATGCACGTCGAACCCGCTCTCCTCCAGCTCATGGGTCTGGCGAGCGTCCTCCTCGCTGACCACCCGACCGTCGAAGAGGTGGACGGACCGCTCGGCCACATGAGCGTAGCGGGGATCGTGGGTCACCATGCAGATGGTGGCGCCCTCGCCGTGGAGCTCTCTGAGGAGGTCCATCACCGCGTTTCCGTTCTTGGAGTCCAGATTACCGGTGGGCTCGTCGGCCAGGAGGATCAGCGGCCGACCACAGATGGCCCGGGCCACGGCCACGCGCTGCTGCTGACCGCCGGAGAGCTGGGATGGATAGTGGTTCATCCGGTGAGCCATGCCCACCCGCTCCAGCGCGGCCTGCACCCGCTCTTTCCGCTCACTCCCCGGCATGCCCCGGTAGGTGAGGGGAAGTTCCACGTTCTCGTAGACCGTGAGATCGCCGATCAGGTTGAAGGCCTGGAAGATGAAGCCGATGGCCTGGTTCCGGATCTTCGCCCGCTGTCCCGCCGAGAGATTCTCCACCGGCTCGTTGTCCAGCAGATACTTGCCGCCGGTCGGGGAATCCAGGAGGCCCAAGATGCTGAGGAGCGTCGTCTTGCCGCAGCCTGACGGCCCGGCGATGGACACGAACTCCCCTGCGTGGATGTCCAGATGGATGTCCGAAAGGGCGTGGGTCTCCACCTCCTCGGTGTAGAACACCTTCTTGAGTCCGTCCAGGTGGATCAGGGGATGGTTGTCCGATGCCATCGTCTCTCACTCCGTCGATTGGAATTGTACCTTCGCGTCCTGGGAAGGACCCCCTCCCCAACCTGCTTTCCCGCCCCGCTGCGGGCCGGCCCTTGCCGACTCTACGAAACGCTGGCCCGGCGGGTTTCACCCTCGAGGCTCACCTGACCTCGGCACTGCGCCTGCGAACACGACACCGCCGACCCACGCCCTTGTTGGACGCGGAAGACGTCCACAAGGTTTCATCGCCCGGTCCGGGCCGTCCAGCCGCCTACCTTCGCAACCGCACCCGGTCGAACCCATCCCACTGGGACATGTCCGACAGAATCACGATGTCGCCGGGCTCGAGCCCCTCGCGGATCTCGATCTCATTCACGGAACTGCGACCCAACTGGACGTTGACCCTCACAGCGTGGGTCCCGTCCGGCTCCAGCTTGAAGATGCCCACCCTGGAGTTCGCCTGGCCGTAGGTGGGCCTGCCCATGTAAATCACATTGTCCAGCCGCTCGATCTCCACGGTCCCATCCACGGACAGGTCCGGGCGGGCCGACGGCGGAAGCTCCAGGGGGAGCGAAACGTCGATGGTCACGGTCCCGTTCTGGACTGCGGGGTCGATCCGGGTCACCCTCCCCTCGATGGTGTCGTTCCGGGTATCGATGAATGCCAGCTGCCCGATGGCGATGTCCTGGGCCTGGGTCTGGGGGATCCGCAGCTCGGCCTTTAGACGGCCCGGCTGCACCACCCGGGCGAGGGTCTGCCCCGCCAGGGCCCACTGCCCCTCCTCCAGGGGCATTTCCGCCAGGACCCCCCGCACGCCCGAGGTTACGTCCATGGACTCCACCCGGTCACGGTTGAAGACCATGATGTCCCGCAGGCGGGCGATCTGGGTCCGCTGGGCCGCGAGCTGCTCCTCGACCGACTCCTCGATCACCAGCAGGCGCCGCTTCTCGAAGTCCAAACGGGCCTCCAGCTCTTCCTTCAGCTCCCGGGATCGGTCCAGGTCGGCCCGGGCGACCAGGTCCGGGTTCCGCTCGAAGAGCTGGAGGTTGGTCTCGTAGACCCGACGCGCATCCAGGAACTGGGTTCGGGTCTGGGCGAGCACGCCCTCCTGCTGGAGGCGTTGTGTGGCCAGACTGGTCTCGAGCTGGATCAGCGCGACCTCGGCGTCGGAGACCTGTTGCTGCGAGCGGAGGTACTCCACCTCAACATCGGGATTGGTCATCCGAATGATGGTGGTCTCGGGCTCCACTTGGGTCCCCGGGAGGGCGAGGATCTGCTCGACGCGCCCCGACGTCACGGCTGTGATCCACCGCATCTGCTCGGGCACGAGAGTACCCGGTCCACGACGCAGGATGAACATGTCCCCCTGGGAGACAGTATCCACCCACACGATGGCGGCGTCCACACTGGGCGCAGCGGGCGACAAGCTCCTGAGTCCGACGGTGATTCCGACGAGGACCACTGCGGCTACGGCCACCTGGACGTAGCGCTTCTTCTTCCTGGTCGGGCGGGTGTCCCTGATGATATCCACGGATCGATTGCCTTTTCGTCAGTTGTCTCAGCCGCCCCGAACGTCCCGGAGCAGCCTGGCCCCCACGGCCGCCTCGAGGGAGGAGAGGTTGTTGTGGAAGTCGTACACGGCGTTCAGGTAATCCCGTTCTGCCGTCGCCAGGGATTCCTCACCCTGAAGAAGCTCCAGATAGGGCGCGGCGCCGAGGGCATACCGCTCCCGGGCCAACTCCAACTGCTCCTGGGCTACCTGGAGGTTTCGGGCCTCGATCTCCACGACGCTGTAGGAAGTCCGAAGGGAATCCACCGCGGTGGTCACCGCCGTTCGAACCCGAAGTTCCTCCGCGCGACGAGCCTCGAACGCGTCGTCAGCCAGCGCCCTGGCCTGCTCCACCTCCCGTTGCCGACTGAAGCCCTGGAAGATGGGGATGGAGATCTGGGCCTGGACGTAGAGCGGAGACTTGGTGAACGAGAAAGGCCAAACGTCGTTCTGCTCCAGGATTCCGCGGAGCTCATCGTCCGTGAGGACGTACTGGGAGCAGTCCTGGGGATACCCGGGGAGCGGGCTTGTGAGGCCGGACGAGATCTGGTTGAGGAGAGAGCAGTTCTCCCCCTGGGCCTGAGCCGAGCCCTGGGCCTGCTGGACGAGGTAGTCGTCGTTCAAGGCCTTCCGGGTGAAACCGGACCAGCGGGCGAACAGATCCAGACTCGGGAAGTAGGAACTGCGAGCCGTCCACACGTCGGCGTTTCGGGCCGCCTCGGAGGCCCTGTACGCCTCCAGCGTAGGGTGACCCTCCAGAGCCATGGACACCAGGGAGTCCCGGGTCACCGACGGGTCGAAGATCTCGAATTCGCTGGTGAGCTCGAAGGTCCCGCCCGCATCCACGCCGAGCTGCTCCGCCAAGCGGGACTTCTCTGCACGCAGGTCACTCTCGGCTCGCAGGATGGCGATCTCGGCCCGGCCCTGATCCACCTCCGCCTGCTTCCGATCCGTGGGAAGGGCCACCCCGGCCTCGACCCGGGCGGTAGTGACATCCAGGTTCTGAGAGGCCCGTTCGAGCTGCCGCTGGGCGACGAGCACCGCATCCCGAGCCCGCAGGGCGGCCAAGTACTGTCTCGTGACCCCCGACTCCAGTACAAACTCGGCGGCGTCGATCCGGGAGTACGTGGCGTCCTTGTCGGCCTTCGAGCCCGAGAGCCCCGCGAACGTCCGGGCACTCAGGCTGTACCGGACATCCAGGGCATAGGAGGACCGGCTGAAGTCCGTGGTCCCCTGAGAGACCAGGCTACCGAACGTCTGGGTTCCAGCACCCTCGTACGCCACAGCCCCGTTCACGCTCGCAGAGGGTATGAATTGGCCGTAGGCCGATCGGACCGCCCAGTCCGCCGCCGGACCATCGTTCAGGTACTGCTGGAACAATGGGTTGTGGAGCCGGGCAATCTCCAGGGCCTGGCCGAGGCTCAGCCCACCTCCGGTAGGCAATTCCTGTCCGGCACCCGGGACAGGGAGGAAGGCCAAAGCCGCCAGGAGTCCGGCCAGGGCCGCCATCCTGATCAGGAATCGCATGGGAACCTCTATCGTCGCTGGTCTCCGCATCTGCCACTCTTGTTCGGGTTCGGTTCCCAGGAGTCCGGTACCCGACCGGAGCGCGGGCCAACCCGCGTCCACCCGTCACCGCCCCCATTCACCTCCGGCGGGGCACCGGCGTCCCTGAGAACAGCTGATACAAGGGAAAGGGTCGTGCCAGCACCGGGAGAATCCGCCATGTCCCTTCCTGAAAAGGACTTGAGGCGGTTTCATGCTGTGTGGGTGACGTGCCCCGCTGACCGGATCCGGGATCCGTCGTCCCAATTCCGAACAGTACCCAACCCGCCCTACGTGGACGGGCGGAGGCAGGTTGCAGCGGCGATGAGGGTGTGGCTCAGATCTCGGAGGTCCAGCGCTCCCCGACGATCCTGCGGTGGTAGTCCACTTGGCCCAGGTGCCAGCTGAGGTGGCTCGTGAGGTGGGTCAAGAACCAGTAGGTAGAGGCTCCAGCGTAGCGGTCTGGCAACTCGGGGAACGGTGCCTCGAGTTCGTCTTCGGTGAGGCCCGGGATCACGGCCTGGACCACCCGTACGGCCTCGTCCAGGTGTCGAATCAACTCGGCTCGGGGGATCCACTCGCCGGAAAACTCGGCCTCCCGATTTCGCTCGTACTCGGTGCCGCCCAGCACCGCGCCGACAAAGTGGAGGATGTTGCCAGCCCCATGGGCCGCCAGCGTTCCCGCGGAGTTGAGGATGGCCCCGTCGAGGGCCCAGATCGCCTCCTCGTCCCGGTACGCCCTGAGTTGGTCCGCCATGCGTCCGAGCTCGCGGGCCAGCAGGTCCGCGATGGCTTCGGCGGCTGGAGATCCGAGGGGCGTCGTCATCTTTCCACCTCCTTGGGTCCGGGAGCCGGGTCCTATCGGCGGCCCCCCGTCCATGGCCTTCACCGCCAGGATCTCCCCCCCGGCGCCCTCAGTCAACTCCCTGCCTCCTCTCCCCTGGCCGGATCCCGGCCCGATGGAGCGGGGAACGGGCCCCATGTGCCCGAGCGTGGGTGGCCGCTTATCTTCGGGTCGGTCCCCCCGGCAACGCCGGTATGATGCCCACCGCTCCACCCACCGGCCCGAATGAGCGTGCTCTCAGATTCCGTCAGGGCGAGACTCACGGAGCGTCTCGCCCCCCTCCCCGTCCAGACAGACCGGCTCCTGGGACCCCTCACGACGTTCCGGATCGGAGGGCCGGCGGATCTGCTGGTCACCGCCCGCACGAAGGAGGAGTTGATCCAGGCCGTTTCGGCCGCCCGTGCGTTGGAGGTCCCCTACTTCGTTCTGGGCCGGGGGGCGAACCTCCTGGTCGCAGATGGGGGTTTCCGCGGGCTGGTGATCCTCTGCCGTGTCGGTGGAATCGAGTTCTTCGATTCGGTGCGGGTCAAGGTCGGAGCCGGTGTCGACGCATTCCCCGACCTCATCGTCGCCACGGTGGAGCGGGGACTTGGAGGGTTGCACCATTTCGTGGGCATCCCCTCCTCCATCGGCGGGGCCCTCTGGCAGAACCTCCACTTCCTCTCCCCTGCTCCGGACCGGGATCGAACGGTGTTCATCGAGGAGTTCTTCGAGAGCGCGACGATCCTCACCGAGGAGGGGACGGTGACCGAGGTCGACCGGGACTATTTCCGATTCGGATACGACGACTCGATCCTGCACCACCGGCGGGATCTTGTCCTGGACGCGACCTTCCGCCTCCACCCCACCCCGGTCGAAGACCTCCGCAGGGTCATGCGTGAGAACCTGGCGTGGAGGGATGATCGGCACCCCGACCTCTGGCTCTATCCCAGCGCCGGCTCGGTGTTCAAGAAGATCCAAGGCGTGGGGGCCGGACGCTTGATCGACGAGTGCGGGCTCAAGGGACACGTCCACGGCGCAGCCGGGTTCTTCCACCGCCACGCGAACATCATCGTGAACCTGGGTGGAGCGCGAGCCGCGGAGGTCCGCTACCTCATCGACCTGGCGAGAGAGACGGTCGCCCGGGAGACCGGATACGAGTTGGAGACCGAAATCGGGCTCGTCGGCGAGTTCTAACGGCCGCCCCGGTACGTCTCGACGATCAGGACCCCGAACTGGGCTCCCGTACCGTACCGTGCGCTGGCCTCCGCGACGGTCACGTACCGGATGGAGCGAACGTCCCCTGGGTTGAGATCGAGCAACGTTCGCTGGGGCGAGTTCACGATGAAGCCGTCCACCTCCAGCATGGGCCACCGGCAGAAGGCCGCCCCCCCGGAGCCCGCACTGGCGCGCCCCTCGGTCCCGAAGGTCCCTGTGCTGCGGGTGGGCTCCACACAGATACCGGCCCCCATTCCCTGGACGCGGACGCCACTGACCTGGCGCAACAACTCCTCGATCGTAGCCGCCCCCCCCTGGGCGAGCTCCTCCACCCGGGTCTCGGGATCCTCCTCCTCGACCCGAGCCGCCGGGACGGCTGCGGTGAGCATGCCGCCCATGGGAATCGCCGCACCCGTGAGGACGGCCTCGGCCCGGTCCCCGCGCAGGAGGATCTCGATTCCCGCCCAGGCCCCCTCTTCCAGGAGTAGGGACGCCTCCGCCACAGGAGCCCCGTCCCCGTCTTCCGGGAGTACCTGGACGGTCAACGTGGTCTGGGGAGGCATCCCGCAGAGCCGGAAGCTCCCCGTCTCTCCGAGGCTCACGTCGAATCCGTCCACCCGCTGTTCGGTACTGGCTCCCATTGCCCCCTGGGTAAGCTCCCATTCGCTCCAAACCACCCGAAGCCGTCGCCCCTTGAGAGGTGCCTGGGAGTCCCCGTCCTTCAGGATCCCCGCGAGGGTGGCCGCTCCAACCGGCCACTCGGTCCGCTCCTCCGCCGACTCGACGCAGAGCCGGTCTTCCAGCGTGGGAATCGACGGCACGGCGAGGGACAGGGTCGCAGTCTCGCCACGGACCACGTCCACCGCGGAGCGGAGAGGCGGAACGCTCATGCGAGCCAGGGTTGGGTGCACGACGGCCAAGGTGAATGCCCCCTCAGGGACCTCCTCCATCATGAACCGTCCGGCTCCGTCGGTCACGGTGGAGTAGCGCGTTCCCGAGACGATGACCGAAGCGCCGGAGAGCGGGGTACCGCTGATGGAGTCGAACACCACGCCCTGCACAGCCCCACCAGGCCGGCTTTCTGCAATGCGTTCTCCGGTCACCGACTCGATCTCCACCACCTCCGATCCCTCTTCCACGATCCCTGCCACGACCAGGGAGGAGGCGGCGCCGGTGAAGCCCTCAGGCGACCGGGACCGGGCGAGTTGGGGCATCCGGATCCACCAACGACGCACGATCCACGTACCATTGGGGAGTCCCTCGAAGTCCACCCGACCCCCGATCCGATCGTCCCGCACCCCCCCGGGGATGTTCCGGTACCGGAAGTCCATGTGGGACAGACGAGCCGACTCCCGATCCAGCCACAGCGTTCCCTCCACGTCCGACCCACGGTTTTGATCCGTGGGCTCGAACCCCAATCCCACCAGGCCTCGCTCCGATTCCTCCTCGCCCTCGCGCACGGTGAAGCAATGGTCCGCAAGGAAGGGATCCGAGAGGAGGGCGTTGGCGTCGGGGGCGTAGAAATCCATACCGTCGTAGGGGTTCCCGGTCACATACCCCGACTCCGAGAGCACATCGGCCGGGAGGCTTCGGATCGGCGAGTCGATCACCTTCGTGGACCGTCGCGACTCCTCGTCCTCGATACGCATATCGTACACGTCCAGGGTCCGACGGTAGGAGAACAACTCGAACCGATATACGGACGCCGCCTCGGTCATCGCAGTCGCCGTCAGCGCCTTCCTCGCCTCGTCCCAGAGCAGTGACGTGGCCTGTCCCACCTCGGGCCGAGTCACGCAGCGGCTGTCCACCTCGGCGACGATCCCGGTCAGTTCGATGGGGCTCTCGGTGGCGATCAGCTCCACGATGGTCGTCCCGGTGCCGGAAACGTCGTGGGGGCCGCTCTCCACGGTCCGAAACCCGATCCGCTCAAGTCGCAGGCGATAGGACCCATGGCGAGGAAACTGGAGTCGGAAGCTCCCTCGGTGGTCCGTCAGGGATCCGGTGACGATCTCACCTGCCGAATCGAGAGCGGTGACCACCGCGCCCTCGACGGGGTCACCGGAGCCTTCCTGGATCGCCCTGCCCTGGATCGCCTGTGCCGCCAGGGGACTCGCGAGCCCGAGCGAGGCGACGATCAGGGCTCCGACTCGAATTGCCTTCATGACTCTCCGTTTTCCGTCAGGGGGTCAACCACGGCGGCGAGGGCCTGAAGGGCTCCCCCGTCGATCTCATGGCCTCCGTCGTATTCGAGAAGACGGGCGGCAACCCGGAGGGCCTCCATCCGCTCACGCTCACGCTTAAAAAGGCGCTCGGGCGCGAGGGGATCCGAACGCCCCTTAACCATTGTTACGCTCAAATGACGGAGACGTTTCCCTTCCGATTCCTCGTCCAGGTCGGCATGCAGGCCGGCTCCCCAGAGGACCAGTTCGTCAGGCGGCACGACTCCCCGAAGGGCCCACCGGGCGGCGGTATGCGCTCCCTGGGAAAATCCGAGGACGACGGTGCGCGGATCCCGGACGTGGTATCGGTTGAGTAGGGATTCTCTCAACTCGTCCAGGTAGGCCACGTAGTCGGCGATCTCCGCCTCACGGTCCACCCGGGTCATCCACGACGCGCCCACCCGATGTTCGAAGCCGTGGGGACCCCCGTCCTCGTCCACGTAGAACCGGGAGAGGCCTTCGGGAGCGACGACCAGACGGCCCGGACGCCGCAACCCCTCGAATCGACTCGCGAACCGTTCCGCGGACTGGCGATAGCCGTGGAGCACGAACCAGACCGATGAGATCTCCTGTGCGTCTTCCCAGTCCGAGAGGAAGTACCGCGCCGTTCTTCGAACCCGGAGGTGGTGCTGCTGCAAGGTCGGTGGCTCCCGGCTCAGACAGGCGAACCCGAGGCGACCCCGGGACCTGTCCCGCCCATGAAGGCCCCTAGCCACACGCTCAGCGCATAGAGGACGAAGGAGGCATGGGCGAGGGCGAACACCAGCAGCCAGAATCGAGCGGAGGGCCTTTGCGTCTCCCGACGGATGCGAAGGGCGAACCAGAGCGGGAGGACGAAGAGGACCCCGGCGAACGGGAGGATACGGGAGGCCAGATCGGGGATCACCGCCAGGATTTCCTGGAGACCTTCGGCGATCCCGAGGAACCGAAGCCCCCGCCCGAGGAGCAACGGGAAGAACACCGAGATCTGCGGGAAGACCAGGAGGGCGTTCGCGAAGAACGACATACCCTCCCTCGACTCGATCCACGGGTCTTCCCCCACGGTCGGGGTGTCGGAGCGAGGCGTTTCCAAGGTCAAGGGAATCTCCAGTGTTTCAGATGGGTTCGGCGGCGCCCCCGTCGATGGCTGCCTGCAAGATAAGGTCGAGCCGATCCAGGCGCTTCTCCTCGGACCTCGATTCGATCAGCGCCTGCTGCCAGGCGGGATCGATCTGGATCAGCGCCGCCAGCCGGAACGATGTCTCAACTTCCGGATCGAAATCCGGCAGGCGCTCCGGCGGGGTGGGAAGCGTCTCCGTCACACCGTGGAACAGCTCGATGGACCGGATCCGTCGTTGGGTGATCCCTTCCCCCGGCGATCGGTCCTCGAAGGTCTCGACCAGACCCTCGTAGAACGGCTCGTCGGATTCGATCCCGTCCACGATCCGGAAGCGCTCAGCACCCCGGATGGAAATGAGGGATCGCCCGTCGGGGAGGATCTGGAACTCCTCGATCTCGGCCACGGTGCCGACCCGTCCCTCTTCGAACAGGAAGGGCCCGTGACGATCCGGGTCGTGGAACACGAGTCCGAAACGCCGGTCGAACTCCAGGCACCGGGCCACCAGTCTCCGGTACCGAGGCTCGAATATGTGGAGGGGCAGCAGGGCGGAAGGGAACAGGACCGCTCCGATGGGAAACAGGGGAAGACGGAACATCGCCTTTCGGGTGCGAGGGTCAGTGGGGGACGGCCGGGATTGCGTCTTAACCCCCGTGGGGCCCGGAAGGTTCAGCAACCCCGGCTGATCCCCATTCTCCCTCATGGTCAATGATCACACGCTCCATGTCCCTGCTCATTCTGAGGTGTACACGCACCAGGAGCAGGACGGCGACCACCGCCAGACCGGCGACCAGTCCCCACCAGAGACCGGTAGGCCCCAGGTCGGAGCGGAACCCCAGGAACAAGCCCACGGGCAACCCGACGCCCCAGAATCCGATCAGGTTGATGAGCATGGGGGATTTGGTGTCGCCGATTCCCCGGAGGACCCCGGAGCAGACCACCTGGAGTCCGTCGAAGACCTGGAAGAGCCCTGCGAGGGGAATCAACCCGGCAGCGATGGCCAACACCCCCACGTCCTTGGAATAGGCGCTCGCCAGGAGCTCGGGGAGGGAGACCAGCAACACCGCCATGAGAAGCATGAAGGCGCCTCCGGCCATGATTCCGGCTCCCGCAGCCCGTCGACCCCCGGGAGCATCGCCCCTGCCGATGGCGTGTCCGACCAGAACCGCAGTGGCCTGGCCGATGCCGAGGGGCACCATGAAGGTGAGAGAGGCCAGATTGATGGCCACCTGGTGACCGGCCATGGCGACGGTACCCAGAAGGCCCATAAGGAGGGCCGTTACGGCGAACATGCCGAACTCCAGTTCGAACTGGATCCCGATGGGGAGCCCGAGCTTCAGCATCCGGATCAGAGGTCGGGAGGCCAGGGCGTTGGGACGGAAGGTCCTCAGATACCGACCCAGAAGGGGCCACGCCGCCAGGAGCAGGCCCACCGCCATGATCCAGCGACTCAGGGTCGAAGCCAGACTCGAACCCACGGCTCCCAGAGCCGGAAATCCGGCGTTGCCCCAGACGAACATCCAGTTGAGGGCGACGTTCACCAGATTCGCCAGCACGATGGCAGACAGGATCGGGCGCATCCGGCCCATGGCCTGCAGCGTCTGACGGAGAACCACGAAGGCGAAAAACGGGAAGAGCCCCGGAATGGCGACCCAGGCGTAGCGGGCCGCCACCGGCACCACCTCGGCGGGCTGCCGCAGCGCCGAAAGAACGATTTCGGCTGGGGAGAGGATGACGGCCCCGGCCAGAGTCAGCATCCCGGCAAGTACGAATCCCCTCTGCACGCCTCGGGAGACCGCGAGGTCGTCCCCCGCCCCCACGGCCTGCGCCACAACCGGATCCAGGGCCATCAGGGTGCCCATACCGAAGGCAGAAGCCAACCAGAAGTAGAGGTTGCCGAGGGCCACCGCAGCCAGGTCGAGGGCGGCGAATCGACCGACCATCACGGTGTCCACCACGCCCATGCTCATCATCCCCACCTGGACCAGCACCACCGGGATCGCCAGGCTCGTCAGCGACCGGACGTCCCTTCGGCTCGGGAGCATGGGCAGCCGCCGCTTGGCTGACTCGACCGCGGCGAAGGGAGGAGGGACTTCGGAGGAGGGCATGGATCGGCTGAACGTCCGGAGATCGAGCCGCACGGGGCACCCCGTGTGGCCTGGCGAGCCGGAAACTACCCCATCACCTCGCCGGTTTCCATCGTCAGGTAGCCGGATCCATACGGGCACCCACATCTTGGTGCCCTCCCGGGTCCCTACGGGGGGCCCGGACCCGGAGAGCCCTCTCGTGAGAGCAACCGATCGGAGCAGCAGAATGCACATCCGGAACCACTCGACCCGCGCAGCGGCCCTTCCATGCCTATTCGGCCCAGCTTGCCTGCTCCTGACCCTGGCCCTGGCCCTCCCCGGACCGGAGATCGCGGCCCAGACGGTCCCGTCCCCCGGACCCGTCGTCGAGGGCTTCGGTGCGGTCTTTGATGTCCCCGCGGCGACCTTTCCACTGGACATCGGGGGGAACCACTGGGCGGTGTTCGACGTGGCCTTGGCCGCCGAGGACCCCGGGAGTCGGAACCGGCGACTCGAATCAGCCGCCCGTTACCTGAACATGCACGCCAGGGCCGGAGTGCCCGGGGACCGGATGAAGGTGGCGCTCGTCGTCCATGGCGGCGCGGGGAAGGACCTCCTGACGGACGAGGCCTACGAGGAGCGCTACGGAACCCCGAACCCGAATCTGCCGATGATCGAGGCCCTGGCCGATGCGGGCGTCGGGATCTACCTGTGCGGACAGACTGCGGCCGCCCGGAATCTCCCGCTGGACGGTCTGGTGGAGCCGGTGGTGGTGGCGCTGTCGGCCATGACTGCGCTGGTGGCCCTGCAAAACGAAGGCTACCGGCTCATCGCATTCTAGGACGGATCCGATTCACGAGGGGCGGGATCCCCTTCCCCGTCGCTGGCTCCGCCATTCCCGGACTCGTCGTTCTCGCCGTCTCGGAGGCGGCGTTCCCGAATGGCCCTGATCTCCTGCCGCACGTACTCCGGCACTCCGATGTCTTCCTCGGGAGGGGGGAGTGTGCCCTGGAGTTCCCGCTCCAGGACGAGGTCGGGATCGGGCCGCAGTACCAGTTTGAGGATCAGCGTGATGGGCATCCCTATCCAGAAGGCGACGAGCCGCCTGAAGCCCTTCGCACCGGAGCGGGCGAAGCCCCAATAGCTGACCAGGGCGATCAGATTGATCGCGAATCCCAGGAGCGCCCGGATCCCCCAGTCCATCAGGCCCCGCTCCCAGAGCCGGAATGCGTGGTCAAGTGGGATCCACGTTGACCAGGTGGTGGCGGATCGCCTCCAGCGCCAACTCCAACCTGCTCTCCACCTGGAGCTTCTCCATGACCCGGACCAGGTGGTTCTTGACGGTCTGTTCGCGGATGCGGAGTTCCCGGGCGATCGCCTTGTTGCCCATGCCCCGGGCGATCAACTCGATGACCTCGAGCTCCCTTGCGGAGATCTGAGGGACACGATCCTTGCCGTTCCCGTTCTTGTGGGGTGACAGAAGCGTGTTGACCCACGGGCCGGCGGAAATCTGCCCCGCCAACACCATCCGGACCGAGGCCAGAAGCTCCTCCGCCGGAGCCGTCTGGGGGATGCACCCCTTCGCGTGGGCTCGCAGGGCGTACATGCAGCAGTCGTCCAGTCGCTCGATGGCTTCGCTGCTCAGGCGAAACGGCTCCGTACCCGCCACCACCGCTCGGACCGCGCACTGGTCGAAATCGTGATCCACGAAGACGAGAATCGCCGTGGCAGGAAACTCCCGGGCCAGCGTGTCCAGGAGCGCAGGCTCCTTGCGCCGGAAACCCGACTCCAGCGCGACGAGGTCCGGCTCGTGTCCCGACACCGCGGGCAGGACGTCCTCCGCGGCGTCGACCTCCATCACCACACGGAGCCCCTCGGCCCCGTCGATGGCCTCTACGACACCCCTCCGCATGAGTGGGTTCGCAAGCGCGACAACCAGGTCTTTCATGGATTTGCCTTCTCGTCTTGGGCGTCCGAGGACCCTCGGACCTCCCTCCCCACTTCATACGATCCTGGTTGCAAGACTCTTGCCAGCCTGCCATCGAAGGCGATTCCGGTGTGGTACGGACTTCCTGTGGCTCAGCGAACGACACTAGAAACGGGTCGAGCCTCCTGGTTTCTTCAACCAATGCGATTCGCAACTCGGCCCGGCGGTCGAATCCGGATCCCCACCCGGGTTCGGCCGCGCGTCGTTCCTGGCCCCCGCCACCAACCACGTCGCTCATCCGGTTAGGAGGATCGCCCGAAGAGCCTGGGGTGAGGGCTCGACCGTCCGAAAGCGGGACTCCCGCGACAGCGCGGCAGAGAGGGCCGATGGAATGGGCGGCGGCTGACCGATGGCGCGGGTGATGGCCTCGGGGAACTTGCCCGGGTGTGCGGTGCCAAGGACGATCCTGGGGACGCCGGCCCACTCAGGCGGGCCGGTCCCAGCTGCGGCCAGTCCCACGGCCGTGTGGGGGTCCGGGATGTACTCCAGGCGGTCGAAGTACTCGTGGATCGCGGCCAGGGTCTCCTCGTCGGTCCGGGAACTCGCTACCAGGAGCCCTTGGGCCGAAGCGGGATCGAAACCGAGGATGGGACCGAGTCGCTCCAGGTTCGACGGGTTCCCCACATCCATGGCCGACGAGACCGTGGGGATGGACGGACGGGGTTCGAACGCCCCGGACTTCAAGTAATCGGGCAGGACCCGGTTGGCGTTGGTCGCGGCGATGAACCCGGTTGCAGGGAGACCCAGCCGCCAGGCAAAGAGCCCTGCGGCCAGGTTGCCTAGGTTCCCCGACGGTACGACGAACACCGGCTCGCAATCCTCCGGCTGGTGAGCCCAGGCGTAGAAATAGTAGAGAAGCTGGGGTATGAACCGGCCCACGTTGATGGAGTTTGCCGAAGTGAGCCCTGCGGACGCCACCAGGCCGGGATCCCGGAACGCTCCCTTGACCATCCCCTGGCAGTCATCGAACGAACCCTCCACCCCCAAGGCTTCCACATTGCCGCCGAGTGTGGTGAACTGGCGCTTCTGGAGCTCGCTCACCCTGCCCAGCGGGAACAACACCACCACCCGGACCCCCTCCATGCCGTGAAAAGCGCTCGCCACCGCGCCGCCCGTGTCCCCGGAAGTCGCGGTAAGAACGGTGATGTCCCGGCCTGGCTCTTCCACCAGTGCGGCCTCGACCAGACGCGCCATGATCCGGGCGCCCACGTCCTTGAAGGCCAGGGTCGGTCCATGGAACAACTCCAGGATCTGCAAATCGCCGGGGACGTGGACGAACGGCACCATGAAATCCAGGGCTGCGTCCACGGCCGACACGATGCGGTCTCGAGGGAAGTCCTCTGAGAGAAGCTCGGTCAGGACCGTCCGGGACACGGAGGGGAAGGACCGGTCACGGAGGGTCCCCAGAACCTCCGGGCGGAGGGGTTCTGGATCTTCGGGGACGAAGAGCCCCCCGTCAGGGGCAAGCCCGGCGAACATGGCCTCCCGAAACCCCACGCCCCGGACGCCGGCCCGAGTGCTGGCGAACCTCATCGCGCACCCGGCTCCCCATGGGGGTCGGTCCCGTCCCGCCCCAGCACCCGTGCTCCGGGCGCGTTCGCCGGACCCACGTGGGCGTCGGCCTCCACCGAGCCCCATCGCCGAAAGGCCTCCGACATGGCCAGGGAGACGGCCTCGGCCGCGTCCCTTCCCGGAACCAACGCAAACACCGAGGGGCCCGAACCGGAGATGCCGAAGCCCAGGCCTCCGGCATCCACCGCGGCCGCCCGGACTCGGTGGAAGCCGGGAATGAGCGGGGCCCGGACGGGCTCGGCGACCAGGTCCTCGGTACCGCGGCCAACCGCTGACAGGTCCCCCCGGTACAGTGCGGACACGAGCCCAGCCACGTTCCCCCACTGGCGCACGGCCGTGCTGAGGGGAATGGAATCCGGTAGCACATCCCGCCCCAGGGACGTGGGCAGTTCCACGTGGGGATGGGCAAGGGCGTACCACAGCCCTTCAGGACCCGGCAAGCGGACCGTCTCCAGGGCCCCGTCCACCTCCCGGACCAGGACGATCCCTCCCCACAGGGACGCGGCGGCGTTGTCGGGGTGCGGGGACCCGGCGGCCGAAGCCTCTCCCTGAAGGGCGGCGGCCAGGAGCACGTCCAGGGGCGATCTCAGTTCCAGGAGGTGATCGACGGCCACCACCGCGGCCACGGCGCTGGCGGCGCTGCCCCCCATCCCGGCGGAAAGGGGCAGGCCCTTCTCGACCTTCAACTCCACACCCCTGTGCCCCTGCCCTAAGGCGTCGAGGAGGGCCTGGGCGGCGACGCCCGCGGCGTTGAGCGGCCCCGCCGGAGGAAGCCGAGGGACCGAGCCCACAACCGTGGACACCGTGATCCCCACCGAGTCGGAGCGGGCCGCGGTGACGCGATCACCCGGTCCGGCCAGGGCCATCCCGAGGACGTCGAATCCGGACCCCAGGTTCCCGATGGAGCCGGGGGCGAACGCGGTAACGGGGCCGTCTCGCCTCACTCTCGGTCGAGGTTCCCTGGCAGGCGGAGTTCGAGGACCTCCCCCGGGGACACCGGCAGCGAGTTGGTCACGTACGTCTCGCCGGCCAGGAACCGGGCCTCCATGCGAACGTCCGGTCCGTACCACCGCGTGGTGAATTCTCCTTCGCTCAGGCTGCTTATCCGCCCGAGCCGGACCCGATTCCCAGCTCCCCAAATCATGTAGAGGGTCGCATCGCTGGTATTCAAGTTGTCCACGATGACCGTGACCTCACGGGAGCTCGCGCCGCTTCGGTCATAGGGATCGGCGGAATCCGAGGAACCGCTGGCGCATCCCATGGCACCTACCGTGGCCGCCGCCAGCACCCAGGCTGCGATCTGATTTGTCCGTGGCATCCACACCTCCGAGGGTAGAGTTCTCTTGAATCGTAGTACCCCGGCAGGCATCCTGCAGGGTCCACGTCAACCGACGGCGTCTACCCCCCCTAGGTCGAAGACCGGACCCCCCACAGCGGCGATCCGGCCCGAGCCTTCCGAGCACAACGTGTGGAGAGATGATGTCCCAGAGCATTCCCGACCAGACCGCTCCCTGGAGGAAGAAGCTGCACGACGTGATCTTCCTCGCCGACACGCCGGCCGGGAAGGCGTTCGACGTGGTGCTGATCGTCGCGATCATCCTGAGCGTCATCGTGGTCATGCTGGACACGGTGGAATCCTACAGCGCCCGATACGGCGAGATTCTCATCGCGCTGGAGTGGATCTTCACCGGGCTGTTCACGGTGGAATACGTTCTCCGGCTCCTCACGGCGCCCTCGGCGGGCCGCTATGCACGCTCCTTCTACGGCCTGGTGGACCTCTCTGCGGTCCTTCCCTCTTACCTGAGCCTCCTCTTTCCAGCGGGAAGATTCTTGCTGGTGGTGCGGGGATTGAGGGTCCTGCGGGTGTTCAGGGTCCTGAAGCTGGTCGAGTACGTTGGCGAGGCCGCGGTGTTGGGCAGGGCTCTCCGGGCCAGCCGGGTGAAGATCACCGTATTCCTGGTGTCGGTGCTCACCGTGGTCCTGATCGTCGGGGCCGCCATGTACCTCGTGGAAGGCCCGGAATCCGGGTTCACATCCATTCCGAGGGCGGCGTACTGGGCCATCGTTACGCTCACCACGGTGGGATACGGCGACATCGCGCCCCAGAGCAGCGTCGGACAGGCGCTGGCTTCGTTGGTCATGATCCTCGGATACGGCATCATCGCCGTACCCACGGGGATCGTTACCGTCGAGCTCGGCCGGGCGGCGGAACACCGACCGCGTCCTTCGGCGGGGGCCCCGACCGGGGGGTCCGGGCCGACGTGCGGGAGGTGCGGCATGGATGGGCACCTCCCCGATTCGAGGTTCTGTCGGGGGTGCGGGGAACGGTTGGGAGGCTAGGATGGAGCCGACACGACCCGTGGAGGGCCCGGGGCTGAGGGGCACCGAACCCACCGCCCTGGAAGAGGCCCGCCTGACCGCGCACTACGCGGCCCAGCTCCTGGCGATCTTCGGGCAGAACTTCGCAAGCAGCGAGCCGGACGACTCCCATCGAGCCATGGGGTGGAACGCCGACTCCGGGGAGTTCGTCTCCACCGGTGTGGATTCCGCCACAGGCAGTCGGGCCTTCTTCGCCCCGGGCAGCCTCACCCTCAGGCTGGCCAGGCCCGACGCGGGGGGGGGTGCCGTATTGGACCTCGAGGGCCGGACCCTCCACGAGGCGGTCTCATGGTTGAGAGAGCACCTCCGGCCCAAAGGCCCTGAGCTGGACCTGCCGGAGTACGATCTTCCGGATCACCCCCTCGGCACCGGGGCCGTGTTCCCGGCCCCCATCCCGGAGCTGCGCCAGATAGAAGGCTGGTTCGCCCATGCCTACCGGTCCCTCCTGGAGCTGATCCAGCGCCCGGGGAACACCTACCCCATCCGGATTTGGCCTCACCATTTCGATTGCGCAGTTCTCATCCCGATCCCACCCGCCCCGGAGGAGCGGGCCGCTGGAGGAGGCGGGAGTGGGCGGGGCACGAGTGAGACCGGAGCGAACCGATCGGTGGGTGTGGGGTTCAGCCCCGGGGACGGGAGTTACGCCCAGCCCTACTGGTACGTCTCTCCGTGGCCCTACCCCATGACATCGGCCCTTCCACCGCTCAGCCGCGGCCATTGGCACACCGAAGGGTGGGTGGGGGCGATTCTCACGGCTCGAGAACTGCTTTCCCAGGCGACGCCGGGTGAGGAGGGGGAGGTCGCACGTGCGTTCCTGATCGCCGCCCACGACGCGGCCCGCGAGTCCCTTCTGCGGGGTTGAGCCAGGAGACGAGGTAAGCCGGAGCCGTGCCCCGAGTCCCGTCAGCCGTCCATGGAGCCGAGCTTGGATCGGATCTTCCGCATGAGTTCGGGGGGAGCCTGCAAGCGTTTCAGCTTCGCCCGAACCTCCCTGAGGAATCTCTCCTCGTATCGGTACTCGCAGGCGCACTCGGAACAGGCCTTCAGGTGACCCTCGACCTCCTGCGCTTCTTCGGGCGTGAGGGTCCGATCCAGATAGGCGTCCAGCCGTGCGAATGCGTCAGCGCAAGTCATTCTCTCCGAGGGCGCCATCAATCTTCCTCCTCGGGAGGGATCACGCCCTCCTCCACCGCTAGATCCCACAGCTCCTTCTGGAGGAGCTTGCGGGCCCGGTGGAGCCGCGACCTCACGGTACCCACCGGGATGCCCAAGACGTCCGAAATCTCGGGATAGGTGAACTCCTGGCCGAAATACAGGGCTGCCACGCCCCGGAACTCGGCGGGAAGGCTCTGGATGGCGGCTTCGATCTCTCCGACGTCGACCCGGCGCAGGAACTCCTCGACCGGGTCCTCGGCCACACCCGTGACACCCGTATCCCGGGACCGGAGGTAGAGAAAGTGATCCGGCACGTCGTCGATCTCCACCGGCGTAGGCCGCCGCTTCTCCTTCCGCTTCCCCCCCAGGTGCGCGTTCGTGACGATCCGCATGAACCAGGCGCGAAAGTTGGTCCCGGGCTGGAAGGTGTGGAAACCTCGATACGCCAGGAGCGCCGCCTCCTGAACCAGGTCCTCGGCATCCGGAGGGTCGGCTGTCAGGCTGAGCGCCAACCCGTACGCAGGCCCGAGAACGGGCTCGAGCAGCTCTTCGAACGCGGCCTGGCTGTCCGCCATGGGGGCTCCGTTCGGTGGGGGCGTGGCGTGGATTCGAGTCGCGTAGGACGGGAGCGCAGGCGGAGGGCTCCCAACGCGGGATGGAAGTTGCCGGCGGCCCCGGGTCCGGGCAAGCCGGGCCGGGCGCACATGGGTCCGATGCTGAGGCGTGGGGCCTGCAGAAAGCACGGCTCTCCTCTCGGATTCGGCGAAACACCATCCGGGTCAGGAACGTCTTCCCAGCCCCGGGGGTTCCCGGTCCCCCGCACTCTGGGCCAATGACCTGCTGGCCCACCACGCAAGCATCGGGTATGGTTCCTCCTTTGCGCTTGCCGGGGCGTCCACTCCGGAAAGCGACGTCCCCAGGACCGAACCCGGGGCATTCAACCCGCACCGGAGCATTCCACGTGGAAGACGAGGGAAAGGCGGACCGTCGAGGCGTGGCGGGGAGGTCCTTGCGGATTCTCGTCCTTGGGGGAACGGGATTCATCGGTCCCCACCAGGTGAGATTCGCACTGTCGAGAGGGCACCAGGTCACCCTCTTCAACCGGGGGCAGACCAACCCCGGCATGTTCCCTGAAGCCGAAGAACTCAGGGGAGACCGGGCGTCGGATCTCTCGGCCCTCGAGGGCCGGTCCTGGGACGTGGTCATCGACAACTCCGCCACCGATCCGGAGTGGGTGGAGCGATCCACCTCGGTCCTGGGGGGGAACGTGGCCCGATACGTCTATGTGTCCTCCACGGGCGTGTTCTACCCCTACGAGAAGATCGGCCTGAACGAGGGCGATGCCCCGCTCCTGGAGGACGATCCTCCCCAGGATGAGCTCAGCTACGGGGTCGCGAAGGCCCGCTCCGAGAACGTGGTCCGAATGGCCTTCCCAGAGGGCGCCCTGATTGTCCGACCTCACTACATCGTCGGTCCAGGCGACCCCATGGACCGCCTCACTTCCTGGATCCTCAGGATCCGGAGAGGCGGCGACGTGGTGGCCCCCGGAGACCGATCTCACATGGTCCAGTTCATCGACGTGCGGGATCTCACCGAGTGGATGATCCGCGGCTGCGAGGACGCGCTCACCGGGACCTTCATCTGTTCAGGTCCTCCAGGTGGCCTCCCCCTCTCGGGGATGATCTATGGGATTCATGCGGTGGTCGGTGGCGAGGTGAACTGGCACTGGATCCCCGACCTGTCGTTCCTCCAGGAGCGAGGCCTCTCCTTCGCCGTCCCCTGGGTGCCGCCCATGGGACCCTATGTAGGCATGAACCGGATCGACTTCCGGCGAG
This sequence comes from Gemmatimonadota bacterium, assembly GCA_039591855.1. Taxonomy (GTDB): domain Bacteria; phylum Gemmatimonadota; class Gemmatimonadetes; order Longimicrobiales; family Gaopeijiaceae; genus JBDHCV01. The sequence continues at coordinate 85,983 of JBDHCV010000006.1, read as the reverse complement.
CCCTGGAGGCCGGATTGACCCACCGGTCCCTGGCCGACACCGTGCGGGCGACGCTGGATTGGTGGGACGCGCAGCCCGAGGAGCGAACCGCGGAGATCCGGCAGGGGCCCACCGCTGAGGTGGAAGCCGACATCATCGCCCAGTGGGCCCAGCGCCCCGGGAATGACGACGAAGAGGAAGGAAGGTCCAGATGAGCGTAAGCCGTCGGGATTTCGTGCGGTTGGGGGCCCTCGGGGCCATCGGCGCCTCGGTGGCGCCCGGCGCCACCCTTCTCGGGCAGGAGCCGGCCGGCGCCGCCCGGGCATCCGTCGGTGCCCGAGCCAAGCGGATCCTCATTCTGGGAGGCACGAGCTTCCTGGGCCCGGCCCAGGTGGAATACCTCCTCGCGAGGGGTCATGAGGTAACCCTCTTCAACCGGGGCCGGACCAATCCGGACCTCTTCCCCGGCGTGGAGCGCCTCGTGGGCGATCGGAGCACCGCCGAGTTGGACGCCCTGCGCGGCCGGGAATGGGACGCGGTCATCGACAATTCCGCCACGGTGCCCCGGTGGGTTAGAGAGTCCACCGCGCTCCTCAGGGACCAGGTCGAGCACTACCTGTACGTGTCCTCCATCTCCGTCTACTCGGACAACTCCATCGTGGGGATGTCGGAAGACGCGCCTCTGCACCAGTTGGAGGACCCGGACACCGAGGACGTCTTCGGGGCCAACTACGGCGGGGCCAAGGCCCTGTGTGAGGAGCACACCGGAAACGCGTTCGGAGATCGGGCCATCGTGGTCCGGCCGGGGCTCATCGTGGGCCCCCGAGACGGGACGGATCGCTTCACCTATTGGCCACTCCGGATCGAACGGGGCGGCGAAATCCTGGCTCCCGGGGACCCCACCAACCCCGTGCAGTTCATCGACGTGCGAGACCTGGGAGAGTTCATGGTTCGGCTGGTCGAAACAGGGGCCTCGGGGGTTTACAACGCCACCGGCCCCCTGGCCCGCCCTCTGGCCATCGAAGAGATGCTCTACGGAATCAAGGCGGCAACGGATACGCCTTCGGGATTCACCTGGGTCCCAGCGGACTTTCTGGCCTCTCAGCAGGTCCGGCCGTGGCAGGACATGCCGGCGTGGGTCCCGCCCCAGGAAGGGATGGAGGGGTTCAGCCAGATCGACGTCTCCCGGGCCGTGAACGCCGGGATGACGTTCCGACCCCTGGCCGTCACCACCGAGGACACGCTGGCGTGGGCCCGCGGTTGGAGCGAAGACCGCAAGTCCTCTCCACTGCGTTTCGGGATCACGGCTGAGCGGGAATCCCAGGTCCTGGCCGCCTGGCACGCCGGGCCCGGGAGGGGTGGAGGATGAGCTTCCTCGCCCGTCTCATTCCGGTAGAACGCAAGGAGTGGGGCCCGGTCCTCCTGGCCACCGCCTACGGGTTCGCCATCCTGTTCAGCTACTACATCCTCAGGGCGGTCCGGGACGAGATCAGCACAGCGGATCGGGGGAATCTCCAGTACCTGTGGACCGCAGTCTTCCTGGTGATGATGCTGGCGGTCCCGGCGTATTCGGCGCTGGTGGCCCGCTACTCCCGGGCGGTGTTCGTCCCGCTCGCCAACCGGTTCTTCGCGTCGAATCTGGTCCTCTTCTTCCTGGCCCTCGAGCTCCTTCCCGAGTCCAGCAGGCCCTGGATCGATCGAGTCTTCTACGTCTGGGCAAGCGTATTCGCCCTCTTCGTGGTCACGGTGTTCTGGGGGCTCGTCGTCGACCTGTTCCGGAATCACCAGGGGAAGCGGGTCTTCGGTTTCATCGCGGTGGGTTCCTCCCTGGGAGGGATCTTCGGATCGGCCTTCACGGCCTGGCTCGCCGTCCTGGTCCCCACTTTCGCGCTCCTTCTCTTCGCGGCCATTCCCCTGGAGTTCGCCGCCCAGATCGCGAAGCGGCTCCACCGCAGAGCCTCCCTCGACGCCGTGCTCAGGGCCGAAGGACCGGAGAAGATCGCCGGGACCGCGTGGAGCGGGATCGGAACCGTCTTGAAGTCCCCCTACCTCCGGGGGATCGCCGGATACATCGCGGTCATGACCTTTGCATCCACCGTCCTCTATTTTCAGCAGGCGGAGCTGGTCTACGACGCCATGCCCGACCGGGGGGTCCGAACGGCGTTCCTGGCCAAGATCGACTTGGCGGTGAACATCCTCACCATCGGGGGCCAGGGGTTCCTCACCGCCCATATCATCCGGGTACTCGGGGTGGGCGTGACCCTCGCGGCCCTACCGGCCCTGATGCTCATCGGCTTCGTCGTCCTCGGTGTGTACCCGTCGCTGGCCGTCCTCGTGGTGGTCCAGGTCCTCTACAGGACCGGGCGGTACGCCCTGGCCCGGCCCTCCCGGGAGGTGCTCTACACCGTGGTGGGTCGGGAGGAGCGCTACAAGTCCAAAGCGTTCATCGATGCCGCGGTCTATCGAGGGGGCGATCTGGCGAGCGGATGGATCTACGCGGGGCTGGCCTGGGTGGGCCTGAGCGTAGGGGCCATCGCGCTGGTCGCAGCCCCCCTGATGGGGGTCTGGGTCACCATCGGGCTGATCCTGGGGAGAGCCCAGGAGCGCATGGCGGCCGCGGGCGGCGGCGAAGAGGATTCTCGACCCGCGCCGCCCGCCTGATCCGTCCGGGCTCAGGCCTCGGCCACGTCTCGCACCGTAGCCGACAGCCAGGGATGCCGAGACAGGAGATACCGAACCGACAGCCCCGCAGCCAGGAGGTTGGAGAAGATCACGGCCCACCACGGGGCAGCCTCGGTCATCTCGGCGGCGACGACACCGGCCACCACGGACGTGAACACGAATCCGGCCACGAACACGAAGAAGAACGCGAACCACGCCCTGGGATGCAGTTCGGTCTCGTAGATGAGGAGGGCCGCCGCTACGCCCATGACCATCGAGGCCAGTATGTGGACCCCGTTGAAGGCGATCACCGCTCCCACGTGCGCTGTGGCACCACCTACCAGGGCAGTCCCCAGGACCCCGGCGGTGAAGGTCGCCGGCCGACCCAGGACGAGGTTGAGAGCCACGAAGAACCCGGCCACGATGACGTAGCCGATCAGGCCCGCCACCAATCCCTGGAAGAGCGCCCCCCGAGTGGACTCCGTCATTGCCGTCCTCCCTTCGAGTTTCGTCCATGCACGGACCCTCCCCGCACGAACCATTCCAGATTGGCGCCGGTCTTGTCCAATGGGGCAAGGGGAACGCACTTTGCCGTAGTAGTGAAGATCCGCAACCCCCTCCGGGAGGAATGATGCGCTGGCGCAGCCCCCTGATCCTGATCACCGCCACCCTCTGCGCCTGCTCGTCCGGCGCCGAGGACGAGGAGATGGCGCAGCAGACCACCACCCAAGAGGCCGCCGCCGACACCATGGCCATGGCCATGGCCGCCTACGATCCGGCTTCCTTCGATACGATCAGTTGGGACGATCCTGCCGCTGCTGTGGAGAGGGGGGCGACTGTCTTCCGGTTTTCGTGCCAGAAATGCCACGGACCGAACGGTGAGGGTGACGCGGGCTTCGTAATGAACGGTGATACGCTCCGGCCCCCGTCCTTCCATGCCGCGGATTGGGCATTCGCCGAGGATCGAGACGCCCTTCGAGAGCAGATCTATATCGGTACGCTGGACGGAATGCCCCACTGGGGGTTGGAGGGGCTGAAGTACCGGGACGTGGACGCGGTAGCCCTCTACATCCAGGCCGAGCTTCTCAACTAGCCGACCAGAACCTCGGACGCGCCTCTGCGCGGGCTCGGCGGCGGGGGCTTGGCTCCAAAGCCCGCCCGGAAGCAAAGCAGTCCCGACCGGCCCGAGGCCCACCCCTCCAGGGCCTCTCCGAAGCGGGGCTCGAGCCCGAGTGCCTGTTCCCGCCCTGCCCTTTGGGGAATCTGGTTCATGGGGTGCATGGAGACCCCAGAAGCCGTGGCGGCGAGATGGATCCGCTGCCAGGCCCGTCCGGTCGCGATCTGAGTGCCACGGTCGTCGGGATCCTCCACGCTGAGAACCCCGAAGGCGTCGGTGGTCGGGACCTGCCGATCCCGGGTCGCGTCTAGCCACCCCTCCTCGATTCGTGGCCGGGACGGACCCGGGAGGATCTTCACGAGCGCGGACGTCAAGGCGCCCATTCCCTGACCGTCGAGGGTAAGCCCGTCCCGCTCTTGATGGATCTCCATCGGGTCGGTGCGTAGCCACCGGGAGGTGACATCGCCCGACTCTCCATCCAGAATCGTCGCTTCCGTGGCCTCGATCACGAGGTCCCCGAACCGCCGCTTTTCCTCGGCCTCCCGGATCCAACGGAGCGTCACGCCCTCCTCCCGCTCGGCCAGCGCGACCCACTCCTCCAGGACTCTCTCGGGGATCCGGCGACTGACGTCGTATGGGCCCCGGTCCGTTCGGCGATCCAGGATGGCCTGGAACGCAGGGCCCGGCGACGGCTGGGGCTCAGCCCCCTGAGGGTCCCAGGAAGCCACGGCAGCGAGCCGCAGATCGTCGCGGTCCGGAAGGATCGTAACCGACAGGGGCACGCCGATCCCTCGGGCGGTGATCTCGAGGTTCTCCAGGGCACACCCCTGGGCGATGAACAACTCCCGGAGGAAAGGGTCGACGGGACCCAGGTTTCTGGAGAGGTCAGCGATCACCTCCAAACGTCCCGGCTCCAGTCGAAATACCCAGGGCTGGGAGTTGTGGGGGCTGGCGGCGAGTATCGCCCCCCTGACCATTGCCAGGCCCGGGTCACCGGTCCAATCCCCGGTCAGCAGATGGGAGAACTCCGACCACGGCTCATAAGCCGGTCCGACACCCGCCCCGAAAACCCCTTGCCGCTGGGCCCACCACACCGAGCCGCCCGCGGTGGCGACCAGGCCCGCGGCACCCAGCTTCAAGAAGGCCCTGCGGCCCATCCCCCGTCCGGGTTTCGGCTCGGGGTCCCCGAGTACGGAGGCGAGGACCTCGGCCATCTCAGTCCATGCCCTCGAACACGCTCGGATCGATCCCGGGGATGATCCTCAGCGCGTTCTCGTAGTAGAGCTTCCTCAACGCCTCGTCCGGAAGGCCGATCCCGTAGAGTTGCCAGAGCGCATGGTACTTCCGGTAGTAATCGAAATAATCGTCCTCGGTTTCCAGGACCCTGAAGTAGTACGGGTATTCGTCGGGAGCCCAGGAGTCCTTCCCGAACAGTACCCGATCCTGGTACCGCTCGAAGAACCGGGCCGCCATCCTGGGCTGCCGCCCGAGCTCGTAGAGGACCGCCCCGATGCCGACGTACATGTTGGGCATCTCATCCAGGAGGTCTCCCAGATGCTGCAGGTCGTTTCCGAACCACCCGAGGTGGGCGTTGATGAACGTGGTGCCCGGATGCCGCCTGAACACCCGGTGCTGCTCGGCGATGATCTGGTCCCAGGGAGCGGGATCGTCATCGGCCCTGGCCCGACGGGGCCGGAGTTTGAGCTCGAGCCACTTCTCGTTCGTGGAATCGATGGGCTCCCAGAACTGGCGAGGGTCCGCTGAGTGGATCAGCACCGGGATCCCCAGCTCGCCGGCCTTGGCCCAGACCGCATCGATCCGTGGGTCGTCCACCGGGACCCGTGCGCTGTCCGAATCCACGACCGACAAGCCCAGGCTCTTGAAGATCTTCAGCCCCTGGGCGCCGTTCCGCACGTCCATCTCCAACTGCCCGGCCGCCCGTTCGGACCAACCGGGCTCTCCGATCCCCCCGAAGTCCACGTTCGCGAATACGGCGAAGCGCCCGGGCGCCTGTTCCTTCATCGCTGCGATCATGGCCACGAGGCGGTCACCGCTACCGCCGCTGAGGTTGACCATGACCCCCATGTTCATCGCGTCCATGGCCGCCAGGAGGCCGTCCAGGTCCTCGGGGCTGGGGGGACGGAAGTGGTGGGAATGGACGTCCACGAAGGGGAACTTCGCCCTGGGCGTCGGATGCTCCGGGACGACCAGGGTCGATCGTGGGCTCCACTGCTCCACCGTGACGTCCTGGCCCGCTGATGAGATCGGCAGGACGGCCACCAACGTCGAGGCTAGGAGGAGTCGGGAAGCGGGCTGCAGATTCATGCGTTCTTCCGGGCTGGCGGGAGTTGGGTCACGGTCACCGGCCTCGGACCCCGAGACGTCGGGTGACAGGCCGAGAATCAACAGTGGGTGTGGCCGAGAAGCAAGGGAGGTGCCGGAGCGGCTCGGCCCCGGCTCTGATCGAACCGGCCCACGCCCACTGCGTTGCCCGTCCAATCCGGCGGATCTATGTTTCAGGCTTGGGGAAAGCCGTTTCACCTTTGTAGGAATACTCAGTGGCAAACGACGCAATCGAGATGGAAGGCACCGTCACCGAGGTGCTGCCCAACGCCAACTTCAGGGTGGAGTTGGAGAACGGACACCAGATCCTGGCCTATTTGTCGGGAAAGATGCGGAAGTTCTACATCCGCGTCCTCGAAGGAGACCGGGTGAAGTGCGAGATGTCCCCGTACGACCTGACTCGGGGCCGCATTACCTACCGGTACAAGTAACCCCACCTCACGACCTCTGGTGGGGTCCTCAGATCTTGGGGTCCTTCGGGTCCCGGACCCCGCGCTCCTTCACCATTCCCTCGATGCGCCCCAGCAGGGAATTCGCGTCGACCTTCCCAGCTGAGAGGAGTCCCTCCCCGGACTCGTCGGTCTCCGTGGCCGGGCGGTAGAGGTTCAACCAGAGATCCCACCTTTCTCCGAAACGGAGAACGGTGTAGAAGGTCCGACCCATCTCGGGCCCACCTCGTATGAAATCCCAGATAAGAGCCAAGATGGCCAACTGGGAAAACACCAGGTCTCCGAGCCCGTCCAGGAAGAGCTTCAACTCGAAGATGAGCAGGTCACGGATCAGGACGGACCGGGGGGTCCGCCCTCGCGTCAGCGCCCGTCCCGACGAGCTCTGCCGCGCCGGCGCCACGGAACCTCGGGGCTCCACCGTCCCGGGTAAGCCGGCCATGCCGGCTGCCCCCCGGGCAGGTTCGGAACCACATCCAGGACAGGGACCGTCCAACCGGGCAGGAACCCTGGTACCGCATGTGGGACAGCGGCGGAGTTGTTCAGCAGCCACGGCTAGGCTCCATACCGGGGGATCACCCGAAGCTCCGCAATGGGATCCTGCGGGGCGCTGAACCCTAGAGTCCACAAGGGGGGTAGGCAACCCCGGGCCCACTACCGTCCGGTCTGCCCAGGCCGCCGAGTGACGGATCGAAACAGGCCGACTTCGACGTCCGTAGGGGCAGACGGACGCCGCGACCGGCGAGCCGCCCGGTCTCGCTAAACACGGAGAAGGGTCACCCAATGAAGAAGCTCGCGACGCAGATCCTCGTGAACGCCCTCGCGCTGTCGGCGGCGGCGAGCCTGGTCGACGGCATTCAACTCACCGGGGAATTCTGGCCCGTCCTGGTCGTGGCCCTGATCTTCTCCCTGGTCAACACGTTCGTCCGGCCCGTGCTGAAGCTTCTGGCCCTGCCGTTCATCCTGCTGACGTTGGGGTTGATGCTCCTGGTCATCAACGCCCTGATGCTCCTCCTCACGGACCGGCTGACCACCGGGTTGACGGTGGATGGGTTCGGCCCGGCCCTCCTGGGCAGTATCGTGATCAGCGTGGTCGGCCTCGTGGCCGGAGCGATCCTGGACGACCGGAAGAAGGCCAGCTAGACCGGACTCAGCCCCCCGAAACCTCCAGGCGGGAGACGTGGAGGTTCAGACCGTGGTTGACCCGGAGCCCGGCCACTCCACTGGAGCGGACCTGGTCCCGTCCCAGTCGAGCGACCTCCTGGCCGTTCACGAGGAAGACCGCCTCGTCCGCCTCCATGCGCACCCCGAGGGTATTCAGGACCGAAGCCTCGTCCGGGTCACCCGGCCAGCTCCGGATCGCCTCGTGGGCCGTCCAGCCCACCAGGGTCTCGGTATCGGCCCCCGAACGGCCCTTGATCAGGAACTCCCCGGTCCGGCGGATCAGGAAATAGGTATAGGTCTGACCGTCCTCGAGCAGATCATCTCCGCCAAAAAAGACGCCGAACGCCTCCCGACGCTCCCCGGGATCGAAGAGGTGCAAGTCAGCTTCCAACAGGTAGGTGCCAGATGCTGTCTGAGCTGGATTCCAGAGGATACCCGATGGGCCGGTGGTAATATGCCAACCGGGAGCCATGGTCACGAAATAGAGCTCCGCGGGATCCGAGCCTTCCCGGTCGAACCTCACCTGCCAGCCCTCCGGACGTTCGAGTTCTTGGGCCGAGAGCGCGGAGCCCCACAATCCGGAGATTCCGATCAGAGCCGCGACGAGTAGGGACGGCAGGGGGCGGGAGGAATGGGCCATCTGGGGACTCCTGGGGAGGCAAGTGGTCGGGATCGGTGGAGCCGGGACGCCGCCATGGGTGCGACGGCGCCGCGGACGCATAATATGCGCCGTGATCGGTGCGCTCACAACACGGTCCGGATCCACCCCGCCCCCGAGCCGATAGGTCACGGCCCCGGAGCTGAGTCCTCCCGCAACGCAGGGTCGAGGGCCGGAACTCAGCCCTGATCCAGCCGTCCAGGCGCGAGCAAGGCCCGCACCCGCCGGAGTAGCTCGGGGGGGCGGAAGGGCTTGTCCATGAACTCTACCCTGGGATCCGTCAGGTCGGACGGGGCGATGGATCCCCCCGCGTAGCCCGAGACGTAGAGCACTCTCAGCTCAGGATAGAGCTGATGGAGCCGCGCCATCATCTCGGGGCCCTTCAGCCGGGGCATTACCACGTCGGAGACCACGAGGTCCAGAGATCCGCCCTCCGCAACGGCCACCTCGATCCCCTCCTCGCCGTTCCGAGCCTGGAGCGTTCTGAAGCCCGCCTCCCCGAGGACACGGACTACGATCTCCCGAACCTGTTCCTCGTCTTCCACCACCAGCACCAGCCCCCCCGTGCTCGGGCCCACCTCTTCCGGGACTTCCGGCGCCTCGACCATTTCCACGTCGGTCGCGGTTCCACCGGGGAGGAGTACGGTGAATTTGGACCCCCTCCCAAGTTCCGAATCCACCTGGATCTGTCCACCGGCACCGGAGACGATCCCGTACACGGTACTCAACCCCAGTCCCGTCCCCTCCCCCGACGCCTTGGTCGTGAAGAACGGATCGAACATCCGCTCCCTGACCTCCTCGGGGATGCCCGTACCCTGATCTTCCACCTCCATCGCCACCCAAGGGCCCCGCGCCTTCCGCAATGGAGATGGGGTGGCCCGGGTACGGATCGTCATACGACCACCATCGGGCATGGCGTCCCGGGCATTCACGACCAGGTTCAGGATGACCTGTTCCAACCGTCCCGTGGGCACGGCCACCGCGGGCAGTTCACTCCCCAGGTCCAGAGCCATCTCCACGTGCTCTCCGATGAGCCGCCGACAGAGCTGCTCCATATCCTCGATCACGAGGTTGAGATCGATGGCGCTCGACTCCTCCTCCCGCCCCTTTCGGGAAAAGGACAGGAGCTGCCCGGTGAGGTCGGCGGCCCGCTCCGACGCCTTCAGGATCTCGGAGGCGTTCCGGTAGGCCCGGTCCTCCTCCGTGAGCTTGGAAAGCAGGATCTCCGAGTGTCCCTGAATCACGGTCAGGAGGTTGTTGAAGTCGTGGGCTACGCCTCCCGCGAGCCGTCCCACAGCCTCCATCTTCTGAGCCTGGAGGAGCTGAACCTGAAGGTCGTGCTGGACCGAGATGTCCTCGGCGAAGACCTCCACCTGATCGGGTCGGTCACCGGCGTCTACCCGGGAAGCCGTGAGCCGCAGGGTCCGCAGGTGGTCCTTACAGGTCCGCCACCGGTACTCGACTCCCTGGACTGAATGGAAGAGAAGGAGGTCGTTGAGGAACTCCTCTCCGTGGGTTTCCACCCAGAAGAGGCTCGCGATGTTCCTCCCGATCAGTTCCTCGATGTCGTCGGCCTCTAGGATCTCGGCCATGGCGGGATTGGTCACCTCGATGGTTCCATCCTCCCGGGCCAGGAGCACACCGAAGACGGCGTTATCCAGAATGGAACGCCAGCGTGCATCGGCCTCTATACCCTCCGACTCGGCCTTGAGGCGCTGCTCCAGTGTGGCCCGAAACGCCCTTCCCACCTCCACGATCTCCCGGGGTCCGGAGGCGGGAATGCGCCCCAGGTCGCCATCCACCGCCGCCCGGCTCCCCTCGACCAGACGGTGGAGGGAATCCAGCACCCCGGAGTAGACCCAGGTCACCAGGGCCATGATCACCAGCAGGGTAACGATGGCGGTCCCCACGGCCCGGATCGCCGTAGCCATGGGGAGGGCCCGGATGTAGGACTCGGGCAGCCCGACGAACACCACCCACTCGGTGCCCGGCACCGTGGTGTAGGCCCAGTACCGCATGACCCCGTCCTGGTCCTGGGCCACCGAGGTTCCTTCGGGGTTTCCTGCAAGATCCAGCCCCGGGTTGGTCGCTGGAAGCGCCTGGCCCACCGTCCCCGCCCAGTCCCGGGACCTGGCGATGACGGTTACGCCCCGTTCCGCCACGGTGATGAGGGCCTCCTCCGTGACACCCAGGTCCCCAACGAATTCGTTGAAGAACTCCGCATCCAGGGTCGCGACCAGGGTGCTACGGAACGTCCCGTCGGCGTTCAGGATCGGGATGGCCAGAGGGATCACCCACCGCTCGGTGTGTCTTCCGATCACCAGTTCCCCAACCGTCACCTCCAGATCCCGGCTCACCGACTGGAACCAGGAGCGGTCACCAAGAGGCTCGAAGTCGGGGCCGGGAACGCCCATCCCCGAGCAGGCGAGATCGCCCTCCGCGTCCACAACGATCAGATTCAGGTTGAGCCGGAGAAGGCGGGCGGAAGCGGCGAGGGTGTTGGAACAGGCAGGGTTCTCACCCCGGATGAGGATGCTGTCGGCACCCAGCGCCTCGAGGACGTGCAGCTGATCCCGCAGGACCAACTCCAGGCTTCCCGAGATCGCGTGGGCGATGTCCTCGACCAGGAGTGCTGCCTGCGCCCGGCTGTCCCGGTACTGGGAAACCACCGTGAAGGTATCCCAGGCGACCAGCGACACGGCCAGGACAGCCAGCGAGAAGACGAGCTGCGCCTTGATGGACCGACGAGGGATCATCGCCTTGGGGCCGAGGGTCAGAGAATGTACGAAGGAACCCCACATTAGCCCCGGCCAAGGAGGACGGGAAAGGTGGAAGGGACGGGCGGGCCGTCCCAGGACCGACCCTTGCAGTGATAGGAAGGCCCCATGGACAGGAAAAGGAGCGGGAGGTGACAACGTGACGAACCCTACCAGCACCCTCCGATCCCCGGCCAGCGTGCTCAGCGTGGTCGCGGTCATGGCACTCCTTCTCGGGCTCGGCCCGGCACCCCTGGCTGGGCAGACGGCCCAGGAAATCGTGGATCAGGTCGACAGACTGCTCCGGGGAGAGTCCTCCCAGGCCCGCATGGCCATGGACATCGAGACCGCCCACTGGTCCCGGACCCTGGAGATGGAGGTCTGGTCCCTGGGCACGGAGTACGCCCTGGTACGGGTGCTTTCACCGGCGAAGGAGGCAGGCACAGCCACCTTGAAGGCGGACCAGGAGGTCTGGAACTACCTGCCCCGGGTGGATCGGACCATCAAGGTCCCGCCGAGTCTCATGATGGGTAGCTGGATGGGCTCCCACGTGACCAACGACGACCTGGTAAAGGAATCGCGCCTGATCGAGGACTACGACATCGAGATCTCCTTCGAGGGCCGTCGAGAGGCGGCGGAAGTCTGGGAGTTCACCCTCGTGCCCCGGCCTGACGCCCCCGTGGTCTGGGGGCGCATCGTGGAACAGGTCCGGAAGTCGGACATGATGCCCACGTGGGTTCGATACTTCGACGAGGACGGTTCCCTGGTCCGGACCATGACCTTCGACGACTTTCGCGTCATGGGTGGGCGCCTGGTTCCCGCGCGGTTCACGATCCAACCGGAGGACAAGCCTGAGGAACGAACGGTGATTCGCTATTCGGAGCTGGAGTTCGACGTGGGGCTGGACGAGAGCTTCTTCAGCCTCCGCAACCTCCGCAGCAGCCGCTGACCTGCCATGTTCGGCTCCCGGATCTGGTGGACCATCGCTTGGCGGAACCTCTGGAGGCATCCTCGGAGGACCCTGATCACCTCTATGGCACTCGCCTTCGGGTATGCGGCGTCCGTGCTGATGATCGGGATCTCCCAGGGCGTGGTGGAGGAAATGGTGGAGAGCGGGACACTGGTCTTCTCCAGCCACATCCAGGTCCAGGATCCGGATTACCGGGCGGAGCACAGCCTCTACGAGACCCTCGGGGGACGGGATGGGCTGGACGTGGCCGACCTGCTGGAGAGGATCGACGAGACGCCGGGGGTCGTGGCGGCCGCTCCCCGGGTCTACGGCGGCGGTTTGGCGTCGGCCGGCGAAGAGACCATCGCGGGGTTCCTCGTGGGAATCGACCCCGAACGGGAGCGGAGGGCCACGCGCCTGCTCGAGGCCCTCGACCGGGGAGCCCTCCCCCGGGCCGGGGCAAGCGAGGTGCTCCTGGGTGTAGAGGCCGCGCGGCAGTTGGGGGTCGGACCGGGCAGCGAGCTGGTCCTGGTGGCCCCTGCGGCCGACGGGTCCCTGGGCAACGATCTCTACACCGTGTCGGGCGTCTTCCGGACAGGCCTGGCAGGCCTGGACGCCTCCCACATCCTGCTCAGATTCGAGGACGCCCAGCGTCTACTGGCTCTGGATCCCGGACGAATCCACGAGGTGGCCGTGCGCACCACGGGAGCCTGGGCGGCGCCGGACGTGGCCCCCTCGCTGGCCGAATTGCGTCTGTCAGGCTCGACGTCCGATGAGGGCATCGTCGCCGTCCCATGGACGGAGTTCCGGGCCGAGCTGCGGGAATACGCACTCCTCGCCGAGTCCGGCAACATGATCATCCTGGTCATCGTCTTCGGGATGGCCGTATTCGGGGTGGCCAACACCATGCTCATGGCCACGGCCGAGCGCCGCCGTGAATTCGCGGTGGTCCGGGCCCTGGGAACCAAGCCCGGCAATGTCGCGGGCACGGTCCTGAGAGAAGGGTTGGTCCTGGGAGCCGTGAGTCTCGCTGTGGGGCTGGCAGTCGCGCTCCCCGTCTCTTTCTGGTGGGCCGCCCATCCACCGAACCTCGCTCGCTGGTTTGGAGATTTCACCATGGCCGGCTCCCTGGTCGAACCAGTCCTGCGGGTGAAGGTCACCGCGACCGGACCGGTCTTCAGCGGGGTCGCCCTCCTCCTCACCGCCCTCCTCGCCTCTGTCTACCCAGCCGTCCGGTCCGGTCGGGTTCCTCCGGCGGACGCCCTGGCGGACCGATGAAGACCCTGCCACCCCCTCGGGTCCTGGGCCCCTTCGCCAGACTCGGAGTCCTCGCCTGGCTCGCGGTCCGCAACCTGATCCGGGAAAGCCGCAGGAGTCTGCTCACGTCCTCGGCTATGATCGTCGGCCTGGGGCTCCTCATCCTGTCCCGCTCCCTGGCCGACGGCGCACATGAGGACTGGATCTACATGGGGGTGCGCCTCGGCACCGGACATGTGGCACTCCAAGCCCCCGGATACCAGGAATCCAGGCAGTTTCGGCACCGCCTCGACTCGGCCGCAGTCGCCGACGCCCTCGAGGCCATCGCCGACCCGAGGCTGGAGTCGTCGGTCCGCCTCACCGCGCCGCGCCTTTCCGTGCATGGGCTGGCAGCCTCGGCGTCCTCCGCCCTGCCGGTCCTGGTGGAGGGGGTGGATCCGGCTGTGGAGGCCCGATTCTCCGTCCTTCCGGAGAGGCTGGAGGAGGGCCGGTACCTGGAGGCGACCGACCGGCAGGCGGCGTTCGTGGGCCGGGGCCTGGCCACCCGGCTGGGGCTCCACATCGGATCCAGATTCGTGGTCACCGCCCAGGGAGGCGACGGTGAGATCGAGGGACAGCTCCTCAGGGTGGTGGGCATCTTCCGATTCGGTGTCACCGAACTGGAGGAGGGGGTGATCCACATTCCCATGGAAACCGCCCGGAGCTGGCTCGCGACACCTGGTGAGGCCACGACCCTTGCGGTGCTCCTGGACTCCAGCCGGGAGGTGGAGCCGGTGGTAAACCGGCTTGGCCGAACCCTGGAGGGCACCGGAGTCCGTGCCCTTTCCTGGCGGGAGGCGTCCCCCGAGCTGGATTCCGCCGTCAGGATGGACGATTACGGCGATTACCTCTTCCACGCCATCCTCCTGGCCATCGTGGCATTGGCGATCTTGAACGCGGTCCTGATGTCGGTCCTCAACCGCAGGCGGGAGTTCGCGGTCCTCCGGGCCCTGGGGCTCGAAGGAAGGGCCACTGGCGCACTGGTTTACCTGGAGGGCGTGCTCCTGACCCTGGCGAGCGGAGCGGTGGGGATCCTGGTGGGGCTAGCGGTAACCTGGTTCTTCTTCAGGGACGGGCTGGACCTCTCGGCGCTGATGGATGGCGACATCACCTTCTCAGGAATCGTCATGGACCCGGTGATGGTCCCCGAGTTCAGAGCGGCCCAGATCGTCCAGAGCCTCCTGTTCACCCTCCTCATCGGGATGACCTCGGCCCTCTACCCGGCGGTCCATGCCGCCCGGCTGGACGTGGCGGAATCCCTCAAGTTCGAGAATTGATCATGGATGCGACGGAGATGACTTCCGGGTCCCCCACGTCCACGGCGGCGGTGCGCACGGAAGCGCTGGTGAAGACCTACCCCCAGGAGCCCGAGCCCGTCCGGGCCGTCCGAGGCGTGTCGCTGACCATCGAGCCAGGGGATTTCGTGGCCATGGCGGGACCGTCCGGCTCCGGTAAGACCACCCTGCTGAACCTGTTGGGAGGGCTCACCCGACCGACGGGCGGTCGGATCTGGGTAGGAGGGGAAGAGATCACCGATCTCCCGGATCGCCACCTTGCCAGGATGCGCCTGGAGCGCATCGGGTTCGTGTTCCAGGCCTACAACCTACTTCCGGTCCTGACAGCACTCGAGAATGCGGAATTCACCCTCCTCCTCCGGGGCCTCCCAGCCGCTGAACGGCGGCGGCGGGTCGAGGAGCTCTTCTCACTGATCGGGCTCGATGGACTGGAGGACCGGAGGCCGGGGAAGCTCTCCGGGGGACAGCAGCAGCGGGTCGCGGTGGCCAGGGCAGTCGTGGGAGAGCCGGCACTGGTACTGGCCGACGAGCCCACGGCGAACCTGGATTCCGCCACCTCCGACGCTCTCCTCGAAGTCATGGAACGGTTGAACCGGGACCGGGGCGTGACCTTCGTGTTCGCCACCCACGACCCCCGGGTCATGGAGCGATCTCGGCGGCTCATTCGCCTGGTCGACGGGTCGGTGGTATCGGACGTTCGCCAGGATCGGGCGGGCGAAGGCGGGTGACGGGGATGGGGCGCACCCTGGCCCTCGTGTTGGCTTCCGTGCTTGCCACGGGCCTGCTCCCCACCGGCGCGGCTCCCCAGATCCCCGACCTCACCTGGTATCTGCTGAATGTGGCCACGGCCTCGGAGCCGACCCCGGTCTCCGGAGGCGGGCTCACCGACGATACCCGATTCAGGGGAATGCTCGACTGGGCCCGGGGGGAGATCCGGCTGGAGATCGCCTACGAGCACACCCTGGGACTCTGGGAAAACGATCCCCTGAATTCGAACCTCATCTTCGGGGCCGGCGGCGGCGCCGGCGATTGGCTCGGGCTCCAGGGGAACATCTCCTCCTGGGACGGTGGGTCCTGGGACCATCGGGTGGATCGGCTGAGCCTGTCCCTGCCCCTGGGAACGGAGGGCGAGATAACGGTGGGACGCCAGGCCGTCTCCTGGGCCACGACCCTATTCCTCACCCCGGCGGACCCGTTTGCCCCGTTCGACCCCGCCGACCCTTTCCGGGAGTACCGCATCGGCGTGGACGCCGCCCGGGTTCGTCTCTACCCCGGGCCATTCTCCGAGCTCGACCTCGTGGTTCGCCCCTCCCGCCAGGCCGAGGGCACCACCTTGACCGCTCTGGCCCGGGGCCGCCGATCGGTCGCGGGGTGGGACGTCTCGGGATGGGCGGGCCTGGTCCACGACGAGCTCGGGGCGGCAGGAGGAGTCAGTGGATCCGCCGGGGAGTGGGCGGTGCGGGGGGAGGCTTCCCTTCGCAGGGACCGGGCCGGCGAGGGGGTCGTCCTTCGGCTCTCCACCGGGGTGGACCGCCTACTGGACCTGGCCGATCGAGACCTCTACGTCTTGGCGGAGTACCAGCACGACGGGTGGGGGGCGAGCAGCGCGGACAGCCTCCTCACCGTAATCCAGTCGGCGCCGTTCGACAGGGGTGAGATGCAAGTCCTGGGCATGGACACAGGGTTGGCTCAAATGAGCTACCAGATCCACCCCCTGGTGGCGGCCGACGGGTTGGTGATCGTGAACCTCCGGGACGGCAGCGGCCTCTTCGCGCCCGGCGCGAGCTGGTCCGTGGCGTCGGATTGGAGCGTCCGGGGTGGCCTCTACCTCGGGTGGGGCGAAGGCCTGGGCACCATGGCGAATCCACTGGGCTCGGAATACGGCCTGGTTCCGGCGGCCGGATATCTCTCCCTCACCGGCTTCTTCTGACCCGGTGACCCCCGGCTAGAAGAGCCGGTCGAAGCGGTTGTTGACGATGTTGTTGTAAATGGACCCGAACGAGTACCGGAGCCCCACCCGAACCTCATACCGGAACCCGGTCCCCCGCTCGCGCCGCTGGGTGAGGATCTCCTCGTCGGTCAGATCCCCCTTGGGCAGGTAGATCTGGTTTTCGATCTTCGCCAGACTCCCCCTGACATTCAGGCTCAATCCACGGAAGATGCGGAAATCCACACGAGGACTGAGCCTCAACTCGTAGAGGCTCAGGTCGTGGAGGTACTGGGACGTCTCGGCCGTCACGGCGGCCGAACCCCACGGCTGCTGGTAGTCCAACTCGAAGACGAGCTCGTGGAGGGGCCGCGTCTCGGCCGTCTGGTCGAAGATGGTCTCCTCCTCGTACTCGAAGTGGGCGATCCCCACCTGGTAGTAGAGGAACGCCTGTCGCCTGGAGGCCTCTTCGTAGGGGAGGAAGCTGTATTCGATGGCCCCGAAGAGGTTGCCGCCCAGGTCCAGGTTCTGACGGGACTCGGAATTGATGCGACCCTGGACACCGATGGACCAGAACCGGGCCAGGGCATACCCCGTGGCCCCCGACACACTCCAGCTTCGTCGGACCGTGGTGGAGATGGAGGAGTCACTGAGTTCGAACTGCTGCTGGGAGTAGGAGCCGGACGCCCGGAAGCGGGCCCTCCATACCTCGGTGGTTCGGTTGGCGGAGAAGCCCCCGCTGAAGCGGTAGGAATCCTCCTTCTCCTCCCCCGATGCCGCTCCGTCGGCGTTCAGGTTGAATACCCAGAGTCTCCACGGGTCGTCCTCCAACCCCGTGGGAACCCCCACAGCCGCATCCCCGGACCGGAAGCTCTCGGCGACCTCCACCGTGATGCCCTCCACCCGGCCCAGCATGGCCGAGTAGTTGGCGAGCCCGATGGCCAGAACCCGGGCCTGGCCCGAACGGATCTCGTCACGGGTGTCGGTGGAGCCGGCCAGGAACCGAAGCTCGGATTCCTGTCCGGCCAGCCGCCCCTGCCCCAGGAACTGGAAGATGTACTCCTCGCCGCCCCCGCCCGTGTCCTGGTCGGTGACGATGACGTGCACCTCCGAGTCCGCCCGGTCCCGGACCCAGTTCACGAACGCGATCTCCTCCCGGAAGAAGGTCCGATCGCAGTAGGTATTGCAGTCGAGGAATACCCGCAGCGCTCCCGTGTCTTGGTCGGCAATAGCGGCGGGGGTGGAGTCCGGGCGGGGCATGGCGTCCTGGGCGGCAGCCGACGCCGGGGCCAGGAGAAGCAGGGCGAGGAGAACGGGTCGCAAAGGAGGTGCGACCATCGTCATCGCAGAAACCCCGGATGGGTGCCTGGCAGAACTGTGCATGACCCCGTGTGAGACCGGGTGAGTAGATTCGTCTGTTGGTTTGACACCGGGGAGCCCCGAATCGTTGAGACGGCCGCGGTGTCCGGCGCCTCGCGCCGGGGACGCCTCAGTCCGACACCGGCACGGAGGCCAGGTCGTCCGCTCCGCTGGCCGCCCGGCTCCTCAGCGCAGCCACCACCTTCGGCGACGGGGCGGGCTCGGTTGCCGGCACCTGGGCCGGCCCGGCCGATGGCGCCCGCCCTCCGCCGGAGCTCGTTCCCGCCTGGTCCGAACCGCCGGTCAGATCGGCATCCGCTTCCCGTCGGGTGAAATGCACTCGGAAGAACTCGGCCACGTCGTCCACGATGGAGTAGAGGACGGGAACGAGGACCAGCGTCAGGAAGGTGGCAAAGGTGATCCCGACGATCACGGCCACGGCCATGGGGCTCCACCAGGCGGCCTGCTCCCCTCCCCAGTACAACTCGGGACTGAGCGACCCGTAGAATCCGAAGAAGTCGAAATTCAGACCGACGGCCAGGGGCACGAGTCCGAGGGCGGTGGTGACGGCGGTAAGGATCACGGGTCGGAACCGGGTCCTCCCCCCCTGAACCAGGGCCTCGAACCGGTCCATCCCGTCCCGCTCCCGAAGGATGTCGATGTAGTCGATGAGCACGATGGCGTTGTTTACCACCACACCGGCCAGGGAGATGATCCCCACCCCCGTCATGATCACCACGAAGGGCATCTGAAAGACCATGAGTCCGATGAGCACCCCCACCGTGGACATGATCACCGAACTCAGGATGATCAGAGGCTTCACCACCGAGTTGAACTGGCTGACCAGGATCAGTCCGATGAGAGCGAGGGCGAACATGAAGGCCTGTCCCAGGAACGCCTGGGCCTCGGCCTGATCCTGATTCTCGCCGGTGAAGCGCACGGTGTACCCGGGCGGCAAGGCCGCCACGAACCCAGCCACCGTGGTCTGGACTTCGGCGAGCACCGCGTTGCTGTTCAGGCCCGCCGCCACGTCGGAGGAGATGGTGGCGACCCGGTCCATGTCCACACGGTTGATGGACCCGTACCCATCCCCCACGCTCCAGGTGGCGACCGAAAGAAGGGGCACCTGGATCCCTTCGTTCATGACCGTGAGATCCGCCAGGCTACTGAGTTGGTCCCGGTCCTCGGGCCGGAGGCGGACCATGATGTCGTACTCGTCGTTGCCGGTCCGGTACTTGCCGGCCTCCACACCGTTGATGGCCCCCCTGACGGCGTTCCCGATATCCAGGGTGCTGATCCCATAGAGTGCGGCCTTTTCCCGATCCACCTGAACCGACAGTTCGGGCCTGGCCTGATCCAGATCACTCTCCAGGCCGACCAGCTTAGGGAAGACCGGCGCCCCTCGCAGGACGGCCAGGGCGTCCTTCGAAAGCGCTTGCAGCACCAGGGGATCCTCGCCCACGATCTCCATGTTCACAGGCTTCCCGGTAGGCGGACCCTCGGTTGGCTTGTCCACCTTGAAGGTGGCCCCGGCGATAGAGCCTCCCGCACGCTCCTGCATGGCCGCAAGCGTCTCGAACGCGTCCACCGAACGGTCCTGGTAGTCCACGAGCGTGAAGGTGATCCTGCCGGCGTTGGGGCCCGAGGCCCCGCCCCCGCCCATCATGTTGTTTCCGCCGCCGCTCCCTACGGTGGTCACCCGGGCATCCACGTCAACCAGCCCCTCGATCCCCTCCAACTCGGCAAGGACCCGAGGCGCGACGGCGTTGGCCGCCTCTACCCGGGATCCCACCGGCAACTCCCAATCCACGATGGCCGCCGAGGGGGGAATGTTCTCCGGGAAGAATTCCACGCCCGCGTTGAATTGCCCGAAGAGGAGAAAGCTGGCCACCAGCGCCGCGCCGGCCCCTCCCACGATCACCGCTCTGCGTCTCAGAGCCCAACGGAGCTGGGCCTCGTAGAAGTCCACGATCCAGGGCAGCCACGCGTCCTGGAACCGCCGTGCGACTCGACTGAGGACCAGCGTGTGGATTCCGTAGGCCAGGGCGGCCGTCCCCACCAGCAGCCCCGCGGTGAGGGGATTGCTGACGAGGATCCCCAGAAGAACCAGGCCGACCACGCCGATCAACGTCCAGCGGGCGGAGGGGGTCATGGGCTTGGGCTTCTGACCGTCCAGCGTCATGAACATGGACGCCACCGTGGGAACGATCACCAGGGCGACGAACAGGGAGCTGGAAAGGGTCACGATGAGCGTGAGCGGCAGGTAGCTCATGAACTCGCCCGTGATGCCCGGCCAGAAAAGGAGCGGACCGAACGCCGCAAGCGTTGTGAAGGTGGACGCCACGACCGGCATGGCCACCTCTCCCGTGGCCTTCTTCGCCGCCGTCACCCGGTCCCAGCCCTCCTCCAGGTATCGGTACATGTTCTCCACGACCACGATGGCGTTGTCCACCAGCATCCCCAGGGCGAGGATCAGCGAGAACAGCACCACCATGTTCATGGTCACGCCCAGGAAGCCCAGGACGAGGAACGAGAGCAGCATGGAGGTGGGGATCGCCAGGGCGACGAAAGCCGAGGTTCGGACCCCCAGGAAGAAGAAGAGCACGCCGACGATCAGGAGCAGTCCGGAGATGATGT
This sequence comes from Gemmatimonadota bacterium, assembly GCA_039591855.1. Taxonomy (GTDB): domain Bacteria; phylum Gemmatimonadota; class Gemmatimonadetes; order Longimicrobiales; family Gaopeijiaceae; genus JBDHCV01. Next base: position 65,396 of record JBDHCV010000006.1, on the reverse strand, counting down.
TGTTCTCCAGGCTGCTGACCATCTGGAAGATGTCGTCGGACATGTCCCCCGTGATGGTCACATCCGTCGTGGGTGGAAGGAGGGGCTCCATCCCCGCGATCACGGCCTTCACGGCATCCGCGGTCTCGATGATGTTCTCCCCTGACCGCTTGACCACGTCCAGGGTCACCACCGGGTTTCCGTCCAACCGGGCGTAGCTCTCCCGGTCGGCGAATCCGAACTCCACGGTCGCGATGTCACGGACGTAGACCGGGCGGCCGTTGTTCGTCGCCACCACCAGGTCCTCGATGATGGACGGGTCGGCGAACTCCCCGTCCACCCGGACCAGGTACTTCACGTCTCCCACGTCGATGGAACCGCCGGGGATGTTGACGTTCTCGTTCCGTATCGCGTCGGTGACGTCCTGGAAGCCTAGGTTGTAGAACTTGAGGCGGGACAGGTCGACATCGACCTTGACCTCCCGCTCCAGGCCACCCCGGAGGTCGACCCGGAGCACCGACGGGATCTGCTCCAGCCGGTCCTGCAGCTCCTCACCGATATCCTTGAGACGGACCAGGCCGTATTCCCCGGCCAGGTTCACCTGCATGATCGGCATCTCGGCGAAATTGAACTCGACGATCTCGGGATCCTCGGCATCCCGAGGAAGCTCCGGCCTGGCCAGGTCCACCTTCTCCCGCACCCGTTGGAGGGCCTGGTCCAGCTCGACGGAGGTCTCGAACTCGGCCGAAATGCTGGAGAAGCCCTCCACCGACGTAGAGCGCAACTCCTTCAGGTCCGAGATGGTGTTGAGTTCCTCTTCCAACGGACGGGTCACCAACGTCTCGATATCCGCGGGGGAGACCCCGGGGTAAACGGTGTTCACCGCGATGATCGGGACTTCGATTTCCGGCGACGCCTCCTTGGGGATGCTGGTATAGGCGGCCATCCCCCCGAAAGTCACGAGGAACAGGAGGACCATGACGGACGTGTTGTGGTCCACCGCGAGCGATGTAAGCCTGAATTCCTTGAACCTGGAGAGGAATGCGGGATCCCGGCCTTCCTTGAGTCCGCTCATCGGAGTACCCCCGCACCCAACTCCCTTTCACCCACGACATTCACACGGTCCCCGGCGGCCACGTCCTTCTGCCCCACCACGACGAGCCATTCGCCGGGTGAGAGCCCCGATTCCACCACCACCTGATTTCGCTGGCCGGATCCCAGCCGGACCGACCTGGCCTCCGCCGTGGCCCCGTCCTCGGAGAGGATGAACGCCACGAAGCCGCCCTCGACCCGGACCAACGCCTCTTGGGGGACCACGATGGCCTCCGGGACGGTCCGGCGAACCAACTCCATGCTCGCCACCATCTCGGGCTTGAGCCGACCATCCGCGTTCCGGACCACGAACTCCACCGGGAAGGTTCGGCTCCCCCGGTCCACCGATGCGCCCACGTAGGTGATCCGCCCCTCCATCACCTCTTCCGGGAATACATCCAAGGTCACCCTGGCCGTGGTGCCCTCCGTAACGTCCAGGGCGAAGCGCTCCGGCACGCCCGCCTCGATCTTCGCCGGGTTCAGATCCACGATCTGGCCCACAGGAGTGCCAGGGGCCAACATGGTTCCCACCTCCACGCTCCGTGCGTCCAGGACCCCGCCGATGGGCGCCCGGACCGTGGTCCGATCGAGTCGCTCGGTCAGGACCCTGAGGCTCGCCGCGGTCTGCTCAGCCGCAAAGCGGGCCTCGAGGTAGGCGATCTCCGATCCCACCTTGTCCTCCTCCCAGAGCCGCTTCCGGCGCTCCCAGGTCTCACGAGCCAACTCGGCCTGAGCCCTGGCCTGATCCACCTGGCCCGAGAGTACCCTGTCATCGAGCTTGAGGAGGGGCTGTCCCTTCCGAACCCGGGCTCCCTTGTCGACGAAGATCTCGGTGACCACGCCGCTCTCCTCCGCGGACACCGTGACGTCCTGATCGGCCTTGACCACACCGGTCAACCGGATCACCTCGGTGAAGGGCCTCGCCACGATCTCCATCACCTCGACGTTGATGATCCGGGAGTAGCCCCCGGAAGCGTCGGACGGATCCCCTGCGACTGCGGCGTCCGCCGAATCCGTTCCCTCTCCACCTCCGCATGCGGCCGCGGCAATGGCCAGGGAAAAAGCCGCCAGGGTGGCTCGAGTCGATCTATTCAGCTTGATGGTCATGTGCATATCTCGCCTGAGGCGGTTCTCATCTATGATCGGCCGTCGGGTCGCATTCCCACGGACCGTCCTCTCGTCACTGTCCCGTCCGAAGCAACTCGGGCTGGACGTCGATTCCCGGCACCAGTCCCACCGACTCGTCCAGTCGAGCCCTGGCCACCAGGAAGTCGTACACGGCCTGGGCGTAGTTGAACTCGCTCTCCCGGAGCGCCCCCTCGGAGTCCGTGAGTTCCAGCTGGCTCCCCAGACCCTCCCGGAATTGAGCGGCCGCGATCTCGAATCCCCGTGTGGCCTGCCGTACGGCCAGGGCCTGGGCCAGGGCACGCTGCCTGGCCTCGGCGACCTGCTCCCGGAAGGACTTCACCTGTCCTTCGGCCTGATCCCGGAAGACCTCCGTCTGGGTCTCCGCCTGCCGGAGAGCCACGCGTTTCTGATCGATGCGGGCGTCCCGTTGGAAGCCGGTGAAGATAGGGAGGCTGACCGTGATCCCAACCGCCTTGGCCGTACCCCTGCTGGCGGGAGAGCCGAAGAAGCTGGGAGACCCATTCTGCTGGGCCACCACGGTGTAGTTCCCGAACGCGGAGATCCGGGGTAGGTATTCTCCCTGCTCGAGGCGGAGTTCCGCCTTTCGAAGATCCTCGGTGAGTTCGAGCTGACGGAGATCCGATCGGGCTTCCTGGCTCTGGGCCACCGCCGCCTCCAACTCGAGGGCACGGGGATCGAATCCGGCGAAGGCCAGCAGGGCCGCGTTCTCCGAATCGTTGGCCTCGATGGATTCCAGGTCTACGGTGGCGAGTGTGCCCACCACCTCCACGGACTCCAGATCCTCCACGTTCAGGAGCACGGCCAGGGTCCGGCGGGATTGGCGGACCAGGTTCTCGGCCCGGTCCAGATTGGCCCTGAGATTGGTCAGCTCCACCTGGAGGCGAAGGACGTCGTATTCAGGTCCCAGACCGGACCTGAACAGAGCCTCGGTCTCGTTGAGCGAAGCCTCGACCCTCTCCACCGAGTTGCTCAGAAGACGCTGGTTCTCCAGGTCGAGGAGGAGCTGGTAATAGGCGGTGCGGACCTGGGTGACCACGGCCTGGCTCCGCCCCCTCACCGCTTCCTCCTGGAGCAGGCGAAAGCGGGAGGCTGCGCCGAGGCCGATGAAGAGGCCGGCCTCGAAGAGGGGTTGCTCCAAGGAGAAACTCGCGTTCCATGCGTTGTCGGCGCCGAACTGCACAGGGATGAGTGAATCGGCGGGCGCCCCGGGATCGATGAAGATGGCCGGGAGGAAGGAAACCGGCGGCTCGATGTTCCTGGTGTAGGAACTGTTCAGGTCCAGAGAGGGCAGAAGCCCGCCCCACGCCTCACTCACCTGTTCGTTCGCCAACTCCAGCGCCAGCCTGGCGTCTCGGACCTCCCGGTTCTCGTCCAGGGCCCGGGCCACGGCCTGGGCGATATCCAGTCGAATCACGGACTGGGAGGTGGAGGCCCGGACCTGTTCGGCCCGGGCAGACGCCTCCTGACCGAGTCCATGTCCAGCCCCCAGGGCGACCAAAACTGCGGTGAGGGTCGCGGCCCTCAGGAGACGAAAGGCGGGCCGTCCCTGTCTGTCCTGGATCTTGGAATCGAATCTATGGTTCACTTTGGTCCTCTCGTGAATCCTGTCTTCATCGGTACGGGTAGACCGCCACCCGCTTCGAACCGGGCCTTCATCCCCTCATCGGAATAGGCACCCCATCGCTCACGGAATGCGCGGGGGCCCCGTCCGACCGCTCCTCATCCGACCGAGGCTCGTTCTCCAGCACTTCACCGAGCTTGTCTCCGGCCAACCCGCGAAAGACCCTCCGGCCCGACTCGCGGTAGAGCTGGCGGAACCCCGCCTCGTCCAGGTCGAGAAGGCCCCTGAGGTAGAGCTGGACCAGCCCATGGGCATGGGCCCAGAGGGTCCGGCCGATGGCCTGGGGCTCGTCGTCCCTGAGTAGGCCGGCATCGACGGCCTCCCGGACCCGGTCGTGCCAGAATTGGCCGACGGCACAGGCATGGGTTTCCACCTCCTCGGGCAGTCGATCCACGCCCAGGGCCCCCGGTGAGACGAACAACATCTCGTACTGGCGAGGGTTCTCGATGGCGAACAGCATGTACTGCTCTCCGCCCATGGTGAACCGCTCCCAGGGCGATTGGCCCGCCAGGGCCCGATAGAGATACTGGCCCAGGAGCCGATAGGACTCTCCCAGCACCGCCAACAGCACCGCCTCGCGATTTGCGTAGTGCCGATAGAGGGCCGGAGCCGTCACACCTACCGACTTCGCCAGCTTGCGCATGGAGAACCCCTTCAGCCCCTCGTGGAGGTAGAGTTCACACGCCTTCGTCAGGATTAGCTTCCGTTGATCAGTCATGGTTAACAGTGTAAACAAAACCGCTCGTCCCGTGAAGTCCCTCATTGGTTTGTTCGCGTAACAGCGTTCATCTACGAGGAATACCCTACCCTCCCGGAACGGACCGATGGCGGCCTCTCGGCCGTACCACCCTCGCGCGCGCTTCGAGCCATCGAGCTGGGCCGGACGGCATGCGGATCCAGCCCGAGCCGGGAGCCCCCCTTTCGAAATCCCACCGGTTCAGCAGTTTGAGCATCTGGCGTGTCCACGAAGCAAGGGTCTATCCCGGACCCGTCAGTCCACGCGAACCCTCCAGGCAGGGGATGAATCGAATGAGCAGTCGGAGCATGAGGGCACTTCTCGGGTCCGCCGTCCTTCTGGGGATGGTGGCTGCAGCCGCCGTGCCGGAGGCCGCCATTGCGCAGCAGGGCAGGCAGAGGCCCAACGGCCAGGAGCAGGAGGAGCAGGAGGCCAAGACCTACCAGGACGTCGTGGGTGAGGCGGAGAGCGACGAAGGCCTGTTTACGCTCCACCAGATCGACGACAAGCTGATGTACGAGATCCCCCTGACGATGATGGGACGGGAGATGCTGCTCCTGACCCGGGTGTCCAAGGCACCGGCGGGTGCCGGTTACGGCGGGTCCAAGTCCAACACCTCGGTCGTGCGCTGGGAGCGGGACGGGGAGAAGGTTCGCCTCCGGCTGGTCAGCCATTCCCTCACCGCCGACGAGGACTCCAACGTCTATCAGGCGGTACAGAACTCGAACTTCGAGCCTGTCATCGCGGCCTGGGACGTGGAGGTCATGAATGACGACGAGTCCGCCGTCGTGGTGGACGTCACCAGCCTCTTCACCGGCGACGTGCCGCTGATCGGGGTTCCCTCGCGGTTCCGTACCCAGTTCGGCGTCCGTCGCCTCGACGGCGACCGCACGTACCTAGTGAGCGCCAACAGCTATCCCCGGAACGTGGAGGTGCGGCGAGTGGTGACCTACGAGGCCACCCAGGTCCCTTCGAACGCCGCGGCGAATACGCTGAGCGCCGAGATGGCCCACTCGATGCTCCTCCTTCCCGACGACCCCATGATGCCCCGCTATTGGGACGAGCGGGCCGGGTTCTTCAGCGTCCAGAGCACCGACTTCACAATCGAAAACCAGCGGGCCGGGACCAAGAGGATGATCACCCGGTGGCGGCTGGAGCCCAGCGACCCCGAGGCCTTCGCCCGGGGGGAGCTGGTGGACCCGGTGAAGCCCATCGTCTACTACATCGACCCGGCGACACCCGAGAAGTGGGTCCCGTACCTCATCCAAGGCGTGGAGGACTGGCAGGTCGCCTTCGAGGAGGCCGGCTTCTCCAACGCAATCATCGGGCGACGGGCGCCCACGCCCGAGCAGGACCCGGAGTTCAGCCCGGAGGACGCCCGCTTCTCGGTGATCCGATACCTGGCCTCTCCGGTGCAGAACGCGTCGGGACCCCACGTGCACGATCCCCGGACCGGTGAGATCCTGGAGAGCGATATCCAGTGGTACCACAACGTGATGAACCTCGTGCGCAACTGGTATTTCGTGCACACGGCGGCCGCGAATCCCGAGGCGCGGGGGGTGGAGTACCCCGACTCGGTGATGGGTGAGTTGATCCGCTTCGTGGCGGCCCACGAAGTCGGCCACACCCTGGGCCTGCCCCACAACATGAAGGCCTCCGCGGCGGTGACCGTCGACCAGCTCCGTTCCGATTGGGTCTGCGAGAACGGCACCGCGCCGACGATCATGGACTACGCCCGTTACAACTACGTGGCCCAGCCGGGGGATGACACCTGCTACAGCCCCAAGGTCGGGCCCTACGACAAGTACATCATCAACTGGGGCTACCGTCCGATCCCCGGCGCCGACTCGCCGGAAGCGGAGATTCCCACGCTGAGTGCCTGGATCGAGGAGAAGGGCGACGACCCGCTGTATCGGTTCGGCGATCCGTCTCGCTCCGATCCGTCCTCCCTCACCGAGGCTCTGGGATCGAACGCCGTCGAGGCCTCGGACCTGGGGATCCTCAACCTCCAGCGGATCGTCGAGAACCTCACGGAATGGACCTACGAGGAGGGTGAGGACTACAGCCAGCTCGAGGAGCTCTATGGGCGGGTGCTGGACCAATGGAATCGCTACACGGGCCACGTCGCGACCAACATCGGCGGCGTCTACTGGAACCGTAAGGCTCAGGGCCAGGACGGGATGCCCTATATCCCGGTCGATCGGAACACCCAGCGCCAGGCGATGGATTACCTCAACCGCCAGGTCTTCGCCACACCGACGTGGATGCTGGACGAAGACATCCTGCGTCGGATCGAGGAGGCAGGGGCGCTGGATCGAATCTCAGCCGCCCAGGCGGGGAGTCTGAACCGGGTCCTCAACGTGGACGTCATGAAGAGGCTCGTGGAGCAGGAGCTGTTCGCCGGGAGTGACGCCTACGGCCTGATCGAGATGCTCGACGATCTGCGGGAGGGTGTGTGGTCGGAGCTTTCCGACGGCGAGGACATCGATCCCCTCCGCCGAAACGTACAGCGGGCATATCTGAACCGCATCGCGGTCCTCATGCAGGATGACGCCGCTTGGCTCACCGACGCCCCGGGAGCCCTCAGAGCCCAGTTGTTGACCCTGCAGACCGATCTGGCCTCCGCGAGGGCCCAGGTGAGTGACCGGGCCACCGAGGCCCACCTCATCGACTCGGAAGATCGGATCCGGGCGATCCTGGAGCTGGACCGGCTCCCCGATCCTCCAGCGGCTCCGACCGGTCCCCCGGGGTTCCGGCGCCCGGCGGGTTGATTCCCGAGGTCCTTCCCCCCGGGGAATGGGTCTGGCGACCGAGAGGGGGGGCGCACCAGCGCCCCCCCTCTCTCACTTCTCGCAGGGGACCGGGCTCAAGGAGGAGGTGCCTTCGGGAGGGTATCGATCCACGCCCGAGCGTCCTCCATGGTGCGGAAGACCTCGATCTGGCCCCCCTGCCCCATGGTCTCCGCGAAGGTCGAATACATGCGTGCGAGACCGTAGATGAGGTCCACGGGCCCGACGAAGGCCCGCCGGGCTCCCGGTCCGAACGGCTCCCGGGTCACCACTTCCTTCATCTCCTCCGGGGTCCAATCGGCCTCGCTCATGCGAAACTCGGCAATCTGAATCAGATCCGGCCGAAAGTCCGGGTGGCCTTGGAGTTCGTCGTACCAATCCAGGATCTCTCCGGGGGGGACCTTGCCGGTGAAGACAGAACTCAGGACGCCCGTGGCTGCATCGATGTCGTAGGAGATGGGCACAGCGGGGGTCCCCTGGCTACGGAGATTATGGACGCTTAAGGTCACCGGGATGAACTGTAACAGGCCCGAGTCCGGCGCCGCCAGCCCCCGGCACCCCCGGCCGGGTCCGGTCTCCCTCCCGATTGGAGGGGCGGGTCAGCCCCCTCCCCCCCTCTCGTCACGCAGGACGGACGTCGACCGAATCCGGTCTTCCTGGCGCATGGAGTCCACGACATCCATGCCACTCTCGGTCCAGCCGAAGACCGTGTACCGGCCATCCAGGTGGGGTGTCGTGAGATGGGTGATGAAGAACTGGGTACTCTCCGTGTCCTTGCCCGCGCTCGCCATCCCCAGGGCCCCCCGTGTGTAGGGGGTGGAGTTGAATTCGCTCCGCAACGAGAACTCGAAGGACCGGCCATCGCTGCCCCGGGTAAGGTCCCCCCCCTGGATCACGAAGTTGTTCTCGACTCGATGGAACGGCACGCCGGCAAATCGCCCCTCGGCGGCCACGCGGGCAAGAGCGGACACGGTCTGCGGGGCTGCTTCGGCGTCCAGCCGGAGGCGAATCTCCCCCCGGTCGGTGTCCAGCAGCAGGACCGGGTGCCGTCCCAGGCTGGCCAGCCGACCCCAATCGGGGGCGGGCGTGGGTCTGGACGGAGTCTCTACTTCAAACCCCAGGGACTCCAGGCCCGACCGGGCCAGGAACCTGCCCCGGAGGCTGGCCGTGGAGAGGGCACGGCGAAGAACGGGCTCGGCCACGGAGTCCCCGGCCATGGCCAGGCCATAGGCCAGGGCCAACGTCCGCTCCGACGGCGCCTCCTCCTCATCGCTCGCTTCTTCCAGGGCCCGGAGCACGGTGGCCCGTCCACCGGCCTCAGCGAGACGGTCCTCGGACAAGGACACGGCCACCGCGGGCAACGCATCGTCGAACCGGGATTCGCCCAGGAAGGCCGAGAGGACTTCGAGGAACCGGGCATGGGTCTCCGGCCTTCGGCGCTCCAGGGCCCAACGTCGGGTGGCGATCAGCTCGGCCGCCGCCACGGCCACCTGGTCCGAGGCCGCAGTCTCGGCCCGGCGGGCGAGCTCCTCCAGAGCGTCCACTCGGGTGGACGACGCAAGGGCGCGGAGTCCGACGACCTGGCCGGATACGTCGGTCGGATCCCGAGTGTCCAGCCAGCGGAGTACGGCCGCGTCGTACCCCGTGCGGGAGAGGACAGCCAGCAGGGGCTCGGCGACCGGCCACCGGTCTCCGTTTTCGGCTTCGTTCGAGACCCACGATTCGACCCGATCCAGATCGCCTCTCGGGGGCAACTCCACCCGGGCAAAGCCCTGTGCGGCGGCCCGAGCCACGTTCACCACCGGGTCGTCGAGGGCCGCGAGGAGGGCGGCCCGGGTGTCCGGCCCGGGTCCGGGGTGCCCCAAGGTCTGAGCGGCCTCAACCCGGACCCGCCAGTCCCGGGAGTCACGAAGGAAGCCGAGGGCCGCGGCGTGATCCACCGGGTCCTCCACCCGCCGAAGCGCCTGGAGGAGATGGATCGCGGCAGGGTCATCCACCGAAAGGCCCTCCAGAGCGCCCCGCACCGCCGGGAGGACGGAGCCCCAGGCCGCGGGGTCCTCCACCCGAGAGAAGTAGTAGCTCGACAGGTACCTCATCTCGGCATCGGGACTCTCGAGCCGCGACGTGAGCCACGCCAGCGCCGAAAGATGATGAACAGAGCGTAAGCCAAAACGGCCCAAGGTGATAGCCATTTCAGCCTGAAGTGCGATCTCACTATGATCTGCGACCAGCCGACGGAGCTGATCCTGATCCCCCTGCTTGCCCACGGCTTCCAGGAGGCGTCCCGCGACGGACGGATCCTCCTCATCGCGCAGCGCGTCGAGAAGGGCCTCTCCGACCCCGAATCCGCCGGTCTGTCCCAGGGCGAATGCCGCGTCTCGGCGCACCTGGGGATCGGGATCGCCGAGGGCATCGAGAAGTCCCCCGACCGCCGCGGGATCCTGGACCGAAGCCAGAGCCAGAGCCGCACGGGCCCGGACCACAGCGTCCGGAGACGACAGGCCCCGGGTCAGGGGAGTGGCGTCCCTGAGGATCTGGGCCTCCACCAGCGCCTGCAGGTCGGGGCGCTCCAGGAGCCCGTCCGAGGGCCGGAGTGGGGGCCGGACCGGGGGAAGGACCAGGTCGGGACCACGGAGTTCGTGGGGACCCGGCGCGTCGGAGCACGCCAGCGTCCACACCGACGAGAGCGCCGCGATGACGGCCAGTCGGCGGAGGGTCACTGCACCCCTCCCCCGTGGAGGATCCGGGCGGACCGCTCAACCATGTCCGAAGCCTGGAGGATCTTTTCGGCCAACCTGGGCGGGTAGTCCGGCCGGCTCTCCAGGAACCCGTTCACCATGCCGACCACCTCCCCCGTATTGTGCCCCTGGAGGGACGCCCCGATCCAGCGGGTGGGGAAGAAGATGTCCCCGGTGCGCTGGATCTCCTCCATCATCTCCAGCGCGGGGAGGACGAACTCCACGGACGCCTCCGCCCGGTTCGGGTGGTTGAGGTACCCGAGCCCGGAGAGCACCCACGGCTCCCTTTCCCGGTTGGCCGGATCACGAAGGGACTCGAAGAAGGTCCGTCGAATGGACGGGTCCGGGTCCACGGCCGGCCGTACGAACCGGAATCGGGCAAGACGGTCCGGGTTCGAGATCGCCCCCTCCTGGCGGTCCAGGATGTCACGCCATCCTTCCGCTTCCCTCAAGGCCAAGCCCAGGGCCAGGGAGGTCCGATCCGTCTCCGAGAGAGGCACCCCGGGGATGGTGCGCTCGCCGGCCCAGAGGCCGCGCATCCGATCCACCGCCCCATCGCTGCCGGCCACGTCGGTCCAGGTCCTGAACAGCAGCGTCGCCCTGGTGGGATCGGTCGCCCCCAGGCCGGACCCGAATAGAGGCCCTTCCAGGGCTGCCTCAAAACGGCCCTGCCATCGACCCTCCCGGGCTTCCGGAGACAGAAGCCGCCAATAGGTCGTCTCCGCGTAACTCAGGATCCGGCCCAGCAACTGCTCCACCGGCTCCGCCGCCACGGCGTCGAGTGCCACCTCGAGGAAGCGCTCGGGGGCGAGTTGTCCCTCGAGCACCGCGTCCCAGAGGGTAACCCACGCCGCACCCCGGAGCACTGGGTCGTCGATGCCGCCCAAGCCGTCCACCAGGACTCCCAGGGATCGATCGTCCAGGATGAACAGGCCGTACTCCACCCCGCTTGCATTGGGAAGGACCCAATCGAGCGTGAGCATGGGCTCCTCGACCGGAACCGCAGCCTCCGGGGCAGTCAGGTCCACACTCCTGAGCAGGCCTCCCTCCGAGGTCTCGAGATGCACGTCGAGTCGCTGAGGCCACAAAAGGCCCCTTCCCCGGTCGTCCGACTGACGCAGGGTCACCCGGGTCACGACCCCACCGGGATCCATTTCCGGCAGGACTTCGATCCTGGGCCTTCCGGCTTCCTCCACCCACACTCGACTCCACGCGGCCAGGTCCGCGGGGTGCAGGCCGTCCAGGATCCGGATGAGGTCGGGCCAGGTCGCGTTCCCGTAGGCGAAGGTTGCGAGGTATTCCCGGAGCCCGTCCCGGAACGTGTCCTCGCCGACCAGGGACTCCAGCTGCTTCATGACGATGGGAGCCTTCTGGTAGATGATGGCCCCGTAGAGGGATCCCGCCTCGTTCAGGTTGGCGAGAGGCTGGCGAATGGGATTGGCTCCCCGGGTCCGGTCGACACCATAAGCGGAGGGGTGGTGGGCGAGGAGGAACCGGAGATCATGGTTCACCTCCGGGAACGACGGGTGGACGATCTTCGCCGCCATGAAGTTTGCGAACACCTCCTTGGTCCACACGTCGTCGAACCAACGCATGGTGACCAGGTCCCCAAACCACATGTGGGCGGTCTCATGGGCGATCAGCGAGGCGCGTCCAAGCATCTGGGCCTGGGTGGCGCTCTCCTCCAGCATGAGGGACGAGGCCCGATATGTGACCGCTCCGGGGTGTTCCATCCCCCCGAACTGGAAGGGGGGGATGAGGACGAATCCGAACTTCCCGAAGGGGTATTCGATCCCGGTATAGTCTTCGAGCCATCGGATCGCCGCCCCGTGGAGGTCGAAGATCGCCTCTCGGTTCCGGGCTACCTTGTCGGGATCGGTCTCTCGGTGGAACATCTCCAGAACCCGGCCTTCCCGCTCCGCACGCTCCACCATGAACTCCCCCGCCGCGAAGGCGAAGAGGTAGCTGGGGATGGGCTCCGATTCCGCGAACTCCATCACGAGCGGGCCGGGCTCGTCACCTCCCCCGGCGGACCCCGTCCTGGTGGAGTCCGTCAGGGCCCCATTCGCCATGGCCGTCCAGGTCCCGGGGATTCGAAGGCGCCAGCTCACCCGACCCTTCAAGTCCGGCTGGTCGAACACGGGCAGGGAGAAATGGGCCCGATCCGGAACGAACACCGTATAGAGGAACCCCTCGTTCCGGTTCAGCGCGTCGTCGCCCGCCGAGAAGCGGAGAAGAACCTCGTGCTCGCCTCGATCCTCGAACGCATCTGGAGGAAGGATCACGTGGTCGGCGAGGAACTCGGGCGAGACCACGACGTCGTCCACGCGGACCTCGGACACACGGGCCTCGGGGTGGGTAAAGTCCAGAACCACCGCCCGCCCGAGATCGTCGTGTCGGGAGAACCGGATGCGGGCCTCACCCGTCACAGGCTCAGAAGCGGCCTCTGGGATCGACAGTGCGTAGGCGTACCGAAGCTCGGAGATCGTCTCGCCTCGAATGCGCGCGAGCGCCTCGGGGATGCCCTCCTCCACCGGCATGGCCGGCGGTTCCGCATCCCCGCACGCGCCAAGGGAAACGGCGGCGCCGGCGAGGACGGCGAGGGCCCTGACGGGAGCAGGTCGGAGAGGGCTTGGGGAACGCATTCGAATCCTGGCCTGGGGGTTGGAGTCGGATCATTCTGGCCCCCTCCGACCCCGACCACAACCGCCCCAGAGCGACTCAGGGAGATGAGGCGCCCCGCGCATCCCGGAAGCTCACCCCTTCGAGATCACTCCACACCACCACGCGCACCTCCCCCGACTCGTCGGTGACGAAGACGCCCTTGTTCTCCTCGTTGACGTCGTTGGAGCCAGACAACTGAAACGTCCGGCCATCCCGCAGGATGACCAGGGCGGATTGGTCGTCGATCCGCTCGATGCGAGCCACGTTGGAAAGCTCGACGTCGAAATCGACACCATGGGATTCGCCGTCCAGCATCTCCCAGGTGAATTCCTCGTCGTTGTCCCACCGGAGGTACCCGGTCAGCCGGTCCCCGGACACGGCCCGCACGGTACCGAAGAGGCTGCGCCCACCGTCGAAGGCGGCGTAGTAGTCCTGATCCGGTGCAGCGTGGAACGTCAGGCTCGCGAACCCCTCCCAGGACACCGTGACCTCCCCGAGCCGGGGATCCGAAATGACGATCCCCCGGTTCTCGTGGTTCACGTCGTTGGAATCCTCCAGGCGAAAGGTCTCCCCATCCCTCAGGGTCACCATGGCCCCGTCCCGACCATCCTGCTCGATCACGGCCACATGGGAGAATGGAATGGACCGGTCGCCGTCGTCCGCCTCGCCGTCCAGCAAATCCGATCCGAAGACCTCGTCGTTGTCCCACCCCACGAAGCCCGTGAACACTTCCCCGGATTGCGTCCGCAGCGTCCCGTAGAGACGGGGACCTCGGGTGGACGAGAAGCCCTCGGGAGCCGGGGAGAAGTCGACCAGTGCCACCTCGGCCCACGCCAGGGACACCATCCCTCCTTCAGGATCCGCGATCTCGATCCCCCGGTTGGAGCCCCCGAGATCGGTGGAGGAGGCGAACATCTCCAACTCGATACCGGACTTCAGCACGACGAGCGCCCGGTCTTCGTCCAGCACCTCTATGCTCCTCACGTGCCCGAACCGCACGGCCGAGAGCGCCTCGGGAGACCAACGCTCCTCCTCTCCCCAGGGCACTCGGAATCCCAGAACCTCGATCCCCTGTCCGGTGGAGCCGGCTTCCGCCACGCCCAGGTCCAGGGCGTCTTCCAGATTCCGCTCAGGCAGTAGCTTCGATGCGTGAAGGACGTCCGACCAGGCTGCCTCGTTCCGATCCCAGCGGATGTAGCCCTGGAACTCGTCTCCGCTCACCGTGACGACGGTGCCGTAGAGACTTCCTCCGTCACGGCTTTGTGCCGCCGGGGACTCCAGTACGGGAGTCTGCCCGGAGGAAGGGCCTGGGCTGACCGCCGGGAGAACCGACAGAATCAGGATCAACGCCGTGTCCCTGCGGATTCGAATGCAACTCATGAGGTCCACCTGGTCTCCGCTCCAAGCCCTTTCCTAGGGCCCCCCCGTCGCCTCCGACCCACCCTCCCCCGAGGCCGACGGCCAGAGGCCGACGACGATACCTATGAGTATCGCCGCGCCGCCGAAAAGGGTCCGCGGAGACGGAATCTCGGCGATGGCGGGGAGCAACCAGGCGATAACCGTAGAGCCGATGGGTTCGGCAAGGGCCGCCAGGGTCACCGCGTAGGCCGGCACGTAGCGGACCGCGTAGTTCATACCCGTGTGACCCAGCATCATGGGCCCGGCGGCCAAGGCCAGGAACAAGAGCCAGTCGGTCCGGGGGTACCCCGTCAGGTCGACTGCCGGATGGCTCAGCACCGCAAGGACCAGGAGCACCGCCGCGGTCCCATAGACCAGGCCCGTGTAGCGCCAGAGATCCATCTTGGGTCGAAGGGACCGCCCGACGATGAGATAGACGGCCATGAGGACGCCACCGCCCAGCGCCAGAGCGTCCCCGAGGAGGGCCCGCCCCCCCAGGGCCAGGTCCCCCCACCCCACCACCACCGCCCCGGCCACCGCCAGGGCGATTCCGCCCCACTCCCGGCCTCCAGGGCGCTCTCCGAGAAAGAGGATCGAAAGGACCGCCACGAAGAGCGGTTGGAGGGCCACCAGTACCGCGGCCGACGCCACCGTCGTGAGTTGGACCGCCGCGATCCAGCTCCAGAAGTGCCCGGCGAGGGCAGCCCCCGCAAGGAGGGTCAGCCCCCACTCCCGATGGGAGAGCTTGGGTCTCCTGTCGTCGCCGGGGCGGAGCAAGAGCACCAACCCGATAAAGAGGGCGGAGAAGGCCAGGCGCCAAGCTGCGATCGCCAGGGCTGGGGCGGTGGCGAAGCGGATGAGGGGCGCCGCCCACGCCATGGCCCCCACGGCCACCACGAGGGCCAGGATCGGATGGACGGGCGCGGAGGCCCCCGGAGGGCCGGACCGAGCCGGGTTAGGTAGCGCCGCCATGTCCGGGATCTGGGCGACATGCGGCTCACTGGCAAGGGGCCGCCTTCAAGCGGCCAACCGCGTTGGGTAGCTTCTGCTCATGAACACCGACTTCCGCCCGCACCCCTGGCTCCGGGGACCCCACGCTCAAACCCTGGCCGGGAAGTTCCTGCGCCGCCCGCCGGCACAGGTCCTCCACCGCGAAAGATTGGAGACGGCCGACGGCGACTTCCTCGACCTGGACGTCGGGCCCCGACCCACGGAGTGGGCTCCGGTCGTCGTCGTCCTCCACGGGCTCGAAGGGAACGCCCGCCGACCGTACGTGACGAACGCCTGTCGGGCACTCATGGCCCGAGGGATCCAGCCCGTGGCGATGAACTTTCGAGGGTGCAGCGGCGAACCCAACCGCCTGGCCAGAGCCTACCACTCGGGCGAGACCGGCGATCTCGGGGCGGTGCTCGGTCACATCGGAGGACAGTGGCCCGGCCGGAGGGTGGGCCTGCTGGGGTTTTCGTTGGGGGGAAACGTGGCCCTCAAACTCCTGGGGGAACTCGGGGAGGCGAAGGAAGCCCCGGGACCCCACCAGACGGGAGGGCCCACCGGAGCCCGGGCACCCAGGAATGGCGGGAGGGACGCCGGGAGCAACCCGGCGGGGAGCGCGGTGAGGAGCGCCGGTCCGCCGCTTCCCGCAGCCGCCTGCGCCGTCTCCGTCCCCTTCGATCTCTCCGCGGGTGCGGACGCCCTGGAAGCCGGTCCAATGGGCCGGCTTTATTCCCTCTATTTCCTTCGCTCCCTCCGCCGAAAGCTCGAGGAAAGGCGCCGGCTGCTCTCGACCGAGATCGACCTGCCCGCCGCCCTGGCCGCACGGACCATCCGGGAGTTCGACGAACGGGTGACGGCCCGGTTGCACGGCTTCGACGGGGCCGAGGATTACTACGCCCGGTCGTCCAGTCTCGGGTTCCTCCACCGGATCCGGGTCCCCACGCTCCTCATCCAGAGCTGGGACGACCCGTTCCTGCCTCGGTCCGCCATAGAGGCCGCGGCGGCGGTCTCCAACTCCGCCCTCTCCAAGGCCTTCACCGAGCGGGGCGGACACGTGGGTTTCCTCTCCGACGGGCCCAGGGGTCCTGAGAGGTTCTGGGCGGAGGAACGAGCGGCGGACTTTCTGGCAGGCCGCTTGGTAACTGCGGAGGGAGCTTCATCCTAGGTTCGCCCCAGGACGCTGGCGGGATTCGGGGCTTTCGACCTAGCTTGTCCCCTTCATTTTTCGCACCCACAGCCTAACCGACATCGGAGTATCCATGTCTCAACCCAGTTCGTCTGCAGGGATGGGCTCCCAGGCCGCCTACGAAAAGGCCTTCTTCGGGCATCCCAGAGGCCTGGCCACCCTGTTCTTCACCGAGATGTGGGAGCGGTTCGCCTACTACGGAATGCGGGCGCTCCTGATTCTCTTCATGACCGCGGCGACGGATTACGTGGTCACGGGGGCGGACGGATCGATCCTCCGGTCCAACCCGGGCCTGGGATTCGACGTCACGACGGCGGCCGCGATCTACGGCATGTATACGGCGCTGGTGTACATCCTCACCCTTCCCGGAGGATGGGTGGCGGACAACCTGTGGGGCCAGCGCAAGGCCGTGTTCGTCGGAGGGTGCTTCATCGCCGCCGGGCAGATCACCATGGTCCTGCCCTACAAGACCACGTTCTTCGCCGGGCTGGTCCTGGTGATCTTTGGCACCGGCCTCCTGAAGCCCAACGTCAGCACGGTGGTGGGTGAGCTATACCCCGAGGGCGGAGCCCGAAGGGACGCCGGGTTCAGCATCTTCTACATGGGCATCAACCTGGGGGCCTGGCTCGGACCCCTCATCACCGGGTTCTTCGGCGAGAACTACAACTGGCACTGGGGCTTCGGGGTGGGGGCCATCGGGATGATCCTGGGGCTCATCCAGTACAAGATGGGCGACCAGTACCTGGGCGACGCCGGGTACCTGAAGACCGGCGAGACTGCTCAGCAGGTCGCCGTGAAGACCCGGAAGTTCGTCATGTGGTTCCTGGGGTCCATGGCGGCCATCGCCCTCTTCGGCTATTCGGTGTCGGCGGGCATCATCCCCGTCTCCCTGACCCAGATCGCCACGGCCCTCGGCTACTCCGTCCTGGTCCTGGTCGCCCTCTTCTTCGTGTACCTGTGGACGATGGGGGGACACACCAAGGAGGAGAACAAGAAGCTCGCGGTGATCTTCTGGCTCTTCCTCCTCATCGCGGTGTTCTGGTCCGGATTCGAGCAGGCCGGATCCTCCCTTACGGTGTTCGCGAGGGACCTCACCGACCGGACCGTATTCGGGTGGGTGGTCCCGGCATCCTACTTCCAGTCCATCAACCCCATCTTCATCATCATCATGGCGCCCCTCTTCGGGTCCCTGTGGGTGTTCTTGGACAAGATCCACAAGAACCCGCCCCTGCCGCTAAAGGCGGGATTGGGTCTCCTCTTCCTCGCCGTGGGCTTCTTCGTCATCGCCTGGGGTGCTGCGAACGCCTCCGCAGCCAATACCGTCACCCCGGCCTGGCTCATCGTCACCTACTTCCTCCACACCACGGGCGAACTCTGCATCTCGCCCATCGGGCTCTCGGCGATCACCAAGCTCTCGCCACAGCAGAGGGTGGGTCAGATGATGGGCATCTGGTTCGTGGGCGCGGCCCTGGGGAACCTGTTCGCCGGGCTGGTGGCCGGACGTCTGGGAGACCTCCCGCCGGCGCCTCTCTTCCAGCAGGTCGCCATCTTCGTCGGTGCCGTGGGAATCATCGGCGTGCTGGCCAGTCCGTTCATCAAGAAGCTGATGGGCGACGTGAAGTAGCCCTGGGACCCGCAAGGACCTCGGAGGCCCGGGCCGAAGTTCGGTCCGGGCCTCCGTTTTTGTCGCCCTCACGGGGTCCTTGCGCGAGTTCTGAATTCTGCATAAAGTCTCGCGTCCGCCGGAGAGAGGCGTTGATTTCGGAGCAGGTCAGCACGTTCGCGGGTCCTGACCATTTCAGGCCCGCGTTTTTGTTGAAGGCCCTCCGGTGGCCCTCTCGAGAGGATCCCGGCGGACGGGGGCGCCAGGCCGAATCGGGTTCGGTGGCGCCGTCGAGACAAGTGTACCCATTCAGGAGCTGGAACATGCGGGTCACCGGAACGGTGAAGTGGTTCAACGACAGCAAGGGTTTCGGATTCGTGTCCCCCGACAACGGAGAGCGCGACTGTTTCGTCCATTTCTCGGCCATCCAGGGCGAAGGCTTCCGAAGCCTTACCGAGGGGGAGAAGGTCGAGTTCGACATCGTGGACGGGGCCAAGGGTCCTGCCGCGGAGAACGTCATGCGGGTGGGCTGAGCCACGACCTGTCAGGACATAGGAGAGGGGGGCTCCGGAGCGATCCGGAGCCCCCCTTTTCCGTGCCCCTCCGGTTCACCCCCGGGGGGGCCTCCATTCCCCGCGGGGCCCGGGGCTTGCAGCCCCGCCCACCGTGGCCTACTGGTCAG
Organism: Gemmatimonadota bacterium; assembly: GCA_039591855.1. GTDB lineage: Bacteria > Gemmatimonadota > Gemmatimonadetes > Longimicrobiales > Gaopeijiaceae > JBDHCV01. The sequence continues at coordinate 46,766 of JBDHCV010000006.1, read as the reverse complement.
TGATTCCCGTCCCGGTCGATCGACGGGCAGAACCCGAACGGAGTCGTTTGTCATGTTCGCACGAACCGCCTACATCGCCGTGGTCGCCACGGCGCTCCTCGCCCTCCCCGCACCCGGAGCCGGCCAGCCGGCCCACCAGGTCCAGGCGACGGGCAAGAAGGTCCTGGACCACGACGTCTACGACGGCTGGCGCACCATCCGCGACCGTGCATTGACCGCAGACGGACAGTGGCTCGCTTTCCGCTATGTGCCGGGCGAGGGAGACGCCGAGCTGATCCTGCGCCGGACGGACGGCGACGAGAGCCATGCCATCCCTCGAGCCTCCTCCGTGACACTCTCCGAAGATGGCCGGTATGCGATCGTGCGAATCGCCCCCGGCCACGCGGAGGTCAAGGCCCTGCGGCGGGACGGAAAGAAGGGAGACGATCTCCCCCCTGACACCCTTGGCATTCTCATGGTGGGGTCCGACGTGACTTCCATGGTTCGGATTCCCCGGGTGGAGTCGTTCAAGCTTCCCGAGGAAGGAAGCGGCTTCGTCGCCTTCATCCAGAGCCTCTCCAAGGAAGAGAAGGAGGCGATGGAGGCGGCCGAGGAGGCTGGACCCGAGGCCGAGCCGGAAGCAGCCGAGGAACCTGAAGAAGCCACCGAGGCGGATGAGGAGGAGAAGGAAAAGCCTGAGCGGGGCGATGGCGAGCCCCTCGTCCTCCACAGCCTCTCATCTGGCCAGGAGTGGCGTTTCCCCGACGTCACCGCGTACGTGTTCGCCCCCGACGGAGCCTTCCTCATCTTCACCCGGGCCACCGAGGACGGTGAGGGCGACGGGGTGTTCGTCGTGGACACCTCCACCGGCGAGGCGTCGGCGCTGGCATCCGGAATCGGCAGGTACGAGGGTCTCGTCGCGTCGGAGACCGGGTATCGAGTCGCGTATCTCTCCGACTATGAGGACTGGGAGGCCGAGGAGCCTGCGTTCTCCCTCTACGTCGCCACCCACGGGGACGAGCCGCCGGCGCGGGTAGCGGGACCCGGATCGGACGGGCTGCCCGGAGGATGGGGTGTCAGCGAGCATGGGACCCTGAGGTTCTCCGATGACGGTGAAAGGCTCTTCTTCGGTTCGGCGCCCCGACCGAGCCCCGAACCGGAGGACGACCTGCTGGACGACGAGAAGGTCACCGTGGACATCTGGAACTGGCGGGACCCATTCCTCCAACCTATGCAGGTCCTCCAGGCGGATGACGAGCGCAATCGGAACTACCAAGCGGTGGTCCACCTGGACCGGGACAACCGGATCGTCCAGCTCGGGACGGAGGCTGTGCCCGAGGTTCGGATTCCAGAGGACGGGTCGGGCCCGGTGGCCATGGGCGTGTCGGACATACCCTATCGGCAACTCCTTTCCTGGGATGGTCGATACTTCGACAGCTACCTCATCGACATGGAGTCGGGCCAGGCGACCCGTGTAGCCGAGAAGGTCCGGGGATTCAACGCCGGATCCCTCTCGCCCGCGGGTCGGTACGTGGGGTACTGGAACGAGTTCGAGAAGGCCTGGATGGCCGTGTCCACCGAGACTGGCCAGACCACCAATCTCTCCTCCAACATCCCCTTCCCAACGTGGGATGAGTTGGACGACCACCCCCAGCCGCCGCCCCCGGAGAGCTTCATACGCTGGACCGAGGGCGATGAGGAGGCAGTCGTCGCGGATGCCTTCGACCTCTGGCTGGTGGATCCAGAGACCGGGCAGGCGCGCAGCCTCACCGAGGGGGTCGGGCGGGAGCAGGGACTCCGGTTCCGCTACGCCCAGACCGATCCGGAGGAGACGGCGATCCCCCGGGACCGGCCGATCCATCTCACCGCTTTCGACGTCAGAACCAAGGCCTCGGGGATCTACCGGGACGAGGTCGACTCCAGCGGCGAGCCCGTGAGGCTCGTGTTCGGCGACATGGCATTCGGCGGGGTGACCAGGGCCGAGGACGCGGACGTCTTCGTCCTCACCACGTCCACGTTCCAGCGCTTCCCGGACCTGCTGGTCACCGACGGGAGCTTCTCCGAGCTCCGCAAGGTGTCCGACGCCAATCCCCAGCAAGCCGAGTATTCCTGGGGCACGGCGGAGATCGTGGAGTGGGCGTCCACGGACGGTGACCCGCTCCAGGGGATCCTCTACAAGCCGGAGGGCTTCGACCCCGACCGGGAGTATCCCATGATGGTGTACTTCTACGAGCGCATGTCCGACGGACTCCACCGGCACATCGTGCCGGCCCCGGGGAGTTCGTCCGTCAACTTCAGTTTCTACGTTAGTCGCGGATACCTACTCTTCATCCCAGACATTCCTTACAAGATCGGGTGGCCCGGCGAGAGTGCGATGAACGCCGTGATGCCCGGCGTGCTGGAGATCATGGCCGAGGGGTTCGTGGACCCGGCTCGGATCGGGGTGCAGGGCCACAGTTGGGGCGGGTATCAGATCAGCTACATGGTCACGAAGACCAACTTGTTCGCGGCGGCAGAGGCAGGTGCGCCGGTGTCGAACATGACCAGTGCGTACGGCGGCATCCGCTGGGGTTCGGGCATGAGCCGAATGTTCCAGTACGAGCGGACCCAGAGCCGGATCGGAGGAACACTCTGGGATGCCCAGCATCGCTACATCAGCAACTCCCCGCTGTTCCAGGCTGACAAGGTGGAGACCCCGTTGCTTATGATGCACAACGACGAGGACACGGCGGTGCCTTGGGAACAGGGGATCGAGTACTTCGTGGCGCTGCGGCGGTTGGGCAAGCCGGTCTGGATGCTCAATTACAACGGCGAGCCCCATGGGCTGCGGCGCCGCGCGAACCAGAAGGACTGGACGGTGCGCATGCAGCAGTTCTTCGACCACTTCCTTCTGGACGCCCCGCCCCCCGTCTGGCTGGTGGAGGGGGTTCCTGCGGTGGACAAGGGACGGACCCTCGGACTGGACCTGATCACCGAGACCCAACCCATCACCGAGGAGGCACAGGGAAACGGCTCAGGAGGCTGAGGGCAGGCAGTCCATCACACGGCCGGTCGCCCCCCGGGGCGGCCGGCCGTTTCGTTTCGGTCAGCCCTGCCCGTGGGATGAGCGAAAGAACGCTCGTCCGTGCCAGCGGTCTCCCGCAGGCGCCTCCCAATGTCCTCGCCGCAATTCACCCAGGCGGATGACCGTGGTGTCGAACACGACGGTATCCGGCGTCACCGAACCATCCTGGGCACGCTTCCGGAATGCCTGGCGGGTATCACACCGCACGCCATCGGGGTCCCGATACCAGACCATGGAATTGTCCACGATGCGTGTATCAATGGCCGATTCCAGGTCCTGGAGGGCGTGAACCAGGGCATCGATGGAGCACCCCGAGGGCGGGGCTGCGGCCTCGTCCACACCCACCACGAGCATCCGGCCATACCGCCATGACCGCCCCCCCCGAAGGGGCGTGCCGTGGGTGGTCCATTGGTCCAGGAACCCATCCACAGCGGCCAAAAGGCGAGCCTCCTCCTCCTGGGCCAGGTCCCGCTGGACTCCGAACGTCCAGATGCGGGCGGAGTCGGGAAGCGAATCGAAGGGTACGCGAGGCATGGGAATCCCGGTTACGAACTAGGGGCTGGCTGGCCCGCCAGGGGGTTGGACTCGGATTCGATCGACTCCCGGACCTCCTCCGCCGGCCCTCGCTCCATGCCCTCGGGCACACCCTTGTCCAAGAGGATGGCGATCCAGCGGAAATCCTCGGTGTTCTCGAACAGGATCTTCAGCACCATGGTCAGCGGTACCGACAGGATCATCCCAACGGGACCCCACACCCATCCCCAGAAGATGAGGGACATGATCACCACCAGGGTGGAGAGGCCCAGTCGCCGCCCCATGAGGTTGGGCTCGATGATGTTCCCGAACACCGTGTTCACCACCATGTAGCCCGCCGCTACCGCAATGGAATGGCCGAACCCGTGAAGGATGAGGGCGAGAAGCACCGCGGGGATTCCGGCGAGGATCGACCCGATGGTGGGAACGAAGTTGAGCATGAACGCCAGAAGCCCCAAAAGGATGGGGAAATCCAGGTTCATGATCCAACACCAGAGACCGACCATCAGGCCCGTGGTGAGGCTGACCACGGTCTTGATCCCCAGATAGCGCTGAACGTCGTGGACCATGCGGGTGAAGCGGTGGCTTCGAAGGGGCTTCCCCCCCAGGGCCGCTTGGACCTTGTGGGGAAAGACCGTGGCCTCCTGCAGCACGAAGATGAGCATCAGGACGACCAGGAATGCGTACGAGACCAGGGACGCCACGCGCTGCAAGGTACTCCCCGCGATACTGAAGAGGCTCGACGGATCCAGGAAATCGAACAATGCGACATTGTCCACCGGAAGCCCGAAGCCCCGGGCGCTCTCCAGCCACGAGGTCGCCAGGATCTGGAATCGGGCCTCATACCGGGGGTAGGCATCCTGGAAGGCGGGGAACGATTGGGAGGCCAGGTAGATGATGAGGGCGAGGACGGCCAGTTCCACCAGGACGGAGATCGCCGTCGCCAGGCTGCCCGGGATCCCCTTCCGCTTCAACCACGCGGCCATGGGGAGGACCAGCACCGCGAGGAATACCGCGAGCGAAAAGGGGAGCAGGATCGGCGCGGCCGCCTTGAGCCCCGCTACGACGATGACCGTCGACGCGAGGACCAGGACGATCCTGGATCCGATGAACTGCTGCGTTTGCTCGCTCATGCCCGGTCTCTGCGGAGGTGACTGCCGTCCCTCTATCTATGATGACCCCCAGGGAGGGGCTCGTCCATACGCCATAGAGGATCGGCCCCCTGTTCAACCACCCCGGAGGGTCCGCACTATTACGCCACTGGGGGGCTACAGTTTCCCCCAGGTGGGCTGCCCCCTCGTTCCCAGGCCGGAGACGGGACCCTGACCTCTTCCCATTCCGAACCGGCGTTCCCGGAGGATCTTCCGGACGACGACCTCCTGAGCCAGTGTCGGGTGGAGACGTTCCGGGCGGGCGGGCCCGGGGGCCAGCATCAGAACACCACGGATTCCGCGGTGCGGCTCACCCACCTCGCCACCGGCATTCGAGCCACCTCCCGCGCCCATCGAAGCCAACTCCAGAACAAGCGGGAAGCCCTGCGAAAGCTGCGGGAGCGACTGGCCGAAGCACGCCGCCGGACCACACCCCGAATCCCCACCCGGGTGCCGTCCAGGGAGAAGAAGGCGCGGCTCGAGAGCAAACGACGGCGTGCGGGGGTCAAGAAGATGCGAAAGCGCCCCGACAAGGAGGACTGAGGGGCCCGCTTCAACGCAGGACACTGAGCAGGCTCGCTCTGGCGTCGGTCCATACCACGGGATCGGTGGACTCTGCCGGGGGGGCCCAGGCCAGCGCCGGATCCAGGGCGTCGAAGGCCCGAAGCTCGTTCGCCATGGCGGCAACCAGCGACGGTACAGCCCCCTCGGCCTCCGCCTCCGCCGAGGGGACGTGCCAGACGAGGCGTACCGGTCGATCCAGGACCTCCGCTGCGCCCAGGACCACCCGGTCCAGGTCCGCGAATCGGTTCGAGATGTGAAAGAGAACCAGACCGTCGGGGCCGACCTTGGACAGGTACAAGTCCACCGCCTCGGTCGTCAGCAGGTGCAGCGGTACGTAGTCCGACGAATACGCGTCCAGGACCAGGAGGTCATAGGCCCCGTCCGGAACATCTGCGAGCGTGAGACGCCCGTCCCCCAGGACGATCCGGCTCTCTCCCGGGGAGTCCGCCAGATAGGTGAAGTGCTCCTGAGCCATCCGAGCCACCAGGGGGTCGATCTCGTGGAAGACGATCTCCTGGCCGGGGTCGATGAGGGCCGCGAGGGTGCCGGTCCCGAGGCCGACCACACCGACCCGCCCCGCCTCCCGGAGTCGCTCCACGGTCGAGCCCATGGGGCCGGTGGGGTGGTAGTAGGTCAGCGAGGTCCTGCGAAGCTCGGGGGTCCGGTTCTGCATCCCGTGGACCGTGGTGCCGTGTCGCATGGAAAACACGTCGCCCTCGGCCGTGACCCGGACGACCCCGAAGAAGCTCCGGGCCTCGTCCACGGTGGTGCCGAACCCGAGGCTGGACGCCAGGATGGCCACGATTACGCCCGTCCCCACCACCGCCCCTACGTATCGGCCCAGGGCCAGCCCCCAGAGCGCCACGGCCGCCACGGTGACCCCCCAACCCCACATGGGAAAGCCTCCGCCCAGTTGGGCAGCCAGCGGTACGGCCAACGCGGCGGCCGCCGTCAGCCCCAGCAGTCGAGGGGGCCGAAAGCCCACCAGCCCCTTCCTGGTTCCCGGCGGGGCGTGCAGGAGGAGCGCCAGGGCGATGAGGGTGAGGGGATACTCCGCGATGGAGTCGAACACCAGGGGCGCCACCAGGCTGTTGAGGACGCCCCCCAGCGCCCCGCCCACCGAAAGCCAGAGGTAGAAGAGAGTGATGTGGTTCGCCTCGGGGCGGTCCCGGGCCAGGTCGTGATGGCACAGGAGTCCTCCGAAGAAGAGCGTGCCCACGCCCACCAGTACGATCAGCTCGAAAGACAGGCCCGCCGGAAAGAGAAGCAGACCCAGGGAGAGGAACAGCCCCACCACCACGCCGGCCTCGATGGTGGGTCGTCGAATCCGGTCCGTGACCGAGAAGGCCAGGATGAAGGTCACCAGGTAGACCGCAAGCGGGAGCACCCAGAAGAGGGGAACCGACCCCACGTCCATGGTGATCCGCATGGTGACGCTCAGAAGAAGACTCGAACCCAACGCCGCCCGGGCGACCCAGGAGAGGACCCGGGCCGTCGAAGGGCGAGCCCGGTCCGAGTCGTGGGACCGACCCGGCTCCTCGGCCCTGGACACCGCCTTCGTGCCTGCGCCCAGGGCCAGGGGGACGAGGGTCACCACGAAGAAGACCCCATAGCCCACCGACCAGAGCCATGCCTGGGATCCCAGGTCCATCAGGGGCGCCACCAGCAGCGGGTAGGCCAGGAGCGCCAGAAGGGACCCGAAGTTGGAGGCCCCGTAGAGCCAGTAGGGGTCCTCGGCGCCGGGTCTGCCCGTGCCGGCCCACCAATGCTGGACCAGCGATGAGTTCGTGGAGAGGGCGAAGAAGGGGAGCCCGACCATGAGGCCCAGAACTCCCAGGAGCCATAGACTGGGATCGAGCCGACTTCCGCCCTCGGCCAGGCGGGGGATCGCCGGGGGAAGGAAGAAGAAGGGCACCGCCAGGACCAGGGCGTGGATACCCACCGCGGCGACCCGGGACCGGAGACGAGCCAGTGCGTGGGCGTAGAGATAGCCCAGGAGCAGGACCATTTGGAAGAAGACCAGCGCCGTGTTCCACACCGCCGGGCTCCCTCCGAACCTCGGCATGAGGAACTGGGTCACCAGCGGCTGGACGAGGAAGAGGAGGAAGGCGCTCAGGAAGATGGAGACCACGAAAGGAGTCAGAGCCACAGCCCCTCCCACCCGCGACGTCGGTGGGACGCCCTCAGCCCTCAAGCTTCTCATCCATGTGCCCTCGCCTCGAGACGGGAGTTGCCGAGGGGATACCTGGCGTCCAAGTGGGCCCGGTAGGATTCGAACCTACGACCAAAGGATTATGAGTCCCCTGCTCTAACCGCTGAGCTACGGGCCCGAGCCACCGAACGCTGGAGAGCGGCTCGGGGGCGGAGCAAGCTAGGAAGATCCACCCGGCCTTCGCTACCCTTTCCCTGAACGGGCCGGCGCTGCCGTCGGAACGCTGGATAGACCTCCCCGAGCAGGCTAGCTTCACGCCATGCGTGCTGTCATCGTCGGAGCCGGCCAGGTGGGTTTCCACCTGGCGGAGCGGCTCTCACAGGAAAACCAGGACGTGGTCCTGATCGAGGCGGATCCGGAGCGGGCGGAGTACACCGGAGACCACCTGGACATTCTCACCATCACCGGGAACGGGGCCAGCCTCGGCATCCTGGAGAAGGCCGGAGTCCGGGACGCCGACATTCTCATGGCGGTCACGAGCCAGGATGAGGTCAACCTCATCTCCTGCCTCGCGGCCACCCGCCTGGGGGTCCCCTACACCGTCGCCCGAGTCTCCAACCCCGAATACCACGGGTCCGGGAGCGTCCTCTCTCGGGAGGAGATGGGGATCGACCTCATGATCAACCCGGAGCGGGAATCCGCCCGGGAGGTATACGACCTTCTGCAGAGTTCGGCCGCCACCGACGTAGCCACCTTCGCCCAGGGCCGCGTTCAGATGATCGGGGTCACGGTGCTGGAGGGGGCACCCGTGGCGGGTCGAACCCTCGCGGACCTGGACCGGGAGCGACCCAACCGCCGCCAGGTGGTGGTCGCCATAATCCGGGACGGGGAGACGATCATCCCCCATGGGTCCAGCACCATCGAGGCCCGGGATCAGGTCTACATCCTCACCCCCACGGCCGATGCCTCGTCGATCCCGCTCCTGACCGGACACGAGCCGTTGGCGCTCCGCCGGGTCATGATCGCCGGCGGCTCCTCCGAGGGGCTGTTCCTCGCCCACCTCCTCGAACGCGTCGGGGTGGAGTGCACCATCCTGGACCACGATCGTCGTCGCTGCTTGGAACTGGCCGAGGCTCTGCCCAAGAGCCTGGTCCTCCACGCCGACGCCACGGACCTGGAGCTCCTGGAGATGGAAGGTGTGGGCGGCATCGACGGCTTCGTGGCCGCCACGAACCACGACGAGGTGAACCTGCTCTCCTCCCTCCTGGCCAAATCGACGGGGGCCAAGAAGGTGATCAGCCTGATCCACCGCTTCGAGTACCTCCACCTGGTGCCCCGGGTGGGCCTGGACGCCGCCGTATCCCCCCGAATGTCCACGGTGAACGCCATTCTGCGTTACGTGCGACGGGGGCGGGTCATGACCGTGGCCACCCTGAAGGGGATCGACGCGGAGGCCATCGAGTTCCGCACCGGTCCCCGATCCGCTGTCGTGGACAAGCCTCTCCGGGCTGTGGGGTTTCCGGAGGGGTCTGTGGTGGGGACCATCATGCGGGGGAACGAGATCGTCGTGCCCAGGGGTGATATCGAGATCGAACCCGACGACGAGGTCATCATGTTCGCCCTCCCCGACGCGATCGGAGAGGTGGAGCGGCTCTTCGAGTAACCATGTCTCCCGCTCGCACCCTCCACACCGTCGGCGCCCTCATGATCTTCGTGGCGGCGGCCATGTTCCTGGTCGTCGGGGTGACCCTCTATTACCAGGACGGCGATACCTGGGCCTTCGTAGTCTCCGGGGTGATCACCCTGGCGCTCGGTCTCCTGCTCTTCCTTCCCACCAAACCCCAGGGCGAGGTCTCCCCCGTGGAGGGCTACGCCATCGTGACGGCCGGCTGGGTAGGGATGGCGGCCGCGGGGGCGCTCCCCTTCCTCCTCTCCGGGGCCACGGACAGCGTGGTGGGGGCCTTCTTCGAGTCCATTTCAGGCTTCACCACCACCGGCGCCACCATCTTCACCGAGATCGAGAGCCTGCCCCACGGCATCCTATTCTGGCGCTCCCTGACCCACTGGATCGGTGGGATGGGAATCATCGTCCTGGCCATCGCAATCCTCCCGTTCCTCGGCGTGGGAGGAATGCAGTTGTTCAAGGCCGAGGTGCCGGGGCCTACGCCGGACCGGCTCCGCCCCCGGATCACCCAGACCGCCAAGCTCCTGTGGTACGTCTACGTGGGGATCACCGCGGTTCAGATCATGCTCTACGTCATGGCCGGAATGGGCTGGTTCGACGCGGTGAACCATGCGTTCGCCACCCTGGCCACCGGGGGATTCTCGACTCGGAACGCGTCGATCGGCGCCTTCGACAGCCCGGCGATTCAGTGGATCACGATCCTGTTCATGTACCTGGCCGGCGTGAATTTCGCCCTCCACTTCCAGGCGGTCACAGGGAGGATGGCCTACCTGAAGGACGCCGAGTGGAGGTTCTTCACGGCCCTCGCCTTGGGAGCCGGGGTGGCAGTGGCGGTGGTGAACCTGGTCGCGGGCGTCCACGCTGCCGATCCGGTCGGCGTCGAAACCGCGCTCCGCGAGGGACTGTTCCAGGCCACGTCCATCGTGACCACCACGGGCTTCGTCTCCGCCGATTTCGAGGGCTGGGTCATGCCCGCCCAGGGCATCCTCTTCCTGCTCCTGTTCACCGGGGGGATGGCCGGGTCCACGGGTGGAGGGATCAAATCCCTTAGGGTCATGCTCATGCTGACCCACGTACGGAACGAGCTCAAGAAGCTCCTCCACCCCCGAGCCGTGGTCCTGGCCCGGGTCGGCCGCAAGGTCGTAAGTGAGGACGTCATGGCCAACGTCCTGGGGTTCGTGATTCTCTACGCTCTGATCTTCATGGCTGGCGCTATGGTCCTCACCCTCTTCGGGATCGACCTGCTGACGGCGATCGGGGCCAGCGCGGCCACGGTGGGTAACATCGGGCCCGGGCTGGGCGGGGTCGGCGCCGCAGACAACTACGGCTGGATGTCGGAGCCGGTCCTCGGTTTCTTGAGCTTCCTGATGCTCGTGGGTCGCCTCGAGATCTACACCGTTCTCCTCCTGTTCAGTCCCGATCTTTGGCGCCGTAGCCGGAACCACGCCCACCGTGTGACGTCCTGACCGTCCTCGTTCTGTCCCAATTCGTGCGGTTGGATCGGGCATCTTCGTCCCGCTCCCCTATTCCCCGGGAACCTCCCCTGCCCTGAGCAGCGCCCCACGGGGACAAGCAGCTCCCTCCTGCTAACTACCTGTCCCCACGGGCTTTTCACCATCCGCTGGACCGATCCGGTTCCCTGGACGGCGGCCCGGGCCGTCGGGCACACTTCTGGCCTCATAGGCTGGCGTTCCCGGGGACCGTCCCACGACGGCCCCACACCCTATCGGGTTGGAGTCCGACGGTGTCAGACCGGTACTCAACGCCACGGCGGAAGATGGTCCAGAGGCAGTTGCGGGCTCGGGGAGTCCTGGATGAGCGTGTGCTGAACGCCATGCTCGACCTGCCTCGGGAGGAGTTCCTTCCCGAGAGACTCCGGGCCGCTGCCTACGAGGACACCGCGCTGCCCCTGAACGGAGGCAGCGGGGCGACGGTATCCCAGCCCTACATGGTTGGCGCCATGACCCAGGCTCTCGACCTGAAGCCCACGGACCGGGTTCTGGAAGTAGGCACGGGAAGCGGGTACCAGACAGCGGTCCTGGCCTCGCTGGCCCTGGAGGTCTACACCGTGGAGCGCGTCCCCGAGCTGCAGGCGAAGGCCTCCGAGCTACTGGGACACCTGGGGTTCGGGAACGTCCACTACCGGGTGGGGGACGGAAGTGAGGGATGGCCCGAGCATTCCCCCTTCGACGCCATCCTCGTCACGGCGGGTGCGCCGGTGGTGCCGGGGTCGCTGCGCGGCCAGCTCAGTCCTTACGGCGGCCGTATGGTCATCCCGGTCGGGCCACGTACGTTACAGGAATTGCGCCTGGTGATCCGCGACGGCGATCGGTTCACCAGCGACCATCTCATGAACTGCCGGTTCGTCCCCCTCCTGGGCGAAGAGGGCTGGTAACTCTCCGTCAGCGCTTGATCCGCTCTCCGGCGTCCTCATACCGGAAGATCCAGGCCGCGAGCCTCCCGGGCCGTATCTCACCGGTCCCGTCCCCGTAGTCGATGTCGGCACGAGATCCCATCTCGGCGCCCGGCCGCTCCGCGAGTTCAAAGGTGAACGCGTTCAGTCGCGTCTTCCAGCGCTCCCAATTCTCCGGGCGGAGATCGACCCAGCCGTTCTCCCTCAAGCGGGGATCGGTGGGGGGCCAGTCTCGATGAGGAGGGACGTTCACGCGGGGCCCCCGCAGGAGCGAGGCCCCGTCAGCGAGGAGGATGGGGATTCCCACCGAGAGGATTCGCTGGCGCAGATCGGCATCCTCCTGGATCAGGGCCTCGGCCGTCGTCGCCATGGCCCCAGGGTCCATGGCAGCGGCCGAATCCAGGTCCGGGAAGGACCGGCGGAGGATCTGGGCCTCGAAGAGAAGCTTGGAGAGCCGCGGGGGGCCCAGCATTTCGTACGCGACGCCCTCCACACCGTGCTCCCGCTCCAGCCGCTCCATGGCCTGGAGCGCGGCCGCCCGGAGCACACCGCCCCGATAGGTGGAGCCCAGGTTCGCGCCGTCCAGCGCGGCCACCACGTCCTTCCCGGTGGGCCGTCCGGAGAGCTCCCTCAGGACGTTGTCGGCGATCTCCTCCGGGGTGACGAACTCCATGAGGCCGAGAGCAGTGAGGGTCTCGAACTCGGCCAGGGAGAAGAACCCGTTCTCCCCTGAGTCCAGCCACACGCCCTCCAGCGGCTCACCCAGTGTCGTATAGGCCCGGTCCGCCCCCGGTCCGAAGGCCTCGTCCAGCGGGAGGGCCTCGGTGGCGTCAGCTCGCACGATCTCTCCGGCTCCCCGACGAATGGGGCCGTAGCCCAGCGCCTTCCAGGAGATGGCCGCCGTCGGCTTGATCTCCGTCACCGCGGGAGCCCCTGGCGTGCGGGCCATGAGGTAGAGGAGGAGCGTATGGGCGCCGGCCAGCCCCGACTTGGCGAGGAGGACCTTGGACGGGCGCTCCTCGGAGTGGGTAAAGGGGATGTTCAGCCCCATTCCCCCGGTCCCAGCCGTGCCGATCTTCACGTAGGCTTCGGTGCCCACCTTCTTCATCCCGGCCAAGGCCAGCTGGACGTGGCGGATGAGCTGGGGCAAGTAGATGGTGGCGAGGAGCTGTTCCACCTCGTCCAGGCCCACGGGCCCCGCCGCTGCCGCCTCGCGCAGCTCAGCGGCCGAGGCAAAGGCATTCTTGTAGGCCAACGCGCCGGCGGTGTTGATGCAGTCCACCACGACGGTGGGACGGATGTCCAGGAGGAGGCTGCCCAGGGCGGACCGACTCAGCACCTCGTCGGTCAGGTCGCCGTAGGTATCGTCCACGAGGGCGGCGCGGGCCTCGGGATCGGCCAGGATGTCTCCCCGGTTCCATTCCCGGTAGTCGGCCGGAACGAAGAGGTCTCCCCAGGCGGCGTCGATGATGGTATCCCCCGCCTCCTCCTTTCGGAGCGCCAGGACCACCTCCTCCGCCTCGGCACGGTACAGGGACGTGAGAACGATCCGCCTGGGCTTGAACTCCAACAGTCTTCTCGCGATCGCCTGCCCGACCAGGCCCGCACCCCCGAGAATGAGTACCGCGCTGCCCTTTATGTTCATCGTCCCGTCCCGTTGTTCATCGACGCCCACCTCCACCTGAAGGGGGCTTCTTTCGGCCCCGTCGCTCACTGCTCGCTTCCTGGCCGGTCAATGCCGCTACCTCCGCCGGCTCCAGGTCCCTCCACTCCCCCGGCTTCATCCGACCCAGCTCCACGGGACCGAATCGGATCCGCTTCAGCCGGCGCAGCGAAACGCCCACCGCGTCCAGGAGCCGCCTCACCTCCCGCTTCCGTCCCTCCTGCATGACCAGGGCCAGAATCACGTCTCGACCCCTACCGCGAACGAGACGGACATCCTTGGCTCTGCCCAGCCCATCGTCCAACTCCACGCCGGCCTTGAGCATGCCGTAGACCTCACCGGCCGGCTCCTTCTCGACCCACGCCAGGTATTCCCGCTCGACCTGGTACCTCGGGTGGAGGAGCCGGTTGATGGCGTCGCCGTCCGTGGTCAGGAGGAGCAGCCCTTCGGTGTCCTGGTCCAGGCGTCCCACGTACCGCAGGCCCCTGAAATCCGAAGGGAGCAGGTCGTAGATCGTCTGCCGGCCATGGGGGTCCGTCCGCGTGGTCAGACACCCCGCCGGCTTGCAGAACATCACCCAACGGCTGCGCATCGGGCGAACCACGGCGCCGTCCACCTCCACCTTCTGGGTTCTGGGGTCGACCTTCACCCCCATCTCCTGCACCAGTTGCCCATCCACCCGGATCCGTCCGGCCCGGATCAGGTCCTCGGCCTTGCGCCGAGAGGCGATCCCGGCATCGGCCAGGAACTTCTGGAGCCTGACCCCCTCGCGCCCGTCCCCGGCGTCCTTCATCCGTGATCCGAGGACTGGGGATCCGACGGGTGGGGATCCGACGATTGGAGATCCGACGCCTCCTGGTCCTGGGAATCCGCCGAGGGATCGGCGCTGACCCCGAGTGCCCCCCCTGCCAACTCCAGGGGCACCTGATTCGGATCCGGCGCCTCGCCGTCCTCCGGTCCCAGGGGGATCCGGTCCCGGAGCACCACCGGCAACTCCTCGGGACGAGGCAGGTCCTCCAGTGAGGCGAATCCAAAGTGCTCCAAGAAGAGTCGAGTGGTCCCGTAGAGGAGCGGCCGGCCCAAGCCCTCACCGCGTCCGACCACGTCGATGAGGCCCCGGTCCGTGAGGGTGCGGATCACACCGGCGGCTCCCACACCCCGGATGTACTCCATCTCGATCCGCCCGATGGGCTGCCGGTAGGCGATGATGGCCAGGGTCTCCAGGGCGGGCCCCGAGAGACGGGAGGGCCTCGGCACGGTGTCGAATCGCTCCAGATAGGTAGAGAACTCGGGTCTTGTGAGGATCTGATACCCTTCGGCCAACTCCACGATCTGGAACGCCCTCTCGCCCTCGTCGTAGTCGGATCTCAGCTCCTGCAGGGCCTCCTCGACCTGATCTTCGTCCAGAGCCTCGTCGGCCCGAGCGATTTCATCCGCCTTCAGTGGGGCGTCGCTGGCAAAGAGCACGGCCTCCACGATCTGCGCCGCGTTCACGCTTCCTCCTCGGGTACCTGAGCGGGTTCGGAATCGTCTTCTCCGTCGCGGCGGTATAGCCAGAGTTCGGAGAAAGGTCTGATCTGACGCATGAAGATCTCCCTGCGGCGGCTCAACTCCAGCCCCGCCAGCAGGGTCATTACGCCATGCATTCTCCCCAGGAAGGGATTCAGAAGCTTGCTGAATTCCACCCGGGCCGTCCCCGAGAGGGACTCCAGAATCAGCGTCGCCTTCTCTTCCATGGAGATGGTCCGGGGCGTCACCCGGTGCTCCCGATCTCGTGGGTCCGGAAGGGTCACCCCCAAGGCCGCCTCGAACACCTCGTCCCAGGTGGTCTCCAGGGGCGTGTCCATGGCCGGGGGACGGGGACGAGGCGGCACATACCCCTTGCCGCGGAGACGGGCCCGTTCGGCCTCGGCCCGTGAGAGCCGATCCGACACCTCCCGGATCTGCTCGTACTCCAGGAGCCGTCGAACCAGTTCGGCTCTGGGGTCCTCGTCCTCCCCTTCCCCGTGCCGGGGCAGGAGCATCTGGGCCTTGACCCGGATGAGGGTGGCCGCCGTCTCGAGAAAGGCGCCGGCGTTGTCGATCTGGTCCGGGGCGATGTTCTGGACGGCCCGGAGAAACTGATCCGTGATCTTCGCGATGGGGATGTCGAAGATGTCGATGTCCTGCTGGCGAATCAGATGGAGCAGGAGATCCAGAGGACCCTGGAATCGATCCAGGTCCACCGCGAACAGCTGGTCATCCGCCTTGTGACCGAGGAGCGCTACGGTCATGGAGCGGGCGAGGGGCCGAGAAGCCGCTCGGGTCCGGATGCGTGTGGGGAGGATGACAGAATCGGCATGGCCATCGAAACTAACCGGGCCAAAAGCACCGTGGCTAGGCCAGGTTCCATGGAACCCCGGGCGCTTGATCCCCTGATTGCCCGGGACTATCTTTTTTGGCTCGCTGTTGAGTGATCTGTCCCAGAGGATCAGGAATGCCGAACATCAAGAGCGCGAAGAAGCGCATGGAACTCAGCGCCAAGGCCCGGGAACGCAACCGCGCCACGCGCTCCCGCCTTCGCACCGCCATCAAGAACGTCCGGGCGGCGGAGACCGCCGAAGCGGCCCAGTCCGCCATGACCCAGGCCATCTCCCTTCTGGACCGGGCCGCACGCACACACCTGGTGCACCCCCGGAAGGCCGCCCGTCTCAAGGGCCGGCTTCAGAAGAAGGTCAACGGTCTGACGGCGTGACGGCCTGACCCACTCAGGACTCGCCCCGCCCCACCCCGAAACGTGGCGAAGGCGAGGAATCCGGGCCCCGAGCCCGGGTTCGATACGGAACGGGGGGCGTCTCGCGACGCCCCCCGTTTCTTCGTACGCAGGCGCCAACCCCGGCGCCTGGTCAGTCCTGGAGACTCCAGACCATCCGGCCGCCCACAATGGTGGCTACGGCCCTTCCCTTCAAATCCCATCCTTCGAAGGGCGTGTTCCTGCTGAGGGAGAGGAACGCCTTCGCGTCCACCTGCCACGACAACTCGGGATCGATGATGGTCACGTCGGCGGCCGAATCCTGGGCCAGCGTCCCCCCGGGCAGGTGGAAGGCACGGGCCGGTGCAAGGCTCATGCGCTCGACCAGGGTCGGGATGTCGATCAACCCCTCGCCCGCCACGTGGGTGAGCATCAACCCCACACACGTCTCCAGACCGACGATGCCGTTGGGCGCGTCGTCGAAGGCGGCCTCCTTCTCGTCGTAGTGGTGAGGAGCGTGGTCCGTGGCGATGGTGTCCAGGGTCCCGTCCGCCAGTCCCTTTCGTACCGCGTCCCGGTCTTCGATGCTCCGAAGGGGCGGATTCATCTTCGCCTCGGTCCGGTACCCCTCCACGGCTTCGTCGGTGAGGATGAGGTGGTGGGGCGAGGCCTCGGCCGTAACGTGGATGCCCCGCGCCTTGGCACTCCGGATGGCACCCACCCCGTACCCGGTGGACACGTGTTGGATGTGGATGTGCCCCCCCGTGAGTCCCGCGAGGAGGATGTCCCGAATGATGTGCACGTCCTCTGATGCGTTGGGCTTGCCCGGAAGTCCCAGCCGGGTGGAGACCAGTCCCTCGTTCATGGCCCCGTCCCGGGAGAGCCCCAGGTCCTCGGGGTGGTCCGCCACGGGTATGCCGAAGGTCTGGGAGTATTCCAGCGCCAGTCGCATGAGCCCCGAGTCCATGATGGGGCTGCCGTCGTCCGTCACCGCCACGGCTCCCGCGTCCACGAGCTCTCCGATCTCCGAGAGCTGCTGGCCCTTTCGCCCCTTGGAGAGCGCTCCCACGGGGTAGACCCTGGCGGCCCCGGCGCGCTCCCCGGCCGCCCGGACGAAACCCACCGCCGCCGGATCGTCGATGGGCGGATCGGTGTTCGGCATGGCGCAGATGGCGGTGAACCCTCCGGCGGCAGCAGCCCTCGCTCCGGACGCGATGGTCTCCTTGTGCTCCTCCCCCGGCTCCCGGAGGTGCACGTGGACGTCGATGAGCCCGGGGGTCACGATCTTTCCCCCGGCGTCCAGGACCTCGGCGCCCTCGGGCGCATCCAGTCCCTCGCCCAACCGCGCCACCCGGCCATCGGCCAGAAGGACGTCCATCACGGTGTCCAGCCCCTGGCTGGGGTCCACCACCCTGCCCCCACGGACGAGGATCGGTCTCACGCTCATGCCTCTACTCCTGACTTCGCAGCTTCTGCGGTTTCGGGCCGGCCGCCGGCCAGGAGATAGAGCACGGCCATGCGGACGGCCACGCCGTTGGTCACCTGATCGAGGATGACCTGGTGGGGCCCGTCCGCCACGTCACTGTCGATCTCCACGCCCCGGTTCATCGGCCCCGGGTGGAGGATGAGTACCTCCTTGTCGGCCGCCTCGAGTCGGGCCGAGGAGATCCCGAAGAAGCGGTTGTACTCCCGAAGGCTCGGCACGAATCCGCCCGTCATCCGCTCGAGTTGAAGCCTGAGCACGTTGAGGACGTCTGCCCACTCGATGGCCTCCTCTACCCGACGGAACACGTGTACGCCCAGGGACCCGATATCCCGTGGCAGGAGGGTCAGGGGCCCACATACGGCCACTTCGGCACCCAGCTTGAGGAGTGCGAAGATGTTGGAGCGGGCCACCCTGGAATGGAGGATGTCGCCGACGATGCAGACCTTGAGGTCATTGAGGTGGCCGAACCGGTCCCGGATCGTGAGGAGATCCAGGAGTCCCTGTGTCGGGTGCTCATGCCAGCCGTCCCCCGCGTTCACAACGTTGGACGGGATCCGGTCGGCCAGGAACTGGGCCGCACCCGAGGCCCCGTGCCGCATGACCACCATGTCGATGGCCATGGCTTCGAGATTCCGGGCGGTGTCCACCAGCGTCTCTCCCTTCACCACCGACGACCCGCTCGACGAAATGTTCACCGTGTCGGCCGAAAGCCTCTTCTCCGCGAACTCGAAGGACACCCGGGTCCGGGTGGAAGGCTCGAAGAAGAGGTTGACGATGGTCTTTCCGCGGAGCACCGGGACCTTCTTGATCTCCCGCTTGGAGATCTCCTTGAACGGCTCGGCGGTGTTGAGGATGCTGCGGATCTGGTCTGCGCTCAGAAACTCCAGCCCGACGAGGTCCTTCCCGATGGGCGGAACTTGGTTGCTCACGCTGCCTCCGGGGGCAAAGTGACGATCTCGACGCTCCAGCGGTGGTCCAGGTCGGGGACCAGGACCTCCACCTGTTGCTCGGCCTGGACCTGGACCTCCCTTCCGACAACGTCGGGTTGGATGGGCAGTTCCCGTCCGCCCCGGTCTGCGAGAACGCAGAGGAGGATTCGTTTCGGGCGACCCCAGCTCATGAGTTCATTGAGGGCGGCCCGGGCCGTTCGGCCAGTGAAGAGGACGTCGTCCACGATCACGACGGTCCGGCCGTCGATCCCCCCGGGCGGCAGGGTCGTCTCGCCGATGATGGGCTTCGGCCCGATGGCCATCAGGTCGTCCCGATACAGGGTGATGTCCAGGGATCCGGCGGGGACCGAAACCCCGGACGCACCGGCGATCTCATCTTGGAGCTGACGGGCGAGTTGGACCCCGCGTCGCTCGATCCCCATCAGGGTGAGACCCCTGGTCCCACCGTTTTTCTCTAGGAGTTCCCGGGCCATGCGGGCCAGGGCCCGCAGGACCGCGTCCTCGTTCATCACGACGATCGGTTCATTCATCCGCCTACCTCGTCTCCCGGGATTCCCCCTGCTCGGGCGCCGGAAAGTAGACCGGGCCGAAACGCGGTGTCAACGTGGCTTCGGACCTTTACAATCAGTCCCCGGGCGGGCCATTGTGGGGGCGTTCCCGTCCATCCGTGCGCCCACCGCCGACCACCCCGGAATCCCCCCGGAGATCGCAACTTGACCGCCACTCGCCGACCTCTGGCCTGCGCGCTTCTCGCCGTCCTCTCCGTCGCCCTCCTTCCCCACCTGGCCGAGGCCCAGGGGGTGGAGGACCACCCCATGGTGATCCTGGGTGGGGTACCCTTCTCCCTCACCCTTTCGGGAGTCCCGGGGGCGGAGACCGACTACGAGATCCGGGGTGCCTCGGGGTCCGTCCTCTCCAGCGGAACCGTTCCCGCTGGCGGACTGACCACGATCCAGGGAATCGAGGTCGGGTCCAGGAGCGAGTTGCCGCTCACGGTGGCCGTCGGCGAGGCCGTGGAGGAGTTCTCGGCGCCCTTCGCCCCGGGATGGTACTCCATCCTGCCACCGCTCATCGCCATCCTCATGGCGCTCGTATTCCGCGAAGTGGTGACCGCCCTTTTCACCGGGGTTTGGCTCGGCGCGCTGGCGATCGCTGGATACAACCCCATCTCCGCCACCTGGCGGGTGATCGACACCTTCGCGGTGCCCGCTCTGGCGGATGCGGATGGAGGCAAGACGGCCATCGTGGTGTTCTCCCTCCTCCTCGGCGCCATGGTGGGGATCATCGCCCGGAACGGGGGGACCCAGGGGATCGTGGAAGCGGTCGCGCCCCTGGCTACGTCGGCCAGACGGGGAAAGCTCGCCACCTGGGCGGCGGGACTGGCCATCTTCTTCGACGACTACGCCAACACGCTCCTGGTGGGGAACACCATGCGCCCCATCACGGACCGATTGAAGATCTCCCGGGAGAAGTTGGCGTACCTGGTGGATTCCACGGCCGCACCCGTGGCCGCCCTGGTGCCCATCTCGACGTGGGTGGGCTACGAGATCTCCCTCATCGCCAGCGGCCTGCAGATCGCCGCGGACCAGCAGGCAGCGGATCCGGAGATGGCGGCGGCCCTGGTCTCAGTGAATCCGTTCCTGGTGTTCATCCACACCATCCCCTACCTGTTCTACCCTCTCCTGGCACTCTTCTTCGTCTTTCTCACATCGGTCACGAATCGAGATTTCGGGCCCATGGCGGCGGCGGAGGAGCGGGCCGCCCGAGGGGACGGGCTGTTTCGGGAGGGAGCGGTCCTGGCGGCCGACACCGGGCACGCCATGGACGCCAAGGAGGGGGCACCCCACCGCTGGTGGAACGCCGCCGTGCCGGTCCTGACGGTGGTGATGGTCGTCCTCGGGGGCCTCTACGCCACCGGGCGAGCCGGCGCCGGACCCGAGGCCAACCTCATGGACGTCTTCGGAGAGGCCGACCCGTTCGCCACGCTCCTCTGGGGCTCGCTGGCCGGCTGTATCGTGGCCGCCCTGCTGTCCGTGGCCCAGAGGATTCTCACCCTGAAGGAAGCCATCGAGTCGGCGATCGGCGGGATGCGCTCCATGGTCATCGCCATCGTGATCCTGGTCCTCGCCTGGTCTCTGGGCATGGTGACCCAGGAGCTGGGCACCGCCGCCTTCCTGGCCCAGATCCTCAGCGATCGACTGGCCGTCCAGATGGTTCCGGTCCTGGTCTTCCTCACCGCCGCCGCCATCGCGTTCGCCACGGGCTCTTCGTGGAGCACCATGGCGATTCTCCTGCCGCTGGTGATCCCCCTCACGGTCTCCCTGGGCGGAGGCGTGGGCTTCGAGTCCGGCGGAGGGTACACCGTGCTCCTCGGGGCGATCTCCTCGGTCCTGGCCGGGTCGATCTTCGGCGATCATTGCTCCCCCATCTCGGACACCACCGTGCTGAGCTCCATGGCGTCCGGAGCGGACCACGTGGATCACGTCCGGACCCAGTTGCCGTACGCCCTGCTGGTGGCGGGGGTGGGCATGCTGGTGGGGGACATCGGAACCGCCTACGGGCTTCCAAACGCGTTGGCGCTCGTCCTGGGGGCGGGGATCCTCTGGCTCTTCCTCAGGGCCCGAGGAACGGTCGTTTCAGCGCCCTGAGAACACCCGCTGTCCGAAGGCGGGCAGGTAGGCGCCCCCTCCCGGCGCAGAGCCCTCGCTGACCAGCCAGTCGTAGGAGAAGAGGACCACCCCGCCGGCACCGAGCCGGCGGGAGATCTCCACCTTCTGGACCGTCCCGTCGAACGTGTTCTGATAGGCGCCGACTCCGGACCACACCCGCCACCCGGCCCCGGCGGAGCCGATGGCGCTGCGGATCTGCGCTTCGAAGACGCTGTCCTCGGCGGTGTAGGCCATGGGCGTGACCACGTCCACGATCCCCCGGTCCAGCCAGCCCCGCCAATCCTGGAAGCGGGTGCCGAAGGCATCCTCGGGATCGGGGAAGACGGCAGCGGACACCAGAAGGTCCGGGCGTCGCTTCTTGGCCCCCAGGTAGATGCGCTCGACCAGGCTCGAGACCTGACGGCGCCGGAACTCGTCCCAGGCCCCCGGCCTCTGCTCCACCCAGGCCAGGGGGTTCAACTCGGTGAATTCGTCCAACACCCTGGACTCCTCCTCGCCGACCAGGGGCCGGAGCCATTCACGGAACCCGTCCAGCGCACCCCGGGAGTAGTCGTAGTCGGCTCCGGGATAGCGCACGTAGTCGAAATGGAGACCGTCCAGTGGATAATGATCCAGGAGGTCCATCCAGACCGAGTAGACGTGCTCCGCCACCTCGGGATTGGCGGGAGCCGCATACAGGCCCTCCACGCTCTCCTCCGATGCCCGGGCGTGGTCGATGAGGGCCTGGAGGAACGCGGGATCCTCCGCCGGACGATCGTAGAGCTCCGCGGCCAGGTCCCGCGGCACGGCCAGCAGGTCCGGACGGGCGTTGACCATGTGTCGGGGGTCCTCCGAGAGGATCCACGGACTGGAGACCAGGTAGGTGTTGACCCACCCGTGCACCGCCAGCCCTCGGGCATGGGCTTCCCGGATCACCACCTCCAATGGATCGAAGCCGCCGCCGTCGGGGAGGACGTGGGAAGGGGGCTCCCACCGACTCATATACATGGCGTCCCCCCGGCCGCGCACCTGCACCAGGATCGTGTTGAACCCCGCGGCCGAAACCCGCTCCACCATGACGCGGATCGAGTCGGGGTCGGCGAGGGTGCCGCGAACGACCCATACCCCTCGGACCTCGGGGAATCGGAGGGCGGGAAGTGATGCCCGGTCCAGATCCGCGCCCCCCACGCCGGGGCCCCAGACGCTCTCGGGATCGCCGCCCGCCACACCCGCACGGTCACCGGCGGCGGACAGCTCCCCATCCGCAGTCCCCGTGGTCCCTCCCGGCCCGGAGCCTGACGTGCCGGGTGAAGGGGGGTCGCCCGGGGAAACCCCGACCACAGCGCAGCCACCTAGAGCGGACATGAGACCGATGATAGCAACCCGCACGATGATATTCACTTGCGACGATTCCGGAAGAAGTCCTTCAGGAGTTGTCCAGCCGGCTCGGCAAGGACTCCCGTGGTGAGCGCGGTCCGATGGTTGAGCCTCGGGTCCTGGAGCAGATTCCCCAGGGATCCACCCATCCCGGCCTTGGGATCGGAGGCGCCGTAGACAACGCGGGCGACCCGGGCCAACACGGCGGCGCCGCAGCACTGTGCGCAGGGCTCCAGGGTAACGTAGAGGGTGCAGCGGCCCAGTCTCCAGTCACCGACGGCCCGGGCGGCGGCCCGGAGGACCACGACCTCGGCGTGGGCGGTGGGATCGGAATCGAGGGTCGTGCGGTTGTGGCCCTCCGCGAGGAGGTCTTCGTCCCGGACGAGAACCGCCCCCACCGGAACCTCCCCCCTGAGAGCGGAAAGCCTGGCCATCTCCAGAGCGCGGCTCATCCACGCCCGGTCTCCCGTGCGCTGAGGTTCGGTGTCCAGATCGGGGATGAGAGGGCCCACTTCGAGCGGTCCAATCGAAGGGGGAACCAGCCGGATCAGTGAGCGGTCTGGCTGACCACCACCGGGAGTCCGTCCATCCTGCGGTAAAGGGCGACAACCCGTCCCACCACCGGGATCTCGGCTGGGTCGTCCACCACCCGGGGAGCCTCGCCAGGCCGCCCGGACTGGGCGATCAACTGCCCCTCGGCCGTCCGGCGTCCGAAGAACCGGTGCCCGTCCAGTCGAACGACCGACAGGTCGTCCTGCTTCAAGCCCCCTTCGGACCACGGCTCTACGAGAAGGAAATCACCATCCTCCACCCCAAGGGCCGCGAGTCCGTCTCCCCGAGCCCAGAAGAAGTAGGAGCCCTTGGATCCGGCGAGCCTGCGATCCAGGGAGAGGTACATCTCCACCTTGTCGCTCCGTACCGAGTCCCTCTCGTTCGGGAGCTCGCGGTAGCAGGGAATGGAGAGGGTGTCGGGGTTGAGGTCGACCCCCAGGATGCGCACCCCCCGGGAGCGGGAAGGATCCCGCTCGAGGTAGCCCTTCTCGGCCAGGGTCTGGAGGTGCTCGGAGACGGTCTTGGTGCTCTTGATACCGAACTGCTCACCGATCTCCCGGATGCTCGGCTGATAGGTGTTCATACGAAGGTATGACACCATGTAATCGAGAATCCGTCTCTCGATCTCGGTGAGGGTTGCGGGCATCCTCTGGCTCCCGTTTAGGAAACAAACGTTCTCTTTGCCTACGGTAATGCCCGCTCTCGAAAGGTGTCAAGCAAGATGTAAGCGGGTTTCCTGCCGAGATCGCAGGCACTGCCGGACCCTTGAGAGCCCCCGATCCGCTGGGGTCAGGCGGGGGCGTCATCCTCAGGGAGACTCCCCAGGTGGCGCTCAGCGGCCTCGATTCGTCCCAGTGCCCCGTCCCGCCCCAGGAGCACCAGCACCTCGAAAATCCCCGGGCTCGCCCCTCGCCCGGTCAGGGCCAACCTCAAGGGGTGGATGAACTTGCCCGCCCCTTCGCCACGGGCTTCCGCCAGAGACCGAAGGGCTTGCTCCAGGGCCGGCTCGCTCCAGTCCGTCTCGGCGAGGACACCCACCAGGGCGGAGAGCCGCTCACGGACCTCGCCAGGCCGCTTGAACTGCTTCCGGGCGGCTCGCTCGTCGTACTCCCCCACGGGAGCCAGGAACGGGCGGGCCTGGTCCGCCAGATCGTCCAGGGTCCGCGCCCGGACCTTGAGGAGATCCACCAACCGGGAGAGCCATTCCGGGGCCCGGGACCTGGCCGCCGATGCCAGCGCCGGATCCGCCCGCTCCAATGCATCGAGCACCAACGGGATCAGATCGGCGGTGAGGCGGCGTGCCAGGTGTTGGCCGTTAAGCCATTCCAGCTTCGTCACATCGAACACCGAACTCTTCTTGCCCACCCGCTCCATGGAGAAGGCCTCGATCAGTTCGGACAGTTCGAAGACCTCCCGGTCGTCGCCCGGGGACCAGCCCAGCAGAGCGAGGAAGTTCACCATGGCTTCGGGAAGGATGCCCTCCTCTTCGTAGGCCCCCACCGCGGTGGCCCCGTGGCGCTTGGAGAGCCGCTTGCCGTCGGGGCCCAGAATGAGGGGAACGTGCCCGAACATCGGGACCGAGAGTCCCAGGGCCTCATAGATGAGGATCTGCTTCGGAGTGTTTGAGAGATGATCGTCCCCGCGGATCACGTGGGTGATTCCCATGTGGGCATCGTCCGATACCACCGCCAGGTTGTAGGTCGGAGTGCCATCGCTGCGGAGGAGCACGAGGTCGTCGATCTCCCTATTGCGGAAGCGGGTCTCTCCGTGGACCATGTCCTCCCAGACGGTCTCCCCATCCGGCACCCTGAACCGGACGGCGTGGGGCTCTCCTCGCGCGGCCCTGGCCCCGGCCTCGTCCCGCCCCAGCGCGTCCGCCCGCTGGCGTGCCCGCCGGGTCCGGGTCCCGTGCTCCATCTCTTCGGCCCGGTCCGCCTCCCCCTCCTGAGGCGTCGAGAAGTCCCTGTAGGCTTTACCGGAGGAGAGCATGCGCTCCACATCCTCCACGTGTCGATCCAGCCCCGCACCCTGGAAGACGGGACCCTCGTCCCAGTCCAACCCCAACCACCGCATCCCGTGGAGAATGGCCTCGGTGTGCGCGTCGCTGGACCGTTGGCGGTCCGTATCCTCGATCCGAAGCACCAGCGTGCCGCCGACCTTCCGCGCCAGGAGCCAGTTGAAGAGCGCGGTCCGGGCTCCCCCAACGTGAAGGTAGCCGGTGGGAGAGGGCGCGAAGCGCAGCCTGGGGCTCATGCGCCCTCCCCTTCCCCGAGCTCCCGCTCCAGGAGCGCGCGAACGACCTGGGGGTCGGCGGCGCCCCCCACCTCCCGCATCACCTGGCCCATGAAGAATCCCATGAGGCCCACCTTGCCAGCCCGGTACTCGGCGGCCTTCTCGGGATTGTCGACCACGGCCGCCGCGACCAGGGCGCGGAATGCCTCCGGATCGGACACCTGGCGCAACCCCATGGCATCCATGAGGGCGTCGGGATCGCCGCCCCGGGCGACGAGGATGGAGAACACCTCCCTGGCCCCGGTCCGAGAAAGTGCACCCGAGTCCGTCAACGCGACCAACGCGCCCAGAGCCTCCCCCTCCAGCCCGGACTCCGACACAAGGCCGGCGTCGAGTTCCCTGGGCAGCTCGTTCACGATCCAGGACGCCACTCCCCGGGGGTTGTCGTGGGTGGCCACGGCCGCCTCGAAGAGGTCAGAGAGGGCCCGGTCGCCCGAGAGGACGTCCGCCTCTTCTTCCGTGAGACCCACCTCGGCGGTGTAGCGCTCGAAGCGGACGGCCAACTCGGGATCGACCCTCCGGGCCCCGTCCCGATCCTCCCGGGCGCCCCCCCGTGCGCTCCCCCGGGGACGCCCTTCGCCCCCGTCGGCCTCCGAGCGCGGCATCTTCTCGGCACCCTTCGGGCGCTTCGTATCCTCGGCCTGATCCGCGGTGGAGCGGGCCACCTTCCGAGCCCAGGAGTCCCTGAGGGTGACGATGCGGTTGAATACCAGCCCCCCGTCGGACCCCGCGTCGGAGCCCCCCCGGGAGTCCCGGAGGTCGGTCACGAAATACCCCAGACGTTCGAACTGGACTCGCTCCCCGGGGCCCGTCCCGGCCAGCCAGGGCTCGCCCCGAGCACGGGTGACGACCTCGAGGGAGTCCGGGTTCAGGTTATCGAGAAAGTCACCCCCCTCCGGAACGTCGTCGGGGTCGGCCGTCCGGAACAGCCGATCGTACAGACGCACCTCCAGGGGGATGGACTGCTCGGAGGAGACCCAGTGGATCGTGCCCCGGACCTTGCGACCGTCCGGCGCGCTCCCGCCCCGCGTGTCCGGGTCGTACGTGCAGCGCAACTCGACCACGTCGCCGGTGCGGGGGTCCCGGACCACCTCGTCGCAGCGCAGGAAGTACGCATACCGGAGACGGACCTCCCGGCCGGGAGCGAGGCGGAAGAAGTCCTCGGGGGGATCCTCCATGAAGTCTTCCCGGTCGATGAAGAGCTCTCGGGAGAAGGGGATCGTCCGGGTGTCTTCCAAGGGCACGTCATGGGGGTAGAGGGGGGCCTCCAGCGCCTCGACCCGGCCCTCCGGGAAGTTGGTGATCACGACCTTCAAGGGGCGCAGCACGGCCATGACCCGAGGGGCCCGACTGTTCAGGTCGTCCCGGATGGCGTACTCCAGCTTCCCGAAATCCGTGCGTGCGTCGACCTTGGTGACCCCCACCATCTGGACGAAGGCCTGGATCGCTTCGGGGGTGACCCCTCTACGCCTCAGACCGGCCACCGTTGGCATCCTGGGATCGTCCCACCCCGACACATGCCCTTCGTTGACCAGGCGGATGAGCTTCCGCTTGGAGAGCAGGGTGTATTCGATGTTCAGCCGTGCAAACTCGTACTGATGGGTCCTGGGCTCCTCGAACCCGACCTCGTCCAGGATCCAGTCGTAGATCTCCCGGTTGTTCTCGAATTCCAGGGTGCAGATGGAGTGGGTGATCCCTTCGAAGGCGTCCTCGAGGCAGTGGGCGAAATCGTACAGGGGGTAGATGCACCAGTCGTCGCCCGTGCGGTAATGATGGGCGTGGCGGATCCGGTAGAAGACGGGGTCGCGCATCACCATGTTGGGCGACGCCATATCGATCTTCCCACGGAGGACGTGGGCTCCGTCCGGGAACTCCCCAGCCCTCATCCTCGCGAACAGGTCCAGGTTCTCCTCCACCGAGCGGTCCCGGTACGGGCTCGGGACACCGGGCTCGGTGACCGTGCCGCGCCCTGCCCGGATCTCCTCCTCGGTCTGGCTATCCACGTAGGCCTTCCCCTTCCGGATCAAGGTCCGGCCGGCCTCGTACATCCGCTCGAAGTAATCGGATGCGTAGTAGAGGTGCTCCCCCCAGTCGTGCCCGAGCCAGCGGATGTCCTCCTGCATGGCCGCGGCGTACCGGCCCTCCTCGGTGATGGGGTTGGTGTCGTCGAAGCGGAGGTGGCATCGCCCCCCGAACTCCCGGGCGATCCCGAAATCCACCCCGATGGCCTGGGCATGGCCGATGTGCAGGTAGCCGTTGGGCTCCGGTGGGAAGCGGGTCACGACCTCGCGGTAACGACCCTCGGCGAGGTGTCGTTCAACGATGGCTCGGATGAAATCGGGTCCCCGTTCGATGCTGGCCATGGCCCCCTGCGGCACTCACGAAGTCGTCGGAAAGTTCGGCTGGCGCAAGCATGAAAAGTAGCACGAAAACCCCCGGGGCGGGGGCATCGCCCGGGGGAGCGGACATCCTGCCACCGGGTTACGCCGCAGGCGCTTCCGGAGGGGAGGATACGGGCCCTCAGGCGGTCGCCGCCCTGCCCCTCTCCAGGAGGAGGTAGACGGCCGGCGTCACCGTGAGGACGAAGAACGTGGAGGCCAGGAGCCCCCCGATGAGGGTGAAGGCCAGGGCGTTCCAGATGTTGGAATCCGCGCCCTCGGAAAACAGGACCAGAGGGAGGAGCCCCAGGACGGTGGTGGTGGTGGTCATGAGAATGGGCCGGACGCGCTCCAGGGTCCCCCGCACGATGGAATCCCGGAGTCCCAGCCCCACATCTCTTCGTATCCGGTTTACGTGATCCACCAGGAGGATCGCGTTGTTGACCACGATCCCGCCCATCATGATCACCCCCACGTAGGCCTCGCGAGTGAAGGACGCCTCGGAGTAGAAGAAGATCAGGAAGACCCCCACCAGGGCCATGGGGACCGTGAGGAGGACGCAGAATGGCTGTCTCAGGGATTCGAAGAGCGCCGCGGTGACCATGAACACCAGGAGGATGGACACCGCCACCACCAGGTAGATCTGTCCCTGCTCCTCGGTGCTCCAGCGCCACGACTCGGCCCGCTCCACCGTGTACCCGGGCGGCACGGAGGTGGCATCGATCACCGCGTCGTGGACCAGGTCCCCGAGCTTCCGGGGCCCTCTGAACTCGTAGGCCACCGTTCGCTCGTACTGTTGGTTCTCCCTGCGAATCCGGGTCAGAAGTTCCTTGTTCTCCACCGCGACGACATCGCCCAGGCGAAGGGACGTTCCGTCCGGGGCCGTGATCAAGAGGTTCTGGACCTCGACCACGTCCATCTCGTCGAACCCCGCCAGCTTGACGTCGTACCGGACTTCGTCGCCGCCGACCTTGAGGTAGGACCGGTCCACCTGTCCGGCGACCGCCGAGTTCAGCTGGCCCACCAGGTCTCTGACCGTGAGGTCGTAGCGGGCCAGCGCGGCCCGGTCGAGTGTAACCACGAACTCGCTGGCCCGGTCACGGTTGAACCAGGCCCCGGCGGAGTTGGTGTCCACATCCCGGACCCGGGGCATACGGGTCAACCGCGCGCCCAGGTCTTCGGCGATCTCCCGTACCCGCTCGTAGTTGTATCCCAGGACGCCGATGGAATAGTTGGGGGCACCCCCTCCCCCGCCATAGAATGACGGGCCGTAGCCGTAGACTCGCACCTCGGCGCCGGAATACTGGAGGGAGTAGGCGACGAGCTGGTCCTTGATGGCCACCGGAACCTGGGTCAGCTCCAACTCCTCTGGGAACGTGACCCGGATCATCCCCCAGTTCTCAGACACCTGCGAGACGAACCGATCCACCTCGGGCATCTGGAGGACTCGGCTCTCGAAGAAGCGGGTGAGCTCGTCGGTGCGCTCCAAGCCGGAGCCGCGAGGGAGCTGGATCCGTATGGAGATGTAGGTCTCGCTTCCCCATGATCCCCCCCAGATCACACCCCGGGTCACGTACTTGTCGAACAGGTAGCCCGACCCGGCCAGGGATCCCAGGGCGAAGAGCACCGCGATCCAGGGAGCCCGCAGCGTCAGCCCGAGGAGCCCACGATAGAACTCGACGTAGAGAGGATCTCGGCGGGCCGACTCGACCTCAGGGCCGGATACGGCGGCGCCCCCCTCCCTGTCCGTCCTCCCTCCGCCGGCGAAGATCCGGGAGGCGACCCCGGGGATGAACGTGAAGGCCACGAAGAGGGAGGCGATCAGGGTCAGGGCCACCACGATGGCCAGGGGCACGTAGTAGACCCGGAGCTCGCCCTGGAGGTACACGAAGGGCACGAACACGATGAGGGTGGTCAGGGTGGACGCCAGGATGGGGAGAACCACCTCCCGGGCGCCCTCCTCGGACGCCTCCCGGGGGTCCGCCCCCGCCTGCCACCGCCGATAGACGTTCTCCAGCACGACGATGGAGTTGTCCACGATCAACCCGAACCCCATGGCCAGCCCCATGAGGGTGAGGAGGTTCAGGCTCAATCCGCCGAAGTAGATCAGGTTCAGCGCGATGAGGATGGAGAACGCGATGGTGGCGAACACCAGAGCCGCAGACCGGAAGGAGCGAAGAAAGACCAGGAGCACCAGGAAGATGACCACCGCCGCGATGATGGCCCGGGACCGGAGGTCGGTGAGCTGGCGGCGGATGTCCTCGCTCTGGTCGTCGTCCAGGATCATCCGGGAACCCGAAGGGCTTCTCCCCTCGACCCGGGCCACGGCCTCCTTCACCTGATCGGCCACCCGGACCGTGTTGGTGCCCAGCTCCTTGAACACCTCGAAGGCCACGGCAGGACGACCGTCGATCCGATAGAAGAAGTAGGCGTCCTCGAAGGTATCCCGGATGACTGCCACGTCCCTGACCCGAACCAACTCCCCTCCCCGGGACAGGAGCACCGCTTCCTGCAACTCCATTGCCGATTCCGGGCGGTTCTGGACCGTCAGCGTCCACTCCCGTCCCCCCTCTCGGATCTGACCCGCCTCCCGCACCAGATCCAGATCCCCGATCCGCCGGGCGACTTCACGAGGCGTAAGGCCCAGGGCCAGGATCTGCTCCTCATCCAGCTCGACCCGTATGAGCCGTTCCCTTCCCCCCATGGCCCGGATGACGCTCACCCCTTCGACCTGAGACAGCTCGGGAATGACCACGTCGTCCAGATGGGCCCGGAGACCCTCGATGGTGTAGGGCCCGGTGAAGGTGTAACGCAGGATCGAGGAGCCCGCCTGGTCCGCGAACGCCTCCGGCACGTAGGGCTGCACCAGCACTGCGCCGACCCCCGGGGGCAGTTCGTCCTCCAGGATCGCCAGGCGCTCGGAGAGCTCGAGCCTGGCAAAATCCATGTCCGTATCCAGGGAGAACTCAACCTCGATCCTCGCTCGACCCACTCCCTGCTGCTCAAAGGACTCCGAGATGATCTCCTCGACCCCGGGCACCTGCTGGATCTCGGACTCCAGGGGCGACGTGAGGAAGGCCTCGATGGTCTCTGGGGAGGCGCCGGGCCAGGTCGACTCCACGATGAGCCGAGGGAGTTCGGTATTGGGGAGGAGTTCGATGGGGATGTTCCGCCAGGCCGCAACGCCCAGCAGCGCCAGGGCGAAGTACACCATGGCCACGGCCACGGGGCGACGGATGCTGACCCGGATCATCCCGGGGACTCCGCCGACCGGACCCGGACCCCCTCGATGGTGGCGTAGACCACCGGGACCACCACCAGGGTGAGGAAGGTCGCCAGGAGAAGGCCCCCGATCACGGCGATGGCCAGCGGGGCCCGAAGATCGGCTCCCCGGCCGATGCCCAGCGCCATGGGCAGGAGCCCCAGCACGGTGGTGACCGTCGTCATGATGATGGGCCGCAGACGCACCCGGCCCGCCTGCAGGATCGCATCCCTCAGGGAGAGCCCCCGGGCCCGAGCCTGGTTGATGAAGTCCACCTTCACGATCGCGTCGTTGACCACGATGCCCACGAGGATGACGATTCCGATGAGCGTCATGGTGTTGATCCCGTTGCCCGTGATGGCCAGGGCGGCCACCGCCCCCACCAGGGCCAGGGGGACGGAGACCAGAATGGTCATGGGGTGCACCAGCGACTCGAACTGGGCGGCGAGGATCATGTAGACGAGGAGAAGGGCCAGGGAGAACGCGAAGACAAGGTCCCTGAAGGAGCGGCGCATCTCCTCGTTCTCTCCGCCCACCTCCAGGCGGATTCCGGCCGGCAGGGTGACCTGGGCCAGTTCTGCGTCCACGGCGTCCACCGCAGCCGCCAGTCCGCCCCTGACCACGTCGGCGTAGACCACCACGACCCGGCCCTGATCCTCTCGATGGATCTCAGCGGGGCCCAACGCATCTCGAATCTCAACGAGCTCTCGGAGCGGAATACCTTCTACTCGAAGCACTTGCAGAGTCCGTTGATCGAACCGCTGGGCATCCGGGAGCCGCACCACGATTCCGATCTTGCGGTCGAAGTCCACGTATTCGGTGGCCCGGTTTCCCCGCATGTACCACTCCACGGCCTGGGCGATCTGGACCGGCTCTATGCCGTACCGTGCGGCAACGTCGGGTCGGATCTGGATCTGGATCTGGGGAGTTCCCCGCTCCACCGCGATGCGCTGGTTGTCGAGCATCTCGAGTCCGTTGAGGCGGTCCCGGGCTTCCTCTGCCACGGCGTACGCCACCTCGAGGTCCTCTCCGCGGACCCGGACCGCCAGGTCCGACTCGGATCCGCCGAGGACCTTGCCCAGTGCCGTAGCCTGACCGGACTCCAGGGTCAGCGCCCCGGGTGGGAATCGGGCGGCCATGGGCCGCAACGCCGCCACCACGTCGGCGGTGGGAACCCCGGGCCGCAGCCTCACCTGCAGGATCGCAGTGTTGGCGCCGGCAGCCTCCTCGCTCTCCGCAAAGGACTGGACGTCGGTCCCGACCCGGGTGAACACCGTCTCCACCCTATCGTCCACCGCCAGAGCCGCCTCGATCTCGGTGGCCGCCGCGGTGGTGGACTGCAGGGAGGTGCCCTCGGGAAGCACCAGGCGGGCCTCGAAGCTCCCCTGGTCCACGGAGGGCAGCAGGTCCCTCTCCAGGGCCAGGGCCAGTCCCACCGTCGCCGTCATGGCCACGGCGGCGATGCCCAGAACGACCCCTCGATGGTCCAAAGACCACTCGAGAGCGGAGTGGTATCGGACCGTGAATCGATCGAAGACTCGGTCGAAGCGGTCCAGGATCGGACGGGATGCCGATGCGAGGCCGCGTCCGACTCCGCGCATCCAGAATCCGAAGAGCTGCCGCCCCACGGACGCCACGAACCCAACCAGGCGGAAGGGCAAGGCCATGGTCCATTCCACCACCCTTCCCACCCGTCTCCAGAATCCCGCCCCGGGGGTGGAAGCCGCAACCGCCTCGTCGGGCTCGGCCTCCGTTGCAGGGCTCCCGAAGCGTGCCGCCAGAGCTGGCAGGACCGTGAGCGCCACGGCGAGGGAGGCGAGGAGGGAGAAGGCCACGGCCAGGGACAGGTCCCGGAACAGCTCTCCGGCCACCCCCTGGACGTAGATGATGGGGCCGAACACCGAGATCGTGGTCAGGGTCGAGGCGGTGATGGCGCCCTGGACCTCCTCGGCCCCGAGAGCCGCGGCTTCGAAGGGGTGGGCTCCCAACTCCCGATGCCTGAAGATGTTCTCCAAGACCACGATGGAGTTGTCCACCAGCATTCCGACCCCCAGGGCCAGGCCCCCCAGGGACATGATGTTGAGGCTGACTCCCGCCGCGTCCATCATGGCGAATGTCCCGATCACCGAGATCGGAATCGCCACGGCCACCGCCACCGGATAGCGCGGGTCGCGCAGGAAGAGGAAGAGCACCAGGAACGCCAGGATCCCTCCGAACACCAAGGCCTGTACCACGTTCGAGATGGAGTCGCTGATGAATCCGGCCTGGCTGGAGGCCACCTCGACCTGAATCTCGGGGAACTCCAGCCGTAGCTGTTCCAGAACGCCCTCCACCTCATCCGCCACCGCCACCGTGTTGGCACGGGACTCCTTGAACACCAGGATCCCCACCGCCTCCTGGCCGCCGTGGCGGGTGATGGACTCCCGCTCCGCGAATCCGTCCACCACCGTGGCGACGTCCCGGACACGGACAAGGCGGAAAGCCCCCTCTCCCTCGGCCCCTCCCGTTCCCGCAGCCCCTGCCTGGCCGCTGGTCTGTCCCCCATCAGCGCCGGCACCCGAAACCTGCTGTCGGGCCACCACCACCTCCCCGATCTCCTCCACGGACTGAAACTCGCCCAGCGTCCGCAGCGGGTACCGGTACCGGCCACGAAGAATGGTGCCCCCGGGAGCGCTGTAGTTGGCTGCGTCCAGGGCCCCGGTGATCTCGGTGAGCGTCACCCCGTATGCGTCCAGGAGCGCCGGGTCCACCTCGACCTGGATCTCCCGCTCCAGGCCACCCGTGACCGAAGCCTGCGCCACCCCATCGAGTTGCTCGAGCCGTCGCCTGAACACGGTCTCAGCCATCTCCCGGGTCTCCCACAGGCCCCCCGGGGCCGCCACGGATACACTGAGAATGGGCTCGGATTCAGGGTCGACCCGCAGGAGTCGGGGGCGACTGGCACTCTCCGGGAGATCGTCCCGGATCAGGTCCAGCTGCTCCCGCACGTTCAGCATCGCGAAGTCCATGTCCGTGCCCCACGCGAAGCGCAGGGTCACGAGGCTGAGGCCCTCTCTCGAGACCGACGTCACCCGTTCCACACCGGGAACGGCCGCCGCCCGTGCCTCAACCCGCTCCGTTACCAGTCGCTCCACCTCCGCGGGGGCCACGTCGGGATAGGAGGTGAACACCACCAGACGGGGGTAGCTCACGTCGGGAAGGAGATCGATTGGCAGGCGGAAGAACGAGATGACCCCCAGAAGAATGACGGCCACGAAGAGCATGGCCACGGCCACCGGCCTGGCCGTCGCCTTTCGGGGGATCGACACCGATCAGTTCTCCAAGAAGCGGTGAAGCCGCTGTCCGAGCGCCTCCTCGAGGGCGATCCGAGCCGCAAGGAAGGCGTACCGCGCCTCCACGAAGGACCGCTGGGCTTCGTCCACTCCCACCACCGCGATCTGGAGGTCCTCGAACGACCGGATGGCGAGCTGGTATTCCTCCCGAGCCAACCGGGCTCGCTCCTCGGCAAGGGCCAGCGAGGTCTCCTCGAGGCCATAGGTGAGGTAGGCGTTGCGAAGCTCGATCAGGCGCTCACGGACTTCCCTTTCCACCTCCAGGGCCGTCTCCCGCTCCGTCTCACGGGCGTTCTGCAGCTCCACGTTGGCCTGGGCGATGGAGTAGGAGGTCTGGAATTGCTGGAAGAGAGGAATGTCGATCTGCAGACCCAGGGACCCCCTGGATTGATTGGAAGGGCGGAAGATGTCGAACAGGGCCTCCTGGTCCGGGCCGAACGCCGACCGGCCGAGACTTCCATTCACCTGAATGGTGGGCCACCGATCCGACCGGGTGGCGGAGAGCCCGGCCCGGGCGAAGCCGACGCTGGCACGCTCCCGCAACACCCGGGGATTGAGCAGAAGGGCGGTCGAGACCAGGCTGTCCTCCGGGAGATCGACAGGATCGAAGATCTCCACCGGAGCCTCGATGAGTTCGAAGTCGTCGAAGTCGGGTCGGCCGAGGGCCGTGCGGAGGGCCAGCCGGGCCTTCTCATACTCGCTCCGGGCATCTTCCAGGGCCTGTTCCTGCCGCCGCACCGCCAGCTCAGCGCCGAGGACGTCGGTCCGGTTCTTCGCGGCGAGATTGAAGAGGCGCCGGGTGGCGTCCAGGTCCCGTTCCCGCTCGGCCAGGAGTCCATGCTCCACCACCACCAATTCCGCCCGACCCTGAGCCGCCAGGAACTGGCGATCAACTTCGGCCAGGAGGGTGACCATGGTGGCCTCGGAGGTCCGGCTCCGGAGCTCCACCTGCGCCCGGATCTCGGAGAACGCGTAGAGGTTCCTGCCGTTGAAGAGATCGAACCCGAAGGAGAGGCCCTGGCTTCCGTAGGAGTTCCACCGGGTCACCGCGTCCGGGTTGGGGATGGGATTCCCGAAGTCGTCGGTCCCGATCTCCTGGCGGACGAACGACTGGGAGGTGCCTCCGCTGAGCGTGAGGCTGGGCAGCCACCTAGCCCATGCTTGGCGCTCGGCGGGTCCCTGGAGGGTGAGGTCGTTGAGCGCCCTTCGGTAACCCGGGTTGCTCTCCATGGCCAGGGCCCGGGCCCGGTCCAGGGTGAGAGTGGGCCGGGTGACGTCCCCCTGGCCCTCGGCGGGACCGGGAGCGACGGCGGCCCAGAGGGCGGCCGCCACGAGTACCGTCAGGATGCGGAGGTAATCCCGGACCCCGGCACCGGAGACTCGTAGCCCGAGCCCTTCCATTCGAGGCCTCATCGGCCCGGCCTTCCGGCCAGGGCCCCGGGATCGTCCTCGAGGCGGATCGTGGCGTCGTGGACGAGGTAATGGTGTCCGTCCACCAGGACGATCTCTCCCGGCTCCACCATGGAGGTCTCAGGGTCCGGCAGCAACGCTACCAGAGAGTCGTTCTCGGCACCCGTGGTCACGTAGCGCCACTTGGCCCGACCCTGGTCGCCCTCCCCCTCGAACACGAAGAGCATGGTCCGGCGGTCCCTCTCGAGGACGGCGGTCCTCGGGACCAGGACCTGATCGGGAATGCTCTCGGCCTCGATGGAGACACGGGCATACATCCCGGGCTTGATCCGGTCCTCGGGATTGTCCAGAAGAACCGTGACCCGGGCGGTCCGGGTCTCCGGGTCCACCCGGGGATTGATGGTATTGATGCGACCGCGAAAGACCTCACCGGGGAAGGCGGCGAAGGTCACGGCCGCCCGCCGGCCCGGAGAGAGGTATCCCACCTCGGCCTCCAACACCTGGACCTCGACCTTGATGGGATTGAGCTCGACCACCGTGAGCAACTCGGCGTTCTGCCCCATGTACTCCCCCTCCACCACCTCCAGATCCGCCACCGAGCCCGCGAACGGGGCAAGCACCCGGGTGCGAGCCAGGTCCAACTCGGCCTCTCTCAGGGACACCTCGGCCTGATCCAGCCCACTCCTGGACCGGGCGATCCGCTCCCGCTCCGCCCGGACGGTCTCGGACTCCACCTGATCGTTGAAGAGGACCATCTGCCGGAACTCGGCTTCGGCGGAAAGCATGTCGGCCCGGGCCCGAGCGACCGCGAGGGCGTACTCCGTGGTGTCGATCTGGACTAGAACGCCGCCCCGGGGCACCCGCTGGCTCTCCTCCACGGGGACGCGCGTCACCTGCCCGGGGACGAGCGCCGTGAGGGTGCTGCTCCGGAAGGCCTCGGCCTGGCCCGCCGCGGTAACGGTGATCCAGAGGGTGTCCCGCCGCGCCTGCACGCCCATGACGGGCTGAGGCACGTTGGTGGCGAACTGCTGGGAGGCGGAGACGTCGGCGGGGAGCTCGTCCGAGGCGCCG
The DNA here is from genome assembly GCA_039591855.1 of Gemmatimonadota bacterium. Lineage (GTDB taxonomy): Bacteria > Gemmatimonadota > Gemmatimonadetes > Longimicrobiales > Gaopeijiaceae > JBDHCV01. The sequence goes on along the minus strand of JBDHCV010000006.1, from coordinate 10,073 downwards.
GCGTCGCCGGCGCCCTCCTCGGTGACATCCTCGCTCTCGGGCCAAAGCCGGTACGCGACACCCGCCGAGAGGCCCCCAACGAGGAGCACCACCGTCAGGAGGGAGAGCGTGGTCCTGGATAACGTCATGGCGCGCGGCCGACAGCCAGTTCGGCCCTCGGTTGAAGGACAGAGCGGTTCCGGGCAACTCGTTCACTGAGACGCTTGCAACGACCGGACCGTTGCTCCTGGTACGGGCGCGCCCCATGTCTTCTTCTGCCCAACCTCCTCTGCCCGACGGCGCTAGTCAATGTGACGGCGGGACGGCGCCGGACGCTCTGCCAGGGGCCGGGGCCCGGACGGCCTCGGACGAGGCCATGGGGCATTCCATCCTAACACACCCGCACCGTCGTATTCGACCCCCGAGCGGTTTGCCCGGACGGGAAAAAAAGTCCAAATTCGTAGGAGTCGTCGGGTCCTTCCTTCAGGACGCCGGCCCGCCACCCGCACCGGAGCGCATCCCGTCCACATGGACCCCACGCGAACACAACTCGCGGACGAGCTCTCCGCCCTCCTCGAGATCGGGACCACCCTCCTCGAGACTCTCGACGTGGAGCGGGTTCTGGCGGTGATCTGCGACCACGCCCGCAACCTCCTCGACGCCGAGGGCTCGGCCGTATCCCAGTACGACGAGAAGACCGACGAATTCGTGATCCGCCAAGGTTCCGGAACCCTCGAGTCGGCGGTGGGCTCTCGGTTCCCGGCCGAGGGCAGCTTGAGTGGCCGCGCCCTGGAGAGCCGGAAACCGGTGTTGGAGGACGACGTACCTGCCTCCAGCGCCCGGGATGCCGCCGACTCTCTCTCTGTGGAGATCCATCGGGCCTTGGTCGCCCCTCTCATCGGCCGGGGCCGGGTGCTCGGAACCCTGTCCTGCATCAAGGGATCCTCCGAGCCACCATTCTCGCCCGAAGAGCTGCGGATCCTCCTGGCCTTCGCCAACCAGGCCGCCCTGGCCGTGCTCAACGCCCAGGGATACCAGGACGAGCTGAAGCGGGCCGAGGCCCTGGATCTCCTTCATGACCGCTTGGAGGAGCAGGTCCGGCAACTCCATTCCCTCCACTCCGCGGGGATAACCGTGACCTCCGACCTGGACCTGGAGGTCCTGCTGGAGCGGGTGGTGGAGGAGGGCCGCAGGCTCACCCGGGCACGATACGGAGCGCTTGGCGTGCTCTCGGAGGACGGCGATTCGCTGGACCGGTTCATCACCGTCGGGATCACCGACGAGGAGCGGGCCCGCATGGGGCCGCCGCCCACGGGGAAGGGTCTGCTGGGTGCGGTCACCAGGGAGGGCAGGCCCATCCGGGTGAAGAGCGCCAGGTCGGACTCCAGATCGGTGGGCGTGCCGAAGAGCCATCCCCCCGTCGGATCGTTCGTGGGCGTTCCCATCCGGATTCGAGACCGGGTCTTCGGCAACCTGTACTTGACGAACAAGGAGGGCCACTCGGAGTTCACCGAAGAGGACCAGGCCGTGCTGGAGATGCTCGCGGCGTACGCGGCGGTCGCCATCGAGAACGCTCGCCTCTTCGAACAGAGGGCCCGTCTCATCGATGAGCTGGAATCGGCACAGCGGTCTCGAAACAGGCTCCACGCCTATGTGAATCACGACATCCGCAACGCCCTGCACGGCGTATCCCTATGGGCGGAGCGGCTCATGCGCCGGGTCGATCGGGTCGGCTCGGCGGATGGCCGGGGAGGAGAGGAGACCCTCGGCGAGCAGGCGGAGATCGCAAGGAAGATCCAGAGAGGTAGCGATCATGCTCTCCGGCTCGTCACCGACGTTCTGGATCTGGCCCGGATCGAGCAGGGCCGATTCAACACCTGGCCGAGGAAGATCAACTTGGCCGACCTGGTGACGGCCGCCCGGGACACCCTGGCCCCCGAAGCCGAGATCCGCGAGGTCCGCCTGGCCGCGCCCGAGGTGCAGCCTGGGCTCCGGGTGGTCTCGGACCCGGATCGGGTCCTCCAGATCACACTCAATCTGCTGAGCAACGCGGTCAAGTTCTCACCGCCGGGCTCCGAGGTGAGCATCGCGGTGCGGGCTTCCGACTCTCTGGAGGGTGATGCAGGACCGGGATCCGTGCCCGAACGGGGGGACGCCGGCGGTGACGGGGATCAGACCGGACCCGCCGGGGGCGAGGACACCCAACCACCCGCCGAGGAAAGAGCGTGGGTGGTCGTCTCCGTGACCGACCAGGGCCCTGGGATCCACCGGGAGGACCTGGACCGGATCTTCTCCGAGTTCGAACAACTGGACTCGGCGGAGATGAAGCGCGGTTCGGGCCTGGGGCTCACCCTGTGCCGGACCCTGGCCCACCACCTGGGCGGCACGATCCAGGTGCATTCCGTGGTGGGGACCGGCTCCACGTTCTCCCTCTGGCTCCCGGCCGAAGGGGAGTACCAGGGTCGAGAAGGCTGGATAGGCTAGACTCAGTCCTCGTCCTTCATGTTGGCCATCCTCGCCTCGGGAAGGAGCCCCTCCTCCCGGTATTTCCGAAGCTTCCGGTAGAGGGTCCGGCGGTTGATTCCCAGGATCTCCGACGCCTCGCCTTGGTGCCAGTGGGTCTCCTCGAGGATCTCCAGGATGTACTCCCGCTCCAGACGCTCGAGATCCCACTGATCATCCCGGGAGCGGGTCAGCAATTCACGCTCCGGACGTCGCCCCACGCCGTGGGGAGGATCGAAGGGAATGGACCGGGCGCCGGCGTGCATGATCACCCCACGCTCGATGAAATTCTCCAGTTCCCGCACGTTTCCGGGCCAGTCGTACGCCATCATGCGCGACAGGGTCTCCGGGGGAAGCTCCGGAGGCTCGATCCCGTTCTCTTCGGCGAACCTGAGTCTGAAGTGGTTGGCCAGGAGAGGGATGTCCTCACGGCGCTCCCGGAGGGGCGGCACCATGATGGGGAACACATTCAGCCGGTAGAACAGGTCCTCTCTGAACCCGTCCTCCTCCACCAGCTTCGCAAGGTCCACGTTGGTAGCGGCGAGTAGACGGAAATCCACCGCCACTGTCTCACGCCCCCCCACACGCTTGATCTTCCGCTCCTGAAGGACGCGGAGGAGCTTCACCTGGATGGCGGCGCTCACGGTGCTGATCTCGTCCAGGAACAGCGTGCCCCCGCTGGCTTCCTCGAACAGGCCCCGCTTGTTCTGAATCGCCCCGGTAAAGCTCCCTTTCATGTGCCCGAACAGCTCGGACTCGAGCAGGCTCTCCGGCAGAGCCGAGCAATTGACCGCCACGAAGGGACGACGGGCCCGGTCCGAGAGGTCGTGGATTGCCCGGGCCACCAGCTCCTTCCCCGTGCCGGTCTCACCGACCACCAGCACTGTGGCACGGGTGGGGGCGACGCGCTCGATCATGTCGAACAGACGCTGCATGGCGGCGGTCCGCCCCACGATTCGACTCTGCATCCCCTCGCCGGCCTGGCGGCGCAGCTGGGCCACCTCCCGCCGGAGGTCCGCCTCCTCCCGGGCCCGCTCCAGGGTCATCAGGAGCTCCTCGGTCCGGAACGGTTTGTTGATGTAGTCGTAAGCGCCGAGCTTCATGGCCTCCACGGCGGTATCCACCGTCCCGAAAGCCGTCATGACGATGAACTGGGCGTCGGTCTGCACCGCCGGGGCGGCGGCGAGGACGTTCAGTCCGTGCATCCCCGGAAGGTTCAGATCCAGGAGCACCAGGTCGTAGAGTTGACTGTCCAGGGCCTTGAGGGCGTCCTCACCGGTTTCCACGGCGTCGACGTGATAGCCCTCTTCGTCCAGCGTCTTGAGGAGGATCTCTCGAATGATCTCCTCGTCCTCGACCACCAGAACCCGGGCTCTGGACTCACTCCGCTTCTCGTCAACCATCTGTCGCCTTTCTCAGTGACACCACGAAGGCGGCTCCACCCAATCCGCTCTCCTCCAACCGGAGACTGCCATCCATTTCGATCAGCGTCTGCCTCGCCATGGGCAGACCGAGACCCGTACCGCCGTAGCCGGAGATGAACGGCAGGAAGATGCTCTGCGCGTCCTCGTCCGGCACCCCGGGGCCCGAGTCCTCAACCCAGATCTCCAGGTCCGGGGGATGGTCGATCACCCGGATCCGGACGTTCCGCTCCTGGTCATGTCGTTCCAGCACCTGGCAAGCGTTCAAGACGATTTGGAGCAGGACCTGACGAAGTTGGGCGCGGTCGCCCAGGCAGAGCATAGGATCGCTCGGAGCCTCGTTCCGCGCCACCACCCCCGCCCGCCGGATGGGTCCCTCAAGCAGATCCAGCACGTCTCCCACGAGGGATGCCGCGTCGACCTTCGCGATCCGGGCTCGTCCCGGCTCCGCGAGGTCGATGAGGCGTCTGGCGAGCCGGGCGATTCGGTGACTCTGGTCCAGGATGACGCCGATCGACTCCTGGGCCCCCTCGTTCTCGTCCGACGAGAGGTTCTTGATCCGATCGGCCGCGGCCTGGATGGCGAGGAGGGGCGCCCCGATCTCCCTGGCCACCGCCCCGGAAACCTGGCCGACGACGGCTCGCTGCTCCGCCTCCAGGAGGCGCTGGAGCTGAGGGCGCTCGGCTGGTCCGGGAGGGAGGAAGACCGCCGTGAACCCTCCTTCCAGCTCCCGGATCCGGACCGGCGGAGCTGAAGCCATCAACATGGATAGATCCCCGTCGATGAGCGCGGCCGCGGCCCCCGGGTCGAGGTCCTTGAGGGGAAAGGGTGTCCGCACGCCCCGGGCGCCGAGGAGCCGACGAGCAGAGCGGTTCCAGAAGACGACCTGGCCGTCGGTGAGGAGGACCACGCCCTCGTCGGCGGCTGCCAGGGCGTTGGCGAAGGTACGGGCGGGGATCTCGGTCACGCGCTCCCGCCCTCTTCTTCGTCCCGGGCCAGGACCTTGAGTAGATCGAACGTGGTGACCAAGCCCCGAAGCTGATCCCCTTCGGTCACCAGAACCCTATGGATTCGACCTCTCAGCATGAAGGCCGCGACCTCGTCCACCGGGTCTTCCGGGCGGACGGAGAAAACGGCGGCCGTCATGACGTCGGTGACGGAGTAGCCGTCGAGAGGATCGACCGGCACGCCTCGCGTGTCATTGCCCGGGAGCGTGATCCGGGGGCTGGGCACCAGGTAGAACGCCCCTGGATCCTCCTCATCGTATTCCTCCGCAGGCAAGTCGGCGGGGCCCAGAGCGAGGTCCCCCATGGATAGCTCGGACTCCCGGGCCACGACCCGAATCAGGTCCGTAGCGCTCACCACCCCCAAGACCTCACCCCCGGCACCCAGCACCGGAGCTCCGGAGATCCCCTCTTCCGCGAACGTCTGGACGACCTCGGCCAGGGTTGCCTCCCCAGAGACCGCCACAACCTCCCTCTGCATGATTTCGCGTACCGTTTTCACATCCCCTCCCGGCATACCGCCGCGGTTCGACGACGGACGATGGGGCCGTCCCCCCCGAGTGTTCGGATGAGGCTCGGGCCCATGGGGGGCCAATACGAATTCCGTGCCTGAAAGCCGTGCCGCGCCGAGACCGACAAGTCGAGAGACGAATTGCCGAAGACCCCCATTTCCGGGGGGTTCTCAGGCGCGGCAGGGGAACTACGGGTCGGACCAAGAGAACAAATGCCACAGAATGGGACCATCACGCCATTCGGTGTTCAGGGGGCGTGACATATAGTCCCGTCTCCTGGACGGGGCGGCCTGGGGGCGACGGACGACCAGAAGCCCGAGTGGGCAAGGACCTCAGACGTCGGGCGAGCCGGACTCCGCGAAACGGGTCCGAACGTAGTCGTCCAGAATGGCCTTGAACTCGTCCACCAGCCCCTCGCCGCGGAGCGTGGTGTAGTGGGCGCCGTCCACGTAGACGGGAGCCTTGGGTTCCTCGAACGTGCCCGGGAGGGAGATTCCCAGGTTGGCGTGTTTCGATTCGCCGGGACCGTTCACAACACATCCCATGACAGCCACATCCAGCTCCTCCACGCCGGGGAAGCTGGCGCTCCAGACGGGCATGCGCTCACGGATATAGGCCTGGATGTCCTGCGCCATCTCCTGGAAGAACGTGCTGGTGGTGCGGCCGCAGCCCGGGCAGGCCGTGACCTGGGGCTCGAATGCCCGGATACCCAAGGACTGGAGAATCTGCTGAGCGACCCGCACCTCCTGGGTGCGATCTCCTCCCGGCTCGGGCGTAAGGGACACCCGAATGGTGTCGCCGATCCCCTGGATTAGCAGGGGAGCCAGGGCAGCCGTGGTAGCGACCACCCCCTTGTCTCCCATCCCCGCCTCGGTGAGCCCGAGGTGAAGGGGGTAGTCGCTCAGGGGCGAGAGCTGCTCGTAGACGGCGACCAGTTCGGGCACGCTGGACACCTTGCAGCTGAGGAGCATCGCGTCGTGGGGCAGCCCGACCTCCTCGGCGAGGGCGGCGGATCGCAGCGCGCTCTCCACCAGGGCGTCCCGGAGCACCGCGCCGGCGTCCTTGGGCTCTGTGAGGGCCGCGTTGGCGTCCATCATCTCCGTCAGGAGCCGCTGGTCCAACGATCCCCAGTTTACGCCGATGCGGACCGGCTTGCCGTTGTCCATGGCCACCCGGACGATCTCGGTGAAGTTCGCATCCCGGTGCTTGGTCCCCACGTTGCCCGGATTGATCCGATACTTCGCCAGGGCCGTGGCGCAGTCGGGGTGCCGGGTGAGAAGGAGGTGCCCGTTGTAGTGGAAGTCTCCGATGATGGGCACGGTAATCCCCACGTCGGCGAGCCGGGCCACGATCTCCGGCACGGCGGCGGCGGCGGCCTCGTTGTTCACCGTGACCCGAACGAGCTCGCTCCCCGACGCGGCCAACCGGGACACCTGGGCGACGGTGGAGACCACGTCCGCCGTGTCGGTGTTGGTCATGGATTGGACCCGGACCGGGTTGGCGCCACCTACGCCTACTCCTCCGATGTCCACCGCGACCGTGGGTCTCCTCGGCCAACTGCTCACGCTCTAAACCCCCCCGAATGGAACCGATTCACGACCCGCCCCGGCGAATTCGATCGCCGCGAGCGGGAGAATCTAAGGTAGCCCCGGCGGGGCTCAAAGGTTCGCCGGGGGATCAGTCGAGCTTCTCCAGGAGGTGGAGAAGCGCCAGCGTCGGATCCCCGGATTCGATGGGGGTCAGGATCTCCCGATAGCGACGGAGATGGGCCCTCAGGAACCTGGCGGTGTCGGTGAGCGAAACGACCTGGTAGCGACCGCGGGATCCGCTGCGTCCGTCCCCCCATGCCACGCTCCGAAACCTGGCCACGGAACCCTCTGAGCCCACCGTTCCCTCCCCGGAGGTCTGGAGTTGCTTCACCAGCGAGCCCAGCTCCGAGTCGGTGCAGATCCCCACCCGAGCCACAGCGGTCGTCAGGGTCTCCGGGGTAAGGAGGCCCGGGTTGATCCTGGGCTTGCCGATCTTGACCTCCCCGATGATCACCTCCGTGGCGTCGGGGGTCAGACCGAGGCGCCGGTCGCCCTCGAAGACCAGATCGTCGGCGATCCCCGGCTCGCCCCGGGAGACCAGCGTACGGGCCCGGGGCGGACGAATGGCGAGGATGTCCACGTCCGTGAGCTCATGGTACTGGCCCTTCCGGCCCCGCCGGATGATGGGAACCTCCGAGAGGGTGAAGAACCCGTTGAGGCGCAGATAGGACTGGACCAGAGCGACACCGGCGTTCATATCGGGTTCAGGCTCCACCGCCCCCGGAACCCCAAAAGACAGGAAGGGTTCAAACGCCCGGACAATCCAGGACAAACACGGACCGGAGACAGAATATGTCGGAAGTGAAGATCACCGTCGGCAGCAACGGATCACTGAAGGTCGAGGGTAACGTGACGCTCGTGGACGCGGACGGCAACGCGCTGCCGACCCGGGACGGAAAGCCCTTCTACCTGTGCCGATGCGGTGAATCGAAGAACAAGCCGTTCTGTGACGGAACCCACAACCGGGTCGAGTTCGACGGAGCGCTCGGCTCCAGGTCCGGCTGAGCCTCGGAGGCAGAGAATCCAGGGCTTTACCTGCCGGGGCCCCACCGTGTCCGAGCGTGCGGCCTGGTACCTGGTGGTGGGGTCCCACAACCAGAACTACCGGAGTATGGCTCTGGACGGAGAGGTGCTCATGGCGGTCTCCGGTCCACGCGCCCTCGCGGGGTTGGCCGACTTCTACCTGATCCTGGGACTCAGCACCTGGCTCGACACACCGGAGGAGCTGGAGGAGTATCTGCCCGCGGCTGGGAATTTCTTCCGGCGCCTGTCGCGGTGGGCGCAGATCGTGTCATGATAGCCACGGGAGCCTGACGGGAGGCCCCCGTCGGGGGGTCGAGGGACGGGGGAGGAATCCGACGCTCGCCACGGGTCCAAGAGCGATCCGCCTGTGGTGGACGTGCAACCGCATGAAGCGACGGCGCTTCATTTTGGCGTGCGCCGGACCCGGTCCGACCTGACAAAAAGCTGTACTCCCGCCTGCAACCGGGCGATTCTCTCGCTGCTGGCCTGCAGGTTGCCTCTTACGGGCTCGCTCGCCGAGCGTATCCGAATCCATCCCGCCCCGTTTCCCTTGAGGAGCCATGAACGACTACGGGATCAATGTGCGGATCCCATCCTGGATCACGCCCGCTTCCATCGTGAGCGTGGTGGCCGGCTTCGCGCTGGGCCTGGTGGCAATCGGGATACCGGGCACGGGCGCGGATCGGTTGGCGAGCGCTCTCCTCCCGCTCGGCCAGGCGTGGGTCAACGCTCTGTTGATGGTCCTGGTGCCCCTGCTCGTCTCGGTTCTGGTGCTCGCCGTATCGACCGGCGGGGGTCGAGGAGCTGCGCGAGTCGGGGGAACCACCGTGGCGCTCTTTCTGGGATACATGGTGTTCGGCTCGGCCCTGACCCTCCTCGTGGGCCCCCCCCTCATTCGTTTGCTCCCACTGGATCCTGGCATCATGGACGCCGCCCAGACCGCCGCGGTCCAGGTCCCGGTTTCGGCGGCGGCGGCGGGGCCTTCCGGTGGCGGAACCGACTGGATCGCCAACCTCGTTCCGGCCAACCCCCTGCGAGCCGCGGTGGATGGCGACATCCTGGCCCTGGTCATCGTTTCCGTCATCTTCGGTTTGGGACTGAGGAAGGTTGGGGATGCCGGGAGACCCGTGACCGACCTCCTCCGGGGAGTGAGGGCCGCCACGTTCGCGGTGGTAGTGTGGGTGCTCATGGCCCTCCCGGTCGGGGCCTTCGCCCTCGCGTTCGGCGCCGCCATGAGCGGTGGCGTCGCCATGGCCGGGGCCGTGGCCTTCTGGGTGGTCCTGGTCTCCGGCGTCTGTGCGCTGTTCCTCGCCCTCCTGTACCCCATCACCGCCATCCTCGGCCGGGTTCGGATCGGGGAGTTCGCCCGGGCGGCGCTGCCGGCCCAGACCGTCGCATTGAGCTCCCGATCGTCTCTCGCGACCCTTCCCGCGATGATGGAATCGGCCCGCACACTTCGATTGCCCGAGTCCGTCTACGGGCTATCCCTGCCGCTTGCGGTCTCGACCTTCAAAGCGAACAACGCCGTCAGTTCGCTCCTGAAGCTGCTGTTCCTCGCCACCCTCTTCGGGATCACGCTCGATCCGCTGTTCGTCCTGACCTTCATCGGGCTACGGATCGTTCTCTCCGTGGCGACCCCAGGAATCCCCGCTGGGACAACAATGCTCATGTTCCCATTCTATGTGGCGGTCGGAATCCCGGCGGAGGCGTATTTCCTGCTGAAGGCGGTCCAGAGCATTCCGGACCTGGTGTTCACACCACTGAACGTGACGGCGGACCTCTCGGTGGCCACGGTCACGAGCAACCTCGCGTCGTCACGAAGGGGGTGGGATTCGACCGCCGGCGCTGAAGCGACGGCGAGGGCGCAGCCAGCCCACGAGCGCGGGTGAAGCACCTCGCGCTAAGCCCGCCGTGGGTGAGAAGCCCACCCCCGCCGGCCCCGCATGAGAAGGGTCGCCCCGGACAGCCGCTGGGACCATCCGGGGCGAAACCCCGTCACGGAGGGGGTGGGATTCGACCGCCGGCGCTGAGGCGACGGCGAGG
>JBDHCV010000005.1:0-188872 GCA_039591855.1 Gemmatimonadota bacterium | reverse complement strand
TTCCTTCATTCCGATCAATCTCCCACGGGAAAGCTCTGGCGGATCTGGCGGATCGGCCGGACGGCGCACCGAGGCGGCCGACCCTGCCTCATGGTACCAGCACGTGGGCCAGACGGTCCGAGGCGGATGCCAGGGCCGCCGGATCATCTGCGGCGCCGGGATTCCCTTCCAGGATTCCGAACCAGAGCACGTTCCCGCCCCGGGTCTCGATCAGGGTCGCCACGATTTCCACGGCGCCGGCCCGGGGCTCTTCGGCCTCACCCTCCGGTGCATCGGGGTCCACGGGCGCCGTGGGCCGGTACCGAACCTGAATGGGAATCAGCGCCAGCTGAGACCCGGTGAGGGCCGAAATCTGCAGAAGGTCGCGGAAGAGGGGATCGCCAATCCGACGGACCTCGCCCTGGAGGAACGCTCCAACCGCAAGAGCACGAACGTTCACACCCAGGGTGGGAGAGCGGCCGACGACCCGCTCCAGCTCCTCCGGGAGGGACCACTCGATGGCATCGCTGCGGTTCTGGAGGGCGAAAGCGATCTCGGCGTCCGGGTCCCCGCCGACACCCAGAATGTCCTGGGTCGGCAGGAGCATGACCGTTTGGCCCCGCATGTCGGGCACACCACCCCGGACGGTCCCGGCTTCCGGCGGGGCTTCCCGAGAACTGCACGCCGCAGAAGCCAGCAGGGCGGCCATGAGGGCAAAGGTGCCGAAAGGTCTGGATTTCACGGGGGAACTCCTGAGTTCTGGTCCGCGGGCCGACGGCGGTCGAAACCCCTCCGGCACGGAAGATATCCGGAAGTGGGCACGGACCAACCCCCGGCCCGGGCCCGGGTGGAGGCTCTTCCCCCGGGGGACCCTCAGTCTCCGGCGGGCGCGGCTTCCGGACTGGGACGGAGCAGGATCTCCTCGGGGGCGACCTGGGGCATCCGGAACGCCTTGTTCGCCTCGATCACCACCACGGACCCCAGAACGAAGAGGAGGACCGCGATGATGCGTACCGGTGTGGCCGTGGAGGACGACACGATGAGCATCGCCGTAGCGGTCATGGTCATGACCACCATGAACACCATGGGAATTCCGGCGAAGAGCCAGGATCGTCCCGTGCGCTTGAGCCAGATGCTCACGGCCAGGAGGGCCAGTCCGGCCAGGAGTTGGTTGGTCGCTCCGAAGACGGGCCAGATCGCACGCCAAACCGGGATCACCTGCCCCTGAGGCGTGGTGTAGGACATGAACGCCAGAACACCGGGGATCGCCAGGGTGATGAGCGTGGCCTTGGTCCGATTCCACGCCACGGCATTGTCCCAGTGGAAGAACTCCTGGAGCACGTAGCGCCCCAGCCGGGTGCAGGTATCCAGCGTGGTGAGAAGGAACGTGCTCAGAGCCAGGAGTCCCAGCATGCTACCGAAACCGAAGGGGACCCCGAAGACCTCCAGGAACCGACCGATCCCCGCCGAATAGAGCGTGACCGGGTTCCCCCCCAGCGCCTCCGCTCCGAAGCTGAGGGTCATGATGGTCCCCAGAGCGATGACGGCCACCACGCCCTCCACGAGCATGCCGCCGTATCCGATCCGCCGGGTGTCCGTCTCACAGCGCACCTGCTTGGAGGTGGTGCCCGACGAGACGATGGAGTGGAACCCGGAGCACGCGCCGCAGGCGATGGTGATGAAGAGGATGGGGAACAGCGGCCCCAGATGGGCCACCTCCTGGAACACCGGATGATCCGGGCTCACCACCGCGGGCCACGTCACGTCGATCACTCCGGTCACGCTACCCAGGACGATTCCCAGTCCTCCTCCGAGAACCGCGATGTAGAGGAGGAAGCTGGACAGGTAGTCCCGGGGGTGGAGCAGGACCCACACCGGCGTGATGGACGCGACCAGGCAGTAGAGGAGCAGGAGGATGAGCCAGGGATGCTTGGGATCGGAGAAGAACGCCGGGATGTAGCCGCCGTCCGAGTGGATCCCGCTGGACAGGTAGATGGCGAAGAGCAGGACGGGAACGAAGACCAGCGTGGAGATCCCGAGCCTGATGTTGGTCTTCTGGTTCACCACGCCCAGGAGCACGGCGAGGAGGATGAAGACCCCGCTGGCCACGGCCACGCCCGTACCCTGGGCCGTCTCCACCCCCTCCTCCGTGATCACGTCCACGAAGCTCACTGCGGTGAGATCCATGAAGACCACGATCACGTAGACCAGCGCCAGCCAGATGAAGGCCAGGAAGAGCTTGAACGCCAGGGGCGTCATGTAGTCTCGGGCCAACTCGGCGATGGATCGGCCCTTGTGACGCACCGACGCCACCATACTGCCGAAGTCGTGGACGCCGCCCACGAAGATGGACCCCAGGACGATCCAGATCACCGCCGGCAGCCAGCCGAAGAACAGCCCCGCCAGGATGGGTCCCACGATGGGGCCCGCGCCGGCGATGGAAGAGAAGTGGTGGCCGAAGAGGACGGGGGTCTTGGCCGGAACGTAGTCGGTCCCATCGAACTGGGACTCGGACGGGACCATGTGGCTGTCGCTCAGGTCCAGACGAGCGGAGATCCAGCGGCCATAGACGCGATAGGCCACCAGGAACGCCACCGAGGCGGCGATGAGGATCACTGCCAGCATGCGGGCTCTCCTGCGGGGGCGGGAAGTTCAGTCCCTAAACGAGGGGACTCCAAAGGCCGTGGCAAGGTTCCGGATCCGCCGGGACCCACCGCCGGGTCCGGCACGGTACCGACCCCGTTGACCCGGTCCAGCGCCACCGGCCCCGGGGTCAGAGCTGGTATCCGCCGTCGATGGGGAGGACCGCTCCGGTGATGTGGCGAGCCGCTTCGGAGCATAGAAAGATCACCGCCCCGGCCACGTCATGGGGATCCCCGAGCCGGCCCAGGACCGCGCTTTCCCTGGCCCGGTCCAGGATTTCCGAGGGAACGGCATCGGTGAGCCTCGTCGTCCGAATGTAGCCGGGTGCGACCGCGTTCACATTGACGTTGCTGGGGCCCAGTTCCACCGCGGCACTCCTCGTGAGCGCCACCAGCCCAGCCTTGGACGCGGCGTAGTTGGCGAGGCCGAACTCGCTCCGGTGGGCGTGGACCGAAGCGACGTTCACGATCTTCCCGTACTCCTGGGCACGAAAGAACGGGGCGACGGCTCGTGTGAGACGAAAGGCGCCGCTGAGGTTGGTGTCGAGTACCTCGTCCCACTGCTCGTCGGTCATACGCCAAAGGGCACGATCTCGGCCGATCCCGGCGTTGTTGACCAGAATGTGGAGGCCACCGAGGCGATCATGGGCCTCGGCCACGAACGCCTCCACGCCCTCGGTGTCCCGGACATCGCAGGCGCGAGCCATGACCCGGACTTCCATCTCCCTGAGTTCCTGACAGATCCTCTCCGCCGCGGTTCGCTCCTCCGGTCCGGTGTCCAGGTAGGAGAAGGCCACGTGTACGCCCGTCCGGGCCAGTTCCTTGACCACCGCCCTTCCGATTCCGCTGGATCCGCCGGTGACCACGGCGACCTTGTTCCTGAGGGTGTTGGTGGAAATGAGCGGTTGGCCGAGGGGGTCGGGAACGGCCACCTCGTCCAGGAGGCGCTCCACCACGTCCCGGTCCGCCTCGGCGTCCAGAGTCACACCCTCGCGATCTGGCCGCTCGTCCGGGGGCATGGCGCGATCCTGCATGAAGGACTCCTCGGTGGTCGTTGTCGGGGACGGCCAGGCCAAAATACCGCCCCAACGCCGGGTTCACGACCCCGACGTGAACCTCACTCCCCGGCCCCGTCGATGAGAGGGAGCGTGAACCAGATCGTGGTCCCCTGGCCCAGCTCGCTTCGAGCGCCCACCTCTCCGCCCATGGCCTGGATCATGTGCCGCACGATGGCCAGCCCCAGCCCCGTGCCTCCCTCGGCCCGGGATCTCGCCGGGTCGGCGCGGAAGAACCGTTCGAAGATCCGCGGGAGCGCGGCCGCCGGAATCCCCGACCCGTCGTCGCTCACCGAGATCTCGGCCACCGGCCCCCGCCGAAGAGCGGTGACCCTGACTCGGCCCCCGTCGGAGCTGTGGCGCAGGGCATTGTCGAACAGGTTCCGGAACACCTGCTCCAGCCCCCGCTCGTCGGCAAGGACGAAGACGGAGCCGCTGGAATGGAACGCGACGCCCCGGCCTCCAGCTACGTCCTCGAAGCCCCCGGCCCACACCTCCCGGGCCAGCTCCAACGCCTCCACCTCTTCCTCTTTCGCAATCCAGCCTCCCGACTCCAGCCGGGAAAGGTCCAGGAGGTCGTCCACCAGGCGCTGCAGTCGAATCGAATTGTCCCGGATGGACTCCAGGAACCCGGCCCTGAGGTCGGGCGGGGGGTCGGCCTCCAACAGGGTCTCGGCGAACCCCCGCATGGAGGTGAGTGGGGTCTTCAATTCGTGGGAGGCGTTTGCGACGAAGTCGGACCGGACCGTCTCCAGCCGGCGGATTTCCGTGATGTCCAGCAAGGTCACCAGGGCACCGCCGTCCTCACGGAGTCGTGAGGCCACGATCAAGAAGCGCTCGCCCACCCTCACCTCCGTCGAGGGGATGGGTGCGACCGCCGCGCTCTCGATCAACTCCCTGAGATCCGGCTGCCGGATCAGGGCGCCGATGGGGGAGAAGGGAATCGGCTCCGAGAGGCCCAGGAGCGAGAGGGCCGCCTTATTGACCCGCTGGATGCGGGCGTCCTCGGTGAGGGCGATGATCCCTTCGTCGATGGAATCGAGCAGGGACTGCATGTCTTCCGCTTCTCGGCCCAACTCGCCCAGCCGGGCGCTCAACTCGCTGGCGAGGCGGTTGAACGAGACCGCCACCCGATCGATCTCCGCGAACCCACTGTCCGGCTCCACCCTCTCGTGGAGCTGTCCCTCGGCGAGCCTGCGTGTCCCCGTGGCAAGCCGCCCCAGGGGCCTCCCCATGCGGACCGCGAGCAGGATGGCCAGGAAGGAGCTCACGCCGACCCCGAACAGCCCCACCCCCAGGATCCACCTCCGCAACCGGGCGAGGGACGCGTCGATGGCGTCGAGGGGGACCGCGATCCTGAGGACCACATCGGTCCCGCCAAGGGACGCCCTGGTTGCCCCATAGAGCAGGCCCACGCCCAGCGTGGCACTCTCCCGGGAGGCGAAGCCCACCTCGAGCGTGTCGTTCAGGACGGCACGGATCTCCGGACGGGCGGCGTGGTTCTCCAGCTCGGCCAGGAGATCGGAGCGGACGTCGGAATCGCCGAGCACTTCCCCATCCAGGGCTATGATGGACACCCGATACCCCAGCCGCTCGGTGATGAAGCGGGCCAGAGCCTCGGGATCCTCCTCGTCGGTCCGAGCAAGGACTTCCCTCCCGAGGCCCAGCTCCCTGCGAAGCTCGGTTTCGAAGATCCCGACCAGCTCGCCCCGCAGGCGAGAGGCCACGGCGGTCTCGCCCAGGACCAGGGCCGCCCCCGACACGAAGAGGAGGGCGCCGAACAGCGGCCAGAAGATGCGGACACGGATCCTACTCATCCCGCGCTACGCTCCCAGGATTCAGGCGCCCTCCTCGCCGGCCTTGAACCGGTATCCGAACCCCCGCACGGTTTCCACCCGGTCCCCGGCGGGTCCCAGCTTGGTCCGAAGTCGGCGTACGTGCATGTCGACCGTTCGGGTGTGGATGCGTCCCGACACGTCGGACTCCACGTCCCAGGCCCGCTCCAGAAGCTGTCGGCGGCTCTGGGTGCGCCCCCTTCGTTCCAGCAGGGCCTGGAGAAGCCGGAACTCGGTGGGGGTGAGGTCCAGGTCTTCTCCGTCCAGCGTGACGCCGTGGGCGGTCACGTCCATGACCAGGGGCCCGGCCCGGAAGATCCGCCCTCCCGACTCACCCCCGGACTCGGCGACCCGTCGAAGGATGGAATGGACCCGCAGCACCAACTCCCTGGGTGAGAACGGCTTGGTCAGGTAGTCGTCGGCTCCCATCTCGAGCCCCTGGATCCGGTCTTCCTGTTCCCGCTTGGCGGTCAGGATCAGGACCGGCAGGGACCGGGTGGCCGATTCGGCCCGGAGCGACTTGAGGACCTCGTCGCCCGAGATTCCGGGCAGCATGCGATCCAGGACCAGGAGATCGGGGACCTCACGACCTACCGACCGGAGCGCCTCGGCTCCGTTCGACGTGGTCTCCACGCGATACCCCTCCCGGGTGAGCTGATAAGCGATGAGTGCCGCGATGTCCGGCTCGTCCTCCACTACGAGGACCCGGGCGGCCGGCCCTTCGGTCTTGTTGGTGGCCACGGTGTCTCTCTCGACGATTGCTTCCATCAGGTGGTTCGCTGGCTCCGCACACTCGAGGCAGGCACGGTCGCCGGTCACGACGGGAATGGGCTGCCCCTAGGCCCGTCGGATGATGGCCTCGATCTCGTCCTCGGTCAGGGTTCTGTCGGTGGCCTTGGCCCGCTCGAAGATCCGGCGGCAGAGGGACTCGTCCTCGGCGTCGTATCCCCGGATTGTCAGCCAGTATCTCACGTTGGACAGCCCGGACATGGGCCCGATCTCGATCTCCTGCCCGCGCCCCACCAGGGAGGCGGGGACCCCCGAGTAGACCATGTCCGCCAGCCATGCGTCCCCTTTCGCCTCGGCCTTGATGATGGCCGCGGCATGGACCCCGGTTCCAGTCCGGAACGCGTCTCTTCCCAGCACCGGATAGCGGTGATTCATCGGGACCTCACAGGCCCGATAGGCGATCCGGCAATACTCGGGCAGCGCCGTCAGGTCTCCCTGTCGGATTCCCATGAGGTGCAGGTTCACCAGCAAGAGGTCCATCTCCGTATTGCCCACCCTCTCCCCGATGCCCACCGCGGTGCCGTGGATTCGATCCGCGCCCGCCTGGATCGCGGCGAACGCGTTGGCCAGCCCCAACCCCCGGTCCCGGTGGCCGTGCCAGTCCACGCCGATGTCCTCCCCCGACGGCTTGACGACCTCCTCCACGACATAGCGAACCAGCTGGCGGACCCCATCCGGAGTGGCGTGGCCCACCGTGTCCGCCAGGCAGATGCGCTTCACCCCCCATTCGATGGCCTTGGAGTAGATGGCCTTCAAGGCCTCGGGTGTGGATCGGGTCGAGTCCTCGGTCACGAACATCACCGAGAGTCCCTCCCGCACAGCGAAGGTCACCGCCTCTTCCGACACCTTGAGGATTCGGTCCAGCGTCCACCCCTCGGCATACTGCCGGACCGGGGAGCTCCCTATGAACGTGCACGCCTCGATGGGGATGCCCACCGCCTGTGAGATCTCGACGATGGGTCGGACGTCCGCCACGACGGTCCGGGCAGCACAGTTGGCAGAAATGGACAGCCCCGAGTCCTGGATCTCCCTGGCCAGAGCGGTCACATCGGCGACCGCACGGGGACCGGCCCCGGGAAGACCGATGTCTGCGGTGTCGATCCCCAGTTCGTCCATGAGATTCAGCAGCCGGAGCTTCTCGCCGATGGGCGGATCCACCACCGAGGGGTTCTGCAGGCCGTCCCGCAGCGTCTCGTCATCCAGCTGGATAGGCCCGACGGAGGACCAGTCGAAGGTCCCCTCGAGCGTGTTCCAGTCGTAGATGAGTTCGTGCTTTTCCATGGCGGCCCTCCCCGTCGGACCTCTCGAGAGATCCTATTGTAACGATGTAACAGACCGTCTTTGTTGGGCGTTACAATAGTGTGGCCGAGGGTTCGGAGCCATGCGTCCGTGCCTGCGGGAGCTCGTGGGAGACGCGGTCCCGAGGAAGGCAGGGAGCGTGAGTATGGACCTGCACTGTTGGACGCGTAGTTTACTGCTCATGTCACGGTCACAGGGTTGGTGCCCCTCCGGACGCTCCCGAATGGCAATCCGAAGGCAAACCGGCTATGACACGAGAATCCCGAGGCCTCGCCTCGGAGGAGGTTTCGGATCGGTAAGGAGTCCGTGCCCGAGTTCCATGCCTGAAACGAAGACCACAGAGGGCTCCCGTCCTGGTCGGGTGAGCCCCTCTCCCACCGTAGCGTCATGACCGACTCTCTCCAGCGAGTTCTGGACGCGTTGCCCCCCTCCTTCGCAAACAGGCAGACCATCAGGGACGCCGCCGCGATCGCGATCCGAGATGACGAGGCGACGCTGGAGACCCAGATGGAGCTCACGCGCATCCCGGCCCCCGCCTTCCGGGAGGGCGAACGGGGCGTGCGGATGGCTGAGCTCCTGAGGGAGTCGGGCCTGACCCGGGTGCGGACGGACCCGGTGGGCAACGTCCTGGCCGAATTCCCTGGAGCGCCATCGGGTCGACCCCTGATCCTCTCCGCGCACCTGGACACCGTCTTTCCCGAGGCCACGAAGATCTCCGTCAGCCGGGACGGAGCGCGCATGACGGGACCAGGGATCGCCGACGACGGACGAGGGCTCGCCGTCATCGTGGCCGTGGCCCGGGCCCTGATGCAGGCGGGCGTCGATCCGCCGGCACCCCTCCTGGTCGTGGCCACGGTGGGGGAAGAGGGAGTGGGTGATCTCCGAGGCGTTCGGGAACTATTCAAAGACGACCGGGAGGGCCGCCAGGCCTCCGGATTCATCTCCGTAGACGGCGCCGGGCTGGAGCAACTGGTGAACGTCGGGCTGGGATCCCACCGGTACCGGCTCACCGTCCGAGGCCCCGGAGGGCACTCCTGGTCCGATTGGGGCCTCCCGAACCCGATCCACGCATTGGGTGCCGCGGTGGGAGAACTCTCCTCCAGAGCCCTGCCCACCGACCCGGTTGGGACCCTCACGGTGGCCCGATGGGGAGGTGGAACCAGTGTGAACGCCATTCCCTCCGAAGCGTGGATCGAGGTGGACCTGAGGTCGCCGTCGCCCCGGGTGCTGGAAGAGGTGGACCGGGACCTCCACGCCACGGTCAAGTCCGCCGTGGAGAAGATGAACGCCCGTGTCCCTGCCGGGACCCGCCTGGAGGTGGAGACCACCCGGATCGGCGCCCGGCCCGCGGGCCAGACCTCCTGGGACGCTCCTCTTCTGCGCGCGGCCCGGACCGCCACCGAGGCGGTGGGGGCGGCTCCGGAGACTTCCATCGCCTCCACCGACGCCAACGTCCCCATGTCCCTGGGAATCCCCGCCCTGACCCTGGGAGGGGGAGGGCGAGCCGGGGGGATGCACACCGTGGACGAGTGGTACGAGAACGATCAGGGAAGCCTCGGTGTGCTCCGGGTCCTCTTCACCACCCTCCTGGCCCTCGAGCGTGACGCCTGAAATCCGGGTGCTCGTGACGGCGGACTGCCCCCACGGCGAGTCCACCATCCAGCTGGTGCAATCGGTCGTGGACGCGCTGGTCCCCACCATGCCGGTGGGAGTCCAGGTGGTCCGACCCGTCGCCGACGGCCTGATGGAGTTCAGGGGCTCCCCAACCGTCCTGGTCGGGGGGCTCGACCTGGAGCATCCCGATCCACCACCGCCGGCGAACGGATGCCGACTCTACCGGTTCGGAGAGGGGGGCGAGACCTCGGGCCCCCCCCCTCGCTGGCTCGTGGAGGCGGCCATTCTCAGAGCCCTGGGTCCTCGACACGTCCTGTTCCTTTGCGTCGCCAACTCGGCCCGGAGTCAGATGGCGGAGGGATTGGCCAGGGCGCTGGCGGACCCGGGCACCGCAGTTTCCTCCGCCGGTTCCCAACCCTCCAGCGTGCGGCCCCAGGCCATCACCGCACTCCGCGAGGTGGGATTGGATATCTCCGGACACCGATCGAAGGGGATCGAGGAGGCCGACGACGGGACCGTGGACATGGTGATCACCCTCTGCGAAGAAGAGGTGTGCCCGGCCTACCTCGGCCGCGCCCTGAGGGTGCACTGGGGCCTCCCGGACCCGGCAGGGGAAGGTTCCTCCCCCCCCGAGGAGATGGCTGCGTTCCGCTCGGTCCGTGACGAGCTCGGCCGGCGACTGGCCCGCCTATTCGGCTTTGCTGCCTTCGACCAGGCTGTGGTCCGCGACGGACAGGGAACCTGAGACCCGGGAAACCTCGGAGTGGGGTCCGACGATGGAGTCCGAGAGGTCCACCTTCTGAATGGACGCCTCCGACCCGACGATGCTGTCCCGGATCACCGAATCCACGATCCGCGCCCCGGATTCCACGGTCACGTTGGGCCCGACCGTGCTGTTCACCACCGTCGCACCGCCCTCGATCCGCACGTCTCCCTCCAGGGTGGAGCCCTCGACCCGAGCGTCCGGGGCAATCGTGCCCCGCCCCGTGGCCAGAAGGTGACGGTTGGTATCCAGCAGCGCATCGGTCTTTCCGCAGTCGTACCATCCTGCGACCGGCGCCGTCCGGATCCGTGAGCCCCGATCCACCATGTATTGGAAGGCGTCGGTGAGGTAATACTCGCCCGACGGGCCAGGATCGGATGCCAGCACGTGTCGGACCCCCTCGAATAGCAGGGCGTGATCGCGGATGTAGTAGAGTCCGATGTTGGCGAGCTTCGAGACGGGCTCGGACGGCTTCTCCACGATGCGCGTCATGGCCCCTTCATCATCCGTGACGATGACCCCGAAACGCTGGTAATCCTCGACCTCTTTCGCCCAGATGACCCCGGCCCATTCGGGCTCGAGGGCCCTCGCGATCTGCAGGTCCGCGTCGAAGAGGGTGTCCACGAAGACGATCAGGACGTCTTCGTCCACGAACGGCGCCGCCAGATTGATGGCGCCCGCGGTCCCGTCCTGGACCTCCTGCTCGACGAAGTGAGCGTCCAGGTCCGGGTATTCCTGGGCGATGTAATCCCGGATCACGTCCTGGAGGTACCCCACCACGAATACGATCTCGGTGATGCCCAGATCTCTGAGATCATCGAGGATGTAGCTCATGACGGGCTTCCCGGCGACCTTCATGAGGGGCTTGGGGGTAAGGTGCGTGTGGGGACGCAAGCGCGTCCCCCGGCCGGCGAGCGGAATGATGGCTTTCACGATAGGTCGCTCGTTGAAGGATCGAGTCGGAGGTGGTGGCGGGGCCGGCGAACTATATTTTCATCGCGGTTTCGCAGCAATCACCCATGTACAAGGTAAGAGGACGAGGCGGCAGCGACCCGCCAGTCCAGACCCAGCGGAGGCACGGAAGATGAGCGCTTGGCACGATCGCGGCCCAACCCGTTTCCCCCTGGCCCCACTGGCTATTCTCGGGACCATGGCCTTCCTGCCCGGGGTCGGAGTGGCCCAGGAGCACAGCCCCGACCCCGCGGTACTCCACGTGACCGGGCGGGGCGTCGTCGAGGTCGAGCCGGACCGAGCTCGGCTCTCCTTCGCCGTGGAGACGGAAGCCGAGGACGCCAGGAGCGCCGCGTCCGCCAACGCCGAACTCATGGAGGCGGTCATCGCCGCTCTCCGAGGGACCGGAGACTCCGATCTGTCTTTGGAGACCATGGGCTACAACCTGATCCCCATGTACGAGCGCAATCGGACGAACACATCCCAGCCGCCGAGGATCGTGGGGTATCGGGTGGTGAACCAGGTCCAGGCCGTCACCGGGGACCTGGACGGCGTAGGAGAACTGGTGGACGCTGGGCTCGGCGCCGGGTCGAACCGGATCTCGGGGCTCGCGTTCTTCCTCTCCGACCCCCGGGACGCGCAGGACGAGGCCTACCAGCGCGCCGTGGCCGACGCCCTCCGTCAGGCCCGGGCCATGGCCGCCGCGTTGGGGGTGGAATTGGGGCCGGTGGAGGAGATCCGCGGGAGTGCCAACCCGGAGCAGCCCCGACCCATGGGAGACATGATGATGGCGGCCGAGGCTGGCGCCAGGACCCCCATGGAGGCGGGGAGCACGAGCGTGACCGCCTCGGTCTCGATCCGGTTCAGGCTCGGGGGCTGAACAGGTGGAAATCGGGTCCCTGCGACACCTCGTCCAAGACCGGGCGGGCACCGGACCGGAACATCACGATCCCCAGTTGAGGGGCAGGGTCTACGGAATCCCGTTCGAGCGGGTGTGGAGCGAGGCTCTCCGCTTGGCCGGAGGGGGGCTGCGGGGATGGGCGATCCTCCGGGCCGACGACCAGGACGGCCGGATCCAGGCGGAGGCCGTCCGCCTTCTTTCCAGGGCTGTCGATGACGTGGAGATCCGCATCTGCCTGGACCACAATGCCCAGACCCGGGTCGACCTCACCTCGCGGTCCCGCACACAGCGTCCCGACCTGGGGGCGAACCGGAGACGGATCCTGAATTTCCTGCGGGAAATGGACGTACGGCTGGGAGTGGCGTCTCCATGAGATGTCGGAGGGGTTCGCATATGGAACGCCCGGGCGTGGGGGTCCTCCTGTCCGTGGTCCTGCTCGTTGCCGGGACGGCGTGCGGGGAGGCCGAGCCTGGGGACGAGCCCCTGCGGGAGGGGGGGGCTTCCCCCTCCGCCCAGCCAACCGATACGGGCGCGGCCGGCACATACGAAAGGACCCTCATCTTCCTGGGTGCCTCTGCGGACAGCGTCCTGGCGGTTCCGTTCTCCTTCCGGACCGTGGCCTCCGCCGATGGCGTGGAGCGGCAGGCGTGGGCGTGGCTGGACCGGGGCGGGGCCTGGGAGGCCTTCTTCAAGGACTCCTGGAGTACGGGGCCGACCCGGGTGCCGTGGCGCCTCCACCCTCGGGGCCCTATCCACCTTGTGGTGGACCAGGGGGACATCTTCGAGCGCGTGATCTACGAGGAGGGGCCCAGGAGTCTGGAGCTCATCCCGGGCGAGGTCCTCTCGGACTTCGCCGGTCCCAGGGGTGGAACGTACCGACTCCAGGAGGGCGCCCTGCTGCTCGGGGAGGGACGCATCGACGGATACGTGCTGGATGCCTCCTTGGCATGGCGGCAACCCGCGGTTCCGGCCGCCGACCTGGTTCTTGTCGTGTCCGGAGACGCCCTTCAGGTGGTGCTCGCCGGGGACGATGGACAACCGGAGGACGGTGCCGCGACACCATGGCGCGCCTGGGTCCGTATGGATTTCGTGGACCGTGGTTGGGAGGAGGTCGACGTGCGGTGGACCGGCTCCAGGGACTTCGAGCCGGCCCGGAGGCCGGTTCCCGACGGCTGGACGTGGGTCAGCCCGGACAGCGCCTTTTCGGGGGAGTTGCTCATCCGGAGTTCCCACATGGAGGCCGTCGAGGGGAGTGGTCCGATCCTGCCCGTGGAAGCCGTGTTCGAAGTGGAGGGTACCGTGACCGTCGAAGACCGTGAATTCCCGGTGTACGGGGTCGTTCGTCACACCCAGCGCAACCCCGGCCGCTAGCGATGAACGAGCCCCTCTTCCGGGCGTTGCTCACCATCGGGTTCGGGGCGATCGCAGGAGGGATCACGAACTCCGTGGCGATCTGGATGCTCTTCCACCCCTATGAGCCCCCCACCCTGCTGGGCCGGCGCCTGAACCTGATCCAGGGCGCGGTCCCCAAGAACCAGGAGCGTCTGGCCGCAGCCATCGGCCGGACCGTGGGCGGCCGCCTTCTCACCGAGGAGGACCTGACCAAGCTCTTCTCGAACCACGAATTCCGCACCGCGTTCGATGAGCGCCTCGCGGGGTTCCTGGACGCGGTCCTCCACACCGAGCGGGGGTCCCTGAGAGAACTGTTGCCCGACCCGGTCCGCCCGGAGATCGAGAGGGTGCTTGAGGAGACTGCGGCCCGGGCGCTGGACCATCTGGACGGGTACCTGGAGTCCCAGGAGTTCGAGGAGTGGCTCGGCCGACAGGCTGGGGGACTTCTGGAGGCGGTAGCCGACGAGCCCGTGGGAGCGATCCTGACCCCGGAGCGGGAGTCGGCGGTAGCCGAAGCACTGGAGGGGTGGCTCACCAACGCGGTGGAGCGGGAGGGATTCCACCGGGCGGTGTCCGACTACCTGGAGAGGGCCAGCGAGAACCTCCTGGCCCCCGACCGGACCTTCGAACAGGTCCTGCCGCTCGGACTCGTAAGCAGCGTAGAAAAGGCCATCCAGGGCTACCTGCCCCTGGCCATCCAGCGGCTGGGCCGTCTCCTGGAGGATCCGGAGGCCCGGAAGCGATTCGAGACCACCCTCCACGAACTCCTTCAGCGCTTCCTGCGCGACCTGAGGTTCCACCAGCGGGTCGTGGCCCGCCTGGTGATGACCGAAGAGACGGTGGACAAGGTCCTGGACACCATCGAAGCCGAGGGCGCCGAGCGGCTCTCCGAAATGCTCCGCGACGCCTCGGTCCAGGCCGCCATGGCCCGGGGCGTCAACGACGCGATCGTGGACTTTCTGCGCCGCCCCGTCGTCTCGGTCTTCGGCTCCTCCGAAGACGAGTCGGTGGTCCAGGCCAGGGACACGCTTGCAGGATGGGCATTGGGCCTGGCCCGGGATCCCGCCACCAGGGGCTTCCTGGTGGAGAAGATGCAGAAGACCCTCGACAAGGCATCCGAGAAGACGTGGGGGGAGGTCCTGGAGCGCCTACCGACGGAGAAGGTCGCGAAGGTACTGGCTTCCGCCGCCCGCAGCGAGCCGGCTCGAGACCTCTACCGGGATGGGGCCCGACGACTCGTGCAATCGCTGTTGGATCAGCCCCTCGGCCGTCCCTCGGACTGGCTCCCCGCCGACGCCCCCGAACGAATCGAGGAGGCCCTGGCCGATCCCATCTGGGGCTGGCTCCAAACCCAGGTCCCGGACGTGGTCCGGCGGATCGACGTGGCGCGAAGGGTAGAAGACAAAGTGCGGGACTTCCCAACGGCCCGGATGGAGGAGTTGGTCAAGAAGGTGACCCATCGGGAGTTGAAGCTGATCGTGCGGCTGGGGTACATCCTGGGTGGGATCATCGGTGCGGGCCTGGTGGGGATCAACGCCCTTCTCGGCTGAATCCGCCCGCGCCGTCTCCGCGCCCCCCTCAGTCCAACTTGAAGGGCTGCCGTCCCTGCCCCCTGCGCCGATCCGAGCCGCGCTCCTTGGGTCGGATCCAATCCAGGGGGGTGAAGTATCGCTTGACCTTCCGGCTGGCGCGACGCACACCGAGGGACTCCTCGATCTCCTCCGGTGTCTGTCGGAATTCCCCGGGCAGTCCCAGGTAGATCCCGAAACCAAGGGCCAGAAGGCCACCGAGGATCTTCAGGAACAGCACGGGACCCACTCCCTCAATCGTCCTTCTTCACGGACTCCATGGCCAGGAGCCCCATACCGATGGACAGCATGATGGCAACCGCGTTGGTACCGATCGCGACCAGGCCGACCACGGACCAGAAGATGAGGTGAGTGAAGGTGTAGCCGCCGGGAAGAAAGTCCATCGGTCCTCTCAGGAATGCGGTTCGGGGTCCGGCCCTGAATATGGGCCACCGGTCCAACGCCGTACACCCCGCCGGGGGGTCAGTCGATGCCGCCGTTGAGATTCTCCACCTCCCAGCGCCGCTTCGCCTCGGACAGGTAGCCGATCTTGATGTTGAGGAGGTTGGAGAGCTTCCGAATCAAATACCCTTCATGGCTGGAGAGCACACCATCGGAGTAGACCAAACCCCACATCGCCTCGGCCAGCACCATCTTCTGACCGATGGAATAGTGCTCCCGAATGAGCGTTGTGAACCGCCACAGGTCCACGGCCTTGGATCGCTCCGCCTCGGCGGTGGTCAGGAGTGCGTCAGCCTCTTCGTCTTCCAGCCCAAAGTGCCGCTTGATCACGCCATGGAGGTGAACCTGCTCTTCCTGGGAGAATTCCTCGTCGGCCCAGGCCAGCTCCAGGAATAGCACACATGCCGCCAGGCGGAGCTCCTCCGGCGACGGACCCCGTTCCGAGTCGGAGACCGCCATCTCAGCGTCGGCACCTCCCGCAAGCAGCTTCTTCAACAAGTCGAACACACTGTGCCCTCCGGCGCCTTTGGGTCGACGCCCGTTCATAGATCCGAGTCCCGCACCCGCTTCACGCCTGCCCGAAGGGGAAGGATGATCAAGACCCCCGTGAGCAGCGCGGCGCCTCCGATGCCGACAACGAGGGGACCGGCGCCGGCCGGCCCTGCCTGGGCCCCGGACAGCCGAGACGAGAGAAATAGGTACATCGGCCAAGCCTCGAGCACCACAACCAGCCCCAGGTACGTGACCGCCGCCATCATGAACAGGAGCCCGCCGAACGACGTGGGGATCTCCGCCACGTTCTCGGTCTCGTAGTTGGGGAAGAGAGCGCCGAATCCCAGGGCCATGGCGGTGAGGGCCAGGGTCGCGCCAGCCATGGTCACCGTGGTGAGGACCATGATCAGAGGAGAACTCTTGAGGATCCAATTCGTGGCCACGATCAGGGGCAGGGCAAGGGCCAGGAGCGGCAGGGTGCCCACCCAGTACTTGGACCAGAAGAGGGTTCGCACATCCAGGGGCGAGGAACGGAGAAGCCACATCATCCGCCCCTCCAGGGACATGGCCGGGAATACGAAGCGGGCGGCGATGGCCGCGACGACGAACCCCGCCAATCCCAGGTTGAGGAACGAAACGAGGTTGATCAGGAAGAAGGAAAGCTCCTCCCCCGAATACAGGGGCAGCACCCGGATGTTGTAGACGTAGACCACCACCAGGACCCCCAACAGGATCAACTGGGACCACTGGGTGGAGTCCCTGAAGAAGAGCCGGATTTCCTTGGCGTAGATCTCTCTGGTCCGGGGGCTGGTTCTGGAGAGGAGCGCCTCGGTGAGCCGGGACCCGGTCCGCCCCCCCCTGGCCTCCGCTCCCTCCTGGGCCCTGGTGAAGCCCGAGGAATGGGCCCTGCCGTGGAGCCATGTGCCCAGGACGACGAACGCCCCGGCGGTGCTCCATAGGAGAAGGAGCGGGAAGGGATCGAAGAACCCGTTGAGGAACGAAAGGAGCGCCTCGGAGGCCCACTCACTCGGGAGCCATGGGGAGGTGGGCGTGCGGAGGACCGCCACGAAATCCACCAGGCTCCGGAACTCCTCGGGACGCATGAGGCGCTCAGGGCGGAGAAAGCGAAAGAACGCCACCACGCCCCCGGCCGTCACGATCCCGATCAGGGCCAGAAGGTCCCGGGTTCGCCGGGCGGGGAACACGTTCACGAGGACGAGGGTGAGCGCGCTCCCGACCACCGCGGGAAGCACCAGGAAGGGCCCGAGGGTGACCACCGCCAGGGCGTAATAGGCGGGTCCCGCGCCGTAGGCCACTCCGTAGGCGATCAGGAGCGGGACCGCCAGGAGCGCGACCATCCACGAAGAGTGGACGATGGTCTCCACCAACCGGGCTCCGTAAAGGGAGCCGGAGCCCACCGGAGCGGCCATGAGCAGCTCCAGGTCGTCCGACAGAAAGAAGCTGGAAAGGGCGGTGATGACGTTGGAGAGGAGCAGGATCATCAAGAAGGTGACCAACGCGAGCCCCAGAAGCTTGCCCGCCAGGACGTCGCCGATCCCCTGGGTTCCCCGGAAGTAGAGCAGCATCCGGTAGATCACCGCGAACACGAAGGTCCAGAAGAAGGCGCCCACACCCCCCAGGACCAGTCCCTTGAACAGGCGACCCCCATCGGTGCGAGCCCGGTTCAGGCGGCCCTGGACCTTGGGGACGAGAAGGGTGGAGACACCGGGCATCTAGACCTCGAGCGCCCCCCGGAGAGACGCCACCAGGTCGGCCAGGGCGTCCCCGCCCGTGACTTCCAGGAAGATCTCCTCCAGGTGCGCGGCCCCGGACTCGGATCGGGTCCGCAGTTCCTCCATGGTGCCCGACTCGATCACCCGACCCCTCTGGATGATGGCGAGCCGGTCACAAAGGGCCTCCGCCACTTCGAGGGTGTGGGTGGAGAGGAACACCGTTCCGCCGCCGTCCACGAAGGCCCGGAGAAGGTCCTTGAGGATTCGGGCCGAGCGGGGGTCCAGGCCCACCATCGGCTCATCGACCACGATCAGGTCGGGGTGATGGCAAAGGGCCGAGGTGATGAGGAGCTTCTGGCGCATCCCGTGGGAGTAGCTCTCCACGAGTTCGTCCCGCCACGCCTCGAGATCGAAGAGCCGCAGGAGCCGAGAAGCTCTCTCCATGGCGTCTCCGGGGTCCTTCTCCCAGAGACTGGCCACGAACCGGATGAACTCGGCACCGGTCAGCTTCTCATAGAGGTAGGGTCTGTCGGGGACGTATCCGATGTGGGCCTTGGCCCGCTCAGGCTCCATCACCATGTCGGCCCCGGCGATGAGAACCGACCCTCCACTGGGCTGGAGGACTCCCGCGACCATGCGGATCGTGGTCGTCTTTCCGGCTCCATTGGGCCCGAGGAACCCGAAGATCTCTCCCCGGTTCACCGTCAGGTCCAAATCCTTCACGGCCTCGAAGGAGCCGTATCGTTTCTGGAGCCCCCGAAGTTCCAGGACGGGCGAAGGGGAAGTTTGGCTCATTGCAGCACCTCGATCTCGAGCCGTCCGATGAGCCGGACGATCTCGACCTGCTGGGCGAGCCCGCCGACGACGAAGCGGATGTGCGCGGCGTCGGCCGGAGCCTGTCCGAAGGTGGGATCCACCGCTACCCACCCGTCCATCCAGACCTCGGGCCAGGCGTGGTAGTAGAAGGCGCCGTCGAGGTAGACGAGGCCCACGGCGGTCCGGGCCGGGAGCCCGAGGGAGCGGGCCATGGCCACGAAGAGAACCGTGTGCTCGTTACAGTCTCCCTGCCGCCCCTCGAGCACTTGCAAGGCGCTGGGCACGGAGAACGTGATGGACTTCTCCAGGTACCCGTGCACCCAATGGCTCAGATCCTCTGCCACCCTTTTTGGATCGTGATTCCACCGCTGACGCCACCGGGTGGCGATCTCGGCGACCTCGCGGATCCGAGGATCGTCGCTCTGGATGAGCGGCTCGGGACGCAAGGTTTCTCGGAGGTCCATCCTGGGATAGGGCAGGTCGTATCCGGCGTCGAGCGTCCCCCAATTCTCCCGGGTCACCACCAGCGTGTCTCCCCAGAGCTCCTGGCGGCCCCCGTCCAGGTCGAAACCGGCCAGGTCCACTCCGCCCAGCCGGAAGCGGAGCCGCCCCGCCTCCTCCAGATCGGCGATGGGTACGTCCGCCTGGACCGCCGTGGAGAGGATCAGGTCGTCATCCACGGGGGAGGACGCCAGACCCCGGCCGTCGTCCCGGGCCTGGCGGGCCAACTCGAACTCGGTCCGGCGCATGGAGAATCCCAGGGGGCTGGAGGCTTCCACGATCCGGCCGTCCCCGTCGATCCAACTCTCCAGCTGGACGCCCCCGTACACCTCCGCAATCCGCCACGCGGGCACCGTGTCGAAGGTCGCCGGCTCCCAACGTCCCGAGCCCATGTCGAAATCGGCGCTGTCCGGCACGAGCAGGGTATCCTGTTCCAGAACGCGTACCTCCACCACCCGGGTGGAGAGGGTGGAGGGATCGAAAACGGGCAATCGCAGTTCGCGACCGACGGTCAACTCCCCGCCCATGGCGACTCGGATAGGCAGGATCGCGGCGAAGATCGGAGGCTCGGGCAGTCTGAAGGACAACACCTCGGGCGCGCCACCCGCGCTCACAGTGACCAGGAGCAGGGTGTCCCCTTCCATCCTCCCTTCCGCTTCGAACTCGCCCACCTCCGAGTCCAACGAGAAGTGGAATTCCCGCATGACCAGGGACTCCGACAGGGTGACCCGGGTCCGGGCCGTGGCGGTGCCGGTCTGGCCGAGAGCGGGCAACTCGAGGGACATGACGTCCTCCAACTCGAACCCACCGGGCACGGTGTCCAGACGGGAGGTGGCCAGTCCTACCGCCCTGTCTCCCATCCGGAGGCTGTAGAAGTTCACCCCGGGGTCCAGCGCCAGGGCGGCCTCAGCCAACTGAGTGAGTTCGGACTGGAAATACGCACGGCGAGCGTTCAGGCCCAACATCACGAGCCAGGCGACGAGAATGGCCACCCCCAGGGTGTTTCGTCCGCGTCCCGTCATCACCCTGCCGAGGCCTCACCCGAAGAGTCGGGCCCGTCGGCCTCGGGGGGTCTCGCCAGTTCCCTGGAGAAGGTCTCGAACTCGTAGGATCCGGGCACCACGATCGTCACGGTCCGGGGGTGGCGTTCGGTCTCCATGTGCTCTCGGAGAACCTCGACCATGAGCCGCGCGGACCGCTCCGGTTCCAGATTCCCCGCCCCCGTACCCAGGGGCGGCAGGCTCAGGGTCTCCAGCTCCCACTCCACGGCCCGCCGAAGTCCATTCACGAGAGCGAGTCTGATCCCGGCTTCGGATACGGGCTCGTCCGGAGCATGGACGACCACGTGGATCAGGAACGCGGCGGAGAGTGGACCGGCGGGGGTGAGGATGGCTCCCCCCACCGGGATCTCCCCGGTTTCCCCGAGCCTCCGTGCCAGCTCCTCGCCTCCCTCCTGCTCCACTTCACGGCTGGCGTGGCTCACCGGGGCGAGGGATACGTCCACGGGCCGGAGGAGCCCCTCGGTGGAGGACTCAGCCAGCCGTCCCTCCCTGAGATCGATCACCTGGGACCCAGCTCCCGGGCCTTTCGATACATGGCCGTGGCCAGCTCCGGCATCCGCTTGCGGTCGTAGAGCATTCCCATCACCTGGTATGCCCGCGGGTTGTCCGGATCCAGCTCCACCGCGCGGAGGAGGACGTCCAGGGCCTCGTCGGACCGCCCGAGGCGATTCAGGGCCTCGCCCCGATAGAAGTGGGCCTCGGCCAGGGTCCCATCCCGCTCCGTCACCCCCCGCAGCTCCAATTCCGCCGCGGCGTAGAGACCACGCCGGAACAGGATGATCCCCAGTTGCGCGGCTACGGAGTCGTCCCCGGGGGCGAGCCTCTGAGCCCGTCGGAGGTAGACGTCAGCGTCATCGTAGCGACCGAGAGCACCCAGGGTGGCTCCGAGCTCGACGAGAACCTCGAGTCGCTCCGGAGCTTCAGCCACGGCCGCGTCCAGGTTGTCCAACGCGGCCTGATGCTCTCCCTCCGCCCAGAGGTGTCGGGCGATGGCGAGTCTGGCCAGCGCAGGGTCCGATCCCACCGCCAGCGAGTCCCTGTCGGGTCCAAACGGTTCGTCGTCGGGCGATCCGAACACGTCACCCTGGGTCCCGACCTGGGGGAATCGGGGAGGGATAGGCGACTCGTCTCCGGTGACGTGGGGCGGCTCGTCTCCGATGACGTCGGGCGTGGGCTCCTCCGGCGTCGGCTCCTCCGAGACCGTCTCCTCGGGCTCCACTACAAGCGGCTCCGGAGTGACGGAGTCCTCGTCCTCCAACCCCTGGAAC
Organism: Gemmatimonadota bacterium; assembly: GCA_039591855.1. Lineage (GTDB taxonomy): Bacteria > Gemmatimonadota > Gemmatimonadetes > Longimicrobiales > Gaopeijiaceae > JBDHCV01. The sequence goes on along the minus strand of JBDHCV010000005.1, from coordinate 167,751 downwards.
TCCAGGATCGATTCGTCCGGCGCCTCTACCTCCGCGGCTTCGTCCCACCCGTCGGGATCGGCCCATTCGAACGTGTGCGGCACCAGACGGAATTCCGGAAGCGGCTCACCCGCTCCCTCCGAGCCTTGGAGAAGATCGGACTGGCGAGGCACGGGGGGGGCCGGGGACCGCCCGGAGCCGCCTACCGAATCGGGGTCCCCGGAGGGACCGTCCGGCCGCCGTTCGTCGCCGGCCGACGTCAGCGGCTCCATTTCGGGTCCTTCCTCCTCCAGGCCCTCGAGAGCGAGCTCCTCGTCCCCCGAGTCCACGTCACCAGGCCGTCCCCGATCCTCCGGCGGCTTCTTTCGCTTGCTCATATCAACTCGACCCATCAGGTGCGCATGCGTCCGAGACCCACTCCAAGTATCGGGCCGAACCGCCGTCCACCGGAAGCACCAGGACCTCGGGAACGTCGTAGGGATGTAGCTCCAACAAGCGGGACACCAGATCATCGACGCGCCTGGCGACACTCTTCATGACCAGCAGTACCTCTTCGTCGGTCTGGACCCGCCCCTCCCACCGATACACCGATAGGACCGCGGGGATCACGTTCACACAGGCCGCCAGCCGCTCCTGGACCAGGGACCGAGCGATGCCCCCCGCCCTCTCCGCCGGAGCAGTGGACAGGATGACGCGTGACTCCGGAGCCTCTTTCACGGGCCGACTACCGATGCGGGACCCTCGGGCTCGGTCTCCTCCGGTCCATCCCGTGCGACGAAGATGTCCATGTCGATGGCCTCGGGGGCGTAGAGGGATTCTATGAAGGAACGATACCGCCTCGTGACCACCCTACGCCGGACCTTCTGCGTCGGGGTGAGATCTCCGCTCTCGATGGAGAACGGCATGGGGATCAAACCGATCTTCTTGGGGCGTTCGAAGGAAGCCAGATGGTCGTCCATGAGTGGCACGATCTGAGAACGGATATAGTCCTGGACCCGGGGGGCCTCGAGCAACTCCACGTCGTCGCCGAAGGGGATCTTCGCCGCGATGGCCCAGGGCCGGAGCACTTCAAAGGCTGGAACGATGAGGACAATGGGGAACCTGCGACGATCCCCGATCATGACGGCCTGATCCACGATACGCATGGCCTTGAGGCGATTCTCGATGGGCTGGGGAGCGATATTCTTCCCACCGGCGGTGACCAGGAGGTCCTTCTTTCGATCGGTGATCCGCAGAAACCCGTCCTCGTCGATCTCACCTACGTCCCCGGTCTTGAACCAGCCCTCAGGGGTGATGGCCTCGGCCGTGGCCTCCGGCATGTTGTGATACCCCTTCATGACCTGGGGACCGCGCACCAAGATCTCACCGTCCTCAGCGATCTGGATCTCGGTGTTCGCCACGGGCTTACCCACGGTACCGATCCTGAACCAGTAGGGCGTGTTCACGTTGGTCACCGGGCTCGTCTCGGTGAGGCCGTACCCCTCGAGAATCGTGACCCCCGCCGAATAGAAGAACCGGTTGATGTCGGGAGAGAGGGGGGCGCCACCGCTCACGAAGAACCGAAGCCGCCCACCCAAGGTCTCCCTCAGCTTCCGGAACACCAGCCTGTCGGCGACGGAATAGGCGATACGGCTCAGCAGTCCCAACGTCCTGCCGGCCTCCTCCTCCCGGACCTTCGCCTGACCGACCTCCCTGGCCCACTGGACGAGCGCTCCCCTGATCCCCCGGGCCTCCATGACCCGGTTGTAGATCTTCTCGTACAGCCTCGGGACCGACACCACGATGGTGGGCCGAACCGCCTTGAGGTCCTCGGGCACCGTCTGGAGTGACCTCGCGTAGGCGATGGTGCACCCCCGGTGGAGGAGAAGGTAGTCGACCATACGCTGAAGGACGTGGGATAGAGGAAGAAACGAGAGGGTGACGTCCGAGGGTGATACCGGAATGGCCAGGAGGCTCGCCCGGACGTTGGACGCCAGGTTGTTGTGGGTCAGCATGACCCCCTTGGGCTGGCCGGTGGTGCCCGAGGTATAGAGGAGGGTGGCTACGTCGCCCGGAGCGGCCCTGGACGCCTCTTGTCTGAATCCCTCGTCGGAGAGACTCGACACGGACTCCCTGCCTCGCTCCAGGAAGTCACCCCACGTGATGGCCCAGGGGGGGAGCTCCGCCTCCAGCGGGTCGAACACGACCGCCCATTCCAGGTCGGGGCAGTCGTCTCTGATCTCGATGATCTTGTCCAACTGCTCCTGTGACGAGAGAAAGACCAGACAGGACCCGGAGTCCCTGAGAACGTAGGCGATCTGCTCTGCCGTCAGGGTGGCGTAGATGGGGACATCCACAATGCCTGAGAAAAGACAGCCGTAGTCCGAAAGAGCCCATTCCGGACGGTTCTCGCTCAGGATCGCGGCTGTTGCTCCCCGGGAGAGACCCAACGCACGCAACGCCCCCGCCACGACCTTGATCCGCTGGAACCCCTCGGCCCAAGTGATCTGGTTCCACCGCTCCCCGTCGTGGAACCGAAAGGCCTCGCCCTGGTGCTGGTCGAATGCCTCGAGGAACACCTCCACCAGCGTTCCTTCGGGGATTCGGCGCGGGTTGACGTAGTAGTCGAGGGTTCCCAACGGGGCGACTCCTGATGGTGTCAGGCCGGCCGGCAAAAACGAGAACCGGAGTGGCAGCTGGGCGGCGAACGCTCAGCCCCGGTCGATGGCCACCGTGATGTCGATGTCGGTGCGCAAGGAATGAAGCACACTGCAGTAACGGTCCCTGGACAGGTCCACCGCTCGCTGGAGCCGGGCCTCATGCTCTTCACCGGGGCCCACGATGGAATAGAGGATCCTTATCGCCGTGTATCGTCTCGGGTGCTCTTCGGCGCGCTCTCCCTCTACGGTCACCGAAAGATCTTCGACCGGGACCCGGGACTTCTCGAGGATCATGACGACGTCGATCCCCATGCAGGCGGCGAGTCCGAGCAGGAGCGTATCCATGGGACCCGGGCCCGCCTCCGAATCCCCGTCGATGGTGATGGGACCACCGGAGGCCCCCGCCCCGGTGAAGGCTTGGCCCTCGCCTGTCCAGCGGAGCTCCACCCGCTTGTCCACCCTCATGCTCCCCCTCCGCCGGCCGGGAGCTCGCTCACGAGCCGTTCCAGCGTCGCCCGGGCATGCTCCACATGCTGCTGGGCCTCGGACTCCCCAGGGGGTTGAGCCAGAAAGGCCTTCAAGTGGGGGAGGGCATCCCGGTCCTGGCCCGCCCTGAGGAGCAGGAAGGCCAACCCGTAGTGAGCGCCGGTGGCGGAAGGATCCTTCTGGAGAACGTGACGGTAGGTCTTGGCGGCCTCATCGGTCATGCCGATCCGGGTATAGCAGATGGCAATCTGCTGCAGGATCACCGCGTCACCGGGGCTCTCCCTGAGGGCCAGGCGGAAGGAGGTGAGGGCCTCGTGGAACTTACCCTCGGCCTGGAGGGCTGCACCCTCCCGGTAATAGTCGACCTCCTGTCCATCCTCGGACCCTCCCACGATTTTCCGCCACCACGACATGTGTTACCCAGGGCCTGGAGTTTGGGACTGCGTCCGAGCGGGGAAACTACCGCTCGGGAAAAACCGGCGCAACGAAATGCCGGGTCAGGACTTGCGGCCTCCCACCACTGCTTCCGCGGTGTCCAACACCAGTTCCAACCCTGCCTCGGCCACCGCGGCGGCGGCATCGTCGGGGGGAGCCAGGATCACCAGGCGACCCATGGGCGCCACGACTCTGGCATATTCCCCAAGGGGTACAGTGCCCGCGCCTCCCACGGTCACGGCCCCCCGGATCGACCGGGAATACAAGGGGAGCCGTCCCCTCACGCTGATCGGGCTCATGGACCCCACAGGGGGGAGCGGAACCGGGGACCCGGACACGACGATCCACTCGATCCCCTCGACCAGCTCGGACAGCCCGGTCGCCAGATGGGCCACACCCGGGCCGAGGAGGACGTTTCCCGGCCCCCCAGGGATACCCAGCAGGGCAGCCACCGTCAGGGGGTCTGCCTCCAGATGAGCTCCGCCACCCAGGGACTTCTCCTCGGATAGAGGGGGCCGTGGGGGGGGGCGGAGATCCGCGAACCCCGAGGACACGGGATAGCGGTCTCGGCAGTTGGGGCACCCCAGGGATCCGGCGATCACCCTTCGCTCGACCATCTGGTCGGCCAGTAGGATCAGTCCGAACTCCGGGCCGCAGCGCGGACAGCTCAGCCGATCGGTCAGAAGGAGGTGCATGCGGGTTCAGCCTGGTACGGGGCCACGATGGATCCCAGCCGCGCCTGACTCAATAGATGGTCGGAGCCCGATGGGCGTGGCCGGCCATGGACCGCTCCGAGTACATGGCCCACTGGCTGGGCGTTTCCCAGACCCGTGCGTACAGGAGGCCACCCGCCACACCCTCCGGCAATCGCTTCTTCAGTTCCTCGAAGAAGTAGCGAGCCTGGTTCTCGGCACTGGTCTCGAGATCCTCGAAGGCGGGAAGGTCGTTCAGATTCTGATGGTCCAGGGCGTCGGCCAGGACCCGGAGCTCCCGCTTGAGGTCCGCGAAGTCGAAGGCCATCCCGCCCTCGTTCAGTTCCTCGGTCTCCAGGGACGCCTCCACGATGTAACGATGGCCGTGCAACCGCTCACACTTTCCGTGGTAGTTGCGCAGGAAGTGGGCGGAGTCGTAGTGGGCCTGGACGGATATGGTGTACATCGGGCTTGCTCAGCTCCGCTCGATGAGGAGGAGGGGGATCTGCACCTGGGCCGGACGGGTGGTGACGAACAGGACGGCCTCGGCAACGTCCTGCGCCGTGAGCATCTGGCTCCGGTCGGGTAGATCGGCCCGGCCGTCGGGGTCGATGGCGTCCCAGATCGGCGTGTCGCAAGCCGCCGGCTCCAGGAGGGTGGCCCGCACCCCCGAGCCCCGGATCTCCTCCTGCAACACCTCGTGCAGGCCGCGCACTCCGTACTTGGAAGCGGAGTAGACGCTGTTACCGGGGAAGGCCTTCCGACCGGCGATGCTCCCCACATTCACGATCAGCCCCGAGCCCCGGTCCAGCATGGGCGGCAAGACCGACCGGATCACCAGAAATGAGCCTCGGACGTTCACCGCCAGGTTCCGATCCAGGGCTTCCACGGGGGTTTCGGCAAGAAGGCCCAGATCGAAAACACCTGCTGCATTCACAACGATGTCGGGAACGGACCCGCCGGACTCGAGCAGGGGCGCCAGACCCTGGATCACCGATCTCTCCTCGGTCACGTCGCAAACGAGGGGATTTGCTCCACTTTCCCGAGCGAGGGCGGCGAGTTGGTCCTGGCTCCGAGCCAGGGCGGTGACCCGGGCACCGGCGGCTGCCAGGGCCACGGCGACCGCCCTGCCGATCCCGCGACTCGCCCCGGTGACCAGGGCGTGCCGACCGGCCAAGGAGGAGTCGGTCATTTCGATCGCTTCAGGAGAGAGGGTTGTGGGAGGTGAGGGCGAGACGAAGGAACTCGTCCCTGGTGGCCTGGCTCTCGAGGAAAGCCCCGCGCATGGCCGAGGTCAGGGTCTTGGAGTTCTGCTTCTGGACGCCGCGCATCATCATGCAGAGATGGTAGGCCTCGATGATCACCCCCACGCCCATGGGTTGAACCACCTCCCAGAGCGCCTGGGCGATCTCCTCGGTCAGTCGCTCCTGCACCTGGAGCCGTCGTGAGAAGACCTCAACCAGACGGGCTGCCTTGCTCAACCCCATGATGCGGCCGTCCGGAATGTAGGCGACGTGCACCCGCCCGATGAACGGGAGCATGTGGTGCTCGCACATGGAGTACATCTCGATGTCCTTCACCAGGACCATGTTGTGGTGACGCTCCTCGAACAGGGCGTCGCCCACCACTTCCTCGGCCGTCATTCCATACCCTCTGGTGAGGAACTTCATGGCCTTCTCGACCCGTTCGGGGGTCTTTTCGAGTCCCTCCCGGGTCGGATCCTCGCCCAGCCGACGGAGCATCTCCGCCACCAGGTCGGTATAGGCCACGTGGGATAGGTCCATGCCGGCCTCCATGTCCAAGCGGTTCTCCTCCGTCATTTCCCGTCCGTGCCAACCCTGTTCCGGAAGCCGTCAGCCTCCGGTGTACTCCACGTAGTTCCGTGGGGTCTCCCACAGCACCAAGCGTACCAGATCAACCCCTTCAGGCATCTCCGGCGCCAGTCGCTTCCAGATCGCTACGACCAGGTTCTCAGTCGTGGGGTTCAAGCCCTTCAGCCAGTCCACCTGGATATTCAGATTGCGATGATCCAGGTCCCCCACCACGAGCTCCTCCACCCGCTCCCGGAGTCGCTTCAGATCCAGAACGTAGCCGGTCTGAGGATCGATGGGCCCCTCGACGGTCACGTCCATCTCGTAGTTGTGGCCGTGCCAATGGGGATTGGCACATTCGCCGAAGACCGCTGCATTGCGCTCGTCCGACCAGTCAGGCCGGTACAAGCGATGAGCCGAATTCCAGTGTACGCGTCTGGTGACCCTGACCCGCGCCATCGCGTCCCTCCATGGGATCAGCTGAGAACTCCCGGCCAGTGCCTACCCCGTCTGCCGTGGGTAGATCCGAACCTGGCGGCCCCACCGCCGCCCGGGCCCCGGCCGGGGTAGAAAAAGCGAAGGCCGGCCCCCCGTGGGAGCCGGCCTCCAAGAACGCACCGAAGGTCGTTATTGAAGCCCGGGCCGAACCATCGGTGACTTCCCCGGCGCTTCCGAAGTCCCCGTAGGGCGGGTCGTCCGCAGCGGGAGCCAGTCCCGGCTTCACTTATGTTGGCTCAATAATAGGTGCCTTCGATGCGCCTGATTTCAATATACCGGGCGCCCAGGGGCAAGTCTAGCAATTCCAGATCGCACCTGGCTCATCCCTGAGCTCGGAGCCTCCTGAGCAAGGAGATCGCCCTCCGGTCCTTGGAAACCAGATCCTCGCCCTTCGGCGTTTCCAGGATCTTGGGCACCGCCGGGAACCGAGGGTCCGTCATGATCCGGAGGAACGGCTCCTCTCCCAGAGTCCCCAGCCCGATCTCCTCGTGGCGGTCCTTTCGGCTCCCCATGGGGTGCTTGGAGTCGTTCAGGTGGAACAGGCCCAGCCGATCCAGCCCGATGACGTCGTCGAAATGGGCCCACACCCCATCGAAGTCCTGGACGAGGTCGTACCCCGCGGAATAGGCGTGACAGGTGTCGAAGCATATGCCCACCCTCCCTCGCGAGGGCTCCGGGATCCTGTCGATGATTCCCCTCAACCTCTCGAAGGTGGAGCCCACGGTCGTGCCGCTCCCGGCCGTGATCTCCAGAAGCACGCGGGTCTCTCCGGGCACGGACGCGAGTGCCTGGGCGACTCCCCGGGCGTTCCGGTCCAATCCCGCGTCCAGATCTCCGTCCGTCGCGTTGCCAGGATGGGTCACGACGAAGTCCAGGCCGAGGAGGGCCGACCGCCGCAACTCCCCCTCGAAGCACCGGGCCGAACGAGCCCAGAGCGCCTCGTCCGGGGAGGACAGGTTGATCAGGTACGAGTCGTGGGATCCGTGGAACCGGATGTCATGTGCATGGGCCTCGCGGAGATAGGCCTCGAAACGCTCCCGAGTCCGGGGCGCCTCCAGATCGGGCTCGGCCCACCGGTTCGCCTGCTTCGTGAAGAGTTGGAGACATACGGTGCCGATGTCCGCGGCCCGCTCCGGAGCGGTCTGAACCCCTCCCGCCACCGACACATGGGCACCCAGTTCGTCTCGCTCCACGGGTATCTCTCCCTGACCTTCCATACGATTCGCCTCCTGTTCGGCTGCAAACACTTTTTTCCCTTCAGCGGCATGCAGTACCGAATTCGTGACGCATGAACCGCCCAATGCGGGTGTGTGGAAAACGCCGCAAGTACCTGTCGCTATTCATCCTACTGTATCCACTCCTCCGAACCTACCCCGGGGCACGGGACTTGTCCTTCAGAGTCGTCCGCCGCAGCGGATCGGACGAACGATCCGGGCTCGATAAACCGAGGGGGGAAGGAACAATGAGGATCTGCACAGACGGTTTCATGGATCTGAGGGACCAGCGCCGAGTGCGCATGCCCGGCGATCACCAGATCAACGTCGAGCCCATGCCGGGTCGGCAGGCGCTCGAATTCCTGCTTTCTCACACCTTCCCTAGCCACCGCAAAGTGGTGAGACCGCTATCGGACGCCCACCTCGTGCGCCTCCGGCTCGCCCTCTGGTCCGATTCCGTCAACGAGCGGATGGGCATGGTGGACAGGGTATGGCGTGACATCACGGAGCCGGTCATGGCCCCGGTGAACGCTCCCGAGCACCACCTGATCCAGATTCTTCGGGTGGGAACGAACTGGGAATTCCAGATCTACCTGTCCGGTGACACCACGCAGGCCATTCCCCCCGGTGGTGAAGCCTCATGGCGAATCCAGCACCCGGAAGGCGTTGAGGTTCTTCAGATGGACACCGCAGCGATCAGCTGAACCCTCCAAACCGGAGAGCCACCCACAGGCGATCCGGAACCTCCCGCTGCGGTCCCCCGGGCGGCTCTCCGAAGGCTGGAGAGCCGCCTCCCTTCTTTCAGGCACGTCCGATCCACCCCCTGGGCTCCAAGGTCGGTGGACCGCCGACGGCCCTTCAGGCCTTCTCCGGGAGCCCCGGCTCGGTCATGGAGCGAACGTCCAGGGCCTCGTCCAATTGCTCCGCGGAGAGGGTACCCATCTCTTCCATGACTTCCCGGACCGAACGCCCCTCTTTCGCGGCCCTCTTGGCCACCTCGGAGGCCTTGTCGTAGCCGATGAACGGGTTGAGGGCCGTGGCGATGGACGGATTGCGTTCCAGGAGTTCCCGGGCCCGGTTCTCGTTGACCTGAATCCCGACGACGCAGCGATCCCGGAAGGCGCTGGCCGCGTTGGAGATCAGGGTGACGGACTCCAAGAACGCATGGGCCATCACGGGCATCATGACGTTCAGTTCGAAGTTTCCCCTGCTACCTCCGATCGTGATCGTGGTGTGGTTCCCCATGACCCGGGCCGCCGCCATCATGAGGGCCTCGGACATGACCGGATTCACCTTGCCCGGCATGATGGAGCTGCCCGGCTGGACCGCGGGGAGGGAGATCTCATGGATTCCCGAAGTGGGCCCGCTCCCCAGCCACCGGATGTCGTCGGCGATCTTCATGAGCGAGACCGCCACCGTGTTCAAGGCCCCGTGGGCATTCACGAAGGCGTCCTTGGCTCCCTGGGCCTCGAAGTGGTTCTCGGCCTCCACGAATTCCAGCCCCTCGGAGTCCGAGATCCTCTCGATGGTCTTGCGGGCGAACTTGGGATGGGTGTTGATGCCGGTGCCGGTGGCCGTGCCCCCCAGAGCCAATTCCGAGAGCTCCTCGGACACGGCCTGGACCCGGGCGATCCCCCGTCGAACCTGGTGGGCATAGCCCTGGAATTCCTGACCCAGTCGGACGGGGGTGGCGTCCATGAGGTGGGTCCGGCCCGACTTGATGATCCCGTCGAACTCCTCACCCTTTTCGGCCAGAGCGTCGGCGAGAGCCGTCAGGGCGGGGATCACCTCCCGCTCGAGCCCGATCCGGGCTGAGACGTGCATGGCCGTGGGGATCACGTCATTGGACGACTGGGCCATGTTCACGTGGTCGTTGGGATGGACCGTCACCTCGTCGTCTTCGAGCAATTCCGTAGCCCGATGGGCGATCACCTCGTTGGCGTTCATGTTGGTGGAGGTGCCAGACCCGGTCTGGTAGATGTCCAGCACGAACTGGTCGTCCCATTGCCCCTCTGCCACCTCCGCGGCCGCCCTGGCTATGGCGTCCGCACGGACCTCGTCCAGGAGACCCAGATTCAGATTGGCCAGGGCCGCCGACCGCTTGATGACCCCCAAGGCCTCGATGAACCTCCGCCCGAACCTCTGGCCGCTGATCGGGAAGTTGTCCACCGCACGCTGGGTCTGTGCGCCGTACATGGCGTCCGCTGGGACCTGCATCTCACCCAGGGAGTCCTTTTCGATCCTGAACGCGTCCGACATTGTGCCTCCGTTCCAGGGATGCTGGGCATTGAGGACGACCGGGGTCGGAACCGTCGCCGGGCGCCGCGAGCCGGCCGGGTTCGTTGCAAGAAGAGGACCCGCACAGCGGGTTCCCTCGTCAGAAGATCTCGGCCGAGTAGCTGAGGCGGACCGAGCGCCCCATCTCCGGCGCCAGATCCTTGATGAACGAAGAGTGATTCCGGTACAGCTCGTCGGTGAGGTTGTCGAACCTGAGGGTGACTCGGTGCTGCTGACCGGCGCGCTGGAACGTGTAGCTGGCCAGCAGATTCACCACCGTGTAACCGTCGGTGGAGGTTTCATTCGTGAAGGTCCGGTCCTGGGAGGCCGCGATCACGAATTCAGGCTGCACACGCAACGCGCCCCAATGCCAATCCAGGGCTCCTCGGCCCCGAAGAGGTGGGATCCTCGGGAGCCCCTGTTCGCCGTCCTTCAGGCTGGCCCGCACGTAGTCCGACCCGAGATTCAGCCAGAGGTCCGGGGTGAGCATGAAGTCCGCCAGCACCTCGAATCCGGTATACCGGGCGTCCGCCTGGGTGAACTCCCCGACCTGGAGACCGTCCTCAACCTCTCCGGTCAATCGGGCGAAGACATAGTCGGTGATGTCGTAGTAGTAGCCACTCACCTCGGTCCGAACCCGGTCCGAGTCATGCTTGAGCCCAGCGTCGATACCCAGCGCCAGTTCACGGTCCAGATTCGGATCGCCCACCTCGAAGGTGAGGGTGCCCACGTGGGGCCCGAAGTTGTAGAGCTCCTCCAGGGCCGGCGCTCGGTACGACTGGGTCAAGTTCGTATAGATGTTCGTCGCTTCTCCCACCGGCACGTTCACGCCCAGGGAGGCGGACACCCCGAAGAAGGTCCGGTCCGGAAGGTCTGACGATTCCACGTCGTACCGGTTGGACTCGAAGCGCCCCCCGATCTGGACCCGGGCCTCGGTCAGGTCGAATTCCTCGACCAAGAATGCCGCGAAGGAACTCTGGACCACCGGCGGGGACAGGGACTCCGCCCCCTGGGTCACGTAGTCCCGATAGAGTCCGGAGAGCCCGAAACTCCCACCCCACCATCGATCCCGGGCCTGCTCGAGATCCATGCGATACACGAGGGTCTGGTTGTCGAAGGTGGTCTCGGCCTCCCCCCCGTGGAGCTCCTCATGGTGCCAGTCGGTGTAGTTCAGGGCCACCCTGACCGATTCCAGCCAGGAGCCCAGGTTCAGGAGTCCGAAGGTGCCGCGAACGGCGGTGCGCCGGGCATCCAGCACAATCTCTTCCCCGCCCTCTTCCCCACCCTCTTCTCCACCCTCGAACTCTCCGGCGAACGGCACGCCGTAGCGGCCGCTCTCGGCGGTGCCCCCCAGGGTGAAAAAGGCCCGGGGTCCGAAATAGCCCAGACCCAACCCGCCGTTGGCCAACTCGGTAGCCGAGTTGGGGACCCTACCGTCCGGCGTCTGGTAGTCGTCGGACTGGCGATATCCCCCGTTGCCCCAGAAGAGCCAACCGTTCCTCCCCGTCTGGGCCCAGGCGTTGCCCCCGATCTGGCGGTTGGCGGTGCCCCCGTCCAACAACACGCCTCCTCGTGTCCCGGACGGCGGGGGAGTCCGGTAGTAGTCGTGGTTGGTCACGGCGTTCACGACCCCGCCGATGGCGTTGGAGCCGTACAGGAGCGTAGCGGGTCCCTTGACGACCTCAAGTCGGCGGAGGGAGGTGGGATCGACAGTGGTCCCGTGATCGCCACTCTGGCTGGACAGGTCTCCCGTCCTGATGCCGTCCTGAGTCATCAGCACCCGATCTCCGTCGAAGCCGCGGACGATGGGACGGGCGGCCCCGGGGCCGAAGCTCCGCATGGCCACGCCCGGTTGGCCCTTGAGCGCCTGGGCGATGGTGGGAGCGGCGTTCTCCGCCAGGGCGTCCCGAGAGAGGATCGAGACCGAGTTGAAGAGCTCCCGGTCGGTGGCCACCCCCGAAGGCACCCCGGTCACCGTGAGCTGCTCGAGCACGAAGGTCTCCGCGACGGCCAGTTCGACGAACACGACCTGGTGGGCCACGATGAGGACCGGGACCCGCCCCGATTGGAGGGTGCCCCGCTCTGCGAGGATCTGGTGTTCTCCAGCCGGGACCCGCTCCAGGACGAACCGCCCGGTCTCGTCGGCCATGGTGAACAGCCCCAGGCGGGGCACGAGGACCCGTGCTCCGCCGGCCGGCGCTCCGGTCTCGGCCAGGACGACCAGACCTTCCACGGTCCCGGTCTCCTGCCCATGCAGGGCAAGGGGGAAGGACGTGGTGAGGAACAGGAGCGCCATCGCGCTCAGGAATCTGGAGGACTCGGTCATTGCAGTCGGTTCGAGGTGTAGAGCGAAATATACTTGCCGTCCCGGGGCAGCCAATGGGAATCGGCGCCTCGAAGGGCGCCCTCAGCCCTTCCGCGGTGGCTGTGTGGGGCGAAGCTCGATGCGGCTCGGCAGGCTGTTCCCGGGATAGGCCAGGAGGTCCATCACCGCCCGCGCCACGTCCGCGGGCTGGATCTTCCAGGCTCCCTCGGGGGACGGACTCCGGCCCCCGAAATAGGTGTCCACGCTCCCGGGCATGATGATGCTCGTTCGGATCCCGTCGTAGCGGACGTCCAGCATCATGGCTTCGGACATTCCCAGCAGGCCGAACTTGGAGGCGTTGTACCCCGCGCCGCCCGAGAAGCTGTTCCGGCTCGCAAGGGATCCCACGTTGATGATCCAGGCATCGTCGGCGGCTTGAAGGTAGGGCAGGGCCGCCTTGGTGCAGTAGAACACGCCGCCGAGGTTCACGTCCACCTGGAGTCGCCACTCTTCCACGGACATCTCCTGGATGGGCTTGAAGATCCCCAGGCCCGCGTTGTTCACCAGGATGTCCAGGCCACCGAACCGAGCGACGGTCTCATCCACCAGGGCCTGACACCCCTCGGGACTGGAGACGTCCCCGGCCACACCCAGGACCCTTCCCGGGCCCAGACTCTCCAGTTCGCCGGCCACCCTTTCGACGTCTCGGGGTGTCCTGGCAGAAAGGGTGACGGAGGCTCCGGCCCGGAGCAGGTCTTCCGCGATGGCCAGGCCGATGCCCTTGGTTCCTCCCGTGACGACTGCCACTTTACCAGTCAGATCCAGCATCCGCGCATTCACCTCCATAGAGGGTCCAGGATTCGACGCCCGAATGTCGGGCCTTGCCCTGCTACCCTCGACTTCGCAGAAGGATCTATGGCAGGAGGATCTTTGCCCGCAGAGGGCGACCGAAAGCTCGCCCTGGTCACCGGGGGAGCAGTGAGGGTGGGTCGGGCCATCACCCTCCGGCTGGCGGAGTCGGGATACGACGTCATCGTCAACTTCCACAGCTCTTCCCGCCAGGCCGAGACGCTGGTGGAAGAACTGGGCCGCCTCGGAGCGAGCGCGCACCTGGTGCGGGGGGATGTGTCCAGGTCCGACGACGTGGCACGACTGGCCGAGCGGGTGGCGGAGCTCGGTGGGCGCCTCGATCTCCTGGTGAACAACGCCTCGATCTTCGCCTCCGGGTCCCTCCTCGAGTTGACCGAGACCGACTGGGACCAGGCCATGGGGGTGAACCTCAAGGGCCCATTCCTCACGGTGAACGCCATGGCCGGGTTCCTGCGGAACGCCCGTGGGTCGGTGGTGAATATCGTTGATCTGTCGGCCTGGCAGCCGTGGCTCGGCCACCCCCACCACAGCGTCTCCAAGGCAGGGCTGCTCCAACTGACCCGAGTGCAGGCGAGGGCCCTGGCGCCGGAGGTGAGAGCCAACGCCATCGCACCCGGTGCGGTCCTGCTGCCGGAGGGAACCACCGCGGACGAGCGCGAAAGGCTCATCCAGAAGGCGGCGCTCCGGCGGCTCGGATCTCCCGAGGACGTGGCCGATGCGGTGCTCTACCTGGCCGGTGCCGGCTTCGTCACCGGTGAGGTCATCCGGGTGGACGGAGGCCGCACCCTGGGGACCTGACTGGCGAAACCGACACCGGGACCTCCAATTGACGGGTTGCTGCACCTGACCGAATCGTCATTCCAGGAGGACCCATGTCGTCCCGACCCGGGAAGTCTGGCCGATCGGCCGCCCTGCGGCCCGGCCTCGTTCGAACCGCCCTCGCGGCGGTCCTGATTCTCACCCCATCCGCGGCAGCCCAGGAGGCGCCAGGGGGTCGGATGGGCTTCTATCGCTTCCCGACGCTTCACGAGAACCTGGTGGTCTTCGCGGCGGAAGGGGACCTCTGGAGGGTTCCCGTCTCGGGAGGCCTGGCCCAACGTCTCACCACCCACCACGGTGAAGAGCGCTCGCCCCAGATCTCGCCCGACGGGTCCATGCTCGCGTTCACGGCCCAGTACGAAGGCCCTACGGCCGTGTATACAATGCCCCTCGCAGGGGGCGCCCCCGTGCGGCGGACCTGGACTACGGACCCTGCCCTCGTGGACAGCTGGACCCCCGACGGAGAACTGGTCTTCACCACGACGGCCTATTCCACCCTTCCGTCCCCCCAGGCCGTGAAGTTGGACCCCGCCACCAACGCCACTGAGCGGGTCCCCCTGTACACCGCCACCGAGACCGAATGGTCAGGGGAGGGCGGCCCCGTCTTCTTCTCCCGCCCGGCCTATCACAACAACGTCACGCGGCGCTACACCGGAGGAACGGCCCGGGACATCTGGCGCTTCGATGCTGGTTCACCTGAGGCCGTCGAGCTCACCGGCGACTACGAGGGAGAGAGCCACTCCCCAATGCTGTGGCAGGACCGGGTGTATTTCGTCACCGACCGGGACGGAACCATGAATGTGTGGTCCATGGATCCGACGGGAACCGACCTTCGCCAGCACACCCGTCACAGCGCCTGGGACGTGAAGAACCCGGACCTCCAGGGTGGGCGGATCGTCTATCAGGTCGGGGCCGACCTCTGGGTCTACGACATCGAGGCCGACACTTCAGCGATGATTCCCATCACCCTCGCTTCCGACTTCGACCAACTTCGGGAAAAATGGGTCGAGAATCCGGAGGACTACATCACGTCGGCCCAACTCCATCCCGAAGGCAAGAGCCTGGTGCTCACCGCCCGGGGGCGGGTCTTCGTCGTCCCCGTGGACCGGTCCGGGAGACTGGTCCAGGCCTCCCGGGCCCAGGGCGTCCGATACAGGGACGCGGTCTTCATGCCCGACGGAGACCGGATCGCGGTGTTGTCGGACGCCAGCGGGGAGTTCGAATGGGTCACCCTGCCGGCTGACGGAGTCGGGGAGCCCCAGGCCCTCACCGACGACGGGACCATCCTGCGCTTCAACGGAGTGCCCTCCCCCGACGGTACCCGACTCGCGTACACCGACAACAACAACGACATGTGGGTCCTGGACATCTCCTCCGGGGGCCAGACCCGGATCTCTCAGACCCGGGAGGGATCGGGGGGCGCGTCCTGGTCGCCCGATGGCCGGTGGCTGGCGTTCTCCGAGTCGGGCCTGAACACCTTCCGGGTCCTCAAGCTCTACGACACCCGGTCGGGCGATGTGACCCCCATCACCTCGACCCGCATGAACTCGGTGAGCCCCGGCTGGGACGCCGACGGCGACTTCCTCTACTTCCTCTCGGATCGCAATCTGGTGTCCCTCGTGGGCTCACCCTGGGGATCTCGGCAGCCCGAGCCCTTCTTCGACAGGCAGTGGCAGGTATTCCACCTCGCCATGAAGGACGGTCTACGGTCGCCGTTCTCACCGGCGAACGAGCTCACCGAAGCGTCCGACGCACCCGAAGACGGGGCTTCGGATTCGGGCGACGGCGGACAAGGCGGAGACCCGGCCGTGGAGATCGACCTGAACGGGATCCGTGGCCGGCTTCAGCGGGTCCCGGTCCCTGCCGGGAACTACTCCACCCTCGAGGTTGGGCTCGACGCGCTCTATTTCCTGGACCGGGACTCGGGTCCCGGTGCATCCAGACACGTGAAGGCCGTCCCCCTTTCCCCACCCGACAGCGACCCGGTGGTCACGGTCGTGGAGAATGCACAGGGCCTCGATCTCTCCGCCGACCGAAAGAAGCTCCTGGTGACCCGAGGAAGCGGAGTGTTCGTGATCGACGCTCGCCCCCGTCCCGCCACCGACCTGGGAGACCACAGGGTGGATCTCTCGGACTGGCGGTTCTCCATCGACGTGGTGGAGGACTTCCGGCAGATGTTCATCGACGCATGGCGGATGGAGCGGGACTATTTCTACGACCCGGGCATGCATGGGAACGACTGGGACGCCATCCTCGATCGGTTCATGCCCCTGGTGGACCGGGTGACGACGAGGGACGAGCTATCCGACCTGATCGGCCGCTACGTGGGTGAGCTGTCCGCCCTCCACACCAGCGTGCGCGGTGGAGACCTCCGCAACGGGGAAGACGACATTCGAGTGGGCTCCCTGGGCGCCCGGATCATCCGGGACGCCGCGGCCGGCGGAGACCGCATCGAGCACGTGTACCAGACAGACCCGGACTTCCCCGACGAGATGTCACCCCTGGCGCACCCTGAGGTGAACGCCGGGCCCGGTGACGTGATCCTGGCACTCAACGGCACGGACGTCCTGAGCGTCCCACATCTCGGGGTCCTACTGAGGGGTCAAGCCGGCGAGCCGGTCCGGCTGCGGATCCGTGGGGCGGACGGTGAAGAGCGCGAGGTCATGGCGACGCCCGTTCCGAACGAGTCCAACCTCAGGTACTCGGAGTGGGAGTACACTCGCCGACTCGCGGTGGAGGAAGCGAGCGGAGGTAGCATCGGCTACGTCCACATGCGGGCCATGGGCGGGGGCAATCTCACCGAGTGGTATCGCAACTACTACCCCGTCTTCAACCGCCAGGGCCTCATCGTCGACATGCGTCGCAACCGCGGAGGCAACATCGACAGCTTCATCCTGGAGAAGCTCATGCGGGAGGCCTGGATGTACTGGAAGTCCCGGGCCGGCCAGACCACCTGGAACATGCAATACGCCTTCCGGGGGCACATGGTGGTCCTGGTGGACCAGGAGACCGCGTCCGACGGAGAGGCGTTCGCCGACGGATTCCGCCGACTGGGATTGGGTCCGGTGATCGGGGCCCGCACCTGGGGAGGGGAGATCTGGCTCGGATCCCAGAATCGACTCTCGGACGGCGGCCTCGCCCGGGCTCCCATGATGGGCGTGTTCGGACCCGAGGGCGAATGGCTGATCGAACAGGTCGGAGTGGTCCCGGACATCGAGGTGGACAACCTCCCCCACGAGACCTTCAACGGGAGGGACCGCCAACTCGAAACCGCCATCGAGTACCTCCTCCAGCGCATCGCTGAAGATCCGCGGCCGGTTCCGGAGCCCCCTCCCTTCCCGAACCGCGCCTTCCGGTATCCCTCTCCCCCTCCCGGAGGGGGCTCCTAGCCTCTGTTCGCTCCCCCCGAGGCCCGGGCCGGGCTTCGGGGGGGTGCGGGCTAGAAGTGGAAGCCGTACCCGAAGAAGATCGTCTGGAGCCCCATTGCCCCGACGACACCCATGAGGATGCCCGCCACGATCAACGTGAACGGGACGTGGATGAGCCGGCGGGCCGCCGGATGATCCCAATTCAGGTGGTGCAGGACCGGCATGGCGAGAAACGCCAGCGCCAGGCCGAACGTGCTCGGCTGGAAGAAGACCACCGACCCCACCGCGAAGGTCAACCCTATGGCGACCTCGAAAAACTGGAGGAGGTGCAGATCGGGGTGGGGATTGGTCAGGAACCGGCGAACACCATCCAGAATCGACCTGGATGCCGGACGGGTCCCTCGGTCTCCGGTGACGAGAAACGTGGCCCGGCCACTGAGGAGGTAGGAGGCCACGCCGACGAAGGAGATGGGGCCCAGCGAGGCATATAGGACCGTGCTTTTGCTCAGGAATCGGGCCAGGTCGCCCGGCTGACGCCAGAGATCGGCAAGGAAGATCAGGACCGGCGCCGAAAACGTGAGGAGGGTGATCACCAGGAAGTCGGCGGTATGCAGAGAGGAGAACCCCTCGTTGAGTCCCCAGGTGGGGAGTGTGAAGGCGGCGCCTCCCACCTCCAGGGTCAGGTCCTGCCGAGCGCCGAACATCATGCCCAGGACCAGATTGGCGTCCAACAGGTAGAGGAACCAGAACAGGGAGAGGGGAAGCCCCAGGGTAGGAAAGAGTATGTCCATCTTCTCTGTCCACGACACCTTCCGTGCCCTCAGCAGCCGACCGGTCTCCCGGTGCAGGAATTCCGTGGTGCCTCGGGTCCACTTCATGTGTCGGACCCGGAAGGCCCGGACCGAGTCCGGGAAATCCTCGTAGCACACCACGTCCTCGGCGAAGTAGCCCCGCCAACCCTGCTCCCGCAGCCGGAGCGCGAACGCCAGGTCCTCGCTGACCAAGGGAGGGAATCCACCCACCGCCTCCCAAGCCTCTCTCCGGACCACGGCGCCATGCCCTAGAAGCATGACGAACCCGTAGTCGTTGCGGAGGGGTTGGTACCATCGCCAGTGGATGTCGATCCCGATCCCCATGGCCAACGGCAGTGCGCCCCGGGTGTCCGGGTTGGACTCGTGATTGGCCTGGACGAACCCGCAGCCCGGGTCCCCAACGAGCCGGGGGACGGTCCTCGAGAGAAAGTCCGGGGGCAGCACCTCGTCGGCATCCACCAGGGCAAACACCGGCTCGTGCGCCACGCCGGAGAGGGCATGGTTCAGATTCCCGGCCTTGAAGCCCTCCCGGTCGGGGCGCCGGACCACCGTAACCCTGCCGGCGTGTCCCTCGGCGAACGCATCCACCCGCTCTCGAGCCCGCTCCTCCGTGCTGTCGTCGAGGAGATAGAGGTGGAACGCGTGGTAGTCCTGCCCCAGGCAGGAGAGTGCGCTGGCCTCCACGAAGTCGTTGTAGGTCGTGTACAGGAGTGCGACCGGGGGCAGATCGTGGACCGGGGCCGGATCGGACTCCTTCGGAATCCGGCGGCGGCGATACACCGCCGCGGCAACGAACATCCCCACGTTGTAGAGCCCGTAGAGCCAAGCCAGGGGAACGAACAGGACGAAGAAGCCCAGGGCGATGGCCTCCACCGGGGAGTCGGCCAGGGCCATGAGCGACCAGAGCCGCGGGGCGAACCAGGCCAGCGCCGCAACCCAAACGGCTCCGATACCCAGGTAGAGGTGGGGCCTGGGAGTTCGAACCCGGGTCACTTCAGGGCCGCGAGGGTCACGCCGAGGGCGAATTGGGTGAAGTCGTTGGGGCCCCTCACCCGGTGATGCCGGGCCATGGCGAAGACCCTGTGGGACGTGGCCACCGGAACCGAGGCCTTGAGGTAGACCTCGGCCATGCGGTTCACCCCGTCCGCCCCGAGTCCGAGTCGAGCCGCCGCACCTCCAGCGGTGATCTCGATGCCACTGCCCACCCGGGCGCCCACGTTCCCGATGAGATGAAACCCTCGTGGATCGTCCGACCCCTCGACCTTCTCGTAGCCGGTGTCACTCAGCACGGCCAGACCCTCGATCCAGACTCGACCCAGGTTGACGGTCAACCCCCCGCCCCCGAACCACTCGGTGGTCTCGTCCTCCCGGGGCCCCACGAACCCGAGGACCTTCACCGCCAGCGGTCCGGACAGGAAGAACACCTGATCGAAGGAGCCGAAATACTGACGGTTCCCCAGGGCGGATCGAGCGCCGCCCTCAACCTTCGTCAGGGCCCGACCGCTCCAGGTATGGACCATCCCGAGGGTGACGGCGGGGAAGGTCTGGCCGGAGACGAGGCTCCGGTTGTCCAAGCCCAGCCCGTCGTCGTACTGCCCCCAGACTCGGACCTTGGACGTGGCCTGGTAGGCGATCTGGGCCATGCGGAGACCAGTCTTGCTGGACGACTCGCCGTTCTGGTCCTCCAAGAAGCCGGTATACCCGCCCCAGAGCGTGACGCCCAGGCGAGGAGGAGTGAAGAGGGCCGCGTCGAGTCCCAGGCGGGCGTCTTCGCTCGCTGGATCCAGGGCTCGCGCCTCCCGAAAGATCTCCGCAGCCTCCGCCGGGCGGCCGGCGGCCAGGACCGCATGGCCGAGACTCAGGGTCGTCGGGGTGGAAGTCGGACAGCTCCTGGAACCGGGACTGGGCCTCTTCCACCCGTCCGCTCCAGAGCGCCACGTAGGCCAGCCCCTTCAGGGCGTCCTCGGAGCCGGGCTGGACCTGGAGAGCCGCATCGAACGCGCCCACGGCGTTCGGGTAGTTCCCCTCCCACGCGAAGGCATACCCCGTGCCCACGTAGGCCGCGTAGCTCCCGGGCCGGGTCGCCAGCGCCGATCCGAAGTCCTCCCGGGCCCCAGAATAGTCGCCCAGCCAAGCCCGCACGTTGCCCCGTTGGATGCGTGCGTCGAAGTCGGAAGGGTCCGCCTCGAGCACCGCGTCCAGGACCACCCGGGCCCCGGCCAGGTCTCCCCGGTCCACCAGCCTGGCCACCTGCTCCTGGGGGGTCTGCTGGGCAAGCCCCGCTCCCGGCCCCAGCCCGACGAGGGCAAGGGCGAGCACGGTAGCAAAGCCGCAGGTGATTCTCAGGCTCATGGATTGGGCACCTTCCCCGATCGGCTCAAGGGAGAGCCGCCCCCCCAACTCCATGCCGAGAGCGGCGCCGTCCACGCTAGACACAAGCGGGTACGGGCACAAGGTTGGGGCGGCTGGGGCCAACGGGCTCGACGAGCCCGCGCCCTCTACCCGCGAGTGGACCATGACCGCTGCATGGGGATCCGGGCCTCCACGGACGTCTGCCGGGAGCGCATTGTGATCGGCTTCCTCCACGGCCGGGCGCGGTCTCGATATACCCAGGATCCAGGGGAGTCTCGAGACGAACGTCCCTGGGATCCATATCGTGGGGTGCGTCCCCCTCAGTCCGAGGCGGCCTCGGTCGCGTCGCCGCTCCAACGCCCCAGGATCGTCGCCACGGAAAGATCCGCCGTGACGTTGGCCACCGTGATGAACATGTCCGGGATGAGATCGAGGGCGATGAGCAGGCCGATCCCCTCCACCGGCACCCCGAACTGCAGGTAGACCGGAGCGAGGACGAACAGCCCGCCGCTGGGGATCCCCGGGCTGTAGAAGCTGAGGATCATGAGGGCCGCCACGATGAGCAGCAACTCCACCCCCCCGAGCTGTATTCCGTAGATCTGAGCGACGAAGAGCGTCCCGGTGATCCGGGTGATGGGGGAGGAGAACTTGAACACCGAGACCGCAGCGGGAAGGGCCAGGCCCGAGACCCGGGGCGGCAACTCCAGTTCCTCCGCTCCCTCCATCAATGCCGGGAGGGAAGCCAGGGACGAGCGGGTACTGAATCCCACCACCTGCGCCGGGAACACCGCCCGGGCGAACCGTCGCACGCCCACGCCTCCCAGCATGGCCGTGACCGGATAGAGAGCCAGGTTCGCGACGACCACCAACGTCACGGCACAGAGGATCCACCACCCGAACGCCCCGATGATGGCCACGCCCATGGTGGCCACCATGGGAAAGACCAACCCGAAGACCCCTACCGGTGCGGCCTCCAGAATCCAGTGGATGAGGACGAACGTCGCGTCGACCACACCCTGAACCACATTGATCACGCTCTGGGCCGACTCTCCGGGCACCCTGGCCAGGGCCAGGCCGAACAGCACCGCCCCGACGATGATGGGCAGCATGGCACCCGCCGCCAGGGCCTGAACCAGGTTCGGCGGGATGAGATCCACGAGCCAATCCCGGAACGGGGGCAGATCCACCGGGCCCGCCCCTGCCGCCGCGGACCCGGTCATGTTCTGGGCTGCCGCCACGTCGATGGGAATCAGGCCGAGGAGGGGAGACCCGACGAGCAGTGCGAACGCGGCTGAACTCGCCACGAACGCCAGAAAGAGAACCAGGGCCCCACCCCCGATCCGCCCCACCGTGCCGGGGTCTCCCGTGGAGGCGATCCCCGTGATGATCAGTCCCACCACCAGGGGGATCACCGTCATCCGGATGGCGTTCACCCAAAGGGCGCCGAGGGGCTCCACCAGACCCGGTAGCGCCTCGAGGAACGGGACTTCGGTGACCGCCACCACGGCTCCCAGGGCAAGCCCAAGGAGCAGTCCGATCCAGATCCGAACCGTGAGCGAGCCGCGGGAGCCGGCGGGGTCAGGAATGGCCCTCGCCTCCTCCGTGGGCCAGCCAGCGCTCGGCGTCCAGCGCAGCCATGCACCCGGTCCCGGCCGCCGAAACCGCCTGGCGATAGTTGTCGTCGAACACGTCACCGGCAGCGAACACACCCTCCACCGAAGTGTTCGTCCGCCACGGCACGGGCATCTCGATGTACCCGTTGTCCTTCAGGGTCACCTTCCCCCTCAGAAAGTCCGTGTTCGGCGTGTGGCCGATGGCCACGAATAGGCCGGCGACCGCCAGTTCGCTTTCCGAGCCAGTCACCGTGTCCTCCAACTTCAACCCGGAAATGGCGTCGTCCCCGATCACGTCGGTGACCACCGTGTTCCAGAGGAACCGGATCTTGGGGTTCGCCAGGGCCCTCTCCTGCATGATCTTCGAGGCCCGCAGCTCGTCCCTGCGATGGATGAGAACCACTTCCTTCGCGAACTTGGTCAGGTAGAGCGCGTCCTCCATGGCGCTATCCCCTCCTCCCACCACCGCCAGCACCTGATCCCGGAAGAACGGCAGCGCCCCGTCGCACACGGCGCAGGCCGAGACCCCTCCTCCGGTCTGAGCCAGGCGCTCTTCGTTCGGAAGCCCGATCCACTTGGCGTTGGCGCCGGTGGCGATGATGACCGCGGCGGCGGTCACCGTCCTTCCGCCGCTCGAGCGAACGACAAAGGGACGGACCTCAAAGTCCACCTCCACCACGTCCTCCGTGAGGATTCGGGTACCGAAGCGCTCGGCCTGCTTCCGGAAATCCATCATCATTTCCTGGCCCGACACGCCTTCCGGAAAGCCCGGATAGTTCTCCACGTCGGTGGTGAACATGAGCTGGCCTCCCGGAATCATGGTGCGGCTCCCCTGGCCCTCGAAGACCAGCGGGTCCAACTGCGCCCGGGCTGCGTAGATGGCTGCGGTCCAGCCGGCGGGGCCGGACCCGATGATGACCAGGGTTTCGTGATCTCTATCGCTCATTTGCTTGGTATTCGGTAACGGTGGAGGGTTCTGGGTTCGAAGGAGCGTCAACTCCAGGGCGGAAAGGTCTGCTTCCGGTCTTCCACGAGGGCCGCCGCGATCCTGATCATCTCACGGGCGTTGTCGTAGGTGACTCTGTGGAGGGCTTCTTCCAGGGGTACCCATATGCACTCGGTGATCCCCTCCTCCAGTTCCGGACAGGTGGCCCCATCCTCTGTCGCCATGAGGAAGAACTGGCAGAACTTGTGGATGAGCTTGCCCCGGAAGCGGAAGTGCCAATCGATGGTGCCAAGTTCGGGGCCGACGGTCACCTCGTTCAGACCCGTCTCCTCCATCACCTCTCGATACGCGGCTTGCTCCCCCGTCTCGTCGTTTTCGATATGTCCCTTGGGCAGTCCCCACTTCTTGTAGGGGTCCCGAATGAGCAGGACCATGAGGACGTCGGCCACGGGGCGCACCACGACACCCCCGGCGCTCCGCTCCTCGACGGCGATTCCTCGCGCCGGTATGGGCTTCCGTCTCACTGTGGGGTCAGGTATCGTCACGCGGGATCCGGAGGGTCAGAAGATCGAGAGGCGGACATACTTCTTCGGGTTCTCCTGGAAGTCCTTGAGCAGGGCTTCCAGTTCCCGGAGGACCGACTCGGCCTCGACGACCAACGTGGAATCGGAGAGGAGTCGTCCGAGGGAGCCCTCGCCTGCTTCGATTCGAGCGGTGAGCCGGTCGAGGCGGAGGAGAGTACTGTCGGCACGGGTGAACGCCCCGTCGAACCCGCCCGAAACCTCGGCCAGGTCACCGCTGATGACGCGGAGGCTCGCCGTGGCCGCCCTCGCGTCCTCCATCATCCCGGGCAGGTCGCTGTCGGAGACCACCCGATCCAGAGTCTCGAACGTATTCCGGCCGGCCGCCGCGGCGTCCCCTACCTCCTGGGCGGCGCGCTGCACCTCGGTGGTCACCTCCTGAATGGCCACGCCCTGCTGATTCACCAGATCGCTGAGCGTCTGACTGACCTCCTGGATGTTGGCGATGGCTTGACGAAGGTTCTCCGCGGTCTCTTCGGTGAACGCGGTCTCGACCCGGTCCGTGATGGTACCGAGGTTGTTCGCGATCCGCTCCGCTTGGAGGGTCAGTCGGGAGATGTCCGGGATCGCGTACCCGGGCAGAACGTTGGGATCGTCCGTCGCCTGGAACTCCAGTCCCGGGTGCCAGGCCCGGCTGGCGAATTCCGCCTGCCAATCCCCGAACAGGCTTTCAGGAGAGAGGATCACAACCGTCTCCGGGGGCAGATCGAGGGCAGCGTCGATCCTGAACGAAACGATGACGGTGGTGGCGTCGGGACCGACCCGAATCTCGTCCACCCGCCCGATGGACACGCCGCGGAGCTTCGCCTCGTTCCCCGGCCTGAGCTGGCCCACCTCCCGGAAGACCGCTTCCACCAGGAGCGTAGATGACGCGAAGCGGGCTCCCTGGAGCCAGAGGGTGCCGAAGACCAAGACCACGACGCTGGACACGATGACCAGTCCGACCAGGATCTCGTTGCGCCTCCTCACTTCGCCTCCTCCATAAGTTCCGGACGACCCTCGACGAACCCCTTCACCACGGGATCCTCGCACGCCCGGAACTCCTCAGGGGTGCCCTCGAAGCGGATTCGACCATCGTACAACATGGCGATTCGATCTGCGACCCGGTACGCGCTCTGCATGTCATGGGTGATCACGACTCCCGTCACTCCCAGTTCGTCACCCATCCTCAGAATGAGCCGGTCGATGACGGTGGTGGTCACCGGGTCCAGACCGGTCGTGGGTTCGTCGTAGAGCAGGTACTTGGGCTTTGTCGCAATGGCCCGGGCCAGACCCGCTCTCTTCTTCTGACCACCGGAGAGCTGGGATGGGAAACGGTCGCCATACCCGGACAACTCGACCAACTCCAGACACTCCATGGTCCTGACTTCCGCTTCCTCGGGGGTCATGTCCGGGACCCGGTCCAGCGCCATCCCTATGTTCCGTGCGATGGTCATGGAGTCGAACAGAGCGGCGAACTGGAAGACATAACCCACCGTTCGTCGCATGGCCTGAAGCTCGGCCCGGTCGAGATTGGAGATGTCCTCCCCGTCCACGTGAACCGAACCGGAATCGGGATCCAGCAGCCGCACGATGTGTTTGATGGCCACCGACTTCCCCACGCCCGACTGTCCGATGACGGCAACGGTCTCGCCCTCGGTGACCTGAAGACTGAAACCCCGAAGGACCGAGTTCTCTCCGAACGCCTTGTGGACGTCCTTCACGTCGATACTCATAGCAGCGTAGCCGCCCAGAATGCGTCCAGCACGAGGATGACCATGCTACTGACCACCACCGAGCGGGTGGCGGCGGCGCCCACCCCCACGGCACCGCCCCGGGTCGTCATCCCGAAGAAGCACCCTACCGACGTGACGGTAAGGCCGAAGCTGGTGGCCTTGATCATGGAGTACTGCACGTCGAACACCTCAAAGAAGAGGCGAACCCCCTTGACGAACTCCGGAGTCGACATGTTCAGCACCGCGAGGGACGTGAGCCAGCCCATGGCGATGCCCAGGGCCACGGCCAGCGCGGTGACGATGGGGAACATGACGATCCCGGCGATGACCCGCGGCGTGACCAGGTAGGCGACCGGGTCGTAGCCCAGGGTCTCCAGCGCATCGATCTGCTCCGTGACCTTCATCGAGCCGATATTCGCCGCGATGTTCGCCCCCACCCTTCCCGCCAAGGCGAGTCCGGTGAGCACCGGCCCCAATTCGAGGAGCATGGTCTTCCCGACCAAGGTCCCCACGAAGTAGACCGGGACGGCTCCCGTGAAGGTGTAGGAGGCCTGGAGGGCGAGAACGATTCCCGTGAAGGCCGAGATGAAGAGCGCGATGGGTACGGACGCGACTCCGATCCGAGCCAGCTCACCCACGAGGAGCGGGGCCCACGTCCCGGGCAGAGCAAGGCCGCGCCCGGCCCGGCTCACAAGGAGCCCCCATTGGCCCACGGCGGCGGCCAGGTCGAGACCCGCGCGACCCACCACGGCGAACGGTGCCATCAGCCGGAAGAACATGAATCGAAGTTAGGGAACCCAGCGGCCGACTGGCCAGAGGGAGCGCCTATGCCCGCCGATCCGAACCGGTGGGATGGGGCTCCGCCATCGCGGTCGGTGAATCCTAGTCCCGGGAGGGTGGGAGGCGGCCGTCGAAGCTGAATTCGATCTCTTCGTCCCGCCCGTCAGGCCCGGGTCGAACACAGGTGATCCTGATCTCTCTCACACACCCGACCGGATCGGTCACGCCCACCTCTACGTCCAGCCCCTGCTCCCGGGAAACCACACGGGCTCGCACCTTGTCCCCCGGATCCCCGATCCTGGTCTCCGCCGGATTCCTGACGAGGGTCTTGGTCGACTGGCGGCCCGAGACCAGATCCCGGGTCACCTTGACCTGCCGGAGCCAATCGGGCTGATAGCTGACCGCGTAGGTGTAGCCACGCTGGTCCACTCCCTGCCCATCCCGGTTGTGCCGGGCCATGTCTCCCCCCCCGCGCGACGATGGAATTCAGAAAAACGAGAATTGTAAACGAATGTTTCCCTCAAGGAGTCCTTTGTCAACAATACAGAGCAAGGAGGCCGAATGGGTCGGTAATCCAATGGCTTCGCGCGACCGCAGCCAGCCTGTGTCGGGGCTCAGAAGCCGATCGGAACTGGAGAAAAACAGAGAAAAAATATGAGAATCGCTCCCAGCGCCATCAGGCGTCGCCGGGGACCCAGACCCTCCCAGGGCTGGAGCACGTCGGGGTGGGTCATCCGCCCGCGACTCAACAGAACCGCGGCGAGGGCCCAGAACCACCATCCCCACCAGAGGAAGCCCAGAGGGAGGAGCAGAACCAGGAACCAGCGCCCCACCCTGCCCTGGCGCCGCCCCAGCAGGCCATAGAGGATGTGGCCACCATCCAGTTGGCCGAAGGGCAGGAGGTTCAGCATGGTGATGAACAGCCCGAGCCAGCCGGCAAAGGCCACCGGATGCAACCGCACGAGCTCATCGCCCAGGGATCCCGGGAGCGCCAGGTGTCCCATGACCCATGTGAGAGGACCGGCACCCAACCAGATGGGCTGGCCCAGGAAGGCGATGGCGAAGGGGGTCCACTGGTCAGCGTATCCGGATACCAGGGTGGAGCGGGGCAGCCCCCACGCGAGTGCAAGCACCGAGAGAGCAAACGACGCATAGGGACCGGCCGCACCGATGTCGGTCAGTACGGAGCGCCGCGATAGGGCTCCGCGGAGGCGAATGAACGCCCCCAGTGTTCCCACCACCGAGAAGTAGGGTGGGAAGGGGAGAAAGAAAGGCAGGGTCGCGGAAACCCGATGAGCCCGGGCGGCGGCCACATGTCCCATCTCGTGGGCCAGCAGAATACAGAGAAGGGTTACCGAGAATGGAGCCCCAGTAACGAGGAGGCTGAAGTCCACGCCCACCGGAATGGAGAGGGCCAGCGGCCCCAATGCCGCCTGGACGGTGCGGAAGGGGTCCTCCCCCAGCATGAGCGCACCTGCACCCATGGTGGTCAGGAGGGTCAGCGCGAGGAGGCCCAAATGGATCCACCAGCGCCCCCGGGGAGCGGGTTCCACCTGCTCACGCAGGACCATGGACCAGAGACCGTCCGGGCGCTTGGACAGCTCCACCGCTCCTGCCCATCCCGCCTGGAAGGACCGCAGAGCCACGTGCTCCGGATGCAGCTCCGGCAGGAGGGTGGCGTGGACGATCCGTTCCCCCGCGAAAACACCGGTCTGGAAGCTGGAAACGAGGCCCACCCAAGCCGGATTGGCGGTCTTGACCGCCTCAGGGGGGCCGGTTATTGTGGCCTCACCCCCTTGAAATCCTCGTCCTCCCGGCTGGTTCCGGTCACTCACCTCCGGGCACCCCGAGGCCGATCGAACCATACGACACCGGCGGCTCTACCCGTCGAACCACAATACGCCCGACCATCCGGACGCACTTCCCCCCACTTCCGTAGTTCCGGAGTACCCTCGTGGACATCGCTGATCTGAAGAGTAAGAGCGTAGCAGAGCTACACGAGATGGCGGAGGAGTTGAACATCTCCAACTACTCAGGCCTTCGCAAGCAAGATCTCATCTTCCGGATCGAGCAGAATCTGCTCGACAGCGACGTGGTGCTGCGAGGAGAGGGCGTCCTGGAGATTCTCCCCGAAGGCTACGGGTTCCTGCGCTCCCAGGACTGGAACTACCTGTATGGACCCGACGACATCTACGTCAGTCCTTCACAGATCAAACGGTTCGACCTGCGCACCGGGGACACCATCCTCGGACAGGTGAGGCCACCCAAGGAGGGCGAGCGCTATCTCGCCCTGCTCAAGGTGGAGAGCGTGAATGGGGACCAGCCCGAAAAGGCCAAGCTCCGGATCGCCTTCGACAACCTCCGCCCCCGGTACCCGGAGGAGCGGCTGCACCTGGAGACTGAGGGCGGCGAGCTTTCCATGAGGGTCATGGATCTGATCGCTCCCATCGGGAAGGGTCAGAGAGGCCTCATCGTCTCGCCTCCCAAGGCCGGTAAGACCACGCTCCTCCAGCAGGTGGCCAACTCCATCGCGGAAAACCACCCGGACGTGCACCTGATCGTCCTCCTCATCGACGAGCGTCCTGAGGAGGTCACGGACATGGAGGAGCACGTGAGGGCCGAGGTCATCTCGTCCACCTTCGACGAGCCGGCGGACCGGCACACCCAGGTGGCAGAGATGGTCCTGGACAAGGCCAAGCGTCTCGTGGAGCACGGGAAGGACGTGGTGATCCTCCTGGACTCCATCACCCGCCTGGCCCGAGCCTACAACGTTACGGTCCCCCATTCCGGGAAGATCCTGTCCGGTGGTGTGGACGCAAACGCGCTCCACAAGCCGAAGCGGTTCTTCGGAGCCGCCCGCAACATCGACGAGGGCGGGTCGTTCACCATCATCGCCACGGCCCTGGTTGAGACCGGAAGCCGAATGGACGAGGTGATCTTCGAGGAGTTCAAGGGGACCGGGAACATGGAGCTGATCCTGGACCGGCATATCGCGGACAAGCGGATCTTCCCGGCCATCGACCTGAACCGGTCCGGCACCCGTAAGGAGGAGCTGCTCCTCTCCGATACCGAGCTGAACCGGATCTACCTACTTCGCAACTTCCTCTCCGATATGCCACCGGCGGAGGCGATCCAGTTCCTCCTGGATCGGATGAAGCGAGTGGACACGAATCAGGAGTTCCTGGACTCCATGGCGGCGGGGGGCTGACCCGGCCCGGATCATGCCCGAGGTGGACTCGAAGCCGGCCCGCCCCGACGGCTATTCGGAAATCACGTTGTGGTACAGGGGATTGACCACCAGCGCGTCATCGTCGAAGACCTTCCGATCCCACGGGAAGATGACGGTCGCGTCCGTCTCCAGAGCGAAGTAATCCACCGCGTACCCCATGGGGCGGACGAACATCGCGGCCGTTCGCAACTCCTCGGGATGTACGTCTCGGACCGCCGCCGTACCCAATCGGAAGGTGTCCCCGCTGGTCGTGATCTCGTCTACCAGGAGGACCCTCTTCCCCTCCGCCTCGGGCGTGACCGCAGACAACACTGCGGGGCGCTCCCGAACCACTTCTCCCCCTGATTTCCGGGAGACGAGCATGGAGTGGAAGTCACAGCGGAGGATGGAGGCGATCACCGCTCCCGGAATGACACCGGCCCGTGCGATGCCCACCACAAGATCCGGCTCGTAGTCCCGGGCCACCTTCAGCGCCAGCGCCCGGCACAACTCGCCGAACATCTCCCATCCCAACTCCAGGTAGTCTTCGGGGTTGAGCCGGACGCCTCCGGTTCTGGGCATCTGGGGATACATGGGAACCTCCGTGGCCGTGGCAGAAGGGATCTGAAAGGTACAACCCCCCGGGGTCCCCGAGGAGGGTCGTTGACCGAGCCGGGTTCTCTAGCCATCCTCGACCCATGGATGACGCCGCGAAAAACCGAGCCGAGACGCTGTTCACCGGGGCCCTGTCCGGTTCGGGAACACGGGACCCGAGGGATTTCTACCGGAAGCGCCTTAAGGAGCTGAAGGCTACCGACCCCTCGGCGTTCGCCCGGGGCGCGACGTACTACAGGGAGGAGCTGATCCCCGGGATCGCCGAAGGGCAATCGGAGCCCCTATCGGCATGGCTGGAGTACGGGCGTTTCCTGGCCGAGCTGACCGAGGAGGGCACCACAGTCCTCGTAGACGAGTCGGGGAAGTCCCTTGCATACGAACCCGGAGCCGGGGCTGGTCTTCTGATCCTCCACCTACCCAGCGATCCGAAACGGCGGGCACTCCTGATCGGGCTTCCCACCCGACTCTCTCCGGCACAGAAGGCCACCTACCAACTCCTGGTGGAGGGAAAACTTAGGGCGCCCGCGGCGGCTCAAGTCAGTTCGGCGCCCTGACCTGGAAGCGGATCCGGAAAGCCCACTGGTTCACCGACTCCGACTGGGCCAGGGCGGGTACGGACACGAAGACCGGGAAGTCGATTCGCAGACGGTCGCTCGTCCACTCGCTCTGCAAGTCCAAGGACGGACCAGCGTCCCAGAGCAACGCCAGGTCGGCCTCCGGCTGGACCCGGTTCCCGTCTCGGTCGAATCCCTTCAGGTTCTCGCTGGTCCATGCGCCGTCCGCAAACGCTCCGACTCGCAGCGTGACCGGACCCAGCGCGAGCCCCGGGCTCAACACCTCCAGGTTCGCGCCCACGAGAACCGGGGAACTGATCCCCCGGTAGTATCCTCGCAACTCCCCGCCCCCGGTCGCGTCGCCGTACTCCGACAGGACACTCCCCGTCGATCGCAGATAGGGGTTCCCGATGCTTCCGTACGGCCCACCACCAGACAGGAAGACCCTGCGCTCGAGGGGTACGAAGCTCCCGTCCCATGCCGTGTTCTCCGGATCCGGATCCTCACCCATCACCACCCCCACGAACCCTCGCATCCGTCCCTGGAACCCCCTTCGCCGCTGCCAGTCCTGGAGCACCTCCAGCGAACCCCGAGTGTACCGGTAGTTCCGGGTGCTGATTCCGAGAGACATCTCTCCGGACAACCGGGATTCGCCCGAGGGCCGGGCTGACCGCCAGAGGTACCCGGCGCCTGCCTCCACGGTGAGATTCTCTCGGGGCGTCCAACGGCCCGGAATCAGGTAAGTGGAATCGTAGACCGCCGCGAGGCTCCCGAAGAGTTTCAGCGTCTTCCGGGATCCCGAAACGGGAAGAGAGCTGAGGTCCATGTCGTACCCGTGGGCCACGAACACCCGACCCTCCCCCGCGAAGAACTGGCTCTCGTGGCCGAGGCGCGGCACGCTCCCCAGGATGGGGTTGCCGAGCCTGAGGTAGATGCTCCCCCAGTCGAACTGGGTCGTCCCACCTCCCTTGTCCCCCATCTGGAACGCGGGCAACCCCAGGCGGAACAGGGACATATGGTATCGTCCCATGTAGTTCCCCTTGCTCTGTATGCCCAGCACCACGCCTCCGGGATCGTTCCACCAGGCCAGGGGAACGTAGTCCACGATCTTTCGATCCCTGGACGAAGAGGGACGGAGACTCGGGCTGGGCAGCCTGCGGTCCACCGCCGGATCCACAATCCAGCTCGCGCTCCAGTGGTTGTTGAGAGCGTTCCAGTCCAGTATCTCGCCGTCGGGGTCCAGGGCTACGGTCTTGGGACGGAAACGGGTCTGGATCTGGACGGTCTGCTCGAACGGGCCCCCGGAGACCGTGGTGTCCGCCACCTGACCGTCGCCCTCGAACCGGAGGGGGACCGGCATCTGCATCTCCCCGTTTCTGGCGATGCGGACGGTGGTCTCCCACATGCCTCCGATCTCCTGAACGCGAACCGATTCCAGGGAGTAGTCCACCACGCCGGTGGCGTGAAGCCACTGCCCGAAGAACCAATTCAGGTCGGTTCGAAGCACCTCCTCCGCTACCGTCTGGAAGGCCTCCTGGTCCACGTGCTTGAATCGGTACCGTTCGTAGTAGGTCCGGAGGATCTCCAGCATCTTCTCCTCCCCACCCATGTCCCGGAGCATCCGCAGGATCAGCGCCCCCTTCGTGTAGATCATCCGGCCGTAGATGGCGTACTCCGAGTAGTCCTCCGCCACGAACGTGACCGGCTCCGACTTACCCTGGAGGTCCAGATCCAGGACCCGGAGCTCGCTCTGCAGCCACTGTTCCCGACCCCGTCCGGACTTCTCGAAGAACCACGCGGTCTGGAAGGTGCTCATGCCCTCGTCCAGCCAGCCCTCGTACCATTCGTTGTTTCCGAGGATGCCGTGGGCCCAGATGTGGCCGACCTCGTGCAGGATCAGACTCTGGGAGGCGGAGGCGTTCATCACCAGCATGGGGAACTCGGTCCCTCCCGAGTCCAGGCGATGGAGGTTCGTAACCTGGGGGTAGGCGTAGGGGCCGAAGACGTACTCGAGCCAGTCCAGGGCCACGCGGGTGCGCTCCAGGGCGATCCCACCCCCCCAGGACGCACTGTCTTCGGGGAGGTAGAGGACATGGATGGAGGTGCCGTCCCGGTCTCCACCCTCGTAGACGAACGACGGATCCGCGGACCACGCGAAGTGATGCACGTCCTCGGCGTACCATCGAACCTGCTTCGCCCCGTCCCCGGGGGCACCCGCCAGCAGTCCCAGGGACGGCCCCAGGACCGGAGTCCGCCCGGGAACGCCGCACACCCGGTCCAACCCCTCGCCAGAGCATGGGGGCGCCCGATCGGAGCCATACCAGTCGGCCTGGAACGAGCCCAACGCAGCACGCTCGGCCCTGGCTCCCTCCCACCCCGGGTCGCCCGACAGGGGTACACCGGTCGCGCCCAGAACCTGGTCTTCGGAAACCTCGAGTCGCACGTCGTAGGTGGCGAACTCGCCGTAGAACTCACCCTGGCGATAGAGGCGATGGTCTCGCCATCCCTCCCGGTCGTAGACGACCACCCGGGGGTACCACTGGGCGAAATCGTAATGACGCCCCCGACGACCCTGGCGCCGCGGCACCGTGGAGAGACGGGCGTCCCAGTCCAGATCGACGGTCATCGTGCCACCGGGCGGGAGGGGGACCGGAAGGTCCAGCCTGACGATGGTGGAGTCCGGGGCGTAGGGGTGGGTCCAGAGGAGGGCCTCTCCATCCACGCTGGCCCGGGTCAAGCGCTCGAAGGCTCGATCGTCGGGGCTCAACCGCTGGAACGTGCTGATCCCCTGCTCCATGTCCCGGCGGGCCCAGGCCGAATTCGGACGAAACGCATTCAAGTGTTGATGCAGGTAGAACTCGGTCAGCGTGTCGGGAGACTCGTTCCGATACCGGATACGCATCCGGCCGCTGAGGACGTCCGTCTCCTCGTCCAGCCTCGCTTCGATGGTGTAGTGGACCTGCTGCTGCCACTCCTGGGGTGAAGCCCCCAGCGCTCCTGTGGCTGCGGCGAAACCAAAGGCCACTCCCAACAAGGACCCCGTCATTCCCCTACTCCCATGGCCTCGAACATCTCATCGACCCCTTCGGGTGGCCGGGTGACTGCGCTCACCAGGACCGTTGCGAGGAGCCCCAGCGTGAACGCGGGGACCAACTCGTAGAGGCGGTCTTTGAGCGCTGGTGTCAGATACCAGACGATGGTGGTAAGGGTCCCCGTCACAAGCCCTGCGAACACGCCGGCTCGGGTGGTGCGCCTCCAGTAAAGGGCAAGGATCGACGTAGGTCCCAGCGCCGCTCCCAGGCCGGCCCAGGCGAACAGGACCAGCCAGAAGACCAGGCTCTCGGCAACCACACCCAGCACCAGGGCGATCGCCACCAGAGCGAAGACCACGCCTCGAGACATCCGCACCAATCGTGCCTGGGGAATCTCTTGCCCCCGCTTCAATACCGACTCGTAGACGTCGCGAACCACCGCTGACGCCGCAACCAACAGTTGGGAGTCGGCCGTCGACATGATCGCCGCGAAGACGGACGCCACCACGATTCCGAACAGGACCGGGTGGAGATGGGCCTGGGCCAGCGTTGGATAGAGGTTCTCGGGATCGGCGGCGGGAAGGGCCTCCACTCCGGTGAAGTAGACGCGCCCCACCAGCCCGATGAGGACGGCTCCAGCTCCCATCAGCACGTTCCAGGTCGTCCCGACCACCGCCGCGAACCGGAGCTGCTTCGGGTCGTCGATGGACATGTACCGGACCAGAATGTGGGGATTCCCGGGGGACCCCAACCCGATGCCGACGAGTCCGATGAGGGCGCCGGCCCCCAGGGAAAAGGGATCCAGGACGGCCGCATCCGCCAATGTGATCTCCGCGGCGACCCGCCCCCATCCCCCGGCGTCCGCGATGGCCACGGCGGGAAGGACGAGCAGCCCGATCAGCATGAAGCCCGCCTGCAGGGTGTCGGTGAGACTCACCGCGAGGAACCCCCCCAGCATGGTGTACCCGAGCACCACCGCGGCGGTGAGAAGGACGCCGGATTGGGCCGAGAGACCGAACGACGCCCCGATCGCCTTCCCTCCCCCCGCCAACTGCGCGGACACGTAGCTGACCATGAAGATCAAGATGACCACGGAGAGTGTCACACGAAGGGCGCCGTCGGCGTCACCGAACCGGGCCGCGAAGAAGTCGGGCACCGTGATGCAATCCAGGACCTCCGAAAAGCGCCGGAGGCGGACCGCATACGAGAGGAAGAGGACCATCTCCGCCAGGGTGTATCCCACGACGGCCCAAACCGCGGAGACCCCGATGGTGAACGCCATCCCCGTCACGCCCAAAAGGAGCCAGGCGCTCCTCCCCGAGACCACGGCCGAGAGGGCGACCACGACCCGATTCATCTTCCTTCCCCCGACGAAGAACTCGCCGATCCCCGCGGAAGAAAACCTGCTGGAGAGGACCCCGATCACCATCAGGAGGAGCAGGTAACCGACAAAGGCCGCCACCGCCCATCCGTTGACGGCCAGTTCAGCCGCTCCCCCCTCCACCTCAGTCCTCGACCAGGAAGGCCACGCCCCAGGCCCCAACGCCGAGATGGGTCGAGATCACGGGGGTCGCCGGAGCCTCGAGGATTTCGACGTCCCGACCGAACCGCTCCTGCAATCCTCTTCTGACCACGGGCACGATCTCGGGGTGGGCGACGTGGATCACACCGAACCGGAACACCTCGGCTCCCGAAGGGAACTGGGCCTCCACGGTGTCGAGCATGCGATCCACCACTTTCCGGCGCCCCAGGGCCGTGTTGAAGGATCTGACCTTCCCCTCGGGCGTCATCCCGAAGATGGGGCGGAGCCCTAGAGAATTCCCCAACCAGGCCTTGCCCTTGCCCACCCGACCCGAGGCCAGGAGGCGGTCGAAGGACGCGACGGTGAACAGGATTCCGGAGCGCGCTCTGATCCTGGCCAACTCGAGGACGATGTCCTCCGGCTCCCAGGCCCGTTCAGCCAGCTCTGCGGCCTTCAGCACCAATAGCCCTTGCAGGAGCGAGGCCCCCAGGGAATCCGCAAGGTAGACCTCCGCCGTGTCGAACCGATATGCGGCAGCCTCTGCCGACCCGAAGGTTCCGGAGAGGGTCGATGAGAGAAGGACACCGAGCACCTTCTCGCCGTCCTCCGCGGCCCGGCCGAACCCGTCGAGAAAGTCCGCCGGGGACGGCTGCGAGGTGGTGGGAAGCGGACCGGATTCGCCCAGCCGACGGTGGAACTCGTCCGCAGAGACATCCACGCGGTCGCGCAACATCTTGTCGCCTTCCATGAGCCACAGGGGCACGACCTGGATTCCGTGAGCGCGGACGATCTCCTCGGCCAGGTCGCAGGCCGAGTCCGTGAGGATGGTGACGGGCCGCCGGGCGAGGCTGACGTGCGCCCCGGCGCTTCGCTCCACCGCGTGGTGCTGGGCCTTCATGTCCTCGGCCTTGTGGGTCGCCAGCGTGCCGAATCCGCGGAGATAGGCGAACACGTCCTCGGGGTCGTCGGAATGGACGTGGACCTTGAGCACGTTCCCGGAGCGGATGACGATGAGGGAGTCCCCCATGGTCCTCAACCGGGCCCGCACTTCTTCGGCATCGGGCAGCGAGTCTCCCCGAACCAGGGCCTCCGTGCAGAACTGGTATTGCTCGGTCTCCTCGGCGTAAGCCACTCTGGCCACGGCCGGACCACCGGTGGACCCTACCGCCTCGGAAGCCAGGGCTCGACTGTCCCCCCGGATGTAGAGATGGACCCCCTCCAGAAGGTGAACGAAGCCCTTGGCGCCGGCGTCCACCACCCCCGCCTTCTTCAACGGGGGCAGAAGAGACGGGGTCCGCGCCAGGGAGTCCCGGGCGGTCTCGACCAGGTGGTTGAGCAGCACCTGGAAATCGTACATGGCCGATTGGGCAGCGGCTCCAGCCGTATCCCGCATGACCGTGAGGATGGTTCCCTCCACCGGTCGCTCGAGGGCGGAGGTCAGCTGCTTCACGCCCGCCGTCAGCGCGGTACCGAACTGCTCCGTCCCGATCCGGTCCAGGCCTTCCAGTTGCTCTGCAAGGCCAAGCAGGAAGTGAGACAGCATCATGCCCACGTTGCCTCGGGCCCCGAGGACCGCCGCCTCCGCCGCCTCGGTCGCCACCACCGAGACCTCACGGGCCCGACTATGCCTTAGCCCTTCGGCGATGGCCTGGACGGTGAGAGCCAGGTTGGTGCCCGTGTCGCCGTCCGGGACCGGGAAGACGTTGATCCGGTTCAGCTCCCCCCGCTGCCGCTGGGCATAGTCGCACGCCGCCAGCATCGACCGCCGGAACCTGGGACCGTCCACGTATCGGATATGCATGGCCGTCAAAATCGCCTGTCACCCTCCAGGTCTCAAGTTCACCGCCCCGCGGGGAGTCGGTCCTCGGGGCCGGGGACTCCACGGGACCTCGGTCTCCCATGGCCCCGACCTCGCGCGGGCGCGGGTACGGGCGCACGTTGAAGGATGCGCGAATCCGGCCCGTACCTGGCATCGAGGGCCGAAGGGGGATCCGACCCGGCTGGCTGGGATGAGAGCTCCAGCCCATGCCGCCACTGGCTCCCGCGGCCTTGGGCCAGACAGCAACCAATCGCACGAAAGCGCCTTTCCATGTCCAGACACCGCTCAACCCACGCACTCTCCGCCGTGCTCCTGACCTCCTCCATGGTGGCCTGCGGCTCCGAGGCCCCGTCCGCCGAGTGGGGCGGCGAGGTCGTGGACAGCGCGGGGATCTCCTTGGTGCAGAACCCCACGGAAGGGATCTGGACCTCGACCGAAACCTGGACCTTCGAGGAGACGCTGAGGATCGGAGGTCTTGAAGGACCCGCGGCGCTCCAGTTCGGCACGGTCGCGGGCGTCGCCATCGACTCCCGCGGTCAGGTGTACGTACTGGACCAGCAGGCCCGGGAGGTCCGGGTCTTCGACGACTCGGGAGAGCACGTCCTGACCATGGGCCGCCCCGGCTCTGGCCCGGGCGAGCTCTCCCAGGCTGCGGCCGGGGTCTTCGTCGGTCCCGGAGACACCATTCTGGTTCCCGACCTTCTCAATTCCAGGGTCACCCGCTTCACCCCCGGAGGTGAGGGTGTGACGGGCATTCCACTCCAACTCACCTCGGGAATCCCGGTGCGCTGGGAACTTCGGGGCGACGGCCACCTTCTCGCTCAGTTGAGGGGGATGCCGGTGCCGGGGATGGCGGCCCTGGAGGGAGGCGACCCGGTCGTGGCCTTCGACTCCGACGGCTCGGTGGTGGACACCGCCTTCGTACTTCCCCAGGGACAGACGCTATCCGCTACCGGCGGGGCACCGAGGATCCGGTTGTTCGAAGCCGAACCGGTCTGGGACATGGAACCCGGCGGCGACGTCACCTGGGCCATGAACAGCGAATACCGGCTCCACCGACAGACACCGGGAGACCCGGTCCAGCTCATCGCGACTCTGCCCCGGGAGGCCCGCCAGGTCTCCGAGACGGACCGGACCGTCATCCGCAGGGCCGTCCGCAGCCTTTTGGAGGATCAGGGCATCCCGCCCCAAGCCATGGATCAGGTCCTGCAGGGGATCGAGTTCGGCGATCGATACCCGGTCCTCGCGAACCTCCTCTCCGGCCCATGGGGCACGACCCTCGTCCAGCGGCCGCAGACCCCCGAGGAAATGCAGGCACTCGCCGACGCCGGCGTGTTCGATATCCAGGACCTGGGTTCTCGGATCTGGGACGTCTTCGACACCGAGGGCAGGTTTCTCGGTCCGGTGGAGTTCCCGGGGCGTTTCGTGCCCCTCCAGGAGTACGGCGACGGCTTCGTGGGACTGGATCGAGACGACATGGACGTCCAGTCGGTGGTGATCCTACGTGTGACGGGCTGATCGGGGGCGCGGCACCCCGCACTGCGCTGTGATTCCGACCCGGCGCCGGCACCTTGCCCCGGTGCCGGCGCCCCTCTAATTCCGGTGGGAACCCGAACCCACGGAGGAAACCGGAATGGCCGCATCCCAGGTCCGCCACGTCCGCTGGAAGGACGTGGAAAAGGAGGCCGTCACCGACTCGCTTTCCCGGAAGCTGATCACCGGCGAGCGCATGATGCTCGCACAGGTTTTTCTGGATCAAGGCAGCGTCGTGCCCATGCACAGCCACGAGAACGAGCAACTGACTTACATCCTGGAGGGCGCCCTCCGCTTCTGGATCGGAGAGGACAAGGAAGAGGTCGTGGTCCGGGCAGGAGAGGTGTTGGTCATCCCCTCCCACGTGCCGCACATGGCGGAGGCGCTGGAAGACACGCTCGACGTGGACATCTTCAGCCCCCCGCGACAAGACTGGCTCGACGGCTCGGACACCTATTTCCACGCCGGGGCCGGGCACGAGCCCGGGGAGGACTGACCCTCATGGACCTGGGAATCGAAGGACGGACGGCACTGGTCGCGGCCTCGAGCAAGGGGTTGGGCCGGGCCATCGCCGAGGCGTTGGCAGCCGAGGGCTGCAACCTCGTGATGTGTTCGAGGGGCGAGACGGATCTGTCTGCCGCCGCAGATGAGATCCGAGAGGGGGCTGGGGTCGAGGTGGAGGCGGTTCCCGCGGACCTGACGGATCCGGCCCAGGTGACGGCGGTGGTGGAGGCGGGCCGGCGGCGCTTCGGCGGGGTGGAGATCCTGGTCACCAACACCGGAGGGCCCCCGGCGGGGCCGTTCGAGGCTCACGGGCCGGAGGTCTGGGACCACGCCGTGGCCCAAAACCTCGCCAGCGTCGTGAACCTCTGCCGGGCCGTACTCCCGGGGATGCGGGCCAGGGGCTGGGGCAGGATCCTGAACGTCACGTCCATCGCGGTGAAACAGCCCGTGGACGGACTGATCCTCTCCAATTCGATTCGGGCCGCGGTGACGGGGTTCGCTCGGACCCTGGCCAACGAGGTCGCCGCAGAGGGCATCACCGTCAACAACGTGATGCCCGGATATACCCGGACGGACCGGCTCGGCGTCCTGGCGGAGCGGATGGCGGGATCGGTCGGAGAGACGCCCGACGCGGTGTTCGATCGCTGGAATGCGGAAATCCCCATGGGGCGAGTGGGCGAGCCCCGGGAGTTGGCGGCGGTGGTCGCGTTTCTGGCTTCGACTCAGGCCAGCTATGTCACGGGGCAGTCGGTAGCGGTGGACGGGGGCTGGATTCGTAGCCTTCTTTGAGTTGACCGCCGATCCCCACGCCCTCGGCCTCACGGGACCCCTTCAGGAGACCAGCGATGTCTACGCGAATCACCGAGTCCGGTTGGATCTGGAAGGACGGCGAGTTCGTCCGTTGGGAAGACGCCACGGTCCACCTGCTCAGCCTGGCGGTACAGTTCGGAACCTCGGTCTTCGAGGGAATCCGGTGCTACGACACCCCCAAGGGCCCCGCCATCTTCCGTCTGGATCCCCACATCCGACGCCTCCGGGATTCGACGAAGATCTACCACATGCCCGTCCCGTGGTCCGATGCCGAGCTCACGGCGGCCTGCCGAGACGTGGTCCGGAAGAACGACCTGCGAGACTGCTACATCCGACCCATGGTCCTGCGGGGTTATGGTTCGGCGGGGCTGAACCCGGAGGCCAGCCCTGTGGAGTGCTATATCGCGGCCTGGCCTTGGGGAACGTACCTGGGCCCCGACGCCCTCCAGGCCGGCGTGGACATCTGCGTGTCCACCTGGCAAAGGGCCCACCCGAACACTTTTCCGGTCGCGGCGAAGGCAGCCGGACACTACAACGCGGCCCAACTCATGAAGATCGAGGCGATCAACCGGGGGTTCGCCGAGGCGATCGCCCTCGGGCCCGGAGGGTTGGTCAGCGAGGGAAGTGGCCAGAACGTGTTCATGGTGCGTGACGGAAAGCTGTCCACACCGCCGTTGGACGGCACCAACCTCGGCGGGATCACTCGGGACGCCGTCCTGGTACTCGCCCGGGAGCTCGGGATCGAATCCCGGGAGCAACCCATGCCGAGGGAGGCGCTCTACACGGCGGACGAGCTATTCTTTGCGGGGACAGCGACCGAGGTGACTCCCATCCGTTCGGTGGACGGGATCCCGGTGGGCGCCGGAACCGGCGGCCCGCTGACCCTCCGGATCCAGAAGCGTTTCCTCGATGCGGTCACGGGCAAGCTCGGGGACCGCTATGGATGGCTCACCCCGGCCGGGTAGACGGTCACGTCGGATGTCGAGTCCTTCAGAGCCGAATTTCCGACTCGATCCATTCTCCGACGTGGGAGCGGAGGCGGGACGAGTGTTCCGCGAAGAACTCGGCCTGGGGCTGGAGGAACTGCAGGACCCCGACCTGGGCGACCGACCCGCCGTCCACAGTGTACGCAAGCGACTAAAGCGCCTTCGTGCACTCCTCCGGCTCTTTCGTAGCGAGTTGGGCGCGGATTTCAAGCCATCGAACCGACTCTTGCGAGACGGTGGTCGCCTGCTCTCCGAAGCCCGAGACGCCCATGTGGCGATCGAGACGCTGGATCGCATCGAGGAGCGGTACGGGACGGAGCTGACGTCGCCGGAGCGCAGGCGGTTCGGTGGACTGCGTGATGCTCTCTGCGAAGCGTCCCAGACCGATCTGGGTGGGGTAAGGACCCACGTCGCGTCCCTTCTGGGGCCCGCCGCCGGGTGGCCCGCCTCCTGGGGGTTCTCCCAAGCAGGATTCGGCGCCATGGCCCCGGGGCTGGGTCGGGTCTACGCTGCCGGGCGCCGAGCCATGGCCGAGGCCGCAGCCACGGGATCCATCACCGCCTTGCACGAGTGGAGGAAGCGGGGAAAGGACCACTGGCACCACACGCAGTTGATCGGCCACCGGGGCCATCGAGGAATGAGGACCCGGGAACTCCGGCTCCACGACCTTTCGGATGCGCTGGGAGATCTCCAGGATCTGCGGGTGCTGCATGCTGGGGCGACGTCGGCGGGGAGGACCGGAATGCTCGAGCCCACCTCCATCCTCGGGCGGCTACTCGACGCCGAAAGGGATCGCCTCCTGCGGGAGAGCTTCCTTCTCGGGAAACGGCTGTTCTACTTCACACCGGTGAGGCTCGTGACCCGGTACGAGGCCGCCTGGACCCGGGCTAAAGGTCCTTCGGTCTGACGAACTCGACAAGATGGCAGGAGCCCCGGGTGAGCTCCGACCACCGATCACCCCTGTGCTCCAAGACCGCCAGGGCTGCGGTGGGGAACTTCCGGCTCATGGATCGGAGCGCATCCGCGTCCCCGGAGCCGGCCAGGTATACGGCCAACTCCTCCATGCTGGGGTTGTGGCCGATCATCAGGAGCCGTTCCGTCGCGTTCGTCTGGACGTGGATCTCCATCAACATGTCCGCGGCGTCCGCCATGTAGAGACTCCGTTGAAACCTCACTTCCGGCTCTCCCCCCAGGACCGACGAGACGAGGCTCCAGGTCTCCCGGGTGCGCCGAGAGGCCGACGACAGGACCACCTGGGGCAGATACTCTTGCTCCTGCATGTGGCGGGCTACCTCGGGAGCGGCGAGACGCCCCCGAGGAGCCAGAGGTCGGTCGAAATCCCGGAGAGAGGGGTCGTCCCAGGAGGACTTCGCGTGACGCAGGAGATAGAGCGTTTTCAACTGGTGCCTCGAAAGTAGTACTTGTCCGATGGGGCAATGTGGCCTTTGTTTGGAATCCCGTCCACCGTTGTGCCGCGTCGTCCCGGACACCCTGAAACTCCATGTCGACTCTCAGTAACGCCCCGCTCATCTCGCCGGACGATCCCACCCGGTTCAGCAACCGGGAGATCTCCTGGCTCGCCTTCAACGAGCGTGTGCTCGACGAAGCCTACAACCAGCAACATCCCCTTCTGGAGCGACTCCGGTTCCTTTCCATCTCCGCGTCGAACCTGGACGAGTTCCTCATGGTCCGGGTGGCCGGCCTCAAGGGCCTGGTCCGGGCCGGCGTGGTCAGTGAGTCTCAAGAGGGCATGACGCCCAGCCAGCAGCTCGAAGCCATCATGGACCGCATGGCCCACCTGGTTCTGCGGCAGCAGAACAGCTGGCACCTCATTCAGGACCTGCTGCGGGAGGCGGGCATTTCCGTAGTCGAGCCCCAGGATCTGGACCCGGACGAAGCCAGGTGGCTCGAGACTTATTTTCTGGAGCAGGTGTTCCCGGTGCTCACGCCCCTGGCCGTGGACCCGGCCCATCCCTTCCCCTTCATCCCGAACCTCGCCATGACCATGTGCCTCTCCATGGTCACCGAGAAGAAGGGTGAGACCAAGCACGGGCTGGTCCCCTTCCCCACGCAGATGAAGCGGTTCGTCCGCCTGCCGGGCTCTCCGATCCGGTTCATGCGGTTGGAGGAACTAATCGGGATGCACATGGACCGTCTCTTCCCGGGGGTCCAGATCGGAGAGGTTGGCTACTGCAGGGTGATCCGTGACTCGGACATCGAGATCGAGGAGGAGGCCGAGGACCTGGTCCGGGAGTTCCAGGCCGCCCTGAAGCGACGCCGGAAGGGGAGTGTCATCCACCTGGCCGTCTCCAAGGGAATGTCGGACACCATGCGGGCGTTCTTGATGTCCCGGCTCGGCGTCGGAGAGCAGGACGTGTTCCAGACCGGGGACCTCCTGGGGCTGGTGGATACCAAGGAGCTGATCACCGACGACCGGCCCGACCTGAACTTCAACCCCTTCTTCCCCCGTTTCCCCCAGCGAATCAAGGACTTCGGGGGCGACTCGTTCGCGGCCATCCGCGCCAAGGACATCATCGTCCACCACCCCTACGAGAGCTTCGACGTCGTCATCGACTTCCTGAGGCAGGCCGCTCGGGATCCGGACGTGGTGGCAATCAAGCAGACCCTCTACAGGACCTCGGAGGGTTCGCCCATCGTCGACGCGCTCATCGAGGCGGCGGAGGCGGGGAAGAACGTCACCGCCATGGTCGAGCTGAAAGCCCGCTTCGATGAGGCGGCGAACATCGGCTTCGCACGGGACATGGAGCGGGCGGGCGTCCATGTGGTCTTCGGCTTCATCGAGCTGAAGACCCACGCCAAGGCGACCCTGGTCGTGCGTCGGGAGGCTGGGCGACTCCGGTCCTACGTCCATTTCGGCACGGGCAACTACCACCCCATCACAGCCAAGATCTACACCGACCTCTCCTTCTTCACGTGCGATCCAGGCATGGCCCGGGACGCATCCCGGGCATTCAACTACATGACGGGATACGCGGACCCCGAGGGTCTGGAGCACGTGGCGGTGGCACCCCACAGCCTGCGGCATCGCCTCACGGAACTCATAGAGCGCGAAGCCACCAACGCCCGGGAGGGCCGGCCAGCGGGGATCTGGGCGAAGATGAACTCCCTGGTCGACGGGAGGATCATCGACTCCCTC
Organism: Gemmatimonadota bacterium; assembly: GCA_039591855.1. Classification (GTDB taxonomy): domain Bacteria; phylum Gemmatimonadota; class Gemmatimonadetes; order Longimicrobiales; family Gaopeijiaceae; genus JBDHCV01. The sequence continues at coordinate 123,819 of JBDHCV010000005.1, read as the reverse complement.
TACGCCGCCTCACGTGCCGGCGTCCCCATCGACCTGGTCGTGCGAGGCATCTGCTGCCTCAAGCCGGGGATCCCGGGGCTCTCCGAGAACATCCGCGTCAAGAGCATCGTGGGCCGTTTTCTGGAGCACGCGCGAATCGTCTGCTTCGCCAACGGGCGGGAGTTGCCGTCGAGGCGGGCCGAAGTGTTCATCTCGTCGGCCGATTGGATGCCGCGGAATCTGAACCGGCGGGTAGAGCTTCTGGTGCCGATCCTGAACCGCACGGTCCACCGACAGGTGCTCAACCAGATCATGATCGCCAATCTGAAGGACGCGGCCCAGAGTTGGATCCTCGGTCCCGACGGCCAGTACCACCGCGTCATGGCCGAACCGGGATCCTTCTCCGCCCACTCGTACTTCATGAACAACCCCAGTCTCTCCGGCCGGGGCAGTTCCCTCAAGAAGCAGCGGACGCCGTCCCTGGTCCTCGATACCGACCAAGCGCCGTGGGCGCTCGTGGAGAAGGAGGGGGACGAGGCGCGAGGCCCAGGTCTGGCGGTCGAGCCCGCGAGCTAGGTCCCGACCGGCGGCCTGGAGTGGGCGCGGTGGTGGCGAGAAGCGACCCCCCGGACGGGACATCTCGTCCGGGGGGTCGCCGTCGTGTGGGGACCGACCTCGCCGTTCGAGGCGAAGTCGGGTCAAACGCACCGGATTCGGGTCAGACTGTCCACGATCAGGGGAAGCGGCCCTCCGATTCCTCGGTGTGCTTCATGGCCTGCAGCCGCATCCAACCCTCGCGGCCCTTCTCACACTCCTCGCAGTCACGCCCCACCTCGAAGCACGGGACCCCATCGGCCTGAGCCTCGCAACAGAAGGGGCCGGCGCCGGATTCCGCCCAGATCCACCCGGGTTCGTGTGGAGGATGTTTCGAACCGCCAGGTCGGTGCATTGCCGCCTCCCGGCACAAGGAATCAGTACAGGAACCGGAGGGAGACAAGGGGGCGGGATGGCATCTTTCTTGCGCCCTTCGGTGCCGTCGTTCACTTCGAAAAACATGCACTTTCCGTGCCCCCGGCCTTCCTCCGGGCCCGCGAATTCGGCCGGCGAGGAGAGGACCCGCCCCGAGGGAACGATTGAAAAGGAGGTGCTCCCATGCGGGAGCTCCGTATCCACGGCCGCGGAGGCCAGGGGGCAGTGATCGCCTCCAAGCTCCTCGCCGACGCCCTCTTCCGGGAGGGCCACTGGGTGCAGTCCTTCCCCGCGTTCGGCGTGGAGAGGAGGGGTGCCCCGGTGACCGCGTTCCTCCGGATGGACGACCAGCCCATCCGGATTCGCTGCGAGATCCAGGAGCCCGACGACCTCATCGTCCTGGATCCCACCCTGGTCACAGCGGTGGACGTAACGGTGGGGCTGAAGACGGGTGGGCGCATCCTGGTCAACTCCAAGGATCCCCCGGAGGCCTTCCCCCACCTACTGGACCGCTACGAGGTGATGACGGTGGACGCCAGCGGCATCGCGATCCGGAATGGACTCGGGACCCAGAGCCACCCCATCGTCAACACGGCCATCCTGGGGGCGTTCTCCTCCGGATTCGGTCTGGCCGGCCTGGAAGCGGTCTGCGAAGCGATTCGGGAGGAGGTGCCCCTTCACCGAGATCGGAACGAAGCCGCGGCCCGGGAGGCCGCGGAGGCCTTGCTTCGCCAGGGGGAGGCCAGCCATGCCTGAGTCCAGGGAGACCAAGGCCCGGGACATCCCGGCCGTCGCGGTGAGCCAGACCTCGACCCGCGTGAACAAGACCGGCAGCTGGAAGTACATCCGTCCCCGGTACCGGGATCGGGTGGCTCCATGCAATGCGCGCTGCCCCGTGGGGATCGACGTCGAAGGGTACATGAACCTGGTCCGCGAGGGCCGAATCTGGGAGGCCGAGGACCTACTCCTCCGCGAGAACCCCATGCCCGCCATCACCGGCCGGGTTTGCGACCACCCGTGCGAGGAGGCCTGCAACCGCCAGGGTTTCGACGAACCCGTGGCGATCCACGGGGTGGAGCGGTATCTGGGCGACCTGATCCTCGAGCAGCCCCTTCCCGACCATTTCAAACCATGGAGGACGGAGCGAATCGCGTTGGTGGGCTCGGGTCCTGCAGGTCTCGCGTGCGCATACCATCTCAACCGTCTCGGATACGGGGTCACCGTGTTCGAGTCGGACGCCCAGGCCGGCGGCATGCTCCGCCAAGGAATCCCAGGCTACCGGCTCCCTCGGACCGTCCTGGATCGCCAGATCGAGTGGTTCGAGGCCCAGGGGATCGAGATCCGCTGCGGGGAGGGCATTGGGGACGGGGTGGACTGGGAGAGCCTCTCCGAATTCGCCGCCGTCTTCCTCGCCACGGGCGCCCACTCGAGCCGGGCGGCTGGGATGGTCGATGAAGAGGGACCCGGGGTCCGGCCTGGCCTTGAATTCCTCAGGGACGTCAATCGGGGTCAGATTCCCATCCTGGGCCTGCGGGTCGCTGTGATCGGCGGCGGGAACACCGCGATGGACTGCGCTCGAACGGCACGCAGGCTCGGATCGGAGGTCACGGTGGTCTACCGCCGCACCCGGGCCGAGATGCCGGCCATCGCGGCGGAGATCGAAGAGGCGGAGCGGGAGGGCGTCACGTTCCGGTTCCTCGCCGCTCCTCGGGCCGCACTGAGGGAGAACGGGGTCCTCACGGGGATCGCGTGCACGCCCATGGAGTTGGGTCCGCCGGACGATTCGGGCCGTCGTCGGCCGATCCCCTCCGAAACCGAACAGGAGTTCTTGCTGGAGTTGGACTCGGTGCTGACCGCCATCGGAGAGACGCCCGACCTGGGATTCCTCCCCGATCCCCTCAAGCCCCGCTGGGGGACCTTCGAGGTTGGTCCCCTGAATGCCGTCACCGGCGAATCCCCGGACCTGGATACCGCTGAGGGTCCCCTCTCGGGTCCTACCATGGTCTTCGCCGGAGGGGACGTGGCCGAGCAGCCCCGAACCGTGGCCCACGCCCTGGGCGCCGGAAAGCGGGCGGCCCTGGGCATCGACCGGGCCCTGCACGTTGCCCGGGGAAGGGCCCCCGAGGACTGGGATCCGGCAGGCTTCACCTTCGGGCCGGAAGGGAACGTGAGTATCACCCAGTACCGGCGCGACGACCCCATCCGTCGGGAAGACCCACTGAACGAGGTCGTGGAGGCCGAGGATTTGAATCCCGAGCATTTCCAGAAGGTGCCCCGCCATTCGGATTGGCACCTCCGTCCCGACGACGCGCTCCAGGACTTTTCCGAGGCGAATCGGGGCCTTCTTCCGGATCAGGCTCTCGAGGAAGCCCAGCGCTGTTTCAACTGCGGGGTCTGCAATGGGTGCGAGTTGTGCCTCATCTACTGCCCGGATTTCGCCATCAGCCGAAGGGCCGACGGCGGGTTCACCATCGACATGGACTACTGCAAGGGCTGTGGCATCTGCGCCGAGGAGTGCCCCCGCGGTGCCATCGTCATGACCCAGGAGGGCGTATGAAGAAGGTCATGATGGGCAATCACGCGGTCTCGTGGGGCGTGTCCCTTGCCCGGGCCGAGGTGGTGTCGGCGTACCCCATCACACCCCAGACCCAGATCGTGGAGGAACTGTCGGAAATGTGCTCCGACGGCCGCCTCGACGCCCGGTTCATCAAGGTGGAATCCGAGCACTCGGCCATGGCCGCGTGCATCGGCGCATCGGCCACGGGCGCTCGGACCTTCACCGCGACGTCGTCCCAGGGCCTGGCCCTCATGCACGAAGTCCTGCACTGGGCCGCGGGCGGGCGCTTGCCCATCGTCATGGCGGACATCAACCGGGCCATGGCGCCGGGCTGGAACATCTGGACGGACCAGAACGACTCCCTGTCCCAGAGGGACACGGGCTGGATCCAGCTCTACTGCGAGACGAACCAGGAGGTGCTGGACACCACGGTCCAGGCGTTCAAGCTGGCGGAGGCGGTGGACCTGCCCGTCATGCTGATCCTCGACGCATTCTTCCTGTCCCACACTTCTGAACCCGTAGACGTACCGGACCAGGACGCGGTAGACCGGTTCCTGCCCCCCAGGCAGGCCCGGTTCAAGCTGGACACTCAGGATCCCCATGCGTTCGGGGCCCTGGTTCGCCCAGACGCCTACATGGAGATGCGCTGGCATCAGCACCAGGCCATGGACCTCGCCCGCACGACACTGGACGAGATCGCCGAGGAGTGGAACGGGGAATTCGGCCGGAACTGGCCAGCGGTGGAATCCTACCGGGCAGCCGACGCCGAGTTGATCCTGGTAACCTCCGGCACCATCACGTCCACGGCTCGCCACGTGGTGGATCAGAGACGGGATCGGGGGGAGAGGGTCGGGCTGGTCAAAGTGAAGATGTTCCGCCCCTTCCCCACCGACGTCTTGCGAAAAGTCCTGGCCGGGCCCCGGAGGGTGGCCGTGCTGGATCGGAACATCTCCCCGGGCCACGGTGGGATCTTCGCCGAGGAAATCCGATCGGCCCTGTACGACCTGCCGCTGGACGATCGCCCACTCCTGTTCGGATACGTGCTCGGGCTGGGCGGGCGGGACGTCACTCCAGCGGTCATCGACGACATCATCGAACAAACCCGCGTGGGAGCCCGCGCAGAGCGGGAAGACCTCTGGGTGGGAGTCAATCCATGAGTCAGATCATGATCGGGGATCTCATCCCCGAGACACAGCTTCTCGACTCCGGGCATCTGGCATGTCCCGGGTGCGCGGCGCCGCTGGCCATGGAGATGGTTCTCAAGGCACTGGGGCCCGACACTATCGTGGTCCTGCCCGCGTGCTGCTGGAGCATCGTCGCCGGGCCGTGGCCCCAGTCCTCTCTCCGAGTGCCGCTGTACCACACCGCGTTCGAGACCGGAGCCGCGGTTGCCTCCGGGATCCGAGCGGCCCTGGCTCAACGGGGCGATCACGACACCAACGTGCTGGCCTGGGCTGGGGACGGAGGGACCTTCGACATCGGGCTTCAGGCGCTGTCCGGCGCGGCGGAACGGAACGAGGACATCATCTACGTCTGTTACGACAACGAGGCGTACATGAATACCGGTGTCCAGCGATCCTCGGCGACGCCCTGGGGCGCGTGGACCACGACGACACCCGCCGAGCATCCGGAGAACCATCCCAAGAAGGACATCATGGCCATCCTGGCAGCCCACCGGATTCCATACGCCGCCACGGCGTCGGTGTCCTATCCCGTGGACCTGCTGGAGAAGCTGGAGAAAGCGAAGAGTGTGCGAGGCATGCGCTTCCTCCACATCCTCTCCCCCTGCCCCCCCGGATGGAAGACCCCGAGCGAGTCCTCAATCCGGCTGGGTCGCATGGCCGTGCAGTCGAAGGTTTTCCCGATGATGGAGGTGGAGAACGGGGCTGAATGGCGGTTCACCATGGACCATGCCGGTGACCCGGTGGAGCCCTACATCCGCGCCCAGGGACGGTTCCGCCACCTGCCCCCCGAGGCGATCCGGGGCATCCAGGGCGAGGTGGACGCCCGCTGGGAGATTCTGGAGAAGCGGGTTCGTCACGGGACCTGAATCGCAGGCAACCCATCGGGGGGCGCCAGAGTCGAAGGGGGCGTAGCGGGATCGACTTCTGCCACCTGTTCGCCCCAAGGGATCAGACGCATGCGCCACCTCAGACGGGTTCCAGGGTCCTCCGGGCCGGATGCGATCAGCGTCGTCTTTCCGGTTCCGCTCCTGCTTCTCCTCATGCTCCAGGCATGCGGGAGGGATGCGAACCCTCCCGCCCACCCGGTGACCGAGCGTGATTCGGCGGGAGTCCACATCGTTGAGCACCGCGGACGACCGCCGGTGGGGTTCGGGGGCTGGACCGTAGCGCCCGAGCCACGCCTGACCATCGGGGGGCTCGCTGCCGATGAGGACCACCAGGTCTACCGGGTGAGGGGGGCAGTGGCACTCACCGACGGCTCCATCGTGTTGGCCAACGCCGGCTCGGGGGAGATCCGGCTCTATTCCCCTGCAGGAAGACTCGTGCGGTCCGAGGGGCGAAAAGGTGGCGGGCCGGGAGAGTACCAGTCACCAACCATCGTGGGCCGCATCGCAGGCGACACCCTGGTCGTGGGAGATTTTCAGAATAATCGGGTTTCCTTCGTGCACCCGGAGGCAGGATTCATCCGGTCCTTCGTGGCCAACCAGGACGGGAGGTTCGGGTTCGCCCGGGGTGCTCTGGATGACGGTACGGTCCTCATGGGGGGTGGCATTCTCTTTTCGGGAGACACAGACGTCCAGGAAGGGTTCTCCCGCCAGGGAACCGAGTTCCACCTGGTCGACCGAGCCGGGGAGGGCCGACTGGATCTAGGGGACTTTCTGGGTCCCGAGATGTTGACGACGGTCCAGAGCTCCGGTGAGGGAGCGCTCATCTCGGCAAGGTCCCTGCCCTTCTCCCGAAACACAGAGACAGCGACGGGCGGGAACCAGGTGTTCATCGGTACCAACGACACCTATGAGATCCGGCGTTTCGACGCCCGGGGAAGCCTGACCCAGATCCTCAGGGACCTGACACCGCCTCCGGCGATCACGCGAAGCCAGCTGGACGAGTACGCCCGTCGAGAGGCCGAAGACGCCGAGGAGGGAGACCGGGCCCGGGTCCTGAGCGATTGGGAATCCATCGAGCCCCCAGCCACCTTCCCGGCGTTCATCGATCTGAGGGTGGATCGGCTCGGAAACCTCTGGGTGCGAGATTTCGCCGTGCCCACCGATGAACGGGCCACCTGGTCGGTCTTCGATTCGGCGGGGATGCTGGCGGCGCGCCTGGCACTTCCCCTGGCTTTCACCATCGCCGAGGTCGGTGACGACTACATACTTGGCGTCCTGCGCGACGAGTACGAGGTCGAGTCGGTCCAGTTGCTGCGTCTGCACAGGGGATCCCTCGAACCCTGACCGGGTTACGAAGCGCATGGTCACTACCGAGAGGTCCTTGCGCCTGATCGCCACCACTCTGGTTGCGGGCGCCGTGCTCGCGCCGACGCCGGCCCGGTCCCAGCCTGCGACTGCGGACTCCATCCCGTTCGCGGAGACCATCGCACGACTGTCTGGCACCGGGGGGTATTTCGACACCGACAACCTGATCTCCAACGAGACCGGGTACCTCCACGTGGTGCCGGCCCTGCTTCGGGGGGGGCTTCGTGGCGGGGCCTACCTCGGCGTCGGCCCTGACCAGAACTACTCCTACATCGCCGCGCTCCGCCCCGACCTCGCCATCGTGGTCGACCTCCGACGGGACAACCTCCTCCACCACCTGCTCCTCAAGGCCCTGATCCAGATCTCGCCGACCAGGGCGGACTATCTCGCCAACCTCACCGGGCGTCCGCTGCCCGGCGACGACGCCCAGGACGAGGGGAACGTGACGGAGCTCTCGGCGGATGCTCTCGTGGAGTGGGTCGGGGCTGCCCCCGTGGACTCGGCCAACCTGGCGGCGGTCCGGCGGCGGGTCATCTCCGTGGCGGCGTCCTTCGGCGTGCCGTTGGACCGGGACGACCTGGACACCCTGACCCGCTTTCACGGGGAGTTCGTGCGGTGGGGCATGGGGCTCAAGTTCACCAGCGCCGGTCGAGCACCACGGGCCTACTACCCGACACTCGGCGCCCTCATAGCGGCGACGGATCTCCAGGGGACCGCCCGGGGCTACCTTGCTTCGGAGGCCTCCTATCGGACCGTGCGGGATCTTCATCTCCGAGGGAGGATCATCCCGGTGGTGGGGGATCTGGCCGGGGACGAAGCCCTTCCGGCCGTGGCCTCCCTCCTGCGGGAACAGGGGCTGCGGGTCAACGCCTTCTACACGTCGAACGTGGAGTTCTACCTGGTCCGGCAAGGCACATTCGACCGGTTCGCAGAGAGGGTGGCAGACCTGCCGCATGGGCCCGAGGCCGTACTGATCCGCAGCGTATTCCTGAGCTCCTTCTGGGGCCAGCACCCACTGGCGGTCCCGGGACACGCCAGCGTACAGGTCCTGGAGCGGATCGACGACTTTTCCGATAGCCATCGGAGCGGCGAGTTCCGCTCCTACGCCGATCTGGCCACCCTGAACGTGTTCAGGTGACCTGCTTCTCCCACCGAACCCGACCTTGAAGCTCGCGGTCTTCGTCTCCTCCCACGGGTTCGGTCACGCCGCCCGGGTGGCCGCGGTCGTGGAAGCCGCGTTCTCCCTGGAGCCGACCCTCGAGGTTCACCTCTTCACCTCGGTTCCAGAGTGGTTCTTTCGGGATTCCCTGTCCGGACCGTTCTCTGTCCACCGTCAGGAGGTGGATCCTGGCCCCGTGGCCGTCGACGCGTTCCGCACGGACCTCGGGGCCACGACGGCCCGCTTCCGGACCCTCCTGGATGCGATGCCGGCCCAGAGCCGAGCCATGGCGGAGAGGCTCCGCGACCTGGGCGTGGATGGGGTGCTGGCGGACATCTCTCCGTTGGGGATCGCCTCCGGCGCGCAAGCCGGTCTCCCCACCGTGCTGTTGGAGAGCTTCACCTGGGACCAGGTCCTGAGTTACATGGGCGCCGATTCCCCGGAGATCGTCCGCATCGTCCAGGACCTCAGAGAGGTATTCGCCCAGGCCGATCTGACCGTGAGAGCCCGGCCCGCCGTGGAACGACCGCCCAGTCTGGACCCACGAGGGCCCCGCATCCTGGAAATCCCTCCGGTTGCCCGACCCTTGAAGGTGCTTCCCCAGGTCACCCGCAGAGCCATCGGTGTTCCAGCCGGTGTACCACTGGTCCTTCTGACCCTGGGAGGAACCGGAGGCGATTTCCCGGCCACCGATCCTGTCCTCTCCCAGTCGAAGGCGTTCTTCGTGGTACCCGGGGCAGCGGAATGGAGATTCGGGCCCAACTTCGTTCGAGCCCCTGCCCGCTCGGGCTATTTTCACGCAGATCTTGTCGCGGCCGCAGACGCCGTGGTGGGGAAGCTCGGCTACTCTACGTTGGCCGAGGCCTATCAGGGGCGGACCCGATACGGCTACGTGGCCCGCGCGGAGTTCGTGGAGACCCCGTCCCTGGAGGCCTGGATCGAGGACCACGGCCTGGGAAGGCCTCTTGGGAGCCGACTCGCCGCGGGGGACCTATGGACCCGGGAATTGGACGCGCTCCTGAGCCTCCCCGAGCCTCCCCCGCCCCGTGAGGGTGAATCGGGTCGGCATAGGGCGGCCCGAGCCTTGCTGGCTTTCCTGGCATAGGGATATTCGTACCTTGGAGTCCTGGACCAGCAGACCCGGTATTCATTGATGGGCCACCGCCGGATCATGGCCACTCGGCGACGGCCGGCCCCACCGGGATTTAACGCAGCCGGATCGGCGCCCCTCAAATACACGAGAGGGTGGGCCCGCCGGCTCGCCAGATGGACCGCATCGGGCACGCGCCCATGGAATGAGGTGGATGTAACGATGAGAAATGTTCTCGGAAGAACGATGATTGCAGCGGGCGTCTTGATCGGCGTCGCCGCGTGTAGCGACGGGACCGGCCCCCAGCAGGCCCAGGACCCGCTCCTCGACGAACTGGTGGACCAGGAGATCCTCTCGGTCGTGGCCGATGGAGTGTCCCAGGACCTGGACCTCATCCGGGCGTTTGGGCCCGGCATGATCGGTGGCCCCCTCATGCATCGTGGAGGCCCCACCGACGGATCGCCCGGCAGCTGCACCTTCGACGGCACCTCCCACGTGTGCAGCCGAGGCACCATGGACGCCCTCGAGATGAGTCGGAGCGTGACCTTCTTCGACGCGGCCGGCGCTCCCATGGAGAGCTACCATCCTGAACTCACCGACTCCATCAGATTCGTATTCGACCTCGAGGGATCCCGGGAAGGGTTCCGGGATGAGACCTCCATCCTGGCCACCATCGACCGGCACCAGGAGAAGACCCTTTCCGGCCTCCTGAACACGGAGACGACCAGAGAATGGAATGGCGAGGGAACGGACGAGACGTACCGTGAGATCACCAATCCCCTCGGAGAGCAGTTCACCTTCAAACTCGAAGCGACCACCGAGGCCGAGCAGGTCATCATGCCGGTCCCGGACGGAACCGATGAGATGCGTTGGCCCCTCTCCGGAACCATCAGCAAGCAGGTGATCGTGGTTGTCACTCGATTCAACGGGGACACGGTCAACCGGGAGCGGACCGTCGTGATCGAGTTCAACGGCACGAACATCGTCACGATCCTGATCAACGGAGAACCCACGGAAATCGACCTGGCCCAGCGCAGGGACCAGGACCGGTTCCGTCGTCACCACCGCTGATCCCTGGACCGAGGCCGACTTCGGTTCGACCTCACCCCGCGATTCAGGATCCTGACATGAAAGAGGGCGGCCCCGGTGGGGTCGCCCTCTTCTTCGGTGCCACGTTGAGACGGGAGCCTGAGCTCAGTCCTCCTTCATCGCCGGGCGCTGGACCAGGACCGGGCGGCTCGAAGCTCGAACCACCTTGTCGGCCACGCTTCCCAGCACGGCCCGGGTGATCGCCCGGTGGCCGTGTGTCGCCAGCGCGATGAGGTCCACGTCCTCCGCATCGGCCATCACCAGGATGGCACGGGCGGGTGATGAGTGATCGACCACGCGACACTCGACTTCGACGCTCTGGGCGGAGAGTCTTGCCGCCACCTCCGAGAGATACTCCTTGGCGCGGTTCCGCCGCTCTTCCAGGTGACCCATGGGAACCGGATAGGTGCGAGCCCCCACGACACGGCTCGTGGGAACCACGTGGAGGAGGGTGAATCTCGCTCCGGCCTTCCAGCCCAGGTCCAGGGCGGGACCCAGGATCGACTCACCCCAAGGTGACCCGTCGAGCGGGACCAGGATGTGCTCGAAGTTCACCTCACGCTCGGCGTCTTCCGGCTCCCCACCCGGAGGCACCAGGAGAATCGGCAAGGTCAGATTCCGGACCAGATCGTCGGCGACGCTTCCAAGCCAGAATCGGGATAGGCCCGTCCGACCATGGGTGCTCATGAGGATCAGGTCGGTGCCGGTCTGATCCGCGTAGGCCTCGATGGACTCCCGAACGTCGCCCTCCAGGAGCTCTTCAACCACCTCGACGCCGGTCTGATCGTGGAATCGGGCGGCTACCCCTTTCAGGTAGTCCTTCTCCTCCGATCGGTACTCCTTGTCATACTCCCCCATGCTCACGCCCTCGAACTGGAACTGGGGATTCAGGAGCAGATCCTCGGGAGGATGGGGCACGTGCACGTGCGCGAGATGCACGCGCGCGCCCGACGCCTGGGCCACGGCCTGGGCGTAGGGGAGGGTGTGCTCACTGAACTCAGAGCCATCCAGTGGGATCAAGAGCGAATCCAACATGATGCCCTCCATTGCATGGTCCGAACCTGGCGTCAGGCAGAACTACCCGACCGGAGCGCCCGGAGGATGAGAACCGACCACCCCCTGCCGCTGCGGCCCGCCGCCATACAACACGGCACCTTCTGTGCCAGCTTCAGGAGCCGACCCAGTTCTCCATGAACTCGCCGTCCTTCTCCGAGCGCATGATCAACGCCTTGACGATGGCCCTGAGCTGCTCGTAGGGGAGGGTCCCGATGACCATGCGACCGTTGATGATCATGGTCGGCGTGGACCGGATCCCGTGGGAGAACTTGTCCGAGGTGCGGTCGAATTCCCGACCGGTTTCGATGATGCGATGCACGAGTTCCCGAATATCCGGATCCTCAGGAGCCCCGGCCAGCCCATGGCACTCCGCGAACTCAGCACGCCACTCCGGAGTCTTCGCCGCCTGGAAGTCCCCAAAGATCTCGTCGTGCAGTTCCGGGAAGAGGGACCGATCTTTGGCCACCATGTAGGAAAGCTCACACGCACCCGGATGGAGATCCTTCTCCACCACGGAGTTGCATTCGGCCTCGAGGGGGAAGAACTGGAAGGCGACGTTCAACTGGCCCGGAAAGTCCGCCTTCAGACGGTCCATCTGCTCGGCGAGGTATCGGCAGTCGGAGCACAGCAGGTCGGCATACTCCACGATTCGGACCGGCGCGTCCGAGAATTCCTCGGTGGCCCGGGCCGTCCAGAATGGCGAGATGAACGAGGGCTCCCCAACGGGTTCCAGGGCGAAGAACTCCTGCACCACCTCGGCGGCGACTCCCCCGCTCTGCGCCTGGATCCGCACCTCGTGATAGGCCCGTATGCCGTAGGCCCCGACCCCGGCGAGCCCCGCGAGCACCAGCAGGTGACGGAGGGACGGCCGAAGGAATCTCCCGAGGGAACGGCCGTCCCGGGACCGCCAGGCAATGGCCAGACCCAACAGGGCGAATACGTAATAGATCGTGCAAATCAGGCAGAGGCTTCCCAGGACCAACACCGAGATCAGGAACAGCGCGACGACGCCCACGGCGTTCGCCAGGTGCAGGAAGCGGACGGTCCGAGCCCGGTCCCCGTCGGCGATGAGCGCCCACGTCATGACCACAAGTCCCATGAAGGCGCCGAAATATCCCATCGGCACGCCTCCGAGCTGCGCCAGCGCCGAGTAGGTCGAGCTGTCACAGTTGAAGAAGGCGTTGATGTCGCAAAACCCCCCATCGTAGAGGGAGGTCGGGTAGTTGGCTTGGAAGAAGTGGTCTATCGAGAGGATGGAGGCCCAGACCATGCCGAGCCCAGCGAGAAAACCCAACGTCCGTCCAACGATTCCGGGGATGGAATCGGGGCCGGGAAGATCGGTCCGCCCTCCCGAATCTCCCCGGCCCTGGGTGGCCGCGTCAGCGGTCATCCGTGCCTCCTAGTGTCGAGTGGACAGGTTCAGTACGGTCGGATGGACCAGTCGCTCGAAGTCCGAATACGCGACCTGCACGAGCTCCCGATGATCCCCCCCGTTGAAGGCGATCACTTCGTCCTCCCTGAGCCGCTGGTCGACGAACACCGGGATATTCCAGAGGTTGCCGAACGGCGGCATCGCCCCGAGTTCGCACTCGGGGAACCGATCACTGAAATCCTGTTCTGATGCGATCGAAGTACTACCTGCCCCCGTGGCCTCCTTCAGGCGGGTGAGGCTCACGTTGTCCGGAGCGGGTAGCACGGCCATGGCCAAATCGTCGTCCAGCTTGACGATGACCGTCTTGGCCATCTCCTTGCCCGGGATGTGCGCCAACGCGGCGGTCTCCTGAGCGGTGAAGGCCTGGGGGTGGACTCTTGTCACGTAGTGTACGTGATGGTCGTCCAGGAACTGCTTGAGATGTCTCTCCATGACTACCTCCCGAGTTCGCCTCCGGGAGGGCGGCCCGGGGGCCGGAACAGCAAGTCATGGAAGAGCAGGAATTGTGCCGGGGACCCAGAGCCACGGAGAGGGTCAGGAGCGGCCGGCCCGACCGATCGCCACCATCCCCATGACGACCACGAGCAGCCCGACTACGGCAGCCATGAATCCGTACGACGCCCCCCCGTCGGAAGCGAAGCGATCCCGGGCAACCCAGAGGAAGGCTCCGACCCCCAGAAGGAAGGAAAGCAGACCCAACTTGATTGCGATGAGCTGCCCGCCCATGGGAGAACCGGTGACCTCCCGGCGGGTGAGTTCCAGGGCCTGGCGGACCTCCGCGGGGCTCAGGTTCGGGTGGCGGCTGCGGTACTCCCGGACCGCGTGGCTCAGAAGCTGGTTGAGCTCCCGGGCTTCCTGGGACGGCGGCTGTGTCGGTATGTGCGTCACGATGGGAATGAAGGCCATGGATCTCTCCTCTCGCTATCCGTTACGACAGACAGAGAGGACCTCTTCAAGGATCAGGCCCCGACCCGCTTCTCCTGCACCAGGAGGGGGATGATGTCCCGAGGAGAGAGAGGCGGCGAGAAGTAGTACCCTTGAGCGCTGTCACACCCCAGGGTGGACAAACGCTCGGCCTGTCTCTCTGTCTCGACACCTTCGGCGATGGTCTGGACCCCAAGCTCCTTGGCGAGGGTGATCATGGAGTCCACGATACCCTCCCGACCCTGGGGGAAGCCCCGGGAGCCGATAAAGGCCTGGTCGATCTTGACGGAATTCACCGGGAGCTCGGAGAGAAACGCCATGGAGGTCTCGCCGGTCCCGAAGTCGTCGAGTTGCACCCGGAGGCCGAGGTCCACCAGGTCCTGGATCATCGAGCCGTCCCGCTCTGTGACCAGCATGAGGATCCTCTCGGAGATCTCCAGTTGCAGGTCTTCGGGTCGGGCCCCTTCAGCCTCGAGGATCGCCCGGACCTGGGCCACGAAATCCGGCTGCCGAACCTGATGGTAGGACACGTTCACACTCACCGAGACGTCGGGGATCTCACCGGCCTCACGGCGCCAGCGACCGACCTGACGGCAGGCCTCCCGGAACACCCATAGCCCGATCGGGACGATCTGACCGGTTTCCTCGGCCACCTTCAGGAACCGGTCGGGGAGGAGCTCGCCATGCTCCGGGTGATTCCAGCGCAATAGCGCCTCCAGACCCACCAGGCTCCGGGACTCCAAACCGACCACCGGCTGATACAGTAGGTGGAACTGACCGGCCTTCAGGGCATCCTGGAGATCCGTCTCAAGACGGAGCAGGTTCATGGCCTGCTCGTGCATGGTACGATCGAAGACCTCCACCCCGAACTTCCCGGTGGCCTTCGCCCGGTACATGGCAGCGTCGGCGTTCCGGAGAATCGTCTCGGGATCCTCGATCTCGGGACCGGACACGGCGATCCCGATGCTGAGGGACACCTCGATCTCCCGTCCGTTGATAGGCACGGGTTTGGTGAACGATTCCTGGATCCGTCGGGCGATCCGCGTGGCGTCGGTGGATTCGTGCATCTCGCTAAGGAGAACGCAAAACTCGTCCCCGGCGAGCCGCGCAACCACGTCCCCTGGCCTGAGCGTGTCCTCGATGCGCCGAGCCACCACCCCTAGAAGCTGGTCCCCGACCCCGTGACCGAAGGTGTCGTTCACCTCCTTGAATCGATCGATGTCGAGGAACAGCACGGCGAAGCTGGATTCGCCCTTCCGATCCCGCTGGGAGAAGGTCCGCTCCAGCACGTCCATGAAGTAGCTGCGGTTGGGGACACCCGTGAGGGTGTCGTAGAGGGCGTCGTCCTTGAGGCGATCCTCGTACGCCTTGCGGCTCGTGATGTCCGTCAGCGAGCCGGCAATCCGGTAGGGGGCCCCATCCGGTCCACGCTCTGCGATCCCCCGAACCAAGAACCAACGGTAGGCGTCGTCCTCGCCCTGGATCCTGTGCTCGACTTCCAGCCGATCACTTGCCCCTTCTCGATGTGCCTTCAATGCGCCTTCAACCCGGTCCGCGTCCTCGGGGTGAACCCGGTCGAGCCAATCCTCCAACCGATTCCCGATCTCCGAGTCGTCGAAGCCGAGCATGGACTTCCACAGGCTGGAGTAGAAGACCTCATTGGTCTCCAGGTTCCAGTCCCAGAGCCCGTCGTGGGCGCCCCGGAGAGCCAGCGCGTAGCGCTCTTCACTCTCCTTGAGCCGCTTCTCCTGGAGCTTCCGCTCCGTGATGTCCTGGCACGTGGTCACGATTCCGATGGGGTTGCCGTCGGGGTCACGGACCACATCGGAGAGAAGCTGCACGGGGAATACGGTACCGTCCCGTCGCAAGTTCATTGTCTCCCGACCCCGGCGCCCCATGGTCTCCACCTCAGCCCGGCTCAGAGGGTTCGCCAGGTGGTCCGGCGCGAGGATCCGGACGTCCTGACCTGTCAACTCGTCCGGCGAATAGCCGTGCATCTCGGCGTCGGCCGGGTTGGTGTAGATGATCTTCCCTTCCAGATCGGTGATCGTCACACCCACCTGGGTCTGCTCCAGTGCGGTCTTGAAGTGATGAAAGGTCCCCTCCACCGCACGCTGCCGGGTGACGTCGCGAAAAAGCATGAACCCACCCACCGGTCCGTCCGGCAGGTTGACCGGTCCCGCCAGGAGGGTCACGTCCAGAGGCGTGCCGTCGGCACGGGTGCGCAGCGTGGAACGGTTGAGCTGCTCCCCGGCCACGACGCGGCGACAGATCTCCTTCGCCTCTTCCTCGAACTTCGGGGGCGCGATCACCTCCCAGGTTCCCTTCCCCTCCACCTCGTCGGGACGAAGTCCGAACATGCCGTGGAAGGAGCGATTCGCCTTCAGGACGCGTCCCTCACGGTCCAGGAGAAGCATGGCCTCGCCGACCGTCTCGAAGAGCCTCTCGAAAGACTCGAGGTGACTGCCCAGGCGCCGCTCCAGGAGTTGGTTGCGGCGCAGGATCCTGTCCAGCAGAACCACGGCCACGAAGGCCACGAGACCGCTGAAGAGATCCGACAAGTCCCCTGGTCCGTCGGACCGGAATCCCCAGGTCTCCATGGCGGAGACGAACGGGAGGACGTTGGCCAGGGTTACCAGCCCCAGGAGCCCAGCCAGCCCCCGGATTCTCCAATCGGCCGCACGGGCGAGCACCATGGCCGCCCATGTCGCCACCGCAAGGAGAAGAGCCAGACTGAGGAATCCGATGAAGGTCATGTGTTCGTGGCTGGAAGTTCTTTGGTAAACAGATATTTAAGATCAGCCCTCGGCCCAAGGCTTAACAAGAACAAAATCCCAACTGCCTTCGGTGGCCGGCCCGTCCCGGAACGGATATCCTAGGCCTCTACGCTGACCCGAATCCAGGAACCGCTCCATGGCTGCTTCCCTTTCCTCGGCCTTCCTGATGGCCGCAGTCCTCCAGGCCACAGTACCCCAGGCGCCCTACCCGCAGCCCGCCCCAGGCACCTCCTACGACCCCTCGGTTCCCACCCTGACCCAGGTGGTGGGACACGACTTCGGTGAGGAGATTACCTCACCGGCGGAAATCACCGCTTACCTCCGCGCCCTTCACGAAGCCGCTCCGGATCGGACACGCCTGATTCGATACGCTACCTCCTGGGAGGGCAGGGACCTGCACGCCATCCTCATCGCGTCCCCGGGGAACATGGGCAGAATCGACCAGATTCGCGAAGGAATAGGTAGACTCGCCGACCCCAGGACCCTCGTCCCATCCGAAGCCGAGGGGCTCATCGCGGAACTTCCGGTCGTCGTCGCGCTGCACCACGGCGTACACGGAAACGAGATTTCGTCCGCAGGAGCGGCTATGGCGGAGGCCTACCACATCCTCGCGGCCCTTGAAGATCCCACGGTTGAGACCATCCTCTCCGAGGCGGTCGTGCTCATCGATCCCGCCCAGAATCCGGACGGAAGGGCGCGATTCCTGGCACACACCGCTCTGACCAGGGGCGCCTGGCCCAGCGCCCACCCGCTGTCGGCGGAGCACGACGAGCCATGGCCTGGGGGACGGGTGAACCACTACCTGTTCGACCTGAACCGTGACTGGTTCGCCCAGACCCAACCCGAAAGCCGGGGCCGGACGGGGCTGCTCCTCGACTGGAATCCCCAGGTCGTGGTGGATCTTCACGAGATGGGCGGGAATTCAACGTATTACTTCCCGCCCAACGCCGTACCCGGGAATCCCTTCACCACCGAGACGCAGCGCCAGGCTCTGGAGGAGGTTGGGCGGAACAACGGGGACGCCTTCGATCAGCGCGGGTTTCCCTATTTCGTCGGGGAAGTGTTCGACGCGTTCTATCCCGGGTACGGGGTGAGCTGGCCCATGGCCCAGGGAGCCCTCGGCATGACCTTCGAGAAAGCCTCGGCCCGGGGGCTGGCCTACCGCCGTTCCGACGGGACCCTCCTTCACTACGGTGACGGCGTGGCCGAGCACTTCACTGCGGCGCTCACCACGACCCACACCGCAGCGCTCAACCGGGAGCGGATTCTGCGAGAGTACCTGGAATTCCGTCGAACCGCGATCGAGATGGGGCGGTCCGGCGCCCGGGCGATCGTGCTCTACAGCGAGCACGATCCAGCCATGGCGGCTCGCCTCGCCCGCACCCTCTCCCGGAATGGGATCGAGATCCTGGCGACCTCGGAGTCCTTCACGGCAGGCGGCCGGGACTTTCCGGCCGGAACCTTCGTCGTGCCCATGGATCAGCCGACCCACCGGCTGGCTCGAAACCTCTTGGATCCAGAGGTCTCCCTGCCGGCCGACTTCCTCGAGGTACAGCGAGAGCGGAGGGCTAATCGGCTGCGTGACCAGATCTACGATGTGACCGCCTGGAGCCTCCCCCTGTTGTGGGACGTGGAGGCCATCCAGATCTCCGAGGACCTGTCGTTGGAGGGCAGCGTGATCCCGGGGAGGGGCCTGGAGCCCCTTGTGGGAGCCGAAGGATCGGCGCCGTGGAGCCTCGCACATCCATCGCCGGGGGGCATGATCATGACCCTGGAGATGCCCGTGCTCCCACCCGCCCGGGTCGGGTACGCGCTCCCGTGGAACAGCGCCACTGCGGCGCTGGCGGCCGAAGCTCTCCGGACAGGCATCCCCCTCCGGACCGCCGGCGCATCCTTCTCGGTGGAAGGCCGAACCTTCCCCGTGGGATCCCTCCTGATCAGGACCGGAGCCCTGGACGAGGAGGCGCGCTCCAGTCTGGCGCTCATGGCCAAGCGGCACTCGGCCGAGCTGGTCCCGGTGGACACGAGCTTCCCATCGGGGGACGGCATCTCCCTCGGTTCCAACCAGTTCGCCCCGCTGCAGCCGCCTCGGGTGCTCCTCGCCTGGGGTGAGCCGAGCTCCACCTACTCTACCGGGTGGGCCCGGTACGTCCTGGAGCGACGTTACGGCGTGGATGTGACCGCTGTGCGAACCGACGCCCTGGGCCGTGTGGACCTGTCGGAATTCAACGTGCTCGTGCTTCCGTCGGGGAACTTCACATCGGTCTTTGGAGAGTCGGGTCTCGGACGGCTCGAGGACTGGGTATCCCGAGGCGGGACCTTGATCACCGTCGGAGAGTCCAGCCGCTGGGCGGCCCGGGCCGGCCTGCTCTCCACGACCACGGAGCTTCGAGGCGGGGCGCCCGACGAGCCCGGGTCGACCTCGAGCCGTCCGCCGGCCGAGCAGCCTATCGAGTTCCTGGAGGCCATCGAGCCGCCCACGGAGCGCCCCGAGCCGGTGCCGGGAGCCATCCTTCGGGTGACCCTGGACGAGACCCATTGGCTTGCAGCGGGGACCGACGGGGAGGTCCAGGTCCTGGCCGAGTCGAACCGGATCTTCAGTCCTCTCACGCTGGACAGAGGGGCCAACGTGGGGCGCTACGCCAGCCTGGAACGGCTGGTGGCCTCCGGCGTGGTATGGGAAGACACGAGGGCGCAGCTGGTCAACAAGGCCTACCTGATGCACGAGCCGCGCGGCCAGGGTCACGTGATCGGATTCTCGGAGGACCCGAACTACAGAGCATACAGCGAGGCCAGCGAACTGCTGTTCATCAATGCGGTCCTGCTCGGCCCCGGGTTCTAGACGGCAGGGCCGGCATCGCCGAGCAGAGATGAAACCTTTTTCACCTCTCGCGCGTCTATATAGTTGTAGCCGAAGACGTGACGTGTGGATGTGGACGTGGGGAAGGGACAGGACGATGCCAGTAACTCCAGCCAAATACTCGATTCTGGGCCTTACGCTGTCGGTACTGGCCATCGTACTGTCCGCTCTGGTCGGACCGGAGGGCACCCAAGGTGAGAGAGCCTTCAAGGCCGGGGGGACCGCCACCGAGTTCGAGATGATCGACGCGGGCTTCATTCCAAGCGGGGCCAGGGCGGCCTCGGCGAAGCTGGGAGAGAAGCTGAACTGCTGAGATCTCGCTACGATCCGGCCCGCCGCTGACGGCGGTACGGAAACGGCCCCCGGAGACCACGTCTCCGGGGGCCGAATCGTGCCCGGCAGATTCTCCTGCCCGGACTACTTCACGAAGAGCATGTCCCGGTACGTGGGCAGAGGCCAGAGATCATCCGGCAAGGCCTTCTCCAATCGGTCTGCGACGTCGCGGACACCCGCCATGGCGGGGATGATGTTCTCCCTCATGTGCAGGGCCTTCGAGGCCAGGTCGTCACCGCCCAGCTCCGCGTTCTGGGCAACCAGGACCTCGAGCGCTTCCTGGAGTTGGTCGATGAGTGCGTTCACCTCGGCGAGAACCGCCCGCACGCCATTCGCCTTTATTCCAACGTCGTCCAGACTCTCCGCCACGGACGCGAGCTCCCCCAGGTACCGGATCGCACCCGGCAGGATCATTGTCCGGGCGATATCCGCTGCGGTCTCGCCCTCGATGTTGACCGTCTTGAAGTACTGCTCGACGTAGACCTCGTAGCGGGCCTCCAACTCTCGCCGGTTGAGCACCCCATATTTCTCGAAGAGAGAGACGTTCTTCTCGTTGATCAGGTAGGGGAGGGCGTCCAGCGTGCTCCTGAGGTTCAGGAGGCCACGGCGCTCGGCCTCATCCACCCACTCGTCGCTGTAGCCGTCCCCGTTGAAGATGATTCGCTTGAAGTCGTGAACCTCGTCGGCGAGCAGTTCCCGAAGGGCATCTTCCAGCGACTTCCCCCCCGCCATATCCCCTTCGAGCCGAGCGCACATCTCGTCGATGGCCTCGGCCACGATCGTGTTCAACACGGCGGCCGGCCGGGAGATGCTCTGTGAGCTCCCCAGGGCCCTGAACTCGAACTTGTTCCCCGTGAAAGCGAACGGGGACGTCCGGTTCCGATCCCCGGAGTGGAGAGGCAGCTTCGGGAGCACGGGCGTACCCAGTCCCAGGAGTCCGCCCTGCAACGACGTCTTGGCGTGGCCGACCTTCTCGATCTGCTCGTAGATATCGGTGAGCTGGTCTCCCAAGAAGACCGAGATGATGGACGGTGGTGCCTCGTTCGCGCCCAGCCGATGATCGTTTCCAGCGAAGGCGATGGCCACGCGCAGCAAGTCCTGGTGCCGCTCCACCGCCCTCAGGACAGCGGAACAGAAGAACAGGAACTGCATGTTGTCGTGAGGGTTGTCCCCGGGCTCGAGAAGGTTCCCTGCCTCCGTGCTGAAGGACCAGTTCAGGTGCTTCCCACTCCCATTCAGTCCGGCGAAGGGCTTCTCGTGGAGAAGGACCACCAGGCCGTACTTACGGGCGACCCGCTGGAGTGTCAGCATGGTCAGCTGCTGGTGATCCGCGGCGAGGTTGGCCGCCTCGTACACCGGCGCCATCTCGAACTGGCCGGGAGCGACCTCGTTGTGTCGGGTCTTTACGGGGACTCCCAACTTGTAGAGCTCGGTCTCGACCTCCTGCATGAACTGGAGGACCCGCTCGGGAATGGTCCCGAAATAGTGATCGTCCATCTCCTGTCCGCGGGGAGGCTGGGCGCCGAACAGGGTCCGTCCGGATGTCTGCAGATCCGGCCGCCGATAGAAGAACTCCCGGTCGACCAGGAAGAACTCCTGCTCCGGACCCAGCGTCGCCGTGATCCGCTTGGCGTCGACTCCGAACAGGGACAGGGCCCGTCGGGTCTGTGCCTCCAGGGCGTGTATCGAGCGGAGAAGCGGGATCTTCTTGTCGAGGGCATCGCCGGTCCAGGAGGTGAACGCCGTCGGGATCGCCAGGAATGAGCCCGAGCCGGCCTCGACGATGAACGCCGGGGAGGTGGGATCCCAAGCCGTGTAGCCCCGAGCCTCGAAGGTCGCCCGCAACCCCCCCGAGGGAAGGGAACTGGCGTCCGGCTCACCCTGGACGAGCTCCTTGCCACTGAATTCGGTGACCGCCCGGCCGGATTCCGACGGCATCAGGAACGAGTCGTGCTTCTCGGCGGTGAGGCCGGTCAGGGGCTGGAACCAGTGGGTGTAGTGGGTGGCGCCCTTCTCCATCGCCCAGTCCTTCATTGCCACGGCCACCGCGTCCGCCACGGACTCGTCCAACTCGCTTCCGTTCTCGATGGTCTCCATGAGGGCCTTGAAGATGTCGCGGGGGAGACGCGCCTTCATCTTGGCCAGCCCGAACGTGTTCTCACCGAAGATCTGTTCGAGATCCGCAGAGTACGTCGCCTTCTTCGGGCTGCCGTCGTGGGGCCACTCACGGACCGCGGCCAGGGAATCGAATCTCGAAGAGTACCGGAGCATGGTGGCTTCCTCGTCCTGTCGAAGTGGGAGGGTAATCAGACCTGACGCCTAAAGTGTAGAGGCTCTGGCAGGGACGAACCACCTCAAGTCTGGCATTTTAGGCCAGTTTTTCTTAGTGTCATTTTACTTATCTAATCTGGAACAGAGGCGATGCCCGAGATCGGACTCCTGGAACAGATCGAGAACCTCGACGCGTTGAGGGGCGCTCTCGACCGTCCCGGTCCAGCCCTGGTCTTCGTGTCCCACGGGACCGAAATCGGAATCCCATCCGTCCTCGCCGAGGCCCTGTCCGGCATCCCCGTCGCTCACCTGCCCTGCTCGGAACTGTCCGATCTGGAGCACCGGGAGCACCTGGATCTCCTCCTGGACCGGGTGTTCGGACCCGGTCCTCCTCCCGCCCCCACATCTCCCTTCGACACGCCGTCTGAACCCGTTCAGAGATGGGGCGACCTGGTCGCTTCGATTCCCCTTCGGAGATCCGTCTCCGGGGAGGAGCCCAGTCCCGGGGTCGGCGCTGGGGCCGTGCGCGCGGTCGTGGTGACCGAGGCGGAGCGACTCGCGGTCGCGAACCCTCGCTTCATGGACGAACTGGCCGAAGGCTGGGAGCGAGTGCGGAGGGAATCCAGGCCCGTGACCCTGGCGCTGTGCTTCGGCCCCGGCGGTCTTCCGCCTGAGCTCGAGAGTCGGTCGGCAAGGCTCATGGACCTGGGATCGGTTGCCATAGGCGAGGTTCCGCTCACGATCCGGGGGGTAGCCGAGTCCGTGTCCAATTGGAAACCTGCGGATCGGATGTTGGCGTGGGGGCTGTTCGGGGGCGCCCGGGGGCGAATCGCCCTGCTGGATCCCGGGCGATCCCTGCGCCGCAACGTGGAGAGCCTACTTCTGGATCCCGAGGGACCCCTCCATCGGGAGATGGATGGATTTCTCCGTCGACCCTCACTGACCCAGCCGGCCCGGTATGCCATGGCCCTGGGATTGGTCGCCAGGGGCGCTAGGGACTGGAGCCGCATCCGTCGGGGGCTGGAGTCCCGCGGCCAGGGTCGCCCGGGCCCCTACGTCGCCAAGCTCCGAGATCTGGATATCCTGCGAGCCTCCCAGTCCCTCGACGCCGTGGGCGGACAGCGAAGCACCCGCTATCACGTCACCGACCCCATGGTGAGAGCCTGGTTCGCTTGGCTGCTCCCACACCGAGGCCGGCTGCTCTCGGGAGAGCTCCGGGACGTCTGGGAGTCGATCCTCCAACCCGAGCTGCACCGGGCCCTACCGGGAATGTTGCCTCAGGCGCTCGTGGAGTTGCTGACCTTCCGTGGCCTGGACAGCGTGGGTCCCAGGGCCAGGGTGGCGGGGGGGCTCTGGGGCGCGGGCTACGACATCCCCGTCGCTGGAACCCTGCGAAACGGGGCGATCTGTTACGGGACGGTCCGGGACGACTGGGCCCCGAGTTCGAGCATGGACCTGGAAAACCTCTCGGCACAGATGAAGGAGACGCGCTATGGCTTCGGCCGAGAGGTCCGGCTTCGAATCCTGGCCTCTCTGGTCGGGCACCATCCAGAGCTGGAGCGAGCCGCCGCTCGAGACGAGAGAGTGCGCCTCGTGGGTCCCAGGGATCTGGTCGGCGAATAGGGGCGGCCTGGCGTTTCCGATCGGTCCGAACCTATCCTACGACACCGACCTGGGAAGGCTCCGCGGGCACCTGTGGACCTCCCACGAATCACACTCATCCGGAGATCCTCTCCTATGCGCGCTCCACGGGGCCTCTGTCTGATTCCAGCCGTCCTGGTCCTTCTCCTCGCCGCGGGTTCTGCCTCACGGCTGGAAGCTCAGTCTCTGTACATCGGGGGTGGCTGGGTCTACGCCGTTTCCGAGACCGGGGACCTTTACGACGAGAACGGAGCGAACTTCACCGCGGGATTCAAGTATGGCCTGCCCCTTCTGGACGTCTTCGCAGGCGGCGGCTGGACCTGGTTCTCCGCAAAGAACTCCGGGTCGGAAGGCCAACCCACCGAGGACCTGAGCTCCTTTGACATCCATGCTGGCGGACTCTTCAACCTGGCCTTCCTTGGGCTCGGTGCGAAGGCGGGATACTGGTTCGGGGACCTGAGTGAGTTCGACGTCCTGCCCATGGCCCAGATCCGTTTCTGGAAGCTGTTCGCAGGAGCGGAATACAAGGGGCTCCTGGGAGACGGGAACTGGGTGGGCCTGAGCCTGGGAATTCGATTCTGACCTCCTGACGCAGCGACGCGGCCTCGGTTCCGGGGGGCGCCTCACGACCCCGGGTGCCCCCTGGTCGGCACGCCTTCCCGTCCGCAGTGTAGGACAGAACTCTCGGGATCGGGCTGCATTCAGGCACGATACCGGACGGCATGTTCCCTGCTCCTTCTCCCCCCGGACAGGGAGAATCTGAGAGCGAGGAGGCGGCGATGTTGATCACCCACGGTCTGTTGGTCGTGACCGCACTGCTTTCGGGGAGCGCGCCGCCGTCGCAAGACACCCTGGTCGTGGTACAGGGTCGCGTGGTGGATTACGTGACCGGCGATGCACTGAAGAGCGTCCAGGTGACACCGGCCCAGGGCGGGGCCGGCACCCTGACCGACGAGAACGGTCGGTTCAGGCTCCAGGTCCCGTGGCCCGAGACCCTCGGGCTCGAGTTGAGCCAACTCGGATATCAGCCCGCGTCCTTCCCCCTGGAGGGCATCGACAAGGTCACGGGATTGGAGATCCGTCTGCCGCCGAACCCCATCCTACTGGAAGGGCTGGAGGCGGTGGTCGATCGCTTCGAGGTGCGGCGCCGCAAGGAAGGTCGGAAGGTCTACGTCTGGGAGCCCGACCGGATCGTGCGGTCAGGTGGCGGGAATCTCTGGGAGCTCATCCGACGCGAGGTCCCCTTCTCCCGTCCGTGTCGGCTGAACCGGGATCTCCTCTGCAGATACGGCCGGAGCAGCATCTTCAGCAGCCGGTTCGCATCCGGCCCGTTCTCTCGGTCGCAATCCGCGCTCTCGGGAAGCCTCGCCGGAGAAACCCAGGTGAGCATCTGCATCAACGGCCGGCCTGCCCTGGCCGGGGCCGGCGAGCTCCGGGGGTATCCCCTGGACTCGGTCTACCGCATCGAGTTCGTGGGAGTCTTCGCCAATTCCGTCCGCGTCTGGACCCGAGACTACATGCAGCTCATGGTCGCGGGGGAAGCGTGGCTGCCCCGGATGGATCCGAGACAGGGCTGCTGAGGGGTTCAACGTCGTCGTCCATCCGCCGACATGGAATCAAGCCGGCCCGGATCAGCCAACCTATTGGGCCAGCGCCACGTAGGTCCCCACCGTGAGGACCGTCACGACGACCGAGACCAGCCGGGCGTGGCGCCAAGGCGTCATTTCCACCGGCGGCGGGCCGTAGGAACTCTCCACTTTCCCGGCAGGTCGCACCGCGCTGACCCCGACCA
The DNA here is from genome assembly GCA_039591855.1 of Gemmatimonadota bacterium. Classification (GTDB taxonomy): domain Bacteria; phylum Gemmatimonadota; class Gemmatimonadetes; order Longimicrobiales; family Gaopeijiaceae; genus JBDHCV01. The sequence continues at coordinate 98,454 of JBDHCV010000005.1, read as the reverse complement.
TCAGGAGGACGGTCAGGACGAACACGCCCGCCAGAAGGTGCAGAAAGTGGACGGGGTCCTGAAGCGAGAACAGGTCGGCGAGCAGGCGCTGTATCGGCTCCGAGAACGCGAAGTTGATCAGGTAGAAGAGGACCGGCCCGACGATGAGAGCGACCTTCGCCGCGGCCGCCGAGATGCGCCGCGTGAAGAGCGCGGCCAGGACCACCGCGAGCATCGGACCGAAGAAGGTCGCGTTGATCTGCTGCAGGTAGTTGTAGAGGCTTCCCTCGGTGTCGATGAAGGGCGCCGCCACCATGGCGGCGAGGGCGAGGACCACGCTACAGATCCGGCCGTTGCGGACCATCGCCCGATCGTCGGCGTCCGGATCGATGAGCGTCCGGTACACGCCGTGGCTCCAGAGGGTAGCGGCGCTATTCAGTACGCTGTTGAACGTGCTGAGCACGGCGCCGACCATCACAGCCGCGAAGACCCCGGCCAGCGCGGGAGGCAAGACCGCCTTCACCAGCGTCGGGTAGGCCAAGAGAGCCCCCTCGGGCCCGAGCCGGTCCCCGAACATGTGCCACGCGATCACCCCGGGTAGCACGACGATCAGGGGGCCCAGCATCTTCAAGAAGGCCCCGATCAGCACCCCCTTTTGGCCCTCGGCGAGACTCCGGGCCCCCAGCGCGCGCTGCAGGATCGACTGGTTCACACACCAGAAAAAGACCTGGTTCACGATGAGGCCCGTGAACAGGACGCCGAAGGGGAGGAAGCTCCCGGGCTCGTTTCCGGTGATGTCGAACTTGGGGCGCTGCTCCGTATAGACCGTGCTCAGTCCGTCCACCGCGTTCCCGTCCCCGACAGCCATAAGCGCGAGGACCGTCACGAGGATCCCGGCGAACAGGAATCCGATCCCGTTGATCGTGTCCGACACCGCCACGGCGCGCAGCCCGCCGAAGATCGCGTAGAGGGAGCCGAGCCCGCCGATCCCCCAGATGAGAATCCACCGCGACTGATCGACGCTCACCCCGAAGGTCATGGACACGTCGAAGAGACTCTCCAGGCCGGCCGCTCCGAAGAGGAGCACGACGGGCAGAATGGCCGCCGCATAGGAGAGCAGGAACAGCACGGACATGATCACCCGGGTTGGGCGATCGAACCGGCGCTCGAGGAGGTCCGGGATCGTCGTGATCCCCAGGGCCAGGTACCGGGGGAGGAATACGAGGGCCGTCAGCACCATGGCGATGGCGGAGGTGGTCTCCCACGCCATTACGGCGATGGTGTGCCGGTAAGCGTCCCCGTTCAGCCCGATGAGGTGCTCGGTGGAGAGGTTGGTCAGCAGGAGGGAGCCGGCGATCACCCACCCGGTCAGACTCCGCCCTCCGAGGAAGAACCCGTCGGCGGTCTCACCGACGTGGTGCCTCCGGGTCGCCACGAATGTGACGGCCGCCACCATCAGGGTGAAACCGAGGAATCCAGCGAGGATCATGCTCTTTCCGATCGACTACCGGACGACGATCTCGTCCGAGTCCGCTGGCAGGTCGAAGATCATCCCGTCTTCGGTGAGGAGTGTCCCGGGGGGCAGGTCCCGTCGGAAGATCCGTTCCATGACCTTGGCCGGCGGCGGCGGCACCAGGTGGTAGATGGCGAGCATAGACACGCCCAGGTCATCGACCAACTCGCCCAGGGATGCCGTGGACGCGTGATAGTCCTGGATGTCGGTCAGGATCGTCTGCATCCGGGTGTTTCCCACCTCGGCGTTCGCTCGCTCGAGCGCGGTCATGATGGGGAGTGAGATGGCGTCCTGCAGGAGGAGGTCCACTCCCTGAACCCCCTGCCGCAGGCTCTCGTCCACGACGGCATCACCACTCACGGCCACCGACCGACCGCGGTATTCGAAGCGATAGCCGACGGCCGGGCTGACCGGGGCGTGGTCGACCGCGAACGCGGTGATACGCAGACCATCGTCCTCCAGGACTACTCCGGGCTCGATCACAAGAGACCGCATGACGCCCAGCTCAGGGGGAAGCAGATCAGCCCCGTGGTGGGCGACTCGATACCCCCGATCCAGCTCGTAGGCGGCGTTCATGCCCTCCACCACGCGATCCACGCCTGCCGGCCCCATCACGGTCAGGGGGGCGGCTCGTCCCGCGACCCACGAGTTGAGGTTGAAATCGTACAACGCGGCGATGTGATCCGAGTGGAAGTGGGTGAAAAGGACACCCGAGAGGTCTTGCAGGGGAACGCGACCCAACGTGGCCGTACCCGCCGAACCGGCTCCCGCATCGACGACGAAGACCCGATCGCCCGCGATCACGGCCACGCAGGCCTGGGACCTATCCGCCGAAGGCATGGGAGAAGACGTACCGCACATGAAGACCCCAAGCCCGTCTATGCCTGAAACGGGGGGAGCGGCGGCAGCCGCCGCGGTGAGCTTCTCGAGGAGGAGGTCCTGACCTCGCTCGCTGAACGCGAAGTAGCCGATCACCGCCAGCGCGATCGCCCCGACGGCGGCAAGGCCCTTGAGCACCCGAATCTTGAGTCGATTGGCCCGTTCCATCGGTGCCGCTACCCGTAAAGTGAAAGGGAGTGCCAAAAGCAACCGGGCGACGCGCCGCTGAGCGAGCCGCCCGGTCGAGAATCTATTGAGGCGAGCGTCCCCGAGAGGCGGCCACGCCCCTCGGTCGGCCTAAACGTCCAGGTTCTTCACGTACTTGGCGTTCTTCTCGATGAACTCCCGGCGGGGCTCCACGTCGTCGCCCATGAGGCGGTTGAAGATGAGGTCCGCCTCGGCGGCGCTCTCCATCGTCACCTGGAGGATCGTCCGGGTTTCGGGATCCATGGTGGTCTTCCAGAGCTGCTCCGGGTTCATCTCTCCGAGACCCTTGTAGCGCTGGATGTTGACCCCCTTGGAGCCCCCGTCCGCCCCATTCCCGCCCAGGCGCTTGGTGTACTCCGCCCGCTCGCCCTCGTCGTAGGCGTAGAACTCCTGCTTCCCCTTCTGAACCCGGTAGAGGGGAGGCTGGGCGATGTAGATGAATCCGCCCTCGATGAGTTCCCGCATCTGCCTGAAGAAGAAGGTCAGAAGGAGGGTCCGGATGTGGGCCCCGTCCACGTCCGCGTCCGTCATGATGATGATCTTGTGGTAGCGGGCCTTGTCCAGATCGAAATCGTCTCGGATCCCGGCGCCGATAGCCGTGATGATGGCCCGGATCTCGTCGTTGGAGAGAATCTTGTCGATCCGGGCCCGCTCCACGTTGAGAATCTTCCCCTTCAGGGGCAGGATCGCCTGGTACTGACGGTCCCTGCCCTGCTTGGCCGAACCACCGGCGGAGTCACCCTCCACCAGATACAGCTCGCACATGGAGGGATCGGTCAGGGAGCAGTCCGCCAACTTCCCGGGCAGGACCCCACCTTCCAGCGCGCTCTTCTTCCGAGCCAGATCTCGGGCTTTGCGCGCCGCCTCCCGGGCCCGGGCCGCTTGAAGGGACTTCTCGATGATGGCCTTGGCCGCCCTCGGGTTCTCTTCCAGGAATATGGAGAGGTGCTCGTTGACCGCGGCCTCCACGGCTCCCCGGACTTCCGAATTCCCGAGCTTGGTCTTGGTCTGCCCCTCGAACTGGGGCTCCTTGACCTTCACGCTGAGCACGCAGGTCAGGCCCTCACGCACGTCGTCTCCGGACAGGCTCTCGTCGGCCTTCTTGAACAGCTTACTCTTCCGGGCGTAGTCGTTGATGGTCCTGGTCAGGGCCGCCTTGAGCCCGGTCAGGTGAGAGCCACCTTCGTGGGTATTGATGTTGTTCACGAAGGTGTGGGTGTTCTCGCTGAACCCATCGTCGTACTGGAGCGCGAGTTCGATCTCGGCTTCGGGCTTGCTCCCCTCGAAGTAGCAGACGGTCTCGTGAAGGGCGCCCCGACTACCCCTGAGGTACGTGACGTACTCGGCCAGTCCACCCTCGTACTGGTAGACATCTTCGGTGGGGAGTCCATTCTCGTCCCGGTCCCGCTCGTCCCGAAGGACGATCCTGATGCCCTTGTTGAGGAAGGCCAACTCCCGGAGCCTGAGGGAGAGCGTGTCGAAGTGGTACTCCAACTCCGTGAAGATCTCCGCATCGGGTTTGAACAGGACGGTGGTTCCGGAACCTTTGGCCTTTCCGGTCTCGGTGAGGTCGGTGGTCTTCTTCCCCCTGGCGTATTCCTGGCGGTAGCTCTTGCCCCCGCGCTTGATGTCCACCACGAGGCGCTCGGAGAGCGCGTTGACCACGCTGACCCCCACCCCGTGAAGCCCGCCGGATACCTTGTAGGTGCTCTTGTCGAACTTCCCGCCGGCGTGCAGCGTGGTCATGGCCAACTCGACACCGGGCACCTTCTCGACAGGATGCACGTCCACCGGAATCCCTCGACCATCGTCGATGACGGTGATGGAGTTGTCCTCGTGGATCGTGACGTCCACGGTGGTGCAATACCCCGCCATGGCCTCGTCGATGGAGTTGTCCACCACCTCATAGACCAGGTGGTGCAGTCCCCGGCCCGAGGTGGACCCGATGTACATCCCGGGCCGTTTCCGCACCGCCTCCAGTCCCTTGAGGACCTGGATCTGTCCAGCGGTATAGCCGTCGGTCTTCTTCTTCTGAGCCATTTGCTTCTCTGCTTACGGGTTCTCGGCGAGAACGAAGATCAAGCGTTCGATGTCGGCGCCCGGATGGGCTTCGTTCACCTGGGCCAGAATGCGGCCCCTCATGAGGTTCAATTCCATGAGCCAGGGGGAGGAGCGCACCTCCACCACCAGCGTCTTTCCATCCACCGCCCGGGGTTGGGTGACCCTCGCCACGGCATCTCCTACCACACCTGGCCACCCGTCCAGGACCTGCTGTCGGCCCACGTGTTCCTGTAGGCCCGACTTCTCCAAGAAGGCCCCCAGGACCTCACCCACGGGCTTGGGCTCGTCCCGGGACGGCGTCATGCGGACACCTGCCCATTCCTGATTGTGCGGCGCTCCAGTCGATCTTTTCGAAATCGGATGTCCGATGCCTTTGGGGCGGTCAGGATCACCTGACCCCTCTCCTCCGCCTCGAGAAGGTCGAGAATCCTCTCCGACCGGCCTTCGTCCAACTCGGCGAAGGCGTCGTCCATGAGAACGAGGGGTTCCCGTCCTCTGGCACCCCGGATGGTGTCCGCCTCCACGAGCCGCAGGGCCAATGCGGCGGTCCTCCGCTGCCCTCCCGAACCATACTGCCTCAGGTCCAGGGGGCCCTCATCCGACTCCACCGTGAGCCTGAGCTCGTCCCGATGCGGCCCTACCGAGGTGAACCCGAGCCTTCGGTCCGTCTCCGACGCGCCGGCCATCCCCTCCAGTATCCTCGCTTCCAGCGACTCGGCATCTCCCGGGAGATCCCTGAGCGCGGTCCGCCCTCCCCGGCCGAGGGCCGGGAGGTACTCCATGGATCCCGAACGGCCGCCCGAAACCCGGCGATAGTAGTCGCTGAACGCGGGCCCCATCGCCTCACACCAATCGGCCCTCGCCACGGTCACCGCCGCCGCTGAGCGAGCCAGCGGCCCGTCCCAGGCGGCCAACGCCGACTCCGGGGCGCCACTCTTGAGGGCCGCGTTCCGCTGGGACAGCACCCTTCGGAACCGCTGCATCGCTTCCAGATACCCCTCACTGCTCAGGGAGAGCAGGATGTCCAGGAACCGTCGCCGCTCCCCCGGGCCCTCCGAAACGAGACCGGTGTCCGAGGGGGAGAACACCACGCACCCGAGTTGCCCGATCCCTTCGGATACTCGCTCCACTTCCACCCCGTCCAGCGTGATCTTCTTGCGGCGATCGGATTTCTGGTACGCCGCCGCGACGCGGACCGGGACCCCATCTCCTTCAATGCTTCCCTGGACTCGGAACACCTCCTGGCCGAATCCGATGAGGCGCTCGTCACGTGATCCCCTGAACGACCGGAACGTCTCGAGGTAGTAGACGGCTTCGATGAGATTCGACTTGCCCTGGGCGTTCTCTCCGACCACCGCCAGGCCCTCCGGAGGAAGCTCCAGATTCTGGACTCCGAGGTTCCGAAAGTGGGCGATTTCGAGCCCGATCAGAGGCACGAAGCGGGGGCGGCGGAGGGGACGAACGGCATCCGATAAATCTAGACTCTTCCAACGTCACACGCTACCCCGCGGAGGGGCCGATAACCGTTGTCCCATAACGGGTTTCAGCCTCGGTCACCTACCCTTGAAATCCGCCTTCCGCTTCTCCAGGAACGCCCCCATGCCCTCGGCCATATCTTCGGTCGAAGCAAGAAGGCCAAACATCGCCGACTCGTGCCTCATCGCCTCGGCGAACCCCCTGTCCAAGCCGTCGTATACCGACTCCATCGCGAGGCGAAGGGCCACGGGGCCCTTGGAGACGATCCGACCCATGAGGGTCATTGCCTCGTCCATGAGGTCGGCGCGGGAGACCACGGAAGAAACCAGCCCCATCTCTCGCGCCCGTTCGGCTTTGACCATGTCCCCGGTGAGCGTCATCTCGAGGGCCCGACCGAGCCCGACCAGGCGAGCCAGGCGGATGGTGCCACCGTATCCGGGGATGATGCCGAGTCCAACCTCGGGCAGCCCGAAGACTGCATTCTCGGACGCCACCCGCAGATGGCAGGCCATGGCCAGCTCGCATCCGCCACCCAGCGCGAACCCGCCCACGGCCGCCAGCACGGGCTTGCCCAAGCGCTCCATATCCGCGAACACCCGCTGCCCCTGTCGGCTTATCTCCACCCCGGCCTGGGGATCCATCTTGGCGAGGACTCCGATGTCCGCCCCGGCCACGAACGCCTTCTCGCCTGCGCCGGTGACGATGACCCCGCGGATCGAGTCGTCGGACCCCACGGCGGCCATGACCGACCCGAGTTCCTCGATGACCTGGGTATTCAGGGCATTCAGCTTGTCCTGACGGTCGATGGTCACGACCGCGATCTGCTCTCTGGATTCGACACGTATGAACTCGGGCATGGCGTTCCGGACCTCCGGGGGGACTCGAATGGGTGCATGTGGGGAATCGATGTCGGGGCGTTCCGCCACGACCAGCCGAAGCTATTGAGAGGGGCCCGCGGGTGCCACTCGCCGTGGGTCCATGGCACCATGGTCAGGACCGGCCCCTTCCTGTACCTTGGGGGTCCCCGTCAAGTAGACGATCAGAACCAGTACCCCAGGGAGCATCAGCAAATGAGTCGGTCACTGAACAAGGTCATGCTCATCGGCAACGTGGGGTCGGACCCCGATATCCGCATGACCTCGGGTGGCAGCAAGGTCGCCAAGCTGTCGCTGGCAACGAACCGGACCTGGCAGGACAAGAGCTCGGGCCAACAGCAGGAGCGGACCGAGTGGCATCGACTTACGATCTTCGGCCGCCTCGCCGACATCGTGGAGCAGTGGGTGAAGAAGGGCGACCGCATCTACGTCGAGGGGCGCATCGAGTACTCCCAGACCCAGGACGAACAAGGGGGCACTCGGTACTGGACCGATGTGGTGGTCAACGAACTGATGATGCTCGGATCCGGTGGCGCTGGGGGGAGCTCGGACTTCGGTGGAGGTCCCGCGGGTGGCCAAGGTGGTGGCCCCTCGGGTCCCGGGGGCGGAGGCGGGCGCGGGCCGGTCTCGGAACCCGACGACGACCTGCCGTTCTAGGACCGTTCCCTACGAGGAGCCCTGGGACGGGACTTTGTGGTCCAATTCCCAGATCCCGAGGATCTCGCCCTCGAACCGGGCGGGGTCCTCTTTGTATTCGGCTACCCACTCGTCGAAGCGCGGAAGCTCTAGCTTTCGATAGATGCGCGTAGTCGCCAACTCGACCATGGCGTCGTAGGAGAGGGCTGGGGTCCCCTCCGGGGTGCCACCTGCCTCACGCGCCATCACGAAGATCTCGTCCGGCGAAAGACGCAAAAGAATCTCCGCTACCCGGGCTGAACAGTAGTCCAGGTATTTCGCGCGAAGGACCGCCTCCGTCTGTGGGGCCGCGGAGGGGGGCTTTGGGTCTTGCGGGGGCTGCACCACCGTTCCTCCTGGGTGCCAAGCCTCGAACGCGCCTGGGCACAACAGCCCGGGGCCGGCGAGGATGCCGTCGCCGGAAGGTTTACGGTTCCCCGCCTACTTCGTCAAGAATGACAGGTGTCAGGTGGCGAGCTGGCTGAGGTCGGTCTCAAGTGTGGAGTCGAGCCGGCCTTGCTCGCGGAGATGCCGATAGATCGAGCGGCGCGTCAGCCCGTAGAGTACGATTCGGCTCAGGAATTCCGGGTCGGTCTTTTGGACCTCCTCGGCCTGCTCTGCAATGTCCCTTGGGAGCCGGACACTCAGCTGGACTGAACAAGTTTCCCACATGCGCCACCCTCGTCGGCGGTTGAGGTAAAAAGATATGAATTTGAGACTGGGCCGCGTCGCGGTGGAGACGCCACCCAGAACGAGGGCGCCGCGGACTGCACCGCTGAAGCGGGATGAAGCATAGGGCACCTCAAGACCCCGCGCAACCCCGTTGTCGTCACTCCGTGACATTATTTTGGCAATCCGTAAAGCCTTGTCAAACAACGAGTTACGATTTCGGCCAAAATTCCAAATCCATGTGTTCCGGAATCGCTGACCCGAGCTTGAGAGTCCTGATTCCAGTCCCGAAAGTTCATGCGCGATAAGGCTTTCCGGATGTTCCTTTTCGGAACACTGGAAGTCTGATACCGAACAGTTTTTTTGAAAAAAGTCCGATCAGGGAAGAGCGGACCGAAGGAAGGCTGAAAGGGTGTGGGGCTCGAGGGATTCGAACCGGGCGCGGACTTCGGAGAGGTCGTCTTCGAGGAAAATGTCAGCGCTTCGAGCCGTCCCTCCGGCGCCGTCGGCGAAGGCGATGTGCCCACTCCACCCCGAAGGCCTGCGGAGCACCGTGAGGCCGGCAGACCACTCACCGGAGTCGTGTGCAAATCGCCGGAGCGCCACCAGCACGGGTTCCGCCAGGGGTACACTTCCCTGGGATTGGGATTCCAGTGCCGCGAGGCCGGCCTCGTCCCCGCCGGCATGCCTGACCCACTCCTCGAAGGGCGGAAGGGGTAGGAGGACCTCCTCGCAGTACTGGTGGAGAATGGCAAGGGGGTCCTTGCCCGGCGGAATGCCTCGGTCCAGGGCCCATTCACGGGCGGCCCGATAGAGGGGGCGGACCCCTTCCCGAGGGATCAGCGTGGGGAGAAGCTCCCCCTGGCGGCGGCAGTAGGCACGATAGCGCTGTTCCAGAGACGGCGAGCCCGCCTGCGACTCTCGCGCAGAGGGGGTCGCTGACCGGCTGGCCACGTGGGACGCCCCGGACCGCTCCGTTCGAACCATGATCAGTGGACGGTCGAGGCGCTGGCCCCGAGCCCCAGCACCGGTTCTGTGGGGGCGAGGGTTTCCCTGAGATGCAGGGTGGAGAGGGTTTCCCGGGGACCCAGGGCACCCTGGAGGTCACGGATCGCCCTGAACCGGGCTGGCTCGAACCGGGCGATCAGCCCTTCGATGCCGGTCCGAACGGCCTTGAGGTGGCGGTGGGTCTCCTCGACGGTCAGCGGCAACGGGAGCCGGAGCTGGTACCATACGGTACCCGTCGGGCCCACGGCCCTCCCCCTGCGCAGGTCCCCCTCAGGGAACGAGGCGTCCAGGGCAGCCTGGAGATCCGGATCGGGCTGGGAGCGGCCGGTGCGGATCACGAGGGCCCCCGAGTCGTAGTCCATGTGGATCCTGGCCACACGCCGTTTGCCCATGAGTACGCGAAAGGCGGTCCCTTCGTGCAGATCAAGGTCCTGACAGATATCCCGGAAGCCCAGGCGCAGGAGCACGGGGCGGGTCAGGTAGCTGAATCCCAGGCGCTCGATCACTCCGAGCCCGAGGCGGTTGCAGTACCGGATCAGGTCGCCGCCCTCCGTCGACCGGTCGACCGCGGCATCCGGACCCGGAGATCCCCCGTTCGACGCATCCTCCAGGAGGAGTGCGTGGACGTGATCCAGGGTGGGCTCGTAGACCCAGTCCAGGATGACGAGTTCGGCGCTGAGGTCCATCTCGCGGACGACTCCGCTACCCAGGTCGATCACCTGCGCCGCGCTGGCGTAGCGGCCGTCCAGGACCAAGCCGATCCCGAAATCCTGGATCCGTCCGCCCGGAAGATCCCTCTCATGGACGTCCCGGTACTGGACGATGGCCCGTGTGAGGGGCAGATCGCAGGTTCCCTGGACGTCGGCCATTGCCTCGGGCCGCCGCCCAGTGGACGGTGTGGGATGCAAATTCACGAGCGTCGCCGGGCCGAGGCCAAGGCCTCGGCGCTTTGCTAAAGTATGCCACCCTTTGAGGTTCCGGCCTCAAGGGTCGGGACCTCCTTGACCTGTACGCGCCCTCCACCCTGAAAACAGGGGCGGATTCGCAGCATAACAATATGTTTACGGCCTTCGCAAGCATGTTCTCGGCCCCTTCGCTTGCCGTCCGCACCAACGTTAGAACATCTTGAAGGAACACTCCCGTCGGCCCCCATCCGGCGGAAGAGGATCCCTCACTCGCTCTATCTGGAGTGATCAGGCCGTGCACCCACCCCGACACCGCTCCGTAGGCTTCCTGGACCAGGAAGGGGAAAGGTGGGCCTGCTTTCTGGTGACCCTCCGGGGGCGGGACGGACGGTGGCGAGGGCACTTCTCCTTCCGGCCACAGAACGGAAGTGAGGACGTCGAGGAGATCCGTACCGCCGAGATCTTCCTGGAAGATTCGGAGTCGGAAATCGATCGGAAGGCCCGAGGTTTGGGACGGCCACTTCTAGGCGGGCTCCTCTCCTCCGCCCTCCACACCGCTCGCATGCGCCGTGAGGAGTCCCGGCGTCTTCGGCGCCTGTTCCAGAGCTTGCTGACAAAGAACGCGCTCGAGCTGGTCGAGGAAGACTGGGAGCCGTCGAACGACGCGGAGGAGGGCTCGGACGGGCCCAAGCTTCGGTCACTCTACGAATCCTATCGGTTGGACCAGGTAGCCCACCTGATCTCCCTCGTGGAGCCCGAAGCATTCGACGAGGCAGTCGACAGGATCCTGGCCGGCCGGCTGGTGGATTTCGGCGTCAAGGACCGGATCCAGTTCGCCATGATCGTCGTGGAGCACCTGGAGGGTCTCCTCCCCCTTCCCCCCTTCGAGGTCTGGGTCGAGGACTACAGGAAGCACGAGTCCGAGTATGCCCTTTACACCCATACTCTCCACCGTGCCGACCACCTACCTTGATCCGAATGTGCGGCCAACGTATTTTTTTGGTCTGACTCTAATTTTCTGGAAACCGTAAAGGACGGTGATTTCGTTGGAAGTGGAGATCAAGGAAGGCGAGAATCTCGAGCGAGCCCTTCGCAGGTTCAAGCGTAAGGTCCAGCGCTCCGGCCTCTATTCCGAGCTTCGCAAGCGCAGGTTCTACGAGAAGCCCAGCGCCCAGCGGAAGCGGAAGCGTGAGGCCGCGATCCGTCGCGAGCGCAGACGCCAGCGGCGGGGAGTTCCCCAGCGTTAGGCTTCGCCCACGTGGATGGCGCGGCGAGGTGAGAGTTCGCCTCCCACTTCTGAGAACGGCCCCTCCGGACTTCCGGAGGGGCCGTTCCTTTTCCACCGTTCCGGGAAGTCGCCCCGGGTCCGGTGCGTCAGAGCGCCATCGGGACGGGAACGTCTCCAGAGTAATCGTAGAACCCCTTCCCCGTCTTCCGCCCGAACCGGCCCATGGACACGATCCGCTTGAGAAGCGGAGGCGGAGCGTACCGTTCTTCCCGGTACTCGTCGAACATGATCTCCGAGATGAAGAACAGGGTGTCGATCCCGACGAAATCACAGAGGGTGAAGGGTCCCATGGGGTAGCCGCACCCCAGGACCATGCCCTTGTCGATGTCCTCGATGGACGCCACCCCCCGCTCCAGCTGGCGAATCGCGTCCAGCATGTAGGGAACCAGGAGAAGGTTCACCACGAACCCCGAGTTGTCCTTCGCCGCGATGGGCTGCTTGCCCAGGGAGGCGGCAAAGTCGAAGGCGCGTTGGAACGTCTCCTCGCTGGTGGCGATGGTGCGAACCACTTCGACCAGCTTCATCACCGGGACCGGGTTGAAGAAGTGGAGTCCGACGAACCGATCGGGCCGCTGGGTCCGGGCGGCCATGTCGGTCACGGTGAGTGAAGAGGTGTTCGAGGCGAAGATGGTGTCCGGTCCGCAGAGCTCATCGAGCTTGCCGAAGAGGTCGGCCTTGATGTCCAGATCCTCGATGATCGCTTCGATCACCATTTCGCAGGAAGCCAGGTCCGCGACCTCAAGGGTGAAAGAGATGCGGCTCTGGATCCGCTCTTTTTCCTCGGCCTCAAGCTTCCCCTTCTGGACCGCACGGTCCAGGGAGCGCTCGATCCGGGCCTCGCCCTTGGCGAGGAATTCCTCGGTGGTCTCCAGAACCGTCACCTCCCGCCCAGACTTGGCAACGACCTCGGCGATCCCACTCCCCATCAGGCCGCATCCTGCGACCCCTACCTTTGAAAACGTCAATGCATATCTCCTATTCAGTGTCTCCCCTGAGGTCACGCGCCACGCCGTGGAAGTGCCGCTTCACCCACCGCCGCCAGGACGGGGGCGGTGGCTCGAGGGACTCCCCGGTCTCCAACCGATCCAGAATCCCCTCGACCTCCATCTGAACCTCGAGGAGCTTGTTGCGATAGTGCCGCCGCGTGAGCGCGGTGACGCCACCACCCAGAGCACCCGCGACGATCAGGCCTCCCCCCACGAGAACGGCGAGGGGAGCGGCGACCGTTCCCAACAGGGCAGCGGCTCCGACCCCTCCGAGTATGCCTGCGGCCCCCCCGTAGATGGACACCGCGGTCAGGTACTCGCCCCGAACTCCGGGGTCCACCTCGATCTCCACGAGCAGGGAGTCTTCCTCGTCCGGGGACAGGTGGATCTCCACGTGCTTGGCCGACGCGACATAGTACCGCCGGGAGGTGGAACTCGCCGCCCGGGCCACCTGTGAGGCCCAGTCCACCGCCGGCCGATAGACCAGCACGCCAGGGCCCCTTCGGACCGCCTGGAGCAACTGGCCGGCCACCAGGAAATCGTCCAGCTCAGAGGAGACCCGATCCCGGTCCCCCGGTACGATCCGAGACGAACGAACGACCCCTCCTTCCCGGAGTGAGGCCCCGGGCAGCACGCCGCCTCGCGCCGCACGAACGTCGAGGAGGGCTCGGCGGACGTGCGTCTCGCTGAGGCCCACCTCACGACCGATCCTGAGGACCTCGGCCTCGCTCATGGAGGGCTCCTGGCCGTCGGAGTCCTGTGACGCCAACTCCGCCGCGCGGCGCATGACGTCCTCGAACTCCCGACGATTCAGGTAACGGCCGGATTCCTCCATTCCCTCTCCAATCCGATCAGCGAGGCCGGCCCCCTTCCTGCGACCGGCCCGGGACATCAATCGTGATAGGCCTCCACGACAACCGCGCCGCCCTGGCCTCCACCGATACACGCAGATCCCATACCGTACCGTCCACCCCGGCGGCGAAGCTCGTGGAGGAGGTGGATGGTGATCCGAGCCCCGGAGGCCGCCAGGGGGTGGGAGAGGGCGATTGCGCCCCCGTTCACGTTGGTGCGCTCCGGGTCCAGGCCCAGCTCCTTCTCCACAGCCTTGTATTGGGGCGCGAACGCCTCATTGACCTCGCACAGGTCCATATCGTCGAGACCGAGCCCAGCCCGCTCCAGGGCCCTGCGAGCGGCCGGCGCCGGTCCGATCCCCATGATCTTCGGCTCCACCCCCACGAAGGCCCAACTGACCAGGCGGCCGAGGGGTTTCAGGCCCCGCTCCCGGGCCCACGCCCCATCCGCCAGAACCGTGGCCGCAGCCCCATCACCGATGCCACTGGCGTTGCCCGCGGTGACCAGCCCGTCCTTTCGGAAGTAGGGCCTGAGACCGCCGAGGGCCTCCAAGGTCGTGTCGGGGCGAAGGTGTTCGTCCGCCCTGAACTGCACCTCTCCCTTGCGGCTTCGCACCGTCACGGGAACCACTTCCACATCGAAGCGTCCCTCTTCCCAGGCCGCCGCCGCTCTCTGCTGCGAAGCCAGGGCGACCCCATCCGCCTCCTCCCGGGTCACGCCGTAGCGATCGGCCAGTTCCTCAGCCGTCTGAGCCATGGTCAGCCCACAATTGGAATCCATGAGGGATTCCCAGAGCATGTCCTCGAACATTCCACCCGCATCGCCGAGCCTCAGGCGCCCCCAGCGGGCTCCCCTGATCACGTGGGGCGCCTGGCTCATGGACTCGGTCCCGCCGCACAGCGTCACCCGTGCGTCTCCGAGAAGGAGCTCCTTCGCCCCCTGGACGATCGCCTCGAACCCGGACCCGCAAAGTCGGTTCACCGTAAGGGCGGGGCGATCGTCGGGCACGCCGCTACGCAGACCCACGTGCCTGGCCAGGTAGATGGCGTCGGCGGACGTCTGCAGGGCGTTCCCAAAGAACGTGTGGTCCACGTCCCCCGCTTCGATGCCAGCCGCCGCGATGGCGGCCTGGCTCGAGACCACGCCGAGATCGGTCGCGGAGAAGTCCTTGAGCGCGCCTCCGAACGCGCCGAAGCCCGTCCGGGAGCCGGAGAGAAATACGATGTCGCGATCCAACGAGGGGCCGGGGTGGGCCATGGCGGAACCTCTGGAACCTTGGAAGTGTGATTCGGCGTCTTAAGACCAGTGAACCGAAAACTGCCCACTCCCGGGGCTCGGGTCTACCCCGTCACCCGCGCCAGGACGGCCGCTCCCACCTCGGTGGTGGTCGCCGTTCCCCCGAGATCCGGCGTGGTCCGTCCCGAGGCGATCACGTCGACCACGCTGGACTCCACCTCGGACGCCTGATTATGGTGACCCAGGAAATCCAGAAGGAGGCCCGCACATCGGATCATCGCCAGGGGGTTGGCCACTCCGGTCCCCTGGATGTCCGGAGCCGACCCGTGGACGGGCTCGAACATGGCGTGCCGGCCGGGGTTCAGGTTCGCCGACGCGGCCAGGCCCAAGCCCCCGGTCACGATGGCGGCCACGTCGCTCAGGATGTCACCGAACAGGTTGGAGGTGACCAGGACCTGATACTGCTCCGGGCGGCGCACCAGATCCATGGCCATGGCGTCCACCAGCATGGTGTCCTTGGCGAGCCCGGGGTACTCCTCACCGACCTCGAAGAACACGGACCGCCATAGGGCTCCAATGGCCGGCATGGCGTTGGCCTTGTCCACCATCGTGACCCGGTTCCGAGACCTCCGGGTCGCGATGTCGAAGGCCGCGCGAATGATCCGCTCGACCCCTTTCCGGGTGTTGAGATCCTCGTGGATGGCGATCTCGTCGGGGGTCCCCACCTTGAACCGTCCCCCCATGTTCACGTAGATGCCCTCGGTATTCTCTCGGACCACGTCCAGGCGAATCGGACGCCCTTCCATTCCCGCGAGGGGAGAAAGCCCCGGGGCTGGGAGGTAGGCGGGCCGATGGTTCAGGTAGAGGTCCAGTCCGAAACGGAGTCGGAGCAGAATGTCCCGCATGTGCGCGTTGTCCGGAACCCGAGGATCCCCCAGAGCACCGAGCAGTATCGAGTCGTAGTCCGCCTCCAACTCTGCGAACTGGGCGTCGGAGAGGGCCACCCCGTCCCGGAGATAGCGCTCCGCTCCCAGGTCCCATTGCACCAGTTCGAGGTCGAGGTGGTCCCGCTGGCGGATGAACTCCAGTAGGCGGACGGCTTCCGCCATGACGTCGGGACCGATTCCGTCTCCCGGGATGATCGCTACTCTGGCCATGACACACGTGGGTTGAGGTGGTGAGAAATCACGGGGACACCAATCAACACCGTCACCCGGTGGGGACCCGGACGACGATTACGCCATCGGTACTTCCGCCGCCCGCCTCGGCCCGGAAGGGATAGAGGCCCTCAGGAGCGTCGGCAAAGGTCACGACGAAACGGGAGCCCAGGGAGACGAGGGGCGGGGCCGCAGCCTGTCCGGTCTGGACGAGGAACCGAGCCGCCGCCGGCGGAAGAGAATCGGTCTGGAATGCCAGGGTGTGAACCCTCCAGTCGGCCGTCTCGAACGCCACCACGTCCCCGGGCTCCACCTCGAGACGGTCCGGGCGCACCCACTCCCGGGCCCCCTCCCCCCCGAGTTGGACCCAGTGGACGGCTGGGCCCGACCCGATGCTCAGGAACTCCCGAAGTTCACTGGTACGGGGGTCTTCGGGCTCCCCGTCGCAGCCGACGATCACCGCAATCAGGGAGAGGGTCAGGATCGCTGTCAGAGCTCCCCTGCCGCGAGGGGCGGGGGAGTCGGCGGGAACAGCCACCCCCTACGGAGCCTTGCGGCTCAGCGTCCAGACGTAAGCCGCGACCGACTTCACCTCTTCGTCGGAGATCGAGCTGCCCCCCTTTGGGGGCATGGCGGCCGGATGCTGTTTGGGGTTCGGAACGCCCGTGGTGATGAGCTTGACGATTCCCTCGTAGCTCCCGTCGATATGGAGCCACTCTCCGGTGGTCAAGTCGGGGGCCAGGGGCCCACCGGCTCCGCCGGCGCCGTGGCAGGAGAAGCAGATGCCCTTGCCGGCGAAGAGCTGCTCCCCCTCCTCCACCATCTGAGGGGTTACGCCCTCGGGAAGCTCCTGAGGCGGGGCAAACAGGAACAGCGCGGCCAATGCCGCCACCGCTCCGAATGAGTACACGCGCATGGTCTCAGCTTCGCTTTCCGGGACGACGCGACCGCCCTGGTCGGGGGGCCGCCGTCCCACTCACTTTCCTATTCAGGCGCCGCCGTGCCGCACACGACACAGAAGCGCCACTCGGGTTCCAACTCCTCGCCGCAAGACGGACAGGGGACGATCCGGAGGTCGGATCCACACAGGGGGCAGAAATTCAGGACCGTCCGGCCCGGGAGATCTCCCTTGCAGCTCCGGCACTGGGTGCCTCCCTCGGTCTCTCGGTCCAAGTCCTCCACCTTTCTCACGGGGATGTCGGCCACCGGAGTCCGGCTCCGGCCCTCGGAGGCTACGTCGGCCTCCGGGGACGTGCCCACCAGATCGGCCAGGGTGTCCTCCTCGCCCTCGCCACCTTCACCGGCGTCCTCAGGGCCATCCTCCGTCGCCGAGGAGACATCGGGGTTGGGAAACTGGATGGTCTTGCCGTTGTCCTTCTCCTCTCCGGCGGGAGCGTGCGTTGCGGCCGGGAGGACTTCCTCTTCGTCGGAGGATCGAGAAGGTCCCGTCGGCGCGAGCGCCTCGATCGCCACCGTGTCCTCCACGTCCATGACATCCCGCGGGTCGACCGCCAATGCTGGGTTCAGCCGGACCATGGCCGCGGCGTAGTCACGGTACATGAGGGTATTCGGGTTGGATGACCGGAGCTCCTCCGCGATTTCTCCACGGGCGGTGTCGGACTCCAGGACCAGCAGGTCCCCCTCCCCGGCCAGCAGCCGGAGCAGGGCGTCCTCGTAGTCGGCGTTCATCTCGACGCCGATGGTGTCCCTGTGGGTCCGGTATGGGACCAGGTTCTGGTAGATCTCGGCTACGGTGAAGGACTCACGCAGGTAGTCCGGCTTGCGGGTCCGGATCTCCGCAAGCAAGGCCGAGAAAAAGTTGTCGAGGATCTCCGGCGTACTCACTTCCGCTCCTCCCCTCCCCTTTCGTAGCTCAGGATCCCTGCCTGCACGGCGGCTCGCAGGAAGATCTCAGGATCGTTGAACGGGATTTCCAGACCCCATTGCTCGTGCCATCGTTCCGCCATCCGGCGCATGAAGTCCACCAGGCCCTCATGCCGGAAACCGGCCCGGTCCCGCATCTGCACCACGATCTCGAACCAGGTGCCGAGGAAGGACACTCCGTCCTGCTGGCGGATCTGGTGGGTCCGAACGTCCGAGTCGGCGGCCGATTGCCTTCCGAAGAGCTCCAGCTGACTCTCGTCCACGATGGACGAGAACAGCCCCCCGGACACCTGGGCCTCCACCTCGGCCAGGAGCCGGTCGATGGGGTCGTCTGTCCGCTCGAGTTCCTCCAGGCGTCTCTTGAGCGGATCGAGGCGGGCATCGTCGTCCTCCAGTCGCCAGAGGACACGCTTGAGTTCGATGAGCCTCCAAAGGGCGAGGGCATCCCAGTGCTCCTGGGGGGGCACCCTCTCGAACTCCCGAAGGCTGCTATCCCAATCCCCCCGGTCGTACAGGAGGTGCCCGAGGTAGATCCGCGCCTCGTGGAGGTCCGGATCGAGTCTCAGGGCCCGCCGGATCTGTCGGGTGGCCCCGGTCTCGTCGCCGAGCCGATGCAACGCGTACCCGAGGGAGGCAGCTGCCTCGGGGCTGTCGGGTCGTGCCGCTGCCGCCCGGGCGAAGATGTCCCGAGCATCGGTGTACAGCTCTTCACGGTAGAGGGCCCGGCCCATGGTGAGCATGAGCTCCATGTCGTCCTCGAACCCCATGGATTCCACATGGCGAAAGAGCCGAATGGCGCGCTGGTGCTCGCCGAACCTGAGCAGGGTCTCCCCGAGCCCGACCAGGGCGTCCTCGTGCCCGTGGTCCAGCGCGGCGGCGCGCTCGAACGCCGTGCGCGCCCAGGCGTACTCCTCCCGGGCGAGCCGGGCGTACCCCATACCTACGTAGAGGTCGACGGCATTGGGATAAAGCGCGAGGCCCTCCTTGAGCATCTCGAGGGCCCCTTCGTAGTCACCGTCGTTGTATAGCTGATGCGCCTGCTCGTCGTATTCCTCGGAACTCAGGAACCGCTCCGGCATACGCGGCGTCTCCACGGTGGAGGTCGGCGAGGCTGGAGGGGAGGGCCCCCTCCGTTCGCGGCAATCTAACAGCTTCCCCAAGGGTGGAAAACGGCACCCCCCGGACCCGCGGGGAGGTCGTTGACGGGCACCCCCGTCAGGTGCGCTCGAACAGGAAGGCCGCGTCCTCCAGCCGCGCCTGTCCGTCGACGTTCACGGCAAAGCGGGCGCCGGACCAGATCGACGCTCCTCCCCATTCTCCCCGCTTGTTCACCGCGTAGTAGTTGACCCCGAAGTTCGGTCTCCCGTCCGGTCCCAGGAGATAGTCCTCGGTGGTGAAGCGAACGATCCGGCGAAGCGCCTCGAGGCAGGCGTCGGTCGGGTGCACTCCACCTCTCATGAGCTCCACGACGGTGTGGGATCCGCAGGTCTTGATCACCGCCTCTCCCCTTCCCGTGGAACCGCACGCCCCAACGTCGTTGTCCACGTAGAGCCCCGCGCCCACGATGGGCGAGTCACCGACCCGTCCCGGGATCTTGTAGGCCATCCCGGAGGTGGTGGTAACCCCGGAAATGTCCCCGGCCCGGTTCACCACGTTGCAGTTGATGGTACCCAGGGGTCGGACCCCGTCGTGGGAATCGACGAGCCCGTCGCCATAGTCCTCCTCGTCCTTGAGGGGGACGTGGGGCCCCGGGCGCTCCGTAGGCGTAAGGTAGTCGTCCCGATCACTCATGCCGGCGCGCCACTCGATCCAACGAAGGCGGGCTCTCTCGGTTAGGAGGTCCTCCACCGGGTGACCCATGGACCGGGCAAAGCGCTGGGCGCCCTCGCCCACCAACAAGACGTGGTCGGTATACCGCATTACATCCAGAGCCACACGGGAGGGGCGCTTGATCCCCTCGATGCAGGCCACAGCCCCGGCGCCACGACTGGGTCCGTGCATGACCGAGGAGTCGAGCTGGACCACGCCGTCGAGGTTGGGCAGGCCTCCGTAACCCACCGACGTGTCGTTCGGGTCCTCCTCCACGAGGTTCACCCCGGCGACCACTGCCTCAAGGGTATCCACTCCGTCCGCTACCTGTTCCAGGGCGAGACCGACGGACTCGATTCCGTTGGCGCTGCCCACCGCCACGGGCACGACCTCCTGGACGTGCACCGCAGGAGCGCCGGCGGTGGCGTCCACCGCCGTGGGCCCCAGGGCGGCGACCCCGAGTCCGGCGCCGCCGGCGGTCTTCAGGAACTCTCTACGACTGGGCATCAAGGTCTCCTCGGGCTCGGGGGATTCGGGGACGAAGCCACGCTGGCCAAGCTAGGCCGCCGGGGACCGGTCTGCCACGGAAAGGAAGGTGGCATCCCAGGGCCAAGCATGGAACGCGAAGAGGGCGGCAGACCATAGGTCCCCCGCCCTCTCGCGAGCGCCCCCGCAAATCGGGGCGCCGTGTCGGTCGCCGCGGATCAGGCCGCGCCGACCTCCTCGACCTCTGACGCCTCTGCCTCGACGGCTTCCGGCGCCTCGACGGCTTCCGGCGCCTCGACAGCCTCGGCCTCGACAGGCTCGGCCTTGACCGACTCGGGCGCCTCTGCAGGCGTCCCGGTGGCCTCGGCCTCTTCTTCCGCCGGACGGCGGATCAGGTCGATGGCCGCACCGGTTCCGTTGCCGTACGCGATGGCCGGCTGGCAGAAGCGGATTCCGATCCCATGGAGACCCTCCAGGTCGGTATCCGAGAGATCAGGATAGCGCTCGGCGATGTACTCGATGGTCTCGTCCATCCAGGTCCGCTGGTCATCGGCATCGGCCTGCAGGACCCCGCATCGATTGATATGAGAGAAGAGCTCATCCCGAGCCCGATCCATCAACTTCTCGTCAGCCATTTCCCCCCCTGTTATCGTTTCCGCCCGGACCAGGATCCGGACAGCGTGTGTCTCTCTGGACTCAACAGCCCAGAAATTTAACCGTTCGTCAAGTGGGAGCGCAAACCCTGGACGCCATCCAACTCGAGGTATTCCGGCACCTCTTCACGGCCCTGGCCGAGGAGATGGGCGCTTCGCTCAAGCGGGCCGCATTCTCCCCGAACATCAAGGAGCGCCGGGACTACTCCTGCGCTCTTTTCGACCCACGGGCCAGAGCCGTCGCCATGGGCGACCACATGCCCGTGCACCTGGGCGCCATGCCCATGAGTGTCTCCCAGGCCCTGGAAGCCCTGGGCGACCTGGCACCGGGAGACGTGGCCTGCCTCAACGACCCCTTCCGGGGCGGGACCCACCTACCGGACATCACCTTCATCGCGCCCGTGTTCTGGTCCAACATGGGCAAGGACGGTGCCAGCCACTCCGAAACACAGCGCATCTTGGGGTACGTGGCCTCTCGGGCCCACCATTCCGACGTAGGTGGGATCCGCCCCGGCTCCATGCCGCTGGCCGAGGAGATCTATCAGGAGGGTCTGAGGATCCCGCCGATCCGCCTGTGGGAAGGGGGCCGGAGGAACGACGGCGTCTGGGACCTGATCATGGCCAACGTGCGCACGCCCGAGGAGCGGGCCGGAGACCTGAGCGCCCAACTGGCGGCCCTCCACACCGGTGCGACTCGCCTTCGGGAGATCGCTGACAAGCGATCCGCCGATCTGACCCTCTCCGCCATGGACGCCCTGGTGGAGTACGCCGATCGGATGGTACTGGAGGGCCTGCGGCGCATTCCGCCGGGACGATACGACGCGGAGGACTGGCTGGAGGACGACGGCTTCGGTAGCGGCCCCATCCCGATTCGGGTGGCCCTCACGGCCTCGGACGACGGCCTGGAGGTGGACTTCCAGGGGAGCGGCGACCAGACCCGGGGGGGCGTGAACGCGGTCAGCGCCATCACCTCGTCGGCGACCCGGTACGTGGTCCGGGTGGTGGTCCAAGCGCTCCTGGACGAGTCCCTCCCCGCCGGGGGTGGCTCCATGCGTCATGTCCGCATTCGCATGCCCGAGGATTCGGTGGTGAACGCCAGCCCCCCGGCCAGCGTGGCGGCCGGGAACGTGGAAACGAGCCAACGCATCACCGACGTCCTCTTGAGAGCATTCGCGAAGGCCCTTCCCGGACGGATGCCCGCCCTTTCCCAGGGGACCATGAACAACATGGCCATGGGGGGCATCGATCCCCGCTCGGGCGCGCCGTTCACCTATTACGAGACGGTGGGGGGCGGGATGGGCGCCGGCCCCCGGGGTGCCGGCCTGTCCGGCGTGCATACCCACATGACCAACTCCCTGAACACTCCCATCGAGGCCCTGGAACACGCCTACCCGTTCCGGGTTGCTCGGTACGAGATCCGCAGGGGAAGCGGCGGAGAGGGCGCCCCACCGGCCGGGAGCCATCGGGGAGGAGACGGGCTGCGTCGGGATCTCGAGCTCCTGGCCAAGGCCGAGGTCACCCTCCTCACCGAGCGGCGCACCGCGGGACCGGCGGGAATGGCCGGAGGCGAGGCGGGCGCGCCGGGGGAGAACCGGCGAATCCGCCACGGGGAGGAGGAGATCCTGCCCGGCAAGGTCACGTTTCACGCCGAGCCCGGCGACGTGATCAGCATACGGACCCCGGGTGGGGGGGGATGGGGAGAACCCGAAACGGACCTGGACGAATGAAGCTGCTCTTTTCTGCCGTGTGTGACGACGCCGCCCTTTCAGAGGAGGGGAAGGTGGACGTTCGGGGCGTGTTCCACGACCTGTACGCCCCCGGTTTCCCGGCCAAGCAGGACAAGATGGTCCTGGTACTGGTCATCGAATGGGCCCCGGGCGCCCAGGGGCGGTACGACTTCCAGGCCGACCTGGTGGGCCCGGACGGCCAACCGGCCCTGACGGTCCGGGGCCAAAGCGAGGTGGAGAGGGGTCCCTCCGATCGTCCGCCTCGGCGCACCCAGGTCCTTATGCCCATGGAGGACGTGATCTTCCCGCTACCCGGGGAGTACGTCTTCCAGGTTTCGGCCATGGGAAAGCGATTCCGTGGCCCGACCCTCTACCTCATCGAGACCGAGGATGCCGGCGAGCCCGTCACCGCGGATTGACCGCGCCGGCGGGTTCGAGGTCGTCGGACTCGACGGCCGCGAGCTCTGGGTCCGGGCGGGGGATCGGCCCTGGGCCACGGCGGCGATGGAGGAAACGGGCTCCCTCTACCGAAGCATGAAGGGACATCCCGAGGCCCGGCCGGTCGGTGGGCGGGGGCCGGCCCTGGTGGTCCCGACTCCGGAAGGGACCCGCGTCGTCCGCCCCTATCTCCGTGGCGGCTGGATGGCCCCGCTTCTGGGTGACCGATACCTCCGACTGGGCCCCTCCAGACCTCACCGCGAGATCTCCCTCAGCGAGAGGCTCCGGGAGAAAGGGATCGCGACACCCGAAATTACCGCGGCGACGACGCACAGGGCCGGCCCCTTTCTTCGGGCCGAGCTGGTCACCCGGTACGTACCCGATAGTCGGACGCTCGCGGCGGCCCTGGAGAACCGAGGCTCTCGAGAGGCAGAGGAGGCTTCTCTCACCGCTGTCGGCGCCCTGATCCTGGAACTCGCCGAGGTCGGCCTGCGGCACCCGGATCTTCATGGCGAGAACGTCCTGGTGCAGGAAACTGAGCACGGACTTCGGGCCTGGGTCCTGGACCTGGACCGGTGCCGGATGGTGCGCGATCCCGAGGTCGCGGCGGGGGCTCGCATGCTTCGAGCGCGACTCATCCGTTCTCTCGAAAAGCGGCGCCGTGCCCTCGGACGACGCCTGGAGGCCTGGGTGGTAGCGGCCCTGGACCGGGGAATGGCCGGGGAGTCATGAGCAAGGGGTCTGAACTGGCCCGCCGGTTTCGCCGGACCCCACCCCGAGACGTTCTCATCGTCATGCTGAGCGCGATGGGAGACGCGGTGCACGTCCTCCCGGTGGTCACCGCCTTGAAGCGCGCGTGGCCCAGGACGCGAATCACCTGGGTCATCCAGCCCCTGCCCCACACTCTCGTCGCCGGGCACCCTGCCGTGGATCGCTTCGTGGTATTCGAGCGGCGCCGTGGGTTCGGCGCGGTAGCCAGCTACAGAGATCTTCGGAGGACGTTGAGGGGCTCAACCTTCGATGTCTGCCTCTCGCTCCAGGTGTCCGCGAAGGCTGGGCTGATTCAGCGCCTCGCCCCGGCCTCCATCCGCATCGGATTCGATTGGAGGAGGTCCCGGGATCTGAACTGGTTCTTGAACGACACCCACATCCCCGACGGGCCCGACGCCCACGTTCAAGACCAGTACCTGGAGTTCGTCAGGTTTCTGGGGGTGGATCCCGAGCCCGTGGAGTGGGGACTAGGTCTCACGACGGCGGAGACCGCCGCAAGGGACCGGTTCTTCGGGGAGCTCGGGGGACGGGCCGTGGGGTTCGTGCTTGGGGCGACGGACGCCAGGCGAGACTGGACGCCGGAGGGTTACGCCCGGGTCATCGATGAGGTTGGAGAGCGGTTCGGAAATCCCTGCCTGCTCCTGGGAGGGCCTTCGGAGAAGGACTCGGCCATGACCGATGAGATCCTCCGGCGCTGCCAAGGGTCTTCCAGGCCCGTCGACGCACGGGGTGACGGCCTCCGGCGGCTGCTGTGGCTTCTGGACGGGTGCGCTCTCGTGGTGAGCCCGGACACCGGTCCGTTGCACATGGCCCGAGCGATGGGCACACCGGTGGTGGGGCTCTATGGCCGCACGAACCCGAACAGAGCGGGCCCCTACCGTGGGTCCGAAGCGCTACTGGTGGACGGGTACGCGGAGCAGCCCGGCGAGCGGTACGGGGCATCCAGGACCTACCGGGATGGGATGGGCCGGATCACCCCGGAGAGGGTGCTGGAGAAGATCGGGATTGGGCTGAGGACTTGAGAACCGGACGGGCCGAGCGACACCGTGCGCTGAGGGTGTGGGGAGCTCTATCCGGTGACCGTGGGGGCATATTTGGATGGGCGGTAGCTTAGAAGCTGATTTCTGCGCTCACACCAAGCGCCATGTAGCCGGCGTCACCAAATTCCCCCGTGAATCCGGTGAATCCAAGGTAGGGACCCATATTCGCTTGCTCGGACGCCCGGATCATCCACCCTGCGTTAACAGTCCCTCCCCACGAACCTACCCAGTTCCAATCCCCTGCGTATTCTTGGATCCACCCTCGACCGAGGCGAGCTAGGAAGAACGGCCCGAAAACATTGGGGGCTTCAGCTCGAAACCCTACCGAGAATAGCACTGGGTATCGAAGGCCGGGATGTGTAAGCGCCGGACCGCCATGCGCGGCGTTCATCTCTGTTGCGGAGAACTCAACCGCTCCATCAAGCCTCAGGTATGGTTGGATCCTTCGAAGCCCTGCGAGACGCACCCCTGGGCCCATTGAGGTGCCACCGCAGGAGGAACAAGACAGCGAGGTCAGGGAGGGGCGACCTCTAGAGACCACGGGTTGAACACAGGCGCCGGTTCGTCCGTAGAGGTGATTCGCGGTGACCTCGGGTTCTGCGCCGCCCCCGGACTGGCAGTCACCAGGACGGCACAGGCAAGCCCCCAAGCGAGCCCCAACCATCGTCCGTGAACCGCCCTCAGACCTGACCACTCATGAGTAGACCGGACTCCTCTTGGCGGGACCATTGAGGCGAAGAGGGTTTCGAACATCAGGGCCAGGCGCCTCCCAGGCCAAGGCTCAACATCGGGGTCCACGGATCGATATCCCAGTCCCCTCCACCGAGCGCGTACCCGATGCCACCTGAGGCAATAAACGTGAACCCAGATAGGGCTGTGAATCGCCAACCCACCTGAACCCCCGGGCCATAGAAGTGAGCCTCTTCCAGCTTGATCTTGGATCCATCCTGAGCATATACCCCCTTGGAACCAGCTTGGTGCTCCGAGACAGAGACTTCCAGGAACCCTCGATGCCTGGCTACCTGCACTTCTGTCGGCCGACGGACAGCGGGGCTGATGCGGAGTACTTCCTTCAGTTCGGAGCCGAGAAACGGGAGCTCGGCCCAGGACCCCTCAGTCCCCTTCGTGGCGGACCAGGGCGAGGATCGCGGCGGTGGGTACCACCAGATATTTCTCGCCCTCGAAGGTGATCTCCACCGCGGCCTTCTTGAAGAAGAGGGCGTAGTCACCCACCTCCGACTGGGTCGGCGCGAAGTGGGTGGCTCCAAGCCCCATCTTCCAGGGTTCGTCCCCGAGTTCAGTGGGAGGCTGGATCGGCGTGCCCGAACCGACCGCCATGACGATGCCCCCCTGGACGGCCTGATTATCGACGGCGGTGGGCGGCAGGTACAGGCCGACCTTGGTCCTGTCCTCGCCCTCCCTGGGCTGAACCAGGATCCGATCTCCCACCACGATCAAGCGCTTCATGCCCATGGGACCTCCTCAGTACAGCGACGGCGGGCGGTCGCGAATTGGCGATCGCCACGAAGGTGGAGAACATCGGAAATCGGAGGGGAGCGGGCCAGTGGGCCATCAGCCAGATCGGGGGTCACCCGCAACGGGTCCCTAGTGTCCTCCCGGGGAAGTCCGGACCAGAACTGCCGTGATAAGCAGTACCGCGTTGGCGACAAGGAGCTCGATCGCGGCGGCCCGCAGCATAGTCCGATCCCCCGACTCGGTCCCGAGCCGTGGGGTCAACCTTCGCCAGTTGACGGCGCCAAGGGCCAGCACCACCCCTACCAGAGCCACCTTGAGCGTGAGCACTCGTCCGTATCCGGTAGACCACAGGGCGCCAACCGCGCCCAGTTCACGGAAGGCCCCGACCGACCCGGTGACGGCGAGAATACCCGCCCCCAAAACGGCGATCGGCGAGAACAACGGGACCAGTGTTCCGAGCTCCGAGGCACCACCCTGCCCCACCGACCCGTTCCTCGCGATGGACACCAGGTACAGGACCAGGGCCAATCCGCCCACCCATGCCCCCGCCGCCCAGACGTGGAGAGCGTCCGCTACCAGGGCCAGCCACCTCGCGTCGGCCGCGCCGGCCGCGTGCCCGGTGAGTCCGGGAAAGAACCCCAGCGCCGCGCCGGCGAGCGATGCGAGCGCCCACCCCGGGAGAGATTGTCGTAGAGCCAGAAGGAAGCCGGACAGAGCCAACATCGCCGCGCCGACCGCCCACTTCCACACGGTTCCCCAGGGGGTGGTCAGAAGAAGTCGGAACTCCTCCAAGGCGGGCGCGAATGGATCCCGAAATTCTGAGTACTGTCGCAGAAGCGAAAAGACCAGCCCGACCATCACGAGGGTCGCACCCACCCCACCGGCCCGCGCCAACGCTGCGGCTCGGCCGGGGCGGACCCCGTCCTCCGCCGGGGGGACCCGCGGGAGGATCGCCCAACGGTGGGTCAGCGCGCCCAGGATGAGGACCAACCCCGCGAACAACGTCCACCCGGTGACGAGATCCAGGGTCACCTCGCCCGCTCCCCCATCAATGCGCCATGACGGAGAAGGTGAAGTCGCCCCTCACCACGTGCCCATCCGAACCCATGGCCCGCCAGGCAATGGTGTACTCACCGGGGGTCGGATGGCTCACTACCGCGGAGGAGAAAGCGGCCCCGTCGTCGGCGTTCCGCTCGACCGGACCCGTCTCGATCTGTTGACCCGAGGAATCGATGAGGCGAACGGAGACGGAGTTGTCCTGGGGGGCCTCCGTGAACCGGAGGGAAATGCTGTGAAGCATGTGGACCTCCGCCCCGGCGGCGGGTTCGGAGCTATCCAGGGCGAGGTGAAGGCCTGCGGCTTCCAGACGGACCGGGTCGGCCTCCCCGAAACCGGTCAGAACACTGGAAACCAGGAGGAGAAACGTGAGCGTGCGAAGCATGGGACCTCTCTGTGGAAGCTGGAAAATGTTTCGGATGGGGCCGCGCCCCGTGTGACAGGCCGGGCCGTTGAACGGACCCGGCACCAGGGCGACTCAACCGCCCCGGTTCGGACGGGAAGACCAGTGTATGGCTCGGATCCGCCATCCATCATCTTCCCGTGCCAGCACCATGAGTTCGGCGCCGACCGAGTCAATCTCCCTCTCCCGGTAGGTGCCTTTCGTGGTCGACGTGGAAGTCACCCACGCGACGTCACCGATGATCTGGATCTGCAGATCCCCCCGAACCCGCTCGACCGCTGCCGCGAAAGCCATGTCCCCCGGAAGGTGATGCTCCAAGTAGTGGCCCCGGTCCTCACTCCCCCCGCTCTCGAGAATCATGACCTCATCGGCCAGGAGCCTACCGACTGAGTCCCGGTCCCCTTTCGCCAGCGCGGTATGATATGCATCGACCACGGCCTCGATGGCCGCCAAGTCAGCAGCGGAAACGACCTGGCTGGTCTCCCCGTGTTCGGCGTGCTCCTCATGCATCTGGTCGTGCTCCTGGGCGACGAGAGCAAATGGCAAGCATGAGAGAAGCGTCAGTACAACCAAGGCGGGAGTGGTGATTCGAAGCATGACTATGCGCCTCCTCAGCGCAGTTTGACAGGGTGGTAGACGGGGTCCGAGACGAATCGCCGGCTCAGCGCCGGGCAAATACGGAGCGGGTTCGGTCGTGGCCGAAGCCGAGATCCTTCGGGACTCCGGCGGGGGCCTTGCCCGCTGCGAGATCGGTGACCGTCTGCACGTTTACCCTGAACCCGGCTTCGGTCAGGTGGTCGGACCACTTGTCGCAGCAGGGGCGGAGTTCGGACTTGTACAGCGTAACCTCGGGAAAACCGGATGGGTTGACCTGCCCGGTCGCGGCAACCAGCCCACCGGAGAAGGCCGCCACCAGAGCCAACGGCAATAGAAATGTGCGCTTGATTCTGAATCCCCCTCCAGGATCTATGTCCCGGTCGTGGTTGAAGCTCGAGGGACTCTGACCGGAACTCCCGTCCATTCTCGAGCCCCCGTCTGACTATATGATTAGTCCGCCCCAACCGGGGCAGCCGTCGGCGGGGAGGCTGAACGGGCCGTCTCCTCGAACCGGATTCGCCGTTCCTGCCACAGCGAGTATACCGCCGGGATCACCAGGAGCGTCAACAGAGTGGCCGAAACCATCCCCCCGACCATGGGTGCGGCGATCCTGCGCATGACCTCGGAACCCGTGCCGTGTCCCCAGAACATGGGCAGCAGCCCGAGGATGATGGTGGAGACCGTCATCATCTTGGGCCTCACCCGGTGTGCGGCGCCTTCCTCGATGGCCTCCCTCAGGTCCCCGGCCCGGGTCCGCCCCTCGGCCACGCGTGAATTCCACGCCTGGTCGAGGTAGATGAGCATGATCACCCCCGTCTCGGCCGCAACACCCGCCAGAGCGATGAACCCCACCGCCGTGGCCACGGACCAGTTGAAGGACAGCAGGTCCATGAGCACGAGCCCACCCACCAGAGCGAAGGGCAGAGAGAGCAGGACGATGAGGCTGCGGGCCAGGCTTCCAAAGCTCAGGTAGAGCAACAGGAACACGATGCCCACCGTGGCGGGGATGACCACCGAGAGCCGAGCCTCGGCCCGCTCCACGAACTCGAACTGGCCCGACCACGCCATGGTGTAGCCAGCGGGCAGCACCATCATGGAGGCCACCATCTCCTGGGCGTCCTCGACGAAGCCCACCAGGTCCCGGTCTTCCACGTCCACGAAAACCCAGGCCGTGGGGAACGCGCCCTCGGTCTTGATGCCGGAAGGCCCGCGCACCATTTCGATACTGGCGATCTGGCCAAGGGGGATCTGGCCCGGCGTCCGGATCCCACCCACCCGGCCGGGGGCTCCCATGGCCATCTGCCCACCCACAGGGAGAGGCACCAGCACCTCGGCCAGCTTCTCCGGCCGGTCCCGGAGTTCCTGTGGATAGCGCACCCGAACCCCGTATCGCTCCCGGCCCTCGACGGTCTCGGTCACGGTCATTCCCCCGATGGCGGAGGCGATGACCATCTGGACGTCCGAGACGGCGAGGCCGTGCCGGGCCGCCGCCTCTCGATCGATGACGATGTCGAGATAGCTCCCCGAAACCACCCGCTCGGCGAAGACGGACCGGGCGCCGGGCACCATCTTGATCGCCGCCTCCACCTCCCGACCCAGCTGCTCCAGCACCTCCAGGTCCGGTCCGAAGATCTTCACCCCCACCGGGGTCCGGATCCCGGTGGCCAGCATGTCGATGCGCCCCTTGATGGGCATGGTCCAGGAGTTCGTGATTCCCGGCACCTGGATGGCCCGATCCAACTCGGCGATGAGCCGATCCATGGTCATCCCCGGGCGCCACTCCTCCTTGGGCCGCAAGGTGATGGTGGTCTCGAACATGGAAAGGGGCGCGGGGTCCGTGGCCGTATTGGCGCGCCCCGCCTTCCCGAACACGTTCTCCACTTCCGGGAAACCGGCCAGGACGCTGTCCTGGAACTGGATGGTCTCCAGGGCCCTCTGAACGCTGATGCCCGGAAGGGTCGTGGGCATATAGAGGAGCGAGCCCTCGTCCAGGGGAGGCATGAACTCCCCGCCGATCCGGCTGTAGGGGATCCAGGACAGGAGCACGATGGCCAGGGCCCCACTCACGACCGGCCACCGATTGTTCAGGACGAGCCGCAGCACCGGCAGGTACACCGCCTTCAATCCCCTGGAAACCGGGTTTCTCACCTCTCGGAAGATCTTGCCTCGGATGAACAGTCCCATGGCCACGGGGACCACCGTGATGGACAGGACCGCCGCTGAAGCCATGGAGAGGCTCTTGGTCCAGGCCAACGGCTTGAACAGCCGTCCTTCCTGCGCCTCGAGGGCGAACACCGGAAGGAACGAGACGGTAATGATGAGGAGGGTGAAGAAGAGGGCCGGACCCACCTCCTTGGAGGCCTTCAGTACCAGGTCCCACCGCTCGCTGGAGCTCAGCAGGCGGGTGTCCAGGCGACGCAGCTTGGTGGGATCCTCACCCCGGGCCCGATACTTCTCCTCCAGGGCTCGCTCCATGTGTACGTGGAGATTCTCGATCAGGACGATGGCCGCGTCGATCATGGCCCCGATGGCGATGGCGATCCCACCGAGGCTCATGATGTCCGCCCCGATTCCGAGCCCCCGCATGGCGATGAACGCCATGAGGACCCCCAGCGGGAGCGTGATGATCGCCACGAGAGCGCTGCGGGCGTGGACCAGGAACACCAGACAGACCAGGGCGATCACCAGCGACTCTTCCAGCAGTTTCCCGCGGAGATTGTCGATGGCCCTGAGGATCAGGTCCGAGCGGTCGTACACCGGGCGCACCACCACCCCTTCGGGGAGTCCCGCCTCCACCTCGGCCAAGCGCTCCTTCACCCGTTGGATGGTCTGGAGCGCGTTCTCCCCGAAGCGCATCACCACGATTCCACCCACCGCGTCGCCGGTGCCGTTGAGGTCCGCCACGCCGCGCCGTACCTGAGGGGCCAGCCGTACCGCTGCCAGATCCGAGACCCGAACCGGGGTTCCGTCCGAGGCGGCCACCACCACCGACTCCAGATCCTCGATCCCCCTCAGGTATCCCAGCCCCCGGATCATGTACTCCCGATCCGCCATCTCCAGCACGTTGGCGCCCACGTCCTGATTGGAGGCCCGAATGGCCTCCATGATGCGGTGAACGGGAATGCCGAAGCCCCGGAGCTTCACCGGGTCCAACACCACCTCGTACATCCTCTCGAAGCCGCCGATGGACGCGACCTCGCTCACACCGGGTACCGCTGTCAACTGATACCGGAGGTACCAGTCCTGGATCGAGCGAAGGTCCGCCACCGAGAGCCGGCCGGAGGTATCCTCCAGAACGTACTGGTAGACCCAGCCAAGACCGGTGGCGTCCGGCCCGAGGCTGGCCTGGGCACTCTCCGGGAGCCGGGATTGGATCGCGGACAGGTATTCGAGAACCCGGCTGCGAGCCCAGTAGAGATCCGTCCCGTCTTCGAAGATCACGTAGACGAAGGACACGCCGAAGAACGAGTACCCACGCACCGTCCGAGCCCCCGGGACCTTCAGCATCTCGGTGGAGATCGGGTACGTGACCTGGTCTTCGACGATCTGCGGAGCCTGGCCCGTGAAGTCGGTCTGGATGATGACCTGGACGTCGGAGAGATCCGGGATGGCGTCCAAGGGGGTCCGCTGCACCGCCACGACCCCGGCAAAAACGGTGAGGACGACGAGTACCCCCACCAAGACCCGATTCCGGACACAAAGCTCGATCACGCGCGAAAGCATCGGTGAAGCCCCGCCGTTAGAGGTCGTCGTGCCCGGAGTGGTTCATCGCCCCCCCCGTGGTGTCCATCGGCATGGAGTCCGGTGCGGCCGGCCCCATCTGGTGCTGGCTGTGATCCACCTCCTCGGGTGCGGGCATGGAATCCATGTTGTGCTGGCTGTGATCCACCTCCCCAACCGGCTCGGCGGTCATGTCCCCGCCCATACCCCCGGTGACGGACCCAAGGTTGGACTCGGCGTCGATGAGGAATGAAGCCGAAGAGACGACCACCTCTCCCTCCTCCAATCCGGAGAGGATCTCAACCTCTTGCCCCACCGCCAACCCGGCCACCACCTCACGAGGATCCAGCGTGCCATCCCATTTTCGCACGTACACGAGGGTCCGCTCACCGGTGAACAGGAGCGCGCCGCGGGGCACGACCAGCGCCGGGGCGGCACTCGGCGCGTCCAACTGGATCGTGGCGTACATCCCAGGCTTGAGCCGCATCCCCGGATTGGCCAACGCGACTCGAACGGTCCCGGTCCGGGTGGCCTGGTCCACCGTGGGATAGACGTAGGTCACCCGTCCCCGGAACACGTCTCCGGGATAGGCCTCGAGCGTGACCCGAGCCTCCTGGCCCAGGCGGGCCAATGACAGGTCCCGCTCGAACACGTCGGCCTCGATCCAGACCACCGAGAGATCTGCGATCCGGTACAGCGTGGACCCCGGCGCGACCCGACCCCCCTCCACCACGTCCTTCTCCACCACCACTCCGGAGGAGGCGGCAAGGAGGGGGATCGTTCGAGTGACCATACCGGAGGCCTCGATCTCGTCGATCACCCCCTGAGGCACGTCCCAGTAGAGGAGCCTTCTCCGAGCCGAGTCCAGGAGGCGCTGAGCGTTTGCGGCTCGCTCGGAGCCAGGCTCCACCTCGTGTGCCAGGCGCCGGGCCAGGATCAATTCCTCCTGGGCCGCGATGAGCATCGGGCTGTAGAGCTCAAGGAGCGGCTGTCCGGCTTGAACCGGAGCCCCGGTGAAGTCGACGAACAGGGTCTCGGCCCATCCGTCCACCTTGGGGCTGACGTCGGCCAGGCGGGTCTCGTCGTACTCCACGCGACCCAGCGCCGTGACCGTCCGTACCAGTTCCCGCGTTACGGCAGTGGCGAACGTGATCCCGGTGCGGGACTGCAACTCCGGCGGCAACTGAACCGCCTGGGCCTCGTCCAGCCCGGCCACCATCGCCGCGTGGTCATGGTCGGCCATGGCCCCGTCCGCCTCGGGCGAGCCGGGCCCGCCCCCCTGCCTGAACAGGAGAACGAGAACCGCGCCCCCCACCAAACCCACGGACACCGCGACCTGCTTCCAATTCTTCATGATCCCTCCCGGAGGGGGGTATTCGTGGTGGGAAGGGGACGACCGACCGTCGCCTCCAGATCACTCAGGGCAGCACCGTACTCCGCTACCAACACGGCTAACTCGGCCTCGAACCGTGTCAACGCCACTTCCGCGTCCAGGAGGGTGAGAAAGTCCACGCCCCCGGACCGATAGGAGGAAAGAGCCGACTCCACGGTAGCCCGAGCCTGGGGCAGGATCTCGGCGTCGTATAGGCCGACCAACTCGCGAGCTCTCTCCAGCTCGGCGAGCAAGCGACCGATCTCCCCTTCCACCATGGCCCTTGCTTCATTCAGCCGGGCCTGGGCCACGCCGGCCTCGGCTCTGGCCTCGTCCTCGGCCGCCCGCTGTTTTCGACCTGCGTAGAGGGGAATGTTCAGGCCGACGCTGGCCCCACCCATGTGGGTCCGGCCGTCGAAATCCGGCCCGAGGCCGTACTGCACGGCGACTTTCAGGTCCGGCCAGATCCCCTTCTCGGAAAGCTCGATGACTGCTCTGGATCGCTCGACCTCCGACGTGGCGGCCAAAAGAAGGGGTCGGGTCGACGCCGCCCACGCCCGCAGCGAGTCCCGACTCGCGTCGAGGCCGACGACCTGACCGGGGACGACCGGGGGGACCGGCGTGTCGGCTGGGCGGTCGAGAATCCCATTGAGCCGTGCAGCCGCGGCGGCACGGTACGCCTCCAGGCGGCGGAGCTCACCGTCGATCCGGGCGACGGCCACCGAGGCCCTGAGAACGTCGGTCTGGCCCGCGGTTCCTGAGGCGTATCTGGCGTTGGCCACCACCTCGGCGCTGCGGAGGAACTCTCGGGCGCGCTCCTGGACCCGGATCTGCTCCTCGGCCTGGTAGAGGTCGAAGAACGCCCGACCCGCCTGGCGCCGAACGGCGAACCAGGTCTCCATCTCCAGGTGTTCGGCGGTCCGGGTTTCGCCCTCGGCAATCTCGGTGCGGAGCCCGCGCTTGCCCGGGAACGGGAACGCTTGGCTGAGCGCCATGGCCGGCGCCATGGACATGGGCATCGTGGCGCTGAACGAGGGCAACTCCAGATTCGAGACCCCGATCATGAACTCCGGATCGGCCAGAGCCCCGGCCTGGGACACCCGACTCCAGGAGGCCTCCGTGGCCAATTGGGCTCCCACGAGTCGGGGGCTACGCTCCCAGGCGAGGTCGTAGACGGCCTTGAGGGTCAGCCCCGGAGCCGCCGCATCCTGGGCGGATACCGGAGCGGGAAACGCGGAGGAAACCGGAAGAGCGAAGGCGACGAACGCCATGAAGGCCCCGAGAGGCCGAAGAGCCACAGGGGCGAACCGGGCCGACGGAGCCCGGAGGCTGAACCACGAGGTTTGGGCGAACACGGGGTCGTCCGGGATGAGAGGAGAACACTCGGTCCACGAAACGACGATGGGGTTCAGCGCATGAAGGGATCGTGAGGGAGGTGTGAAGGTTTCTTCACGGTCCGCCGTCGGGCAGACGTTGCCTCAGCCCGGGATCTCCACCCGAACGACGGCCCCACCCAGGGGGCTGCGACCAGCCACCGCGGTCCCACCGTGAGCCGCGGCGATGGCCTTCACGATGGAGAGCCCGAGACCCGTGGAGTAGCGCCCGTCCCGCCCGCTGGAGCGGGCCTCATCCGCCCGGTAGAACCGCTCGAAGACCCGGTCCACCTCCTCCGGAGGGAAGCCGGGTCCCGTGTCGTGTACCTCCAGGACCGCACCGCCGGGTGTGGGGGCCACGTGGAGCCTCACCGTCCCTCCTTCCGGAGTGTGCTCCACGGCATTCTGGAGCAAGTTCCAGATCAAGCGACTCATCAGGTCCCGATCATGGGGAATTCGCACGGGACCCCGGATGTCCCGCTCCAGGGTGACCCCACCTTCGGACGCGGTCTGTGAGAGGCGGCCGAGCAGCGCATGCGCTTCCTCGTCCAGGAGGGCGTCTTCGCGCCGCGCCACGATGGCGCCCTCATCGGATCGCGCCAGGGTGAGGAGGTCCTCGGTCACCCGGGTCAGCCGCTCGACCTCCTCCAGGCCACTCTCCAGAACCTCCTTGTATTCCTCGTTCCCTCGGGGCCTCCGAAGCGCCACCTCCAGCTCTCCACGAAGCACCGTCAGGGGACCCCGGAGCTCGTGGCCGGCATCCTGGGTGAAGCGCTTCTGCGATTGGAAGGACCGGTCGATCCGCTCCAGCATGGTGTTGAGAACCTGAACGAGACGCTGGTATTCCGTGGTTTCGGCGAATGCGTCGATCCGGCGGTCCAGGGTGCCGGCCTCGATGGCCTCCGCCTGGTCGATGATGACCCCCACCGGTCGGACCGCCGAGCCAGCCAGCCAGCGGCTTCCGAGCCAGGTGCCTCCGACCACGGTCATGACGATGAGACCCAGGAGGAAGCCAGTAACTCGTAGCGTCCGGTCCCGACCCACGAGAGGCGCGGAGACCTGGAGTACGTGGTTCCTATGGGCCGAGCCCAGCCGCTCCAAGGGGTAGAAGAGAGAGCGGATGGGCACCCCGTCGAACTCCTGGGCCCTCCAGACCAGTTCACCACCGCCGGCACGCTCCAGGGCGGCCAGGTCCATGGGGAGGTCCGCGGTGATGTACCGGGTCCGAAGGAGGGGACGGCCGGACAGATCCCACACCTGGGCGTAGCGGTTCAATTCACGGATCGATACGGCCTCGGCCGGCGTGAGCTCCCACTCGTGGAACCGCATGGAACCGTCGGGCGAGTCGGTGAGCGATGCGGCCTGAATCGACGCGACGTTGAGAATGGATGCATCGATCTCCTGGTCCAGCGCCCGGCGCAAACCAAAGAAGCTCAGAGACGCCACGGCGGTCATGGCCAGGGCCATGGACGCGGTGACCCGGCTCGCGAGCCTCACCCGGAAGGAATAGCCCGACCTCATTCCGGTGCATCCCGATGGAGCACGAATCCAACCCCCCGGACCGTATGGATGAGTTCCCCATGGTCTTCGCCCCGAAGCTTCCGGCGTAGATTCGCCACGTGGACGTCCACCACGTTGCTCATGGGATCGAACTGGAGGTCCCAGACCTTCTCCAGTAGCTCGGTGCGCCGAATCACCTGCTCGGGGCGCAGGAGGAAATACTCGAGCAGTCGGAACTCTTTGGGAGTCAGGGGGACCCGGTCCCCTCCCCGTCGGGCTTCGTGCTTGAGGCGGTCCAACTCCAGATCGTCGTAGACCAGAAGCTCGAGCGAGCTCCCCTTCCCCCTCCGCAGAAGCGCTCGGATCCGAGCCAGAAGGACGTCGAAGGAGAAGGGCTTGGGGAGGTAGTCGTCCGCGCCCATGTCCAGACCCCGGACCATGTCCTCGGCGCTGTCCCGTGCCGTTAGCATGAGCACGGGCACCTCTCTCTGGGCGATGCGAAGCTCCCGCACGACCTCGAGCCCGGATTTTCCCGGCAGCATCACGTCCAGGAGAATCAGGTCGTACTCGTACACGTGGGCCTTGGCCAGCCCATCGGGGCCGTCGTGGGAAACATCCACGGCGTAACCCTCTTCCCGAAGGCCTCGCTCCAGGAAGCGGGCGACCTTCCGGTCATCTTCAACAACCAGGATCTTCATCGGATCTCGCATCTGGGGAGGCGGGGACGCAGGCTGGGTCTCCTTCCCATTCAGGAACCCTCCCCCCCTGCCCTGGGATCCAACGCCCCTCGATCGAAGCTCTTCAGCTCAGCGGCGATCCGCACCCCCACCTGGTCCTCCTCGTCCACGACGATATGGGCCCCCGCCGCGACCAGCTGCCAGCGATGGATGTGGTACCGGGACCGCACCGCGATGACGGCCTCCGGCGCCAGAGCCCGGACCAGGCGCACGACCTGCCGGGCCGAAAGGGGGTCCGGTAGCGTGATGGCCACCGCCCTGGCCTCACGAATCCGAGCGTGCTCGAGGACCTCCTCGCGCATGGCGTTGCCGATGTGGACCGGGAGTCCGTACGACTCGGCATGGGCGGCGGTGGACTGGTTCATCTCCAGGACGAGGATGGGCGTGTTGGGATCGCCCATCGTCAACTCGGCGACCCGCTGCCCCGCCGGTCCGAACCCGACGATCACCAGGTGGTCCCTGAGGTTCGCGTCCGGATCGAGGTCCGCCCCCTCCTCACCAACGCCGCGCCTCCACCTCCTGACCCGGAGAGCCATGGAAGGGGCCAATGACACCATGAAGGGGGTTACGAAGAGGGTGAGCATGAGAGCCGCCACCACGAATTCGAACTGGGAAAGGTCGAGCAGATTGCCCTCGAGCGCCGAGTCGGCCAGAACCAGGGAGAACTCCCCCAATTGGGCGAGCACCAACCCGCTGGCGATGGCCTGGGGAAGGGTACTTCCCGCCGCCCGGAGGGAGAGGGCCGCGATGGCGGCCTTCCCAAACACCACACCCCCCACGGCGAGAGCGAGGAGAGCCCAGTTCTCCACCACGACGGCGGGGTTGCTCAGCATCCCGATGGAGCTGAAGAAGAGCGTCATGAACACCACCTGGAGGGGCGCGACGTCCGCCCTGATCTGGGTGGCGAAGGGCGATTCTCCCAGGAGAAGCCCCGCGATGAAGGCCCCGAGCACGGGCGAGAATCCCAGCCAGTGCGACACCCACGCGGCCCCCAGTACCGTGATCATCGCCAGAAGGACGGGCATGTCGCGGTTCTTCGCCGACACGTCCGTCCGGAGGATGACCGGGAGTAGGCGGTTCAAGAGCAGGTGGAAGCCGACCACCAGCCCGAGGGCCGTCACCGCCTTCCTGAACAAGGTGGCCCCGATCCCCACGGAGTCGGGATCTCCACCCAGCGTCGATACCAACAGGACGAGAGGGACCACCGCAACGTCCTGCAGAAGAAGGACCCCCACCGCTTGCCTCCCGTGCACCGCGTCCAGCTCCGACCGGGCGGCCAGGAGACGCATCACCGCGGCCGTGCTGCTCAAGGCCACCACCGCCCCCAAAGCCAGCGCCGTACGCACGCCCATGCCCAGCAACACCAGCACCCCCACGGTCGCTCCGAGAGTACCGAGGACCTGGAGCGTTCCCCCGAATCCGCCGACCCGACCCACCGCCCTCAATCGGCGCCAGGAGAACTCGAGTCCGATACTGAAGAGGAGCAGCGCCACCCCGAGCTCGGCGATGGTCGACACCGCGATGTGATTCGGGAGCAGGTCCAGGGCGTTGGGCCCGAGGAGTGTGCCGGCCAGGAGATACCCCAGGATAGGGCTCTGCCCGAACCTCCCGGCGATCCCTCCGAGGAGGAGGGCCACCGAGAGGAGGATCAGAATGTCGAGGAGGCCGGTCCAGAGTTCCATAGAGGGTGCAGACCGGGGGTCGAAACCGGAGGCGGGTCCGGCCGTCCCCCGGAACGGTTAGTCCAGCCCCAGCACGGACACTCCCTGTTCGAAGACGATGTCCACGGGGATTCCGGCCGCGTTCACCCTGTCGAGATCGGCCCGCAGCTGCGGGCCCACCTGACCGTATTGGGCCATGAGCTCCTGGACCCCCTCGTAGTCGCCGTCGCCCTGGAGTGTGAGGATCTTGGCGGAGAGGGCCTCCATGGCCTCCATGGTCTTCTCGAAGTCGATGGAGTAGGTGCCGGTCGCCTCGTCCCGGGTGAACGCACCCATCTCCCGGAAGAAGTTGAATCGGACCACATTGGCCCGCCCGTGGGCGCTGGAGGCGCCGAACCGGACGGAGCGGAAGATGGAGGACGTGAACGTCACCATGTTCTCCCGCAGGTCCACCCCGGGAAGCTCGCCCATCCCCTCCAGAGCGGTCACCATGTAGAGGCCCAGGACGTCGGCCTTCCCCTCCTCCAGGGCGGAGGCCTGCTCCCGCATGGACTCCCGCACCGTGCCCCGACCGTTGATCGTGTTCTTGATCCCCAGGCCGTGGGCCACCTCGTGGAACATGGTGTTGGCGAAGAAGGCGTCGAAGGTGATGAACTGGCGCTGCTCCTCTGCGATGAGCATATCCCCGATGGGAACCAGGATCCGGTCGAACTTGGCCCGCATGCTGTTCTTGAGCTGGAGTCGCCGCGTGCCCTTGGCGAGCTGAACCTCCTCGTCGTTGGGCAGGTTGATGGCGATGGTCTTGGACCCGCCGTTGGCGTCTCCGGCGTAGTAGACGGCGTCGTAGGCTCCCAGGTCCGCCTCGGAACCCGGCGTCTCTTGCTTGTACTCTTCGGGGACGGGCAGCCCCTCTTGCAGGGGGGGAAGCAGGGCGGCGTAGCGCTCCAGGCGAGCGCTCCAGTCCCGGTCCTTGATCAGCACATAGGCCTCGTGGGCGGCCTTGAACCCGAAGAGCTGGTCCTCGTAGGTCTCGATGGGCCCGATCACGATGTCGATGCCATTGTTCTTCATGTCCATCCAGGCCAGATCGCTGGGCTGGTAGTCGTCGGTCACCAGCGCCTCGGCCCGCAGCTCGAGATAGGTCCGCAGACCGGGGTCCTCTGCCAGCTCGGCCGCCTCCCGGAGCTTGGCTGCGGCCAACTCGATCTGCTCCGCGAAAGCCTCGCGATAGGGAACCGCCACGAGCTCCCCGGCATCGTCACGCCGAACCAGGGTGTAGAGACTGGCCAGGTCGGGATCGGACGCGGCGGCGACATCGAACTCCTCCCGGGTCATGTCCGCAGGATAGAAGTTGGCGCCCGCAGGTTTGGCCCGGATTCCCTGGATGAAGGGGGCGTTGCCCGCCAGCCGATCCCAGGGTCCGTAGTTGATCTCGGCGAACCGACGCAGGCTCGGATCGTCGATGGCGGCCAGGAAGTCGTCCGGTTCCCCATAGGCCTCGTGCCAGAAGACCTCGTCCATGGCCTCGGCCGCCTGGATGAGGACCGGGATCATGGCCCGCTCCGAGTCCGACAGTCCGGTCAGGTCCGAGGTGAGTCGGAACGTGGTGTACTTGGCCAACAGGTCATCCGGGGAAGAGCCGGTCGACGAGGCGGCGGGCACGTCGGCGTCCGTCCCGCACGAGACGAGGGCGAGGGCGAAGAGAACAGGGGTCCAACTGCGGTGCTTCATCTTGATCTCCAGGGGTCCGAGCCGTGGGCTGCAGGGTCTGGGGATAGCCTACCCTGGCCCAGCAGCTAAAGGAAGTACCCCCGCAGGACCAGGGCTGCGTAGGCGGCCACCGCTCCTAGAAACGCCTCCCACTCCCGGTGCCGCAGATACAGGGACAGCGAGGGCGCTGGGAAGGTCTCGAAGGGTGGCGGCTCGGGCCGCCCTCGCCGGTTCAGGGGCCGGGGGCCGGTAGGCAATGGCTCCGGGGGCTCCGGAAGGGGATGAGCCGGGTCGCGGTGCGGGGTCACGCGGGGTATCACCGCCGGAACGGCCCCGCGGTACCGCTCGTAGGCGTCGCCGAAGGTGGTCGAGAGCTCCTCCTCCTCCCGACCCACGTGCCACGGGTAGATCCACGTGAAGTAGGCGACCAGGGGGAGGAGGAAGAGGGGCTGCCCTCCGGCCCACACCACCCCGAACCCGAGGAGAAAGCTTCCAACGTAGAGGGGATTGCGCAGGTGGGCGTAGGGACCGAAAAGGGTGAGGAATCGGCCCTTGCGGAGGTGCGCGGCGGCCCAGGCGCGGAGGGCGAGACCGGCGGCCCCGATCACGCCCCCCGCGACAAGGGATGAGGAGGTCGGTCGGGCGAACCAATAGAAGAAGGGGACGAAGAGCCAGACCGTTCGAAGACGGAGCAGGTAGGCCCGGCGATCGACCCCGGCGGTCAGGGCGTGGTCTCCTCAGTTCGCCGGGGGCAGCCTGACCTCGCCCGTCGAACCCCCGGAATCCTCCGCACCGCTCCCGGAAGATCCGGAGCTTCCCGGGGCCCCGGCCGGCGGACCGGTTCGAGCCTCGGGCGGGAGCATGGAATCCGGGGCCAGGTCCTCCGGGGTCAACTCGTAGAACCCGCTCTTGATGGGCCGGCCCAACTGTAGCTCCTCCAGGTGGAGCGTGAGCGACTTCAGGACGGGCATCCTCGTACGGAGGTACACGACCACTCGGTTCTCGTCGTTGCTGAGATGGATTTCCGCCTCGCCGCCCTGCGAGAAGAGCCCCTTCGTCTTGCCCTCCGGCTTGATGACCAGCGTCTCGAACGTACCCGCCGGCACCTCGACCGTGTCGATCCGCTCCACGTGGATCTTCACCGGATTCCCGGTCTCCGTGTAATAGCGGTTCAGGTAGTAGGTATCGCCGACCTCCAGCGGGAGGCTCCGAACGAAGTAGATGAAGGAGATGTCGTCCAACGGCCGGGACACGACCAACGGGCCGCGCCATCCGGAAACCGTGTCGGCATACTCTCCCTCGTTCGGGAAGAACTCCAGGTGCTGAAGGCGCTTGTAGCCGACCTCGTCCTGGTCCTTACGGAATCGGTGGCTGAAGAGAGATCCGATATCGATCCAGGTCTGGAACGTGTCCTCGACCCGGGCGAGGGGAATCCCTCCGGAAAGACGCATCACCGCGTGGTAGGCCGGGTTGCCCCGCACCGTATCCACCGTGGTCACGGCCAGGTACGCCTCACCCACGCT
The DNA here is from genome assembly GCA_039591855.1 of Gemmatimonadota bacterium. Classification (GTDB taxonomy): domain Bacteria; phylum Gemmatimonadota; class Gemmatimonadetes; order Longimicrobiales; family Gaopeijiaceae; genus JBDHCV01. Next base: position 56,752 of record JBDHCV010000005.1, on the reverse strand, counting down.
GAACGCGCCCATCTTCACCTTGTAGCGCAACAACTCACCCGGACCGAACGGGACCGGCGAAACGTGGTTCCGGGATTCCACCGGCTCGGTGGAGATCTGGACCTGCGGGGGTCCGGCCCCGGCGACCTGCGCGGTGGCCGAGGACGTGAGAACGGTCATCCCGAGCAGGGAGACCGACGCCCCGAGCCTCACGACACGAAGCGGATCAAGCGGACGCATCCCACCGGACCTTTCCCCGGACCCTGTAGAGGTCCTGGAGCGTGGAGAGAGACTTGAAGCGTGATTCCCGAACACGATGACCCGCACCGGAGAGTTCGGCCTCCTCGATCCTCCGGGCGTGGGGCGTGACCACACCCAGCAGCTCCATGTTGGCCCCCCACCCCTCCGCCGTAAGCAACGGGCCCTGATCCAGTCCCCTGAGCGCCTTCTTCAAGACGATGACCCGGTAGGCCCGAAACCCGAGCAACGGATCGGACACGGGCGCACCCCGAAGGACGCCGCGAACGAGGAGCCCGGCCGCCCACCGGGTGAGGCGGACAGAGCGAGTCCCCTGTGGATGAGCTGGATCCCGGACGCCGGCCACCACATCCGCCCCCCCCTCGAGGGTCTTCACCAAAGGCACGATACCCTCGGGGTTCTCGGAGAAATCTCCCTGCAGGGTGACGACCGCATCCCGCTTCGGGTAGGGAGCCTCGGCAACCGAGTCCCGGAGCAGCGCTTCCAGGGCGGCCGCGTAGCCCAGCCGCTCCTCCGACCGTCGAACACGCAGAGGGAGGACCCCCCGGTAGCGGGCCAGGACGGCGTCGGTTCCGTCCGTGGAGGCGTCGTCCAGGACGCGGATCTGGTAATCCCGCCCGAACTCCGCCATGACCTTGCGGATCTTCCAGAGCAGGACCCCCACCGTCTGGGCCTCGTTGTGCGCAGGGATGCAGATGTATATCAACAGGGCCTCCGATGGCCTGGGCGTCCGGGCACGTTCGCCCTTCGGTCCCGAACTTCGCGTCGATCGTCCCGAGCCCCGGAGGGCGGGATTGGTTGTCTTTAATACAGGCCCCGGACACCCCGGTTCCTGACGCCTTCGACTCCCTACTCTTCGGGGGGCCGGGTTTTCCAGCGACGGTGGTGCCAGAAATACTGGTCGGGGTATTCCCGGATCCACTCTTCGAACATGGTGGTATAGCGCTGGACGACGGACTGGACCGAGTCGTCCTCGTGGACGGGAACGAAGCGTGCGGGGATACGATAGCGGTCGTAGGAACCGGGGACCCGTATGCACACCGCCAGGTAGAGGGGCGCCCCGCTTCGCATGGCCAACACGGCGGGCCCGGTCGCCGTGGCGGCCGGCACTCCGAAGAAGTCCACGAACACCGCCCCGGAGTGGACGTTCTGGTCCGCGACCATCGCCAGCATCCTGCCCTTCCGGATCGCCCTCAGGAACGGGCGATACCCCTGATCCCGAAACACGGCGTCGATCTCCATGCTGCGCCGGGTAGCCGAGACGTCTTCGTTGAACAGCGGGTTGGATTGGCGGGCCACGGCCGCCGTGACGGGAAACCCCTTGGACGCCAGCGTGGCGCCTCCCAACTCCCAGTTCCCCAGATGACCGGAGACGATGACGATCCCCGTACCGGATGCGATGGCCTCCCGCGCCTCCGCGTCGCCCTCGAAATCGACCCTGGCCCGGATGGTCTCCGGACCCAGCCTGGTGAACCGGGTCATGGCCACGGCCTCGCGGACCAGGTGGCGGTAGGACTCCCGAGCGACCCGGTCCCGCCAAGCCTGGCTTTCGTCCGGGAACGCCCGCAGCAGATTCTCGTCCACCACGGCACGACGCACCCGCAACACGGAACCCCCGAACCACCCCAGACCATAGGCCACCACGCGCTGCACCGGGAAGGGAAGGAAGGAGAAGGCCGTGGCGAGGGTTCGATATCCCACGTACTCCGCCCGGTGGCGGAGGGCCGTCGAGGTCATTCCGGGCTCTCCGGAGGGGCCAGCGCGTTCGCCTCATCCCCCGCCAGGAACTGAAGGTCGTGGAGGCGACGGTAGACCCCACTCTCCGCCATCAGGGTCTGATGGGTGCCTCGCTCCACGATGCGCCCCTCGGCCATGACCACGATTTGATCCGCCTGTTGCACCGTGGAGAGCCGGTGGGCGATCACGAACACCGTCCGCCCCTCCAGGAGGTGCTGGGTGGCCTGCTGCACCAGCCTCTCCGACTCGGTATCCAGGGCGCTGGTGGCCTCGTCGAAGATCAGGATCGGCGGGTCCCGGAGGATGGCCCGGGCGATGGCAAGCCGCTGGCGCTGACCACCCGAGAGATCGGTTCCCCGCTCTCCGACCAGGGTGTCGTACCCGTCGGGCAGCTCCATGACGAAATCGTGGGCGTTGGCCATCCGTGCGGCCCGAACCACGGCGTCCTCCGACGCGTTCTCGACCCCGTACGCGATGTTGTTTCGCACCGTGTCGTGGAAGAGGACGGTCTCCTGGCTCACGATCCCCAGAGCCTGCCGGAGGGTACGGATCTCGAATGCCCGGATATCCATCCCGTCGATGGTGATCCGCCCCTGCGTGACGTCGTAGAAGCGCCCCAGGAGGTCCACCATCGTGGTCTTCCCCGCACCGGACGCACCCACGAGCGCCACCACGGAACCCCGGGGGACGGTGAAGTCGATGTCGCTCAGCACGGGGCGCCCTTCCCGGTACTCGAAGTGCACGTCCTCGTAGCGGATCTCCCGCTCCAAACCGGGGAAGGGGATCGCGTCTTCCCGATTACGGATTTCGACGGGGGCGTCAAGGAACTCCATGACCCTCTCGGCACCCACCAGGCCCGGCTGGATCACCGTCGGGAGCTTGGACAGGTACTTCACCGGAGAGTAGAGCTTCGTGCTGCCGGCGATGAAGACGATGAAGATCTCGCTGGAGAGAGACCCCTCGAACAGGACGAGTCGGGTCCCGTAATAAAGCAGAATGGCGGTCCCGAGAGCCGCCAGCATCTCCGAGAAGGGAGGCGCCAGGGCACGCAGGCGCTCGGTGCGGACGAAGGTTCTGAAGTATCGGCCCGTCAGGTCCCGGAACCGGGTCCGCTCGTGCTCCTCGGCGGAACTGGACTTCACCAGGCGGATGCCGGAGAAGGTCTCCTGGATGTGGGAGTTCACCTCGGCGGCCTGGTTGAGGACGCTCCGATCCCCCCTCCTGAGGCGTTTCAGGAGCGGCCCCCAGACCAGGAACATCCCGGGAAGGACCAGGAAGGCCGCGACCGTCAGCTTCCAGGAAAGCGCCACCATAAGGGCCACGGACCCGATGAACTCGAAGGTCGAGGAGATGGCCTTGGCCAGCTCACGGGTGACGAGTTGGCGGAGTTGCTCGATGTCGTGGGTGAGGCGCGAGACGATCTGGCCCATCCGGGTGCGGCCGAAGAAGCTCAGGTCCAGGCTCAGCAGGTGGTTGTAGACCTGTCGGCGCAAGTCCCGGCTGAGGGACTGGTCGAGCCACGCCACCAGATACTGGGAGAGGAATCCGAAGACGTTCTTGAGGGCGAACGTGACCAGCATGAAGAGGATGATCCCCCGCACCGCCACCTCGGGGGCCCCCGACAGGTCCACGAACCAGGAGAGGAACGTCGTGAGGACCTCGTCGACCCGGCTGTCTCCGGTCTGAGCGGCGGCCCCGGGGTTGAACAGCGCGCGCAGGAACGGGATGAACAGGGCGATGGAGAAGATGTCGAAGAACGCGTAGAGGAACATCGCCGCCACGGCCACTCCGAAGACCAGCCAGTAGGGCTTGATGTACGACGCGATCCGGAAATAGAGACTCAACGGGGCCTCGGCGTAAGTCGGGCCACAGGCACGATCATCTCGGCCGGAGAAATCCCGCCGTGGAGGAACGCGCCCCGGTATCGGGCTTGGTACTCTCGGAGCTTCGTCGGATAGACCATGAAATAGTCCTCCAGGGCCAGGACGTAATTCATACCCAGCTTGCCTGGCGGAAGGCGCAGGTCCATGGCGTCGGACGTGGTCATGACCGTGGTGGGATCCTCGGCCTTCAGGTCCCCTCCGAACTTGTAGCGCAGGTTCTGGGTGGCGTCCTTCCGGGCGAACACGGTGGTGGGATGCATGCAGTGGATGGACCCGTGGTCGGTGGTCAGCACGACACGGAACCCGCCCGCAGCCGCCTCCCGCAGAACCGAGAACGCCGTGGAGCGCTCGAACCAAGACCGGGTCAGGTCCCGGAGGGACGCCTCGTCCCGGGCGACCTCCATGAGAATCGGCGACTCCGACCGGCCATGGGTCATGAGGTCCACGAAGTTGAAGACCAGGGCAAGCACCCCACCCTTCCGTTTCAGGGCCGATCGAACCCGGGCCCTGACCTGATCCCCCTCCCTGTCCGTGAAAACCTTCTCGTAGTGGACGGGGACGGGCCGACCCGTGAGTCGCTTGAGTTGCTCCTCCAGGAGCTGGCTCTCATACCGGTTCAGGCTCCCCTCGTCATCGGAGGTATTCCACCATTCCGGGTGGTCCCGGGCGATCTCGTCGGGGAAGGCCCCAGCGAAGATGGCATTCCTGGCGTAGGGCGTCGCGGTGGGGAGTATGGAATAGTGGACGCTCTCCTCGATCTCGAAGAAGGGCGCCAGGAGGGGAGTCATCACCCGCCACTGATCCAGCCGCATGCAGTCCAGGACGACGAAGAGCACCGGCTCGTCGTCCATCAGAGGGAGGACATGGTCCCGTACCAGATCCACCGAGAGCCGGGGCCGTCCCGGTTCGTCGGGGTTCCGGACCCAGCGGGGATACGTCCGGATGATCCAGTCCCCGAAATCCCGGCGGAGATCCAGGATCATGGACCGGACCGTGTCCAGGAGCCCGGGTTCTCCGGCCTGCTCCAGACGGATGTCCCAGTCCACCAACTCCGTGTAGAGCGTGGCGAAGTCGTCTGCGGTTCGGGCCTCCTCCCGCAGGGTCGAGAGCCGGCCGAATCGAGCCGCGAAATCCTGGGCCACCTGCTGCTGACGAATGGACGACCCCTCGAGGATCCGCGTGACCACCGAGAGCACCTGGCGGGGGCTCGTGGGCTTCACCAGGTAATCGTCCACGCGGCGGCCGATGGCCTCGGTCATGGTCCGGTCTTCCTCGGACTTGGTGACCATCACCACACGGGCGTTGGGGTCGTCGCGGCGGAGCACCTCCAGAACTTCCAGTCCCCGGGTGCCGGGCATCTGCTCGTCCAGAAGGACCAGGTCGTAGCGGTGCTCTCGCAGGAGTGCGAGGGCGTCGTCGCCATTCGCGATGGCATCGACGTGGTATCCCCGCTGCTGCAGGAAGAGTAGGTGGGGGCGCAGAAGGTCGATCTCGTCATCGACCCAGAGGATCCGCTTCGCTGGGCGTACCATGGGTGGAAGCTAAACGGCCACACTGGTCCCGACCAAGACCTACTGGCCCAGAGCCGACCCCGAAATCCCTCTCCCTAACGCACCTCTCGCATCCGATATCGATGGAAGAGGAGCTCCGAACTCCAGAAGTCGGACGGTAACCCGGCCTTCTGCCGGAGGTGGGCCAGGAACGCCCGCCCCTCGGGGAGGGAATCCCATACCTGGGGCAGAAAGGTGCTCCGATGTAAAGGGGGAAGCTCCAGGATCAAACCGTCCAGCCCAGGCTCGAGGGCGGCCAGTAACTCGGCCTCCGTGTGCGCCGGGACCGGAACGGGTGGGCCGAGGACCGAGATCTTGAGATCGAGGCGGTCCAACTCCCGGTCCGAAAGCGGCGGGAATCTGGGGTCCTGGAACGCAGCCTTGAAGGCATTGCGAGCCACGTCGGCGGCCAGGGGATCCACCGGCTCGAGGCTCCCGATACAACCCCGGAGCGCCCCGTCGATCTCCAGGGTGACGAAGGCGGCACCTGGATCCCTGAGTCGTTGGGGCAGTGCCGCCAGATCCGGGAGTCCCGGCGTTCCGTGGGAGAGGCCATGGCGAATGGAGTCCCAGGCCTCCTCCACCAGGCGGGCTCCCTCCCCAGGCCCCAGAGGCTGCGGAAGAGCCGGGTCATCAAGCATGGACGACATAAGCCCCATAGCCCACGACCTGATCGCTGGGACCGGCCGTATCCCCGGAATTGCAGAGATCCACGGTGGTCACGGACAGGCCTCGTCGCTTCGCCTCGGTGAGGAGACCCCGAATGGGGATCCTCCCGCAGGCCGTGCGCGGGCCGAGGCCATCGACCTCCAGCGCCTCGATACTCCGACTCGTGGCGTGGTCCACCTTCCTCGCCGTCTCGTAGTCCAGATAGTGACTCAGGTCGGAGCTCACCACCACCAGGGTTTCGGGCCCGGACCAGAGCCTCCGAAGCACTTCGGCGACTTCGTCGTCGGACGCGTCACCCACCACCAGCGGCACCAGCTCGAAGGGACCGATCGCTTCCTGAAGGAAGGGAAGGTGGACCTCTAGACTGTGCTCCTGGTCGTGCGTCTCGTCGAAGATCGCCACCTGGGGCAGATCCAGGATGGACTCGACGCCGCCCCGGTCCACGGGGACATCCCCGAGCGGCGTGGAAAAAGCCCCAGCCGAACTCGCCGCCAGACCCTGGACCGGCACCCGATGGCAGGGCCCCAGGAGCACCACCCGCTCGATCTCGTGGGCGACCGGGGTCAATCGAGCGTATGCGGAACCGGCGACCCGGCCCGAGTACACGTATCCTGCGTGGGGAGCGATGAGGGCCAGGGGCCGGGGGCCGTCTCCTGCGGCAGCGTCCAGGAACCCTCGGACCTGGGCGCGCAGTTCAGCCGGATCCGACGGATAGAACATCCCGGCGACGGCCGGGGGACGAGCGGAAGTCTGCATGGGCCACCTCAACGATCCGGTCCTGGCGGGGTATACTCAATATAGCTTTCCAACGACTGGACAGGAGGGCAGCACGATGGTCCTCGACGAACCTTTCGACCCCCGGTTCACCGCCCCCGCCCGCCATTGGCACACCCTGGCCGACGGACGCATCCAGTGCGACGTGTGCCCCCGACAATGTCGCCTGCGAACCGGTCAGCGAGGGATGTGCTTCGTACGCGCCAACCAGGCGGGACAGCTGGTGCTGACGACCTACGGTCGCTCCAGCGGTTACTGCGTGGATCCCATCGAGAAGAAGCCCCTCAACCACTTCCTGCCGGGTTCACCGGTCCTGTCCTTCGGGACCGCGGGGTGCAACCTGGCCTGCAAGTTCTGCCAGAATTGGGACATATCCAAGTCCAGGGAGATCGAGACCCTGTCCGACTCCGCCGCCCCCGAGACGATCGCCGGTGCGGCGGTGAAGCTGGACTGTCGCTCGGTGGCGTTCACCTACAACGATCCGGTGATCTTCCTGGAGTATGCGCTGGATACCGCAGGGGCGTGTCGGGCTCGAGGGATCAAGACGGTGGCGGTGACCGCCGGTTACGTGAGCCCGGGAGCCCGGGAGGAGTTCTTTTCCGGGATCGATGCGGCCAACGTGGACCTGAAGGCCTTCACGGAGGACTTCTACCACCGGGTCACGGCGAGCCATCTGGCCCCGGTGCTCGAGACCCTCAAGTACGTCAAACACGAGACCGACACCTGGCTCGAGATCACCACCCTCCTGATCCCGGGGATGAACGACTCCGAGGAGGAGATCCGGCGGGCGACCGAGTGGGTGGTCAGCGAGCTGGGGCCCGACGTGCCCTGGCATTTCAGCGCCTTCCATCCCGACTACCGGATGATGGACGTGCCCCCGACCCCACCGGAGACCCTCACTCGGGCCCGGGAGTTGGCCATGGCCGGGGGCGTCCGCTACGCGTACACCGGCAACGTCCACGACCCCGCCGGGCAAAGCACTTTCTGCCACGGGTGCGGGGCGGTACTCATCGGGCGGGACTGGTACACGCTCACGGCCTGGAATCTGGGGCCGGGCGGCCGGTGTTCCGGTTGTGGAGAACCACTGCCGGGCGTGTTCGAGTCCACGCCCGGCAGTTGGGGTTCCAGGCGCCTTCCGGTGCGCCTGGCGAACTTCGTCGGAGCCGAGTGAGGAGGCTCAGCTCCCGCCCTTGAGATCCTTGATCTCAGAGGGGAGTTCGAAGATGGAGGGGTCCACGTCGCCGAACTCGATGGTCTCCACCGTCATGACCTGCTCCTGGCCCATGAGCTGCTGGCGCATGGAGGTGGGAGCCATGATCCCGCCGAACTCCTTGTAGTCCCCGATGACCGTGGTCACGTCGATGGCGCCCATGGGGGTCTCCTGGGTCATCATGTTCCCGATCAGGAGGCCGGTCTCGGCGCTGTAGCAGTCGAAGCTCTCCCGGCCGGACTTCCACACCAGCCGGACCTTGTAGCAGGCGTCTCCACCCACCTCCATGAGTTCCACGGTCTCCCGGACGTCGAAGTACTCGGCATCCCGCAGGGTGGCCTCAGGGCTGGCCTGGTCCCGCAGGGCCTCGAGCTCCAGCCCTTCCAGGATCCGGGGACCCATCATGGGATCGATGGACCAAGCCACCTCACCGTCGTATCCAGTCCGGCTCTCACCCATCCCGGGAATGGTGATGATGGTGAGGATCCTCTCGGCGTCGTCACTGAACACCTCCAGGCCCCCGGTCATTCCCGCCGCGGGGACAGAGAAGCTGCCCATCATGTGGGTGGATCCCTGAGCCAGGTATGCGTCCCGACCGCCGAGGGCCTCAACATACCGATCGATCAACTCCTCGGCCGCGGGAAGATCCTGCCCGACTCCGGCCTGAGTGATGGTGGCGACGAGGAGAATGGCCCCCGCCCCCCGAACCGCGTGCCTGAGATGGAACATGACGCTCTCCGTTGAAGTCTTTTTCTACCGCTTCGAAGTATTAACCTGCCCGGTCCTCGTTTGCTCCACCCCTGATCCACCTCCGCTCCCTCGGATCCAGGCGAGAGCAGCCTCCAACGGGGCGTCCACCCCTGCCAGGAGGGCCTCCCGCGAGAGAGGCACCTCTTCGTCGGGAATCGCCCCCACGCCTTCGATCCGCGTGCCGTCGGGACCGGTGAAGTCCGCGAATGCATGCATGAGGACGTCTCCCGTGGGCAGCCGGATCATGAGAGCCGGAAGGGCCATCCCCGCAGTGGTTTCGCCGAACAGCCGGGCCCGACCCACCCCCTGCATACCGGCGGCGAAGATCTCCGTGGTGCTCGCCGAGAGCCGGTCCACCAGGATGGCCAGTGGGCCGTCGAAGGGAGGCCGCGTCCCATCGGGGGTTCTGATGCGTCGAGGGTTGGAGACGAAGCGGAGCTCGTTCTCTCGTGTCCTCATGACACCCAGCGCCTCCCTGGACTCCATGAAATAGCCGGACACCCCCATGACCATGGCGCCCACGCCCCCGGGGTTTCCACGGAGGTCCAGGACCATTCCCCGACAATCGGCGAGGTCGCTCACCGCGCGGTCCAGGGGACCCGTGATCGGCGTCATCCAGACATTCCAGGTCACCACACCGATACAGTCCGCACCCGACCCGATCCGCCTGGCGTCCAGCTGGGTGAACATGGTCGGCAGGTTCCCGAACCGGACCGGCTGGCCCGCCGGAGGCGCCCGGGGGACCTCCATCTCCCGACCCCGATCCTTCTCGTCCACGACGACGAGCCTCACCGGCTCGTCCATGGGGCCGACGAGCGCAGCGGAAGCCCTCCGTGCCAGGTACATGGCCCCCGCGGCCCTTTCCCCCTCGTCCAGGGCGTCGAGGGCGGACAACCACTCCGACACCTCCCGGTCCCCGATCTCAGTGACCACCCATCCGGGCCGGACCCCTGCCTCCTGGGCCGGACCGCCCTCTCGGACCCGCCAGACGGTAAGCCGCTTCTCGACGACTCGGAGCTCGATCCCTGGCTCCCCCGGGGCCGCGACCTCGCCGGACTCGACGTCGTCCGGATCGAGGGCGTCGGCCACGTCTTCCGAGATGATTCCGAAGTGGCTCTCGCCCAAACGGGAGAGCATCTCCTCCAGCACCTCCCTGAGCTCCTCCCGGGACGAGGCGGCCGCTGCCCGGGGCCTCAGTTCGTCTCTCACAGCCTCCCAGTCCAGACCCCGAAAGTCGGGGTCGTAGTAGGAGGCGTTCACCCGGCTCCACGCCGAATCGAAGGTCAGGACTGCAAGGTCCGAGTCCAAACCCTGCCCCGCGCCTTGGGTCGGCAGCAGGGCCGCGGAACCCAAGAAGCCCACGGCCATGGCAAGGGACCGGAATGAAACAGATCTGGGCATGCGTGAGTTCCTCTTCAGCAGGAATCGAGCGTGGCTCGACCCGGGAATGTGCTTGAGCGCCGCGGTCGCCATAAATTGCGCCACCGACGAGCACGGCAGGCACGGAGCCGACCGGCGCACCAACCACTGGAGAACTGGAAAATGAAGCCTCAACTCTCACGCCTCTTCGCCGTCGCGGTCGTTGCGTCGGCCTCGATCCCGTCCGCCGGCCTGGCACAGGTCGCACAGGAGGCGGTGGATCTGGAAGTGGTATCCCGCATACGAGAGGAAGGTTTCGAGCGTTCACAGGTAGAGGCCATGGCCCGGCAATTGACCGAGGTCATCGGCCCGAGGCTGACGGGATCTCCGGGCATGACCCGGGCCAATGAGTGGACCGCGCAGATCTTCCGCGAATGGGGCCTGGAGAACGTGGTGGTCGATCCATGGGGCGAGTTCGGACGGGGTTGGAGCCACGTGGAGTTCAGGGGCCAGATCCGTAGTCCTTGGTCCCAGCCGCTCCATGGCCAGCCCTTGGCCTGGACCGGCAGCACCGATGGCGTGGCTCAGGGCACGGCCATGGTGGTTTCGGTGAGCACGGCCGAAGACGTGGAGCAATACCGGGGACGGCTCCGGGGGCAGTTCGTCCTCATGGACGACCCCCAGGACGTCGAGCCGGAGTTCGAGCACCGTGACCGCAGGACGTCGCTGGAAGACCTCCTGACTCCGGCGGACCAGGCTCAGGCCGGGCCTCCGGCGATGACGGCGGCCGAGCGCGAAACATTCCGCGCCCGGATGATGGCCCAAAGGGAAGCCCAGCAGGCCCTGGTCGAGTTGGCGGCCGCAGAGGGCGCCCACGGATTCCTGAGGATTTCCTCGAGGAGTGACGGTGTGATCCGGGGCGGATCCGCGGGAAGCAGAGAGCCGGGCGCGCCCGAAGGCCTGCCCCACATCGCGCTCTCCCGGGAGCAGTACAACATGATCCACCGGAATACCGTGGCGGGAGAGCGTGTGTACCTGGAGATCATGATGGAGAATCGGTTCTACGAGGACGACCTCCAGGCCTACAACACCCTGGCGGATCTCCCAGGCTCCGACCTGGCGGACGAGTTCGTGATGCTCGGCGCGCACCTGGATTCCTGGCACATGGGTGGAGGCGCCACGGACAACGCCGCCGGCACGGTCGTCATGATGGAGGCCATGCGCATCCTGAAGACGCTGGGCGTCCAGCCCCGTCGGACCATCCGGATCGCCCTGTGGAGCGGCGAGGAGCAGGGCCTGCTGGGATCTCGGGGCTGGGTGGCGAACAACCCGGATCTTCACGATCAGATCTCCGCCTACGTAAACGTGGACAACGGCACCGGTCGGGTCCGTGGGATCTGGAACCAGTCCAACCCGGCGGCCACGCCGGTCTTCGAACAGATCCTCTGGCCCTTCCGGGACCTCGGCGTCGTGGCCGTGCGTGACGGGAACACGGGAGGCACCGACCACCTGGCCTTCGACCGTGTCGGAATCCCGGGGTTCAACTTCATCCAGGATCCCATCGAGTACGGGATCAACACCCACCACACCGAGTTGGACACCTTCGACCATCTGGTTCTGGAGGACCTGAAACAGGCGGCGGTCGTGGTGGCCTCCACGGTCTATCACCTGGCCAACCGGGATGAGATGATGCCCCGCAAGGCCGCTCCGCCGGTCTCGGACGGGAACTAGCTTCCCGTGGCCTGGCTCCGGAGGGCTCGGCGATACCTGTTCGAGGGCCTGGCCCTCGTTGCCCCCACGGCGGCGACGCTCTGGGTGCTCTGGTGGCTCTTTCGTCGGGTGGACGGGATCCTGGGGCCGCGCTTCGATCCCATCCTGGGGCGGTCGGCCCCGGGGCTGGGGATCGTGGCCCTGGTCGTCATCCTCATGGCCATCGGTTGGCTGACCGAGCGAGCGCTGGGAAGACGGCTGGCGAATCTGTGGGATTGGGCCCTGGAGCACATCCCGGTGGCCAGGCCCATCTACCGTGGCTCGCGCCGGATCGTACAGGCGGTAATGGGGCAGGAAGCGAGGGCCTTCAAGGAGGCTGTCCTCTTCGAGTTTCCCCAGCAGGGAAGCTGGGTGGTGGCGTTCGTGACCGGCCGGCCGCCCGAGCGGATCCGGGAGGACCTGGGGGAGGACAGCATTACCCTATTCCTGCCCACGGCGCCCAACCCAATGTCGGGGTTTCTTCTCATGGCCCCGCGCTCCAAGATCCGGACACTGGACGTGGACACGGAGGAAGCCATGACCTTTGTGCTATCCATGGGCTCCGTCGCCATGGTCGAGAGGGTGCCAAGGCCGTGAACGGGATCCACGCATGCGAGCGCAACACACCTGAACGAAACGGAGGATCAAATGGCGGGGATCGGTAAGGAGTTCCGGGAGTTCGCGGTACGCGGCAACGTCATGGACATGGCGGTCGGCATCATCATCGGCGGAGCCTTCGGAACCGTGGTGAAGAGCTTCGTGGACGATGTCCTCATGCCCCCCATCGGCATGCTGATCGGGGACGTGGATTTCCAGGACATGCTGGTGGTCTTGCGGGAAGGATCCCCGGGCGGCCCCTACGAGACCCTCGCCGCGGCGAAGGAGGCGGGGGCCGTGACCCTGAACCTGGGGCTGTTCATCAATGCCATCGTGAGCTTCATCATCGTGGCATTCGCGGTCTTCATGGTGATCCGCGCCATGAACCGGGTGAAACGGGAAGAGGAGGCCCCCCCGGCGGAGCCTACGACGAAGGCCTGCCCGTTCTGTGCGTCCGAGATCCCCATCCCCGCGACCCGGTGCCCGAACTGCACCTCCCAGTTGCAGGAAGCCTGACCGTTCCTATTCCAGGCGCATGGCCTCCATGGGGTCCACCGCCGCCGCCTTGCGGGCCGGCACGTAGGACGCGGCGGCACCGACGAACAGGAGAATCACGGCGGTACCGCCAAAGGTCATAGGGTCCATGGCCGGGGTATCGTAGAGAAGGGTCTGGAGAAGCCGGGTGAGACCCGCCGCGCCGAGGAGTCCGACCACGAGTCCACCTCCGGCGAGGCGGGTCCCCTGGCCCACCACCATCCACATCACCTGTTCGCGCTCCGCCCCCAGCGCCATGCGAACGCCGATCTCCTTACGGCGCTGACTCACCACGTAGGAAAGGACGCCGTAGAGACCCACAGCCCCCAGGATCAGGGCCATGAATGCCGCGATTCCCAGGGTCAGCATGGTGAAGGAGAGTTGGACCATGGAATTGGAGACGATCTCCTCCATGGTTCGCGTCTCCGCCACCGGGAGGCCGGAATCCAGATCCCACACCGCCTGACGCACGTCATCGGACAGTTCGGGGACGTTCACCCCACGAATCACCCACGTCGCATCCCTCACCAGCCACTGCCGGCCGTCGGGGTCGACGTCGGGCGAAACCATGGCATGGTAGAGAACGGGGGGCGCATCCTCCCGGAGACCGTTGTACCGCACCGCTCCCACCACGCCCACCACCTCGTACCAGTTCCCAGTGGTATCACCGGCGAACGTCAATCTCCGACCGATGGCGTCCTCTCCTGGCCAGAGCTGATCCGCGATCACGCTGCTGATGACCATGACCCGGCGACGCTCCCGGTGATCCGCGGCCTCCAGGGTTCGACCCGCCAGGAGGGGAATCCCCATGGTCTCGAGATAGCCGGGACCCGTGTTCAGGAAGTGGAGCATCGGGGGTAGCTGCCCCTCCTCGGTGGGCCGGTCCTCCACCTTGTACGAGGTGCCCGGCACCCCACCGGCCATGGGTACACCAGTGCTCAGGCCCACCGACTGGACACCCGGGATGGCCGCGAGCCGCTCCTCGAGTTGCTCGTGGAACAGGAGGACCGACTCGGGGGAATCGTAGGTGGATTCTGGCAAGGAGAGTCGGAACGTCAACACGTCTTCGGCTACGAACCCAGGGTCCGTGTTCCGCAGCTCCCAGAAGCTGCGGACCAGGAGTCCCGAGCCCACCAGGAGGATGAGGGCCATGCCGGTCTGCCCCACGACCAGAAGGCTGCGGAGACGGTGGCGGTCCTTCCCCGCGGTGCCCCCTCGCCCTCCCTGCCTGAGTGCGCCAAGGATGGACGCACCTGTGTACCGCAGCACCGGAGCCAGGGTGAACAGGACTGCCGCCAACAGGGTTGCGGCCCCGGTAAACGCCACCACACGCCAGTCCACCGTGATCTCGTCGGCTCTGGGGATCTGGGGGGGCGCAGCTCTCAACAACAGAGGAATCCCGACCCATGTAAGGAAGAGCGCGATTCCTCCACCCGTAGCGGCCAGGATGGCACTCTCCGACAGGTACTGTCGGATCAGGTCCCAGCGGCTCGCCCCCAGCGCCGACCGGACCGCGAACTCCCGCTGCCGAGTCTCGGCACGCACGAGGAAGAGGTTCGCCACGTTGGCGCACGCGATAAGCAGAACGACGCCGACCGTCCCCAGGAGGATCCACAGGGGGGTCGTGACATTCCCCACCACGATCTCCCGAAGAGAGCTCACCAGAGGCCCGTAGCGACCGTTCTCGAGGAAGGCGACATAGTTGGGCGCTTCCGCCTGGGCTTCGAGGATGCGCGGGATCATGGGCTCGAGCTGCGCCTGGGCCTGGGCAGGCGTCACGCCGTCGGCGAGGCGAGCGACGGCAGGCCATGCGAAGTTCCCGGATTGCGGATTCTCGGGATCCATGTTCACGGGGATCCAGAGCTGCGACTCCTCGGGGAACCGCAGCCCCTCGCGCATGACTCCGATGATCTCACGGACACGGCCGTTCACCTCCACCGTGCGTCCGAGTACGTCCCGACTTCCTCCGAACCTGCGTTGCCAGAGCTCGTAGCTGAGTACGACCACGTCCCCGGCCTCGGGGAGGTCGTCCTCGGCCGTCCACACGCGTCCGAGCACCGCCGACTCTCTCAGAACGGACCAGAGGGAGGCCGTGGCCAGGGCGGCCCCTACCCGCTCCGGCTCCCCGTCGCCGGTGAGGTTCGCCTGTAAACCCTGGAACATGGCGATGTCCTCGAAGGCCGAGGCTTCGTTCCGGTAGAAGAAATAGACGTCCGGCGAGAGGGGGAACTGATCGTACCCCAGGCCGGGGGCGGTGCTGGAGACCATCGCCAGCCGGTCGGAATCGTTGAGTTCCAGCGGACGCAGCAGGACACTGTTCACGACGCTGAAGATGGTGCTGTTCGCGCCGATCCCCAGAGCGAGGGTGACGAGGGTGACCGCGAGGAACCGCGGAGTCTTCAGCAGGGCCCGGGCGGATACCTTGAGTTCATTCGCAACGTGTCGCCACATCTTCCCACCTCCCCTTCGCTCTCCGAATCATCCGCGCCAAGAGCCGTCGGCGCAGCAGCCCGATACGAGATAGGACGTGTTTGCGCCCCAAGAAGTTGCTCAGGGTGCCCCGAGTCTCCGTATTGCGCCGTCCGGTTCCCGGAATGTAGGCTAGCCGCAGTCCGCCGGGGTAGGAACCTCCCCGGAAGGCTCGCCCGGGGCCCGCCAGCTCCGATGCGAAACCTCAGTCAAAGGAGTTCCTATGGTCCCGGTCATGGCCCTGTGGATGCCCATCCTCGTCGCCGCGGTGTTCGTGTTCGTCCTGAGTTCCGTGATCCACATGCTCCTCCCCTACCACAAGTCCGATTTCTCCGGAGTGCCGGACGAGGACCGCGTCCGCACCGCTCTGCGGGAGGCGGCCATCCCCCCCGGTGACTACGTGATTCCGTATGCCACCGGCATGGAGCAGATGAAGCAACCGGACTTCGTAGCGAAATACAACGAGGGGCCGGTGGCGTTCATGACCGTCCTGCCAAATCGGGCTCCGGCCATGGGAAAGAGCCTGATCCTGTGGTTCCTTTATTCAGTCCTGGTGGGGATCTTCGCGGCGTACGTGGCGGGGAGGGCCCTGGGGCCCGACGCCCACTACCTCTCGGTGTTCCGGTTCGTGGGAGTCACAGCGTTCCTTGGGTACGGATTGGCCCACATCCAGGCCTCCGTCTGGTATTCCCGGCCGTGGTCCACCACGGCGAAGAACGTCTTCGACGCCCTGCTCTACGCCTTCATGACCGCAGGAGCCTTCGGCTGGCTCTGGCCGGCCTGACCCCAACCTTCGGGGCAGGACGGTCAGGGGGGACTATCCGATGGAGATCCGCTCCTCCGCCGCCACGAACAGGACGTCCCGGAGGCCGGGGTGCTTTTCGAAGAACGCGGCTCCCTTGCTCTCCAGTCCCCGATCCGTGAACCCACGGATCACCAGGTCGGCCTGCCCCGACTTCACCTCGACGAGCCGGGAGAAGTCGATCCGATCGTCGGTGTGGAACACCTGGAGGTTCTTGTCGCTGATGAGCAGGCGTCCGTCGGCGATCATCTGGTGGAGCTCCTCGGATCGGTCGGCGGCCTGCTCACTGGGATAGGCGGCGAACAGGCGGATCTCCCCGCCGGCCCAGTTGGGGTGACCGAGAAGGATGTACGCCAGTAGGATCATCAGGTTGGCGTTCTCGTGGTCGTGCCACGTGAGCCAAACGTGGATGGTCCGCCGGTTCCCGAAGAAATGGTCGGTGTGACGGAGGACGAGCCGGTTCATCGCCGGAACCCCCGCCAGCTTGCACCCCTGGACGATCTCCTCCAGGACCTCGGGCCCGTCGTGGGTCGAGAATTCGAAGAGGATGGTGTTGTTGTCCATGCCGGAGATCCCGGGCATCTGCAGGCTCTGGGCGAGAGCAGAGGCCATGGATGGGCTGACCATGGTGTCCAGGTAGATGGCGCCCTTCCGGACCGACGAGGCGCTCACCATGGCCGATTGGGCATGGCGGGATTCCTGGTAGGTCTCCGGCTCCAGCCTGCCCCGAATGAAGTGGAGGTAGGTTCCGAACCCGTACCGATGGCACAACCATTCCAGGAACTGCATGGGAGCGGACCGGTCGAAGGTGCGCGGCGTGATGAGAATGACGCTGGGCCGCCAGTCGCTGGCCGGAGCCTTCTGGAGGGAGATCTGCATCCACCGGGTCGCCTGGGTCATGACCCCGTGGAAGATGGCAGCCAGGTCGTCGGCCCCGGGCCCCCTGCTTCTTCGGATCACGTGGTACAGCGCCACCATGACCGCGATCGAGAGCACGGCGAAGAGCAGGTCCATCTGGAGCATCAGGACCAGGCAGACGATGGCCCCCCCCAGACTCATCCACCACTTGGACCGGAAGGAGGGGCGGTAGGAGGGCCTGGCCGCGAAGTGCTCGAGGAAGGATATGGCGCAAAGGGCACCGTAGGTGACCATGAAGAACATGGACACGACCCGGGCAACCATGTTCACGGACCCGAACAACACGAATACCAGGGCGATGGCACCGGTGACCAGCGTGGCGTTCCGCGGCTCGTTGGCCGCCCCCATGCCCTGGGAGAGCAGTCCGTTGATGCGCTCAGCGGGGATCACGCGATCGCCCGCGAGGGCCTGGAGCGTGCGGGGAGCAACCACCACGGACCCGATGGCGGACGAAAGCGTCGCCGCGGCGAGCCCGAGGGGGATCACGGGGCCCCAGAGCGCGACCCGGCTCATGACCAGCTGATCCGAAGCCAGGAGCTCCGGCGGCGCCGACATCCCCAGCTTCACCACCAGGGCCATGTAGAACAGCATCCCCATCAGGGTCGCAGACATGATTCCCAAGGGGATGGATCGCCTGGGGTTTCGAAGATCCCCGGACAACCCCACCCCCGCCGTCATGCCGGTGAACGCCGGGAAGCAAATGGCGAAGACGAGCATGAATGAGTCGGCCCCGGCAACACCGTCGAAGACCCCGGCAGCCTGGCGATCGAATCCCTCGACGGGATCGCCCAGAAAGAAGAGAGCAAGCGAGATACCCAGGATGGCGACCACGACATAGAGGGCCTTCACCCCCAGGTCCGCGCCCCGGGTCAGGACCATCCCCAGGAGACACAGGGTCGCCGGTATGGAGACGAACCGGGTGTCGAAGCCCAGAGAGGTCGTGGCCTCGAACCAGCCCGCCAGGGGTGTGAAAGCCTCACCGAACGCGATCATGTAGAAGGCCACCGAGATCGCCTGGGACACGTAGAGGGAAAACCCGATGGCTCCCCCGATGGTGGAGCCGAACGACCGGGAGATAATGAAGTATTCCCCCCCGCCCTCGACCCTGCGGTTGGTGGCGATCTCGGAGATGGCCAGGGCCGTGGGGATCGTCACCAGGTGTCCAATCACGATGAGGACCCCGGCCCCCAGGATCCCCAACTGCCCCACGGCGTAGCCGAACCGCAGGAACATGACCGCCCCGAGGATCGTGCTGATGCTCGCCATGAACACCGGCGCGGTTCCGAAGCCGTACCCCCGGGCACCTTCGGTCGGGTTGGTTGCCGTCATCCGTGGACAACTCCTGGGAGGTGGGTGCGCGTCACGGTGGAGGTCCCCTGCGCTCGCACGACTTCGCAGCGACCGACTCGGGCCCGGGCCTATCGCGGTCCACCATCTCGCGGTCCGACAATCTGACGCCCCCGGGGCGTTCTCTGCAAAGGAGGAGGAATCGAAGGCCGCGGCGCGAGCACTCAGTCCCGCTGGCTGATCATCAGAATGGGGGTATCCGTTCCCCTGACCAGGCCCAGCACCTTCTCGCCGAAGAGCCGCCCCGATCCAGCCCCTCTCTGGAGCCCCAGGACGACCAGGTCCGACCGCTCGGAGTACCGCGTGACCTCTCCAAACAGGTCCGCGGAGGCCAAGACCTCCACCTCGCTCACGCCTGGAGCCTCGTCGTGGGAGAGGGTGGTCAGACTGCGGCGGGCCCGGGAGAGACTCCGGGGGTCCCCGCCCGGGGGGAGGACCTGAAGGAAGGTCACCTGTCGGTCGCCCGTCCGGCATAGGCTGCCCAGCAGGCGAGCCCGGATCGAGCTCTGGTATCGGGCTCCCGCCGAGGGCACGAGGATCCGCCGGACCCCGTCCAGGCTCCATCCGGGCGGCGCCCGGAGGATCACCACGTCCCCCGAAGTCCGAGCGGCCAAACGTTCGAGGGGCCCGGTCATGTCGGCCTTCTCCAGGTGCCCGAAGCCCAGAAGCACACGCTCGCACCGGTATTGCTCCGCTACCCTGGCGATCTCATGCCATGGGTCGCTGTGCACGGTCACCATGACCTCTGGCCTGAGGCCCCGTGAAAGTGCCCGGGAGAGGGCTCCTCCCAGCACCGCCTGAAGATCCGCGAGCGCGCCCTCTTCTTCCGAGGACGTCCGGGCCGCACTGTCGTCCAAAACCGAAAGGAGAAGCACCCGGGCGACACCGCCAGGAGCCATGGCATGGGCAACCTCCACCAGGGCTTCCGCACTCGCCGGATTCGCGATGGGGACCAGGATCCTGGGAGTCCTTCCCCGGAGCCGGAGGAGCTCCGGGTCTCGACCTTCGGAACTGGCGTCCACAACCCGGGCGCTGGATCCGATCCGGGTCACGTAGAGGATGGCGCCGGTGGCGATCCAGAGGGATGCCAGAGCCCCGGCCGACGGAACCGCGACGGCCTGGAAGAGACCCAGGGACAGGCAGGCTACCCCGCCTACGGCCGGGACGAGCGGGAACAGCGGGGACCGAAACGGGGAAGGATCCTCCGACCGAGTCCTCGCCAGGTAGGAGATCCCATGGACCAGGGTGAAGCTGACCAGGAAGATCAGCCCCGACATGGCCCCTGCCGCCGCCACATCCGGGACGGCCAGGAGCAACACGGCCACCATGCCCGCCGTCACCTTGACGGCTGCCTCGGGGGAACCGGTGGAGGGAGATATGGCCGCGAGCCCTCGGGGAAGGGTCCGGTCCACGGCCATGCTCCTGGCGAACCTGGAGGCCGCAAGGAGGTTCGCCTGAAGGGCCGAGAGCATGGAGAGCACCCCCGCGACCACCACCATCCAATAGCCGGTGGGCCCGATGAAGTTGCCCGCCGCCACCGCGATGAAGATCTCCGGCGACCGTCGCGCCGCGTCCGCAACCGGTTCTCCGGGGCTCCCGACAGCCACCACCAGGAACAGGAGTGGGAGATATACGACGAGGGCCGTGCCCAGAGCGGCGAACATGGCTCTCGGAATGTTCCGCGTGGGGTCCCTGACTTCCCCGCCGACGGCCGCGATGAGGTCGAACCCCTGGAGGGCGATGAAGGTGTAGCCCATGGCCTGGAGGAGGCCCGTGCCTCCCTCGGAGAGAAACGGGCTGAAGCGATCCGAGATCGACTCCCCGGCGGGCACGCCTCCCAGAAGGGCCCAAGCGCCTCCGGCGATCACCACGGCGAACACCACCAGCTTGCCGATGGTGGCCCACTGCCCTCCCCCCGCCGCCGATCTCATGAGGCTCCAGGAATAGAAGCCCAACGCGAGCAAGGCGCTGACGAGATGACCGAATCGACTGTCCAACCAGGCCGGCGGCGACACCCCCACTCCCTCCAGCACCACATTCAAGAGAGGAACGAGGAAGACCGCGAACCCGAGTGCGTAGAGAACCGCCGCCACGACGGAGGCAAACCACACGACCCAGCCGATCCCGAACGCCGCCTCCACGGTCAACACGCGTCGGGCGTAGGCGTAGGTACCCCCGGACTCAGGAAAACGAGAGGCCAGTTCGGAAAAGGAAAAGACCGTGAGGAGGGCCACCACACCGTTGAGGGCGAAGGCCAGGATGGCCCCGGGACCGCTCATGGAGAAGGCGACTCCCGCCAAGGCCAGCACGCCGCCGCCGACGATGGCCCCTACGCCGACACCGGTGGCGCCGATCAGGGAGAGGGATCGCCTGGGAGAGACGGTGGTCATGGATGGAGGCTTCCTGGGCTCGAGCGCCGGTGTCGGGTTCGCCGTACGGCAGGATAGGTAACGCGGGGAAGCGGCGATACCCGGGTCTAGAGCTTTCGCGGCCCGAAGCGGGGGCCCAGCCAATAGACTACGGAGGCCAGGGTCAGGACCCAGAGCCCGATGGCCACCGGACCGGTCACCAGGATCGACCAGTCCCCGCCGCTCAGGGCCAGCGAGCGCCTCAGGCTTCGCTCCATCAACGGTCCCAGAACGACGCCCAGGATCAGCGGTGCCAGCGGGGCTCCGATCTTCCGCAGTCCGTATCCCAGCACGCCGAGCGCCAGGGCCACGCCCACGTCGAAGGCACTTCCATTGAGAGCGTAGACGGCTGCCAGGCTCATGCCCGCGATCACGGTGGCGAGGAGCCAGCGTGGAAGCAGGAGGAGCCGCGCGAAGAAGCCCACCAGGGGGAGATTGAGGGCAAGGAGGACCATGTTGCCCAGGTACATGGACGCCACCAGACCCCAGAACACCTCCGGTGTCCGCGTCATCAAGAGCGGGCCGGGCGTCACATCCAGGGCCAGGAGGGCTCCCAGAAGCACCGCCGTGGTGGCGGACCCCGGGACGCCCAGGGTAAGCAGAGGGATGATGGCTCCGTTCGCCGAGGCGTTATTGGCCGCCTCCGGAGCCGCCACGCCCCTGGGATCTCCGTCGCCGAAGCGACCCTCCCGCCCGGCAAGCTTCTGCTCGGTCCCGTAGGCGAGAAAGGACGCGATGGTGCCCCCGGCCCCGGGGAGAACTCCCACGAAAAAGCCCACCACCGAACCCCTGAGCATGGACCACCGTTGGTCCCACGTTCCCCGGACGGCCCCCCGGGTGGAGATCCGGCCGTCCCTCACCGGATTCTCCACTTCGCGGGGGGAATCCACCAGGAACAGGAGCTCCCCGATGGCGAAGAGGCCGATGGTCACGACCACGAAGTCCATCCCATCCAGGAGGCGCATTTGCCCGAGGGTGTAGCGAGCCACGGCGCTGTTGGGGTCCAGGCCCACCGTGGCGAGGAGGAGGCCCAGGCTCGTGGAGAGGAGGCCGAGGGCGGGACGTGCGCCGGAAAGCCCGGCCACGGATGTGAAGGCCAGCACCATGAGGGCGAAGTACTCTGCGGGGCCGAATCGAATCGCCACGGAGGCCAGAAGAGGGGCGAAGAGGATCAGCCCGAAGATGGAGAGCGTTCCTCCGACGAAGGACGCCACCGCCGAAACCGCCAGGGCCTGCCCGGCCTTTCCCTGGCGTGCCATGGGGTACCCGTCCAGGGCGGTCACGACCGCCGAGGGCGTGCCCGGAATATTCACCAGGATGGACGCCACGGAGTTCCCGTACTGGGATCCGTAGTAGATCCCAGCCAGGAGGATGATGGCCGAGGCCGGCTCGAGACCCCCGCTGAACACGACTGGCAGCAGCACGGCGATGGCGTTCACGGGGCCGAACCCGGGGATCATCCCCACGACGGTTCCCAGCGTCACGCCGCCGGCCACCAAGAGGAGGTTCAGCGGCTGGATCGCCACCGCGAAGCCCTGGGCCAGGAGATCGAGGGTCACGATCCGGCCATCCAGATCCTCCCCACGGGAAGAACCACTCCAAGGGCCCGGTCGAACAGGAGCCACAGACCGATGGCCAGCACCAGGGCCGCCAGGGCCCCGGCCCGGGGCCGGCCGCCGAACAGACGAGCCGTGACCCACAGGATAAGGGTCGTGCCCGTGACGAATCCCAACCAGGGGAGAAGCAGCGCGTAGGCCAGGAGTGCCGCCGCCAGTGGGAGGGAGGGAGGCGGTCCGTTGCCCGCCCTACCCTCGGCGGGCTGGGCTCCCGACCCCTCCGGCGCCTTCGGGAGGCCGTCCATGGACCCCAGCTCCCGCTTGGGCTCCCTGAGGAGCGCCACTCCGGCCATGAGCAGGAGCGAACCCGCCAGGAGAGGCAGGCCTCGAGGCCCTACCGGATCGGTGAGAAAACGGACCTGGAAGGTGGCGGCCTCGCCCAGCGCCGCGACGGCCAAGGCCACAGAGAGGACGGCCGCCACCCGGATCGGCTTCATTCGAGGAGTCCGATCTCACGGGAGAGGGATTCCAACTCCCGGAGCTGGGCCAGCACGTCGGCTTCGAAGTCCGCCCCCACCACCAGGTAGGGTCTGACCCTCGCCCGGACCCGGGCCGCTTCCCAGGCCGGGGACCCGCCCAGGGCTCGAAGTCGTTCAACCCAGGTTCCATATGCCGTCTCGGTGATTCCTCCCGGCACCAGAAACCCCCTCCAGGTGGCCCACGTCACCGGGTACCCAACCTCCGTCGCGGTGGGAACGTCCGCCAGCGAGCCGTCCAGTCGTCGATCCGAAAGAACGCCAAGGATCCGCACGGTGCCGGCCTGCACGTGACCCTCCAGTTCCGAAGGCTCGCCGGAAAAGACCTGTACGAACCCCCCGAGGAGCGCCGTGATGGCCTCGCCTCCGCCGTCGAAGGCCACGTACCGGACGGCCAGGGGTTCCATCCCCGCCGAGCGGGCCAGGAGCATCATCTTGATGTGGTCCTGGCCGGCCACCGCGGAGCCGCCGGACACCACAATCGACGCCGGATCGCGCTTCCATGCCGTCATCAGCTCGTCGAGGGAGTCCCAGGGTGCGTCCCGGGCCACAGCCACCGCCCCGTACTCCACGCCTACCGCACCGAGCCATCGGACCTGATCGGCCCGGAGGCGCCCGTACTGACCCTGGGCGAGACGGAGCAGCGTCCCCGGACTCGCCGCCATCAGGACGGTGGAATCCGTGGCGCGTCGGGAAACCAGATGGGCGTACGCGATGCCTCCGCCGGCGCCGGGCATGTTCGTCGTCCGCATGGTGCCGGGCAGAATGCCCTCCTGATCCATCACGCGGGAGGCCAACCGGCAGGTCATGTCCCACCCGCCACCGGCCGCCGCCGGGGCGATGCATTCGAATCCCCTTGAAGAACCGGGCGAACAGGCGGCGAAGAGGAGGAGCATGGCCACCCCTGCTAGGCGCCGCGGCGCTACTATAGGATTGTGTGTGCGCCCCTGCGGGGGCGAGACGCGGAAATGGGAAGGGCTGACCATGGGAGCGCAGCATGGCGGTGCGTCGATGGATTCCACAAGAGTAGCCAGACCCCCCACCACGGCGGGTCGCCCTTCCCACTTGAGTTCCGGACAGCTGGGGCCCGGGGGCTGTGACCAAGCGGCGCCAAAACAGTTAGGAGGGATACCCTGAAGAGCACGCGCATCGACCTCGGCGACGGAGCCCAGGATCTCAATCAGACGGTGGAGTACCAGCCGAACGGCGTGGTGAGCAGGGTGCTCGCTCGAACACCCGCGGGGTCCATCACCGCGTTCGCATTCGACGCCGGGACGGGGCTGGACGAGCACTCCACGCCTCAGACGGCGTTCGTGGAGGTCCTGGAGGGGAGCGTCCAGGTAACGATCGAGGGGCAACCCCATCAGGTCCATGCGGGCCAGATCATCCATCTACCGGCCGACGTCCCCCACGCCCTTCAGGCAATCGAGCGGTTCCGGATGCTCCTCACCCTCTTCAAGAACACCGAGGGGAAGTAGGGCGCGACCGCCTCCCGCGGCGCTGACGGTCCTACATGGAAATGGTGTAGGGGAACCAGGCCGCCACGGCCTTTCCGTCCCGGGTGGCAGGACGGAAGACCCACTCCGCCGCCTCTGAGCGCAGCCGCTCGTTGTAGCTCCTGTCGCCGGTGGGCGGAATTAGGTAGGTGGAGTCTGCGACCACGCGACCATTCACGTCGACGAAGACCCAGACCTCCACCTGTTTGCCCCGCAGATCTTCGTTGGTGGGCGGCATGATCATTCCGCGGGGAATCGGCGGGTTGAGCCGGAAGCGGCCCTCGTCTCCGGTGCCGCCGTCCCCCTGGCCCTCGCCGTCGTCCTTCCCGGGTCCCTCCCGGTCACCTTCTCCGGCGCCGAGAGCCACCGTGGGCGCATCTCCGAGGAGGTCGGACATTTCCTGGGCCGGCTCATCGTCGAAGTCGACCACTGCATCCGGTTCGATGGTGAGGAGCGGGACCGGTGGGGGCCGAATGGGTCGGGTGGCCTGAATCTGCATTTGGACCGCTTGCATGGACCCGCCGGCGGCGGCCAGGTCATCTCCGGCCCGAGGGCCGGCGGCCGCGTAGGGAGATTCCAGGTTGGGAGCGGCCCGCCAGAACGCGAAGAAGACCACGTGCAGGAGCAAAGCGATCCCCAGCGCCCGCCTGAACCAGCGGCGCTCCAGTTCGAAGCGCTCCTCGACGGAGAGCCCGTGGGTGGGTTTCGTATTCATGCTCAGCGGCTCTTCGCGGACCGTGTGGCGGCTGTTTCCCTCAGACCTACAATACCGCCGGTGACCCCCTGAAGTTTCCGCCGAGACGCCGTCGGGAGCCCTAGCTCGCTCCGGGTCTCCAGGCGTTGTCGGCGCGATTCACGTCCGGAAGCATCTGCCTCGGGTCCAGGAGGACTTCGATCACATCGCCGGGCAATCCCACTTCCACCACGTACTCGCCGGATTCCCAATCGTCATGATCGGCCGTCACCGTGACGGCGGCCTGGCCCTCGACCCGGATCTCCAGGAGGACCGGCATGGGGATCTCCCCCCGATCCCGCAACACGATACGGACCCTGCGCCCGCCGTCCGTCACCTCCACGGACTCGATCCCCTGGTCCATGGCCCGCGTGGTGTACATCCAGGGGTAGAAGAACCAGTCCAGGTCCTGCCCCGTCACGTCCTCGAAGGTCCAGAACAGGTCCAGGGCGTGGGGGTGCTTGAAGGCCCAGCGACGCGTGTACTCCCGCAGCGCCTCGTCGAACACGGTCTCACCGAGAATCGTCCGTAGGGCCCTGAAGACGGACGCGGGCTTCCCGTATGAGGCCATGCCCCGGTTCCCGAAGGGGCCGTAGAGGTCGGCGTGACGCATGGATTCGGTCTCCGCATCCCTGCCGGCCAGCCCCAGGTAGCCTCTGAGGGTATTGAGCCCGGAGTTGACCTCGGTGAAGAGGGTCGGGGTGGCGAGATCTTCCGAGAACGATGCCAACCCCTCGTCCATCCAGGCGTGGGCCTTCTCGTCGCTCCCCACCACGATGGGCCACCACATGTGGGCCAACTCGTGGGAGATGACCGCGTAGAGTGAGATGGGGGTCCTGCCGCCACCGATGATGGTGATCATGGGGTACTCCATCCCGCCCCCGATGACCCCCTCATTCACCGTCATCTGCGGATAGGGATAGGGATACCAACGGGAGTGGAACTCGATGGCGTGCTTCGCGAAGCTCGCGGACCTGTCCCAGTTCGGACGGTCGGGGCGGTAGAGGGAGTGGATCAGCGAAGTGCGCTCGCCACCGTCCAGGGCGGGATAAGCGGCCACGGTGGCGTCCCAGACGTAGGCGTCCGAAGCCCCCCACGCGAAGTCCCGGACGTTCTCGGCCGCAAAATGCCATTCCAGCCAGCCGTCCTCCGATGCGGCCGTGGCCCGGCCAGCCGCCCGCTCCTGGGCGGTGACCACGTTCACCACCCGGTCCGCCGCGGCGGAGGCGAGGCGCCGGGCCGCCTCGGGAGTCAGGACGGCCTCGGGATTCTGGAGGACCCCGGTGGAGCCCACCAGCCACCCCTCGGGGGCGCTGATCCGGACGTCGAAGTTCCCGTAATCCACGTAGAACTCGCCGTCCCCCAGGTAGGGATCCCGGACCCAGCCTCCCAGGTCGTCGTACACCGCCACCTGGGGATACCATTGGGCCAGGTAGTAGACCTCCGAGCCCTCGCGGCCCATGCGAAAGGTCCCCTCCGGCACTTCGAAGCCCCACGCCACTCGGATCTCGAACGCCTCGCCGGTGGGCACCGCTCTCGGGAGGTCCAAGACCACGTTGGTGGGCACGGAACGCCCGGGACGGGAGGGGAACTCCGTGGAGACGCCCTGGATCGACAGGGCCGAGACGTCGAATCCACCCGTGACCGGCGCGGCCCGAGTCCGGGGGTTCCCGGGAGCGAACACGTTCTGATTGAGGTTCATGGCGACCCGGGTCAGCACCTCCGGGGCGTTGTTGCGCACGGTAATGACCGCATTGCCGACCACCCGATTCTCGGACGGGTCCAAGCGCGTGTCGATGACGTAGTCCACCTGGTTGGTCCAGTAGGACGGACCCGGAGCGCCCGACCGGCTCCGGGTGCCCGCCTCCAAGGCGGCGCGATAGACATCCGGAACGGGCAGCGTGTCAGCCGGGGGCAGCGTGAGGAGAACGCCGAGGAGAAAGGCCTTCATGTTCGCTCTTCAGTCGCCGATGTGAGGGTCTCGACCGGAGCGAGATCGCGGTCGAGACCGAGCTTTGGGAACAGACGGGCGTCAACATGCTCCCAGGGGAGGTCTGCTGCAACGCGTCAGCGGTCGCCCGGAGTCACATCCCAGATGTGGCGGAGGAACCTCTGGGGTGATCGGAGAAAGTCCCTGACCAACGCGACCGCCTCCAGTTCGTCGAAGCTGGACCGGACGATCTCTCCTCCGTCGAAGGCGTAGACGGTCGCTCCGGGGATGGCCATGAGGATCGGCGAGTGGGTGGCGATCACGAACTGTCCTCCCTCCTCGACGGCATGGCGGATCATGGAAAGGAACCCCAGCTGACTCTGCGGCGAGAGTGCTGCCTCGGGCTCGTCCAGCATGAAGACCCCGCCGGGGACGAGGCGGGCCTTGAACAGGGCCAGGAACGCCTCTCCGTGGGAGCGGGCGTCCGGATCGTCTCCGTACCTGGACCGCAGCGCCTCGATGGACCCTCGGTGCACGCCCAGGGCGCGATCCCGGTCGGCCTGATCCGCTTCACGCAGCTCCAACTCCAGCCTACGAAGCTCGGCCTCGTGCTCTGCTCTTCCCCGGACCACTTCCTTCTGGAATCCGAAGAAGTCCTCCGCCCTCAGGAAGAACCCCCGGTGATTCCGGGCCTTCCACACCAGGCGGAGCGAGTCGGCAAGTCGCCGTTGGGCGACCAGCGTCGGGTCTCGAGCGAGGCCGCCGCTGCCCACCGCCGGCAGCCCCGCGGCGATGGCGAGAGACTCCAGTAGCGTGGACTTACCGGACCCGTTCTCCCCCACGAACAAGGTCACACTCGCCCCCAGGTCCATCTCCCCGAGGGAGCGGATCGCGGGCACGTCGAAGGGAAACCCCGCCGTGGGGCCACCCTCCTTGCGCGAGACGGCGATCAACTGGCTCATGGACACAAGGTAAGACCCTCCGCCGTCGCCTTGCGCCCCTTTTCCGGGCCGGTGACCTTCGAGCATGTCCAAAGCTCCAGCAGCCGGCGATCGCCTGTCCCGATTCTCCCGGGCGGCAGCGCTCTACGAGCTCACGAAGCCCGGGATCGCCGGGTACGTGGTCGTGGCGACGGGCGTCGGATACTACGTGGCATCGGGAGGAGCGGTCGTGTGGGCTCCGTTGCTCCACACCCTTCTGGGGACCGTCCTGGCCACGGGCGGGGCGTTGGCCCTGAACCAGTTCATCGAACGGGACGCGGACGCCCTGATGCACCGGACTCGGAGCCGGCCCCTCCCGTCCGGCCGCCTCCCTCCCTGGCAGGCCCTCACCTTCGGCCTCTTCCTCGTGGCCGCCGGGATCGGGCACCTCTGGTTCTGGGTGGGCTGGCTCCCCGCCGCCCTCACCCTCATTTCGGCGGTGGCGTACAACCTGGTCTACACCCCGCTCAAACCCCGCTCCTATCTCGCCACGCCCGCAGGCGCGATCCCGGGCGCGATTCCGCCCTTGATCGGGTGGAGCGCCGCGACCGGGAGCCTGGAGCTGGGGGCGGTGGCCCTCTTCGGGATCGCGTTCCTCTGGCAGCTCCCCCACGTGCTGGGGCTGGCCTGGATGCTCAAGGAAGACTACGACCGGGCAGGGTTCCTGTTGATGCCGCCATCGGATCCCCAGGGAACCGCCATCGGATCCCGTATGCTGACCTACAGCGTCGCCCTCTTGCCCGTGGGAATTTCCCCCAGCGCCCTGGGGCTGACCGGCTGGGTCTACGGCACGGGTGCGCTGTTGCTCGGGGGAATGCTCGTGGTGTTCAGCGCCGGGTGCATCCGGGAGATGACCAACCGAACCGCGCGGAGGGTCTTTCTGGCGTCGCTGGCGTACCACCCCATCCTCTCCGTCCTGATGGTCCTGGACACGGTACCGAAATCATGACGAATCTGCCCTCCCCTCCCGCCGCCCGAAGGCTCACCCGGATGGCGGGCGTTTTGGCGTCACTTCTTCTCCTAGGGAGTCCCTCCATGGCGCAGGAGACCGCCTCACGTCCCCGGGCCCGGGACCTGGGTCTCGAAGTCGGGATCTTCCGGCCCGGACAACGCAACGCCATCACGGACGTCGCCGGGGTCCGGGTCGGCCAGGTGACCCTGTCCCGGGGCGAGAACGTCCGGACGGGCGTCACGGCGATCCTGCCCCACGAGGGCAACGCGTACCGGTCCAGGGTCCCGGCCGCGATCCACGTGGGCAACGGATTCGGCAAGCTCCTGGGAATCACCCAGGTGAGAGAGTTGGGGGAGTTGGAGACCCCGATCCTCCTCACGTGCACCCTGTGTGTCTGGAAGGCGGCGGACGCCATGGTGGCCTGGATGTTGGAGAGGCCGGGGATGGAGAACGTCCGGTCCCTGAACGCGGTCGTGGGCGAGACGAACGACGGAGGGCTGAACGACATTCGCGCCCGCCCGGTGGAGGCGGCCGACGTGGTTCGAGCCCTCGAGAACGCGTCCGCTGGGCCGGTGGACGAAGGGTCTGTGGGGGCGGGAACCGGAACTCGGGCCTTCGGCTGGAAGGGGGGCATCGGGACGTCGAGCCGGATCCTTCCCGACGATCTGGGCGGCTATACCGTGGGCGTCCTGGTCCAGTCCAACTTCGGTGGAATCCTGACCATGGGCGGGGCTCCGGTGGGCCGGGAGTTGGGACGCTACTCCTTCCGGGAGGTGGTGGAGGGCGAGGACACGTCGGGGCTGGAGGGGGGGCTGGACCCGGACGAGGGACAGGGCTCCATCATGATGGTGGTGGCCACGGACGCGCCCCTGTCGGACCGGAACCTGGAGCGCCTGGCGAAGCGAGCCATCATGGGCCTGGCCCGGACGGGCTCCTTCGCCGGCAACGGCTCCGGGGACTACGTGATCGCATTTTCCACCGCCCCGGAGGTGAGGCGTGAGGCCGGAGCTCGTGTCCTCTCGACCGCGGAACTGGGGAATGACCGGATGTCGGGCCTCTTTCAGGGCGTGGTGGAGGCCACCGAGGAGGCCGTCTACAACTCCCTGCTCAAGGCGACCACGGTCACCGGGGTGGACGGCCGGACGGCGGACGCCCTTCCGGTGGACCAGGTGATGGAGGTGCT
The DNA here is from genome assembly GCA_039591855.1 of Gemmatimonadota bacterium. Classification (GTDB taxonomy): domain Bacteria; phylum Gemmatimonadota; class Gemmatimonadetes; order Longimicrobiales; family Gaopeijiaceae; genus JBDHCV01. The sequence goes on along the minus strand of JBDHCV010000005.1, from coordinate 26,393 downwards.
CAGGCGGTACGGCGCCATCCGCTGACACCCCGTCCCGCACCCCGCGGCTCTCCGAGGTCCTAACCCAGGTCCGCCACCCATACGCCGACGATCTCGGGCATGGCCTCGAGGGATTCGATCACCGCGGACCCTACCGGCCCGTCAATGGAGATGACGGCCAGTGCATCCCCCTCGGCGTCTCGCCGGGACTGATGGTATTCGGCGATGTTCAGGTCGTGCGCCCCCAGCAACGTTCCCACTCGCCCGATCACGCCGGGAACGTCCCGGTTCACGAGCACCACCAGACTCCCCTCGGGGATCACATCCACGCTGAAATCGTCGATCCCCACGATCCGGGGGTGGCCTTCACCGAGCATGGCGCCCACCACGGTCACCCGGCCACCCTCGCTGTCGAGGGTGATCTCCAGGACCTCCGAGAAGTCGTTTCGGCGGCTTGTATGGGCTGTCCTGATCCGAATGCCCCGGGTCTCCGCCATGTGGAGGGCGTTCACGAAGTTGACCTGATCGGCGCCCTGGACTCTTCGAAGGATTCCCGTGAGCACGGCAGCCGTGAGGGGACGCTCGAAGCTCGGGTCGTAGGACCCGGCCACGCAGACCCCGACCTCCTGGATCCCGCCCGAGGAGAGCACGCTGGCCAGCAGTCCGGCCCGTTCTGCGAGGGTCAGCATGGGCCGCAGGGTGCGGAGCGCCTCACCGCCGATGGCCGGGGCGTTCAGCGCCCGGGTCAGGTCACCCTCGAGGAGCGCGGACTTCACCGCCTCGGCGATCTCTACCGCGACCAACTCCTGGGCGTCCGCGGTGGACGCGCCCAGATGGGGTGTCAATACGAGGTTGGGGGCGTCTCGCAGGGGGCTGTCCTGAGCCAGGGGCTCGGCCTCGTAGACGTCAAGGGCCGCGCCCCGGAGCCGTCCCTCCTTGAGCGCTTCGGCCAGAGCGGCTTCCACCACCACGCCGCCCCGGGCAGCGTTGATCAGGATGGCGGACGGCTTCATCCTGCCCAGTTCCGCGGCCCCGAGCATCCCTCGGGTGGCGTCGGTGAGGGGAACGTGCAGGCTCAAGAAATCCGAGCTCTCGAGGACCTCGTCCAGGGAGGCCAGGGCCATACCCAGATCCGACGCCCGCTCAGAGGTGAGGTAGGGGTCGAAGGCCAGCACATCCATCCCGAACGCCTGTGCGCGACGGGCCACCTCCCCCCCGATCCGGCCCGCACCGACCAGCCCCAGGATCTTCCCTCGCAGCTCGAAGCCCTTCAACGCGGAGCGCTTCCACTCCCCTTCCCGGATCGAGCGGTCCGCCTCGACCACCTTCCGGGCGGTGGCGAGCAGGAGGGCCAGGGTCAGCTCGGCGGCCGAAACGGTGTTTCCAGCCGGCGCGTTCATGACCGGAATCCCCCGCTCCGTGGCCGCCTTCAGGTCGATGTTGTCCACCCCCACCCCTGCCCGGCCGATGGCCTTCAGGGACGGAGCGGCATCCATGAGGTCACGGGTCACCTGGGTGGCGCTCCGCACGATCAAGGCATCGGCGTCGGCCAGCTCGGCCATAAACTCGCTTCCCTCCAGTCCGTCCAGGGAGGTCACCTGGAAGCGACTGTCCTCCGTAAGGGCCAAGAGCCCCGACGGGGAGACCTTGTCCGCCACCAGGACCTTGTAGCGGGCCTCGGGATCCCGCACGGATGTGGGGGTCATGAAGAAAGAACCTCTCTGAGATGGTCGAGAAGCACGTCCAGCTCCTCGAGGGTGTGGTCTCCCATGTGTCCGATACGTATGTGGGTGGACTTGAGCTTGCCGTAGCCGCCTCCGATGACGAAACCACGGTCCAGCATGGCGGAGACCACTTCGGGCCCGGCCCTGCCGGCGGGCAGCTCGATACAGGTGACGGTAGGCGATTGAAATCCATCGGGCGCCATGACCCGCAGCGGGATACCACCCTCCTCACGCAGGGATCGCACCCAGTCCACACAGCGGTCCCTCAGGGCGAGGTGACGCGCCCAGCGGGCCTCCATCCCCTCCTCGCCCATGCGCTGCAGTTGGACCTGGAGTGCAAAGAGAAGGGTGACCGCCGGAGTGTTGGGGGTCTGATGGTTCTGGATCTGCTTGGCGAACCCCTGGAGATCGAAATAGACGCCCTTCCCTTCCGCCTCCGCCGACCGGTCCATGACCCGGTCCGACGCCACGGCGAACGCCAGGCCCGGTGGGAGAGCCAGGGCCTTCTGGGATCCGGTGAGCACGAAGTCCAGTCCCCACGCGTCGGTTCGGACCTCGGCCCCGCCCACGCCCGTGACCGAGTCCACCAGCAGCACCGCATCCGGCGCGGTGGCCACGGCTTCGGAGAGCTCCCTCAGGGGATTCAAGACACCGGTCGAAGTCTCGGAATGGACCACGGTGACGGCGTCATAGCCTCCGGAGGACAATCGATCCGATACCTGGTTCGGGTCATGGCCGCGCCCCCAACGCACCTCGAGGACGTCCACGTCCAGTCCGCACGCGGAGCCTATCTCGGCGAATCGCTGGGAAAACGCGCCGTTGACCAGGGAAAGCACCCTCGCTCGCGCCGCGTTTCGGATTCCTGCCTCCATGAAGCCGGTGGCCGAGGAGGTTGAGATCAACACGGGCCGTCGGGTCTGGAACACCTCCCGGAGCCCGATCTGCAGGTCCGCCATGAGCGTCTTGATCTCGGGACCCCGGTGCCCGATCACCGCCTGGGCCTGGGCGGCCAGCACCGGCTCCCGGACCTCGGTGGGGCCCGGAAGGAAGAAGCGCCCGGGGGCTAAGGGTCGTCGCGCCATTCGTCTTGCCAGCGTGTGTAGTGGACCGCCGCCACCCCGGCGGCTTCGAGGACCGCCAGCCCAGAGGCGTCCCGGTAGGCCTTGCGGTAGAACACGTGGGAGACCCGGGCCTGGACGATGAGCTTGGCGCACATGACGCAGGGGCTCGCGGTGACGAACGCCACCTTGTCGGGCATGGTGCCCGGGGCCTTCACCAGGGCGTTCATCTCGGAGTGGATGCAACCGCAACGGCCGGGCTCAGGGGAGTCGCACTCGTTGGGGAAGCCCCGGACGTTCCCGTTGTACCCGATGGCCACCACGTTCTCCAGGTTGGGGCTGGTTATGACCGTTCCCACCTGGAGGCGCGCACAGGTACTCCGTTTGGCCAACTCCTCGGCCATCCGCATGTAGACCTCGAACAGGGGCGGACGGTCCACCACATGGCCTCGCACAGTCTCTTCGTCCAGCTCCGAAACTACGTTGAGAGGGTGCGTGTTGGCCGGGATGAGATCCTTGAACAGTGTCGGCATGCGGGCACTATAGAGCGCCTCCGCCGGAAGTGCGAGAGAGGGCGGGCGCGAGGACCTCAGGGGCCCGGGAACCGGTCAGGTCCGGGCCCCGAAATGGAGGCGAAGGAGGGACCCGATCTCTTCGAGGATCGTTCGGCCCCGATCCCGTGCGTACCAGGTCCTCACCACCTTGTATCGGTCTTCGTCGTCCATGGCCCGGGCCTCCGAGGAGATGGCCCAGGATTGGAGATCCCCGGGACGGGGGCCCCACCAACCGAGCTCCCTGAACTCCGAATCGAAGACCATGACGACCGGAATGGACCGGCTGGTCCCGGTGAGGTGGGAATCCATGAGGTCGGGGTTGTCTTCCCGTCCCAGCAGGCGGAACTCCAACTCCGGAATCACTTCGGCGAGCCGTGCGACCCACGGAAGGGAGTTCACCGCATCTCCGCACCAGTCCTCGGTGAGGGCGAGCAGGAAGCGCGGCCCGTCCACCACCGCACGGAGCTCTCCCACCAGATCCTCCGGTGCCTCGGCGCGACGATACACCGCCTCCCACAGCGCCGCGTTCCGTTCCACGGTTTGGAGGTACTCCTCCCACGACCAGGCCTCCTCGAATCGGGCCCGGTCCACCAGCCTCTTTGGGTCATCCACGACGTGTGACTCCAGGGAAGCCCTGCCCCACGGGACGAGGCCTTCCGTGTCTCTGAACGTTCTAGCGCGCCAGCCACGATACCCGGAACCCGGTGCGCCGGTCCGGCCCTCGAACGCCCCGGACGCCCCGGCGGTTCCCCGACGTTCCCGTTGTCCCCGCGCGTTCCGCACACTAGTGTCCTCACCGGGATCCTGTGCCGACGGAATGACGATCCAACACGGGAGTGCACATGCGCGCCAATCGAGGGACCGGTCCACGTCTCGCAGGCGTGTTGTCAGGGTGCGCGGTCGCCGTCGCCATGGTGTTGGCTCCCACCGCCCTGCAAGGACAGGTATACGTCGGGGCCCACATGACCTACGCCGTGGACACCTTTGGCGGGGCCACCGGCTTCGGGGCTCAGATCGGCTACGACTTCCTCGGCCTGCCGGTGGAGGTCGTAGGCGGGGGCGAGTACTTCTTCCCGGACTGCGACATCGAGAGCTGCAACTTCTGGGGCGGCTTCCTGGAGGGGCACCTGCGTCTGCCCCTGCCTCTCATCCGCCCCTACGCCCTCGGTGGGCTGACCTACCGAAGCGTCGACAATCTCAAGACGTCCGAAGACACCATCGAGAGCTCGTCGGCGGGCGGCTTCGCAGCGGGCGGAGGGGTAGACCTGAACCTTTTGGCCCTCCGGGTCTTCCTCGATGCCCGTTACGAGTTTCTGAGCTCACCCCTGGACCAGTGGGTGTTGCGGCTCGGGCTGAACTTCTGAGCCTTGGAGGCCCTACTGGGCCATGGCCTTCGCGGCCTTCCGCCGCCGGCTCATGTCCAGCTCACGTTTCCGGAGCCGGATCCCACCCGGCGTAACCTCGATGAGCTCGTCATCCTGGATGAACTCCAGGGCCAACTCGAGCGTGATCTGACGGGGGGGCTCCAGGAGGATCTTGTCGTCCGCCGAGGCCGCCCGGATGTTGGTGAGCTTCTTGCCCTTGGTGACGTTCACGTCCATGTCGTCGGGTCGGCTGTTCTCCCCCACGATCATACCCGTGTAGACCGAGTCGCCGGGCTTGAGGAACATCGTGGCCCGTTCCTGGAGATTGAACAGGGCGTAGCCCACCGCCTGCCCCCCCCGGTCGGCCACCAGGACCCCCCGGCGGCGACCCGAGAGGGTGCCCGCCCAGGGTCCGTACTCGGAGAACGTGTGGTACAGGGTTCCCTCGCCACGGGTGTCGGTGAGGAACTCGGAGCGATAACCGAAGAGGCCCCGGGCCGGAATCCGGAAACGAAGCCGGGTGGGACCCTGGTCGGTCGGACGCATCTCCATCATCTCGCCCTTTCGGGCCCCCAGCTTTTCGATCACCGTGCCCACGGCTTCCGACGGCACCTCGACCACCACCTCCTCGTAGGGCTCGAGCCGCTCACCCCCCGGTCCCTTCTTCACCACCACCCGGGGGCGGGAGACCTGGAACTCGTACCCCTCACGCCGCATGGTCTCGATGAGAATTGAGAGGTGTAGCTCCCCCCGTCCGGAGACCGAAAGCGTGTCCGGCGTGTCGGTTTCCTCCACCTTCATGGCCACGTTCCGCTCCAGCTCGCGAAAGAGGCGCTCCCGGACCTGACGGGACGTCACGAACTTCCCCGACTGTCCCGCGAACGGTGAGTTGTTGACCGCGAAGTCCACCGACAGCGTGGGCTCTTCCACCGCGATCCCCGCCATGCGCTCCCTGTGCCCGGGATCGGTCAGGGTCTGGCCGATCTCCACCCGCTCGATTCCCGCCACCGCGACGATGTCCCCGGCTGACGCCTCTTCGATCTCCACTCTCTCGTGGTTCTCGAAGCCGAACAGCTTCATCACCCGGACGACCTCCCCGTCGACCGGGTCGGCCATCCCGGGCTCTCCAAACGGAAGCAGGGCGACTTGCTGGCCCTCCCGGATCCGGCCTCGTTCGATGCGGCCGATCCCGATACGCCCCACGTAGTTCGAATAGTCGAGGGTGGACACCAACATCTGGAACGGCCCGTCGACCTCGATCCCGGGTGCGGGGACCGACTCGAGAATGGTCTCGAAGAGGGGGGTGAGGTCGCCGGCCTCGTCCCCCAATTCCCTGGTCGCCCAGCCGTCGCGTCCTGAGGCGTAGAGGAATGGGGCGTCGAGCTGGAAGTCCGAGGCCTCCAACTCCATGAACAGCTCCAGGACTTCATCGTGCACCTCGGCGGCTCGGGAGTCGGGCCGATCCACCTTGTTCACGATCACCACCGGATGAAGGCCCAGCTCCAGTGCCTTTCTGGTCACGAATCGGGTCTGGGGCATGGGTCCCTCGGCGGCGTCCACCAGGAGGACCACGCCGTCCACCATGCGCAGGATACGCTCCACCTCGCCGCCGAAGTCGGCGTGCCCGGGGGTGTCCACGATGTTGACCTTCACGTCGCCCCAACGCACCGCCGTGTTCTTGGAAAGGATCGTGATCCCCCGCTCCCGCTCCAGCGGGTTCGAGTCCATGATCCGCTCCTGGACGTGCTGGTGCTCGCCGAAGACCCCCGCCTGGCGGAGCATCTGATCCACCAAGGTCGTCTTGCCGTGATCGACGTGGGCGATGATGGCGATATTTCTGATGGGCATGCCGGCCTCTGGATGCGCGCGAAAACCCCGGATTCGTTTCCGGTAAAGCCATCAAATATAGCGGAATCCGGCTTGGAGTGACCCGCTCCGCTTGCACTCCGGACTGCGGGCGCGAATCTTCCGCCTCGACGCCGTGCCCGGACCCGGACTTCGCGCCCCCACCGGAATCCCGCATGACCCGACCCAAGATCCGACCCACATTCTCCGTACCCCTGGCACTGGACGCCGACACGGCAATCGATGAGATGCGCCGCCGGCTGGATGCGTCGGAGTGGGTAGAATGCACGAAGTCCAAGGGCCGCTGCGCGGACTTCTTCATCCAGGAGTCCGAGCGGCGGATCTGGTCGCCTCACCTCACGGTCCAGGTCGACGCCCGGCCCGACGAAGGGCGATCCCGCCTCCGGGGACGCTTCTCCCCGAGTCCGGAGGTCTGGACCCTCTTCATGTTCCTCTACTTCGGCGTGGCGTTCCTTGGCGTGATGGGGCTCATGCTGGGGCTGGTCCAATGGCAGTCGGGCATGGAACCGTGGGGTTTCTGGGGCGTCTACCTGGGACTACCGGGAATCCTCCTGCTCTATCTGGTGAGCCGGGTGGGACAGCACCTGAGCACCGAACAGATGGAGGAGCTTCGGGGGCGAGTGGACGCCCTGGTCGACGGCCTGGAGGCCGACGAGGACTCCACCACCTGAGGGGGCGGCTCGGAAGGCCCTAGCGAATGTCGAAGGGCGTATTGGCCAGGATGTAGACTCCCAACCCGATGAGGAGGACCGGCAGGATCCGGGAACCCCACCGTTCCGCGACACCCCGGAGGATGGGCCGTCCCGCCAGGAAACCCGCAACCGCCACCCAGCCCGCACCCGAGAGCATCAACGCAATCGCCACGATCCGGTCTCCCCCTGAAGAGGTGTCCGCCAGGAGAGGCACGAACGCAGCGAGATTGTCGGCGCTCAGGGAAAGGGTGAGAATGGCGATCGCGGCAGCCCCCGGGGCCACGGACCGTGTCGCCCCGGGCTCCTGGCCGATGGGCTCTCGCCGGCGCCGGTGTCCACGGGCCAGAAGACCCGTCCCCATCACCAGGGGCACCAACCCCAGGAGCCCCCCGTCGAAGGGCATGAACGCCGTCCCGGCCGAGGCCAGCGCCCAGCTGAGCGCGACGATGACCGCCAGGGCCGCCAGGTACCCTCCCGCGACCCGCAGCGCCTGATCCCGGCCCTGGGCAAGGAACGGAACCAGGACCAAGAGGCTATCGAGGCTCGTGGAGACGAAGGCCGTCACCGCGACCAGGGCGAGGACCGCAATCTCCACGGGTCAGTCTCGCTCCGCCTGGAGACTCAGGGGGTCGCCGATGCCGAATAGGACGTGGCGAACTCCAGGAACTTCGAGACCTCGGTCATATCCCGTCCCACGAACCGGATCGTGTGGGAGTCCAACCGCTCCACATTGGGGAGGTAGGCCATCAGCTCCGCGGGCATGTAGTTCTTGTAGGTGAGGTCCAAGGTCACCGGACCCTCCAACCGGAAGGGCTCGAAGTCGTCCAGCCGGGCCAGCGCCATGGACACCTTCTCCCGGATCACGTCGAGCGCCGCCTCGGGCATGAGGGTTCGGGCCGAGTGGAAACCGTAGTTCCATTTCACCGTTGCCGCCTCGATGTCCCCCAGGAGCGCGGTGGCCTCCGCCACGATGGCGTCGTCCCCGGAGATCATGACCACCGGCACGCCGAAGTCACCAGCGATGGCGGCGTTTACCCCGGTCTCGGGCATGTCTACCCCGTTCAGCTTGAGCCCCGCGATGTTCGCCGACGACATGGTGTGAGCCCGGACCCCGGACGGGTTCGCCGTGCTGGCGTGATAGCCGATGAAGATGGCCGCGTCGAAGGTGGGGTCGATGCCCTGCATCATCATCAGGGGCCGAGGCCAGGACCGAACGAGTTGAATGTCCCGGGGCAGACGGTCCATCAGGAGGTTCTCGCCATTCCCGTGGGAATCACTCACGAGGATCTCGGTGGCCCCGGCGGCACGGGCCGCCTCGATGGCTGCGTTGACCTCGGCGGTCATGAGTTCCCGGAAGTAGCCGTATTCGAATCCCGACGGCCCCAACTGGTCCGAGGTGACGGCCCCCACCACCCCCTCCATATCGGCGGATATGTAGACCTTGAGACCCTCCTGGGCTCCCATCACCCCCGGCGTGAGAGCAAGAACTGCGAGACCGAAGGCCAGGGCCGTGACGGCCCTTTGAAGGATGCAGCGCATGTTCAGTCTCCGAGAACGTAGGAGAAGAGAAGGGGCGCCACGATGGTGGCGTCGGACTTGATCAGGAACTTGGGGGTTTCCGCGTCCAGCTTCCCCCAGGTGATCTTTTCGTTGGGCACGGCCCCCGAGTATCCCCCGTAGGAGACCTCCGCGTCCGTGATCTGGCAGAAATAACCCCAGAATGGCACGTCTCGGCGCAGATCCTGGATGATGCAGGGCACGGCGCATATGGCGAAGTCGCCGGCGATCCCGCCACCGATCTGGAAGAACCCCACGGAAGGGCGGCCCTCCTCCCGGCCGTGATTCTCCAGGTACCATTCGATAAGGTGCTGGAACTGCTCGGTACCCGACTTCACGGACCGATGGTGCGCCACGTTCCCCAGCATGACGTTGGCGGAGAAGATGTTGCCGAGGGTCGAGTCCTCCCAGCCGGGCGAGTATACGGGGATCCCTTCCGCCATGGCCGCCAGGAGCCAGGAGTTCTCGGGGTCGATCTGGTAGTGCTCCTCCAGCGCACCGGAATCCAGCAGGCGATAGAGGTACTCGAAGGGGAACAGGCGCTCCCCGGAGTCCGCGGCCTGGGACCAGAGAGCCACCAGGCGTCGCTCGATGTGGCGCATCACGTCTTCGGGGATGCACGTGTCGGTGACGCGGTTCATGCCTCGCTCGTAGAGGGCCACCTCGTCGGCCGCGGAGAGCGCCCGCCAGTCCGGGACCACCTCGTACTCGTCGTGGGCGATGAGGTTGAACAGGTCCTCCTCCAGGTTCGCACCGGTACAGGAGATGGCGTGCACCTTCCCCTGACGGATCATCCGGGCCAGGCTGATGCCCAACTCCCCGGTGGACATGGCGCCGGCGAGGCTGACCAGCATCCGGCCTTCCGAATCCAGGTGAGCCTCGTACGCCCTTGCAGCTTCGAGGGCCTCACGGGCGTTGAAGTGCCGATAGTGAACCTCCATGAATTCCCTGATGGCGCCCACGGGTCGTCGCTCCTGTGCTTGCGGTGTCTTGCCCGCCGTGTCCCATTCCCGGACGGCCCACCCAAGCTCTCCCCGTCACCGGGTTCTCGCCAGGCCCGGGAGACCGGCCACTTGGCAGCCGGCTGAAAGGCCTCTATTCTCATCCTCCACAATTCGGGGTCTCCGCAGGACCACCTTCTTCCGACGAGCGCGTCATGCTCCTGCTCAACGCTCTCATCATTGGGCTCCTGGCGTCTGCTGGCGCGGTGTTGGTCATCGGACTCCTGGGTTTCCTTCCCCGGCGGCTCTCCTGCCCCAGGTGCCGCACCCGAACCGACGCCATCCAGAACTCCGTGGCCTCTCACGTGCAGTGGGTTCAGCGCCGTTGGTGCTCCGAGTGCGGCTGGACCGGATGGAGCCGCGGCCCGACCCAGGGACGGCAGCTCCCTCCTCGCCTCCCCGTCCAGGAGGACACGACCCGGAGGATGCCGGCCGAGGGGCCCCTGCGACCGGACCCCTACCGCTTGCGCAGGACCTCGCCCGCCAACTCGCCTGTGAATTCCCCGTCCCGCACCGCGAAGCGCCCGTTCACCATCACGTGAACCATCCCCTCGGAGAGTTGATGGGGCTCGGTGAAGGTGGCCCGGTCCGTGAGGCGATCCAGGTCGAAGACCACGATGTCGGCCACCCGCTCTTCATCCAGGAGCCCCCGGTCCCGGAGATCGAAGACCTGGGCCGGTAGCGACGTCATGGAGCGGATGGCGTCGCCGAGACCGACCACCCCCTGCTCCACCACGTACATGCGGATCTTTCGGGGGAAGGCCCCGTAGGCACGGGGGTGGGGAACGCCCACCTGCCACTCCGGGAGCGCCCCGTCCGACGAGGTCATGTTCCACGGCTGGACCATGAAGTGACGAATGTCCGCCTCGGTCATGTTGAAGGAGACGATCCCCGGACTCCCCTGCTTGAACAGCTCGATGGAATAGGCGATGGGGTCCACGCCCGCCTCGGCGGCGACCTCGGAGAGGAGCCTCCCCTCGATGGAGGGATCCGGCTCGAACCGCCGGAACTGAATCCGGTCCGCGCCACCCCGCCTGGCCAGGTTCCGGAGCATGCCGGCTTCGATCTCCTCCCGGAGTTCGGGATTCTCGAGCCTGGCCACCATCGAGTCCCGCCCGCCCCCCTCCACCCAGCGAGGGAGGAGCGCCGCGATGAGGCCCGTGCTGGAAGCGTGGTAAGGATACTGATCGGTGTAGACCTGTACCCCCTCCTCACGGGCCGCGCGATACGCATCGACCATGGCGACGGAGCTGCCCCAGACCTCGGGGCCCAGCGCCTTCACATGGGTGATCACGGTGGGAATCCCGGCCTGCCGCCCGACGTCGATGATCTCTTCCGATGCCGCGAGCACGCCGATGCCGTAGCTCGACTCGTCCCGGGGGTGGCTCTGGTAGGCACCGCCGAAGGGAGCCACCTCCTTCGCCAACTCGATGATCTCGTCGTTGGTGGCGAAGCTCCCCGGAGCGTAGAAGGTGCCGGAGGAGAGACCGAACGCCCCTTCCTCCATCCCCGCTCGCACCAACTCCCGCATCCGCTCCAACTCCTCGCCGGTGGGCGCCCGGTCGTCGGAGCCCATGGCCTCACGACGGACCGAGCCCTGGGGAACGAATTGGGCCACGTTCACGCCCAGGCCATCCCGGAGGAACAGCTCACGCTGCGCCGCGATGTCGGCCATGCCGCCCCCGTCCGGGTTCACGAACACCGTGGTGAGCCCCTGGGCCAGGAGGGGTCGGGCGTGGCTGAGGCCCGGCGTGTCGAGCCCGTCTCCCGAGTGAGAGTGGGTATCGATGAACCCGGGGGCGACGTAGAGCCCAGTCACGTCGATCACCTCCAGAGCGTCCCCCTCCGCCAGGTCCCCGACGAAGGCGATCCGGCCGTCCCGAATCCCCACATCGGCGTGAATCCAAGGGCTGCCCGTTCCGTCCAGGACCCGGCCGCCTCTCAGGACCACGTCGTAGGCCTGGGCACCGGAGTCGGGAGGCGCCGCCCCGGGGCCACAGGCCGGGAGGAGAGTGAGGAGGGCGAGGGTGGGGATGAGGCTCCAGCGCCGCGCGGTGTGCTTGTCGTTCATGATGCTGATTCCCGGGTTGTCGTTACGATCCCTCGGGCTCGTCGTCGGGACCATCCGCACTTCCCTCCCAATCGGGGTCCGCCCCACCAATCCAGACCCCGGCCTCGGCGTCCCACATGATGGCGTGGACCCGTCCGAAGGCGCCCGCCCTCTCCTGGAGCGAGACCTCCAGGCCCATGGCCTCCAGGCCATCCACCACATCCTGGGACCAGGCGATCCCCGGCGTCATCTCCAGCTCTACCTCACCATCTTCTCGAGCATACAACCGAGGTGCCGCCAGGGCATCCTCCAGGCTCATACCCTGGTCGATCACCCTCAGAATGGTCTGCAGAACGGCGGGCGGAATGCGGCCACCCCCCGCCGCGCCCAGGACCATGAAGGGCTCCCCGTCCCGGGAGACCACAATCGGGGAGATGGCCGAGCGGGCCCGTTCCCCGGGCTCCACATGGCCCAGATACCCACCCAGGGTGGCGGCGTAGAGGAAGCCCAACCCCGGCGTGGCCACCTTGGACCCCATGTTGGGCCCGATGGTCTGGGTGAGTGCCACCATCATCCCGCCCTCGTCCGCGGTGCTGAGGTGAGTGGTATGGTGCTGCTGGGCGATCCAACCGTCCAAGCCCAGGCCGGCCTCCGGGGCTCGACCGGCCGCCGCCAGGACCGGGACCTCCCGTCTACCGCTGGCCGCCGCCGGCACCGCTGCGGGCTCGGGCACCACGATGCGGGCGGCGATCTCCTCGGCCGCCTCCGGCGACGTAATGGCCATGGCGGCGTCCGCATCCCCGGCGACCGCGTCCCGGTAACTGCCCTGGAACCCGAAGCGCATGGCCTGAGAAACGACCGCGGCCCACTGGAACTCATCCATGGAGGCCAGGTCGAAGTGGTCCAGGACCTGGAGAATCTGGATGGTGGTGGCGCCTGCCGCGGGGACGTAGTTCCCCGTCAGGTCGTAGCCGCGATACCGACCGCGGACCACGATGGCGGGAACGGCCTCGTACTGGTCCAGGGACTCCATGGTGACGGCTCCACCGTTGGCCTGGATGTCCTCGGCCATCCGGGACGCGATCTCGCCCTGGTAGAAGACCCCCCTCCCCCCATCCCGAATGGCCCGGAGGGTTTCGGCCAGGTCGGCCTGGACGAAGAGGTCCCCGGCCTGGTAGGGCGTTCCGTCTTCCTTCAGGAAGTGGGCGCGGCTACCCTCGAATTCGGCGAGCTGCTCGGCTGCCATCTCGTGCCTCAGCGCCGCCCCCGGGAGGACGTGATAGCCGTCCTCGGCGTACTCGATGGCCGGTGCCATGATGACATCCAGGGGGAGCGTGCCCATGGACTCGTAGAGGGAGAAGAGCCCCGCCACGGCGCCGGGGATCCCTACGGTCGGGTATCCGTAGGAGGCCTGAGGCGCCGTGTCCGGATCATAGGTGAGGGGAGCCTGGGTGGTGCCGTCTATTCCCAGGACCTCGCCATCCCCGGTTCGCACCAGGATCTGGTTCCGGCCTCCGATGCTGTTCATGGACGGCTCTACCACGGAGACGGCGAAGCCGGCAGCCAGGGCCGCGTCCGCCGCGTTCCCTCCCATCTCCAGGATCCGGACTCCCGCCGCGGTGGCCAGGGGGTGGGCGGCTGAAACCATCCCTCCGGCCGCCCGATCGACCTGGTGGGTGGGGACATCCTGCGCACCGCCCTGGGAATCCACGGCGGTCTCGGCCGGGACGCACGACGCGGTGGCCCAGAGGAGCACCGCTCCGCAGAGGAAGGAGCGCAGGAATTGAACCCGGCGAAGCGAGTCCGAAGGGAGAGGGGTGTTTCGCATGGGCCAACCTCATGGGGACGTCCGGACACGCAGGCGGAAGAGGCCTGCGCCAGCGGGGGAATAGACGGTCCGAGGGTCTTGGCAGCAAGGAGATCGAGCCGACTTGGGGCCCTCCCCAAGCCCAGAGGTCAAGCCCCCTCCGACGGGGTTCAACCCACCCGGGCCGGCCCCCCGGGGTACCGAAGCGGAGGCCGGGCGCCGACACCCGCCGAGTCCTCCGACCGCCCGGCGCGAAGCACCTCGAGTCTCGCCATCGTGGCCACCGTGATCGGATGGCTCGGGACCTCCTCGACCTTTCCCGTGTCGAGGTTGTAGTCCGGATAGTCCTCGAATCCCGTGTCCACGGCGCGGGCCAGGGACGTGGGAAACGCCTGAATGGCATCGTCCACGGCCTGCACGAGCCAGTCCGATGGGGGGATGGGGTTCACGTAGGCAAGGAGCATGGACTCGATCCCCATGCCCATGGTAGCCACGTCCAGGGCCCGCTCGAGGAGCCACCGACCTCCCAACAGACCCGGCGGCGGGCGGTGTTGGGCGAGAAGCTGCCCCATGACCCCGATGGAGGAGAGCGCCTGGGCCGACATCCGAAGGGTCGAGACGTGAGACGCCAGGAGTAGCTGGGGGTCGAACGAGATCCCATAGACATCGGCATAGGAGCCGGCCAGGTAGTCCACCGATCGGCCGTCGAAGGCCGGGCCCAGGATCCTCCCGCTGAGTTCCGGATGACGAGCGGCGAAGTGGGCATCCAATCCCACCTCCACCCGAACGTGGGTAACCTTGTCGGCGGCAGCGGAGACGAACCCATGACGGTCCCCGCGGACCTGCTCCGCCACGCCGTTTCCCACCAGAGGGTGGATCGCCACGTCCCCCAGTACGTGGGTGACCCAACCCCACGCGAACGCCCGCTCCGGGTCGGTCTCGGCCCGGCGTAGCAGGGCACGGGTCAGCTCGCCCGTGCGAACGGTGTGAGCCAGGTCCGAGAAGAACGGATGCCCCCCCGGAAAGTAGCCGAGGTCCGGTCCGAACGCCCCGTGATAGAAGGCGTTCAGACAGACCCTGTCGTCCACCGGAAAGGGCGCGGGGGCGCCACCGGCTCTCCACACATCGAGGGCGTGGTCGGCGAGGACGAGGTGGAGAGTGACATTCGGCATGTCAATGAAGTTGGGCCGGAACGTCACGGCATCAACCCCCCCGGGACCGCAAGGTCCTCGGCCGTCGCGGCTTTCGGCTGCTTCATCCTTCGCCCAACCTTATGGCATGCGACGCTTCGAACCCATCCCGATCCCGGAGGAGGCAACCCCATTCGGGGTGGCCCTCGGGCCTGGGCCGTGGAATTGGCGCTGGGCGGGCTGGAGGGTGAGAGGTGAGGGGGACCGGGTGCTCGGCCTGGAAGGGATCGAGGGCCCGATCCTCTCCGGGTTGTCCTGGCCCCTGCTCGGAGCCGCCGGATTCATGGCCCTGCCCGGTCGCATGGACTCTACGGGGGCGACGGCGACTTCCTCACCCGGACTGACGCTGCTTCTGCGCCCCGGGGGACAGCTGGGTGCCATCGTCGCCAGAGGGGAGGGCACCGCTTCATTGGAGGTCCAGGAAGCCATGGGGAGCGGAGGAAGGGTGGAAGTCCATCCGGTGGGCCAACCTGCCCTCCGGGTATTCCTCCTCGGTTCAGCCACGGAGTCCGACGGGAGCCGAGCCCTGGCGGCGTCGGCCGGGGCCCTGCCCATGCAGGCCCACCGTGCGCTTCTGGCATCCCTGGACACGATCGAGAGAGGGCTGTCCTTCCGGGCACCCGGGCTCGACGCCGACCGAGCCCTCTTCTGGGCCACTGGAGTTCGGGCAAGTTCGGACATCGGCCCGTCGGGGGAGGGCGTGCTCGGCCACCTCCCCCCTGAGGGGGAACGCCCCATTCAGGGTCGAGCCGAGGCCCTGGAGGCCATCCTCGCCATGGTCCGGGCCTTCGAAGCCGAGCCCGGGTCCACCGACTCCGTCCTCCGGATTCGCGACGCCATCCTCCTGGGATTCATGGGCGCGTCCGGCGATTCGTCCGTGGGACGTCTCCGCCTGGCTCCCACGCTCCCCCGCGGGCTCGACTGGTTCGAGTGCGAAGGGATTCCCCTGGGCGACGCCCGGGTGCACGCTCGCTATCGTGCCGACCGGGCCGGTCATACCTTGACGGTGGAACAGCGGGAGGGATCCGTACCGATCAACCTGGTGCTGGACCTGGGGCTGCACCATGCACCCGAGAACGTTTGGCTGGACGGGGACCCGGCGGAGGTCGAGACCGTTTCAGCCGGCCCGGTTACCCGGTTTCGCTTTCAGATGCCGCTGGACCGGTCCAGACGGCTTCGGATCGGTCCGACCCCGGAGCCTGCGGGAGGTCAGCCCTCCGACGGGATATAGCCGGCCTCGGTGAGCATGCGGCGCAGGGCTTTCTGGCGATCGGCCAGGGTGGTACGGGACACCTCCCGGGCCAGCCGGATCCGCTCAGCGTCGTCGATCTCGTCGAGAACCGTGATGGGCGCCCCGTAGCGGAGCAGGATCCGCTTGGCGTCGATGGCAACCGAATCGTTCAAGAACACCCCCGGAAATCGCTTCATTCAATACCGCTCAAGTCTGATAAGTTAAACTACCGCAACCGCTTTAGTAAACGCCCGTGCCGCCTTCCAGCAGCTCCTCAAGCTCCGGCCCAACGGCCCACAACGTCCCTCCCCGGGCGCTGTTGATCTACCTGGGGATGGTGGTCCTTCCGGTGGGTCTGGCGATCTGGACCGCGGCCTATCTCCACCGGCTCGAGCTTCAGGGTGTTTGGTTCGAGGCGGATGCCCGGCTGGCCCGTACCGCCATCGAGTTGGTGGAGCGGGAGATGGAGGCTGCCGGGCCGGCGTTGGCCCGGGGTGCCGGGCCTGCCGGAGAGGTGGGAACAAGCTCTTGGGCGGCTCAGGCGGCTTCCGCAGGGGGCACCGTCGTCATCCTGGAACCCGGAATCCGGGACCTGTTCGTGGCCCTGTACATGCCGGGGGACTCGGGGGGCGTTTCCATGGCCAGGGCAGGCGTGGGACTGCCCGTGGCAAGGACGATGGCGAGCGTGGCGGGCTACGAGCTGGCCCTCTACCTGGACGGGACCCGCCAGGCGGTGACCGATCTCAGCTTCGGGCCCGAGACGCTGGATCCCGGGGTGACCCGCCGGGTCCGGGTGCTGATGGATGGGATCCCCTTCCGATTGGAGGACGGGAGGCGAGCCGCCATGGTGCCCCGGACCGCCCCTCTGGCGGGAGACACGCACCTGATGGCCCTCGCGGCTCCCGCCTCCCCGCGGCGACGCCCCCTGACCGGTCCGTTCGCCCTTCTGGCCCTGGTCCTGATGGGAGGGATGCTGACACTGCGGGTTGTCACGTGGATGGGCCCTCTGGTTCCCAGGTCTCGTTGGGGCAGGCGATGGGCCGACCGGGCGCTGGGGGTGGTCCCGGTGATGGTGGCCATGGCCGCCATCCTGAACGTGGCGGCCCGCTACCGGGACGACGTGGAGCGTTACACCGAGGACACGCTGGCCCGGGAATTGGCCCTCGCCGAGACCCTGGGCCCGGCGGTGGAGGCCTCCATCCTCGGCGAGGTCACCGGCTATCAAGCCACACGGATGAAGGGCGGTCGGGTCGCGTCGTCCACCGTCCCCGATGGCCCCATACTCCAGGGCGTCCGCACCCTGGTGGGCCCGCCCCAGGGCAGGACGGTGACCGGCCGATTGGACGTTCAAGAGCGTCCCGTGGCCTTCGCGGCCAGGCGAGGGGAGGGGGATGAGATCCTCGTCTTGACGCACGAACCCAATGCGGCGGCGGTGCGGGCGTTCACCCTCCGGCTGGGAGGCCTGGGCCTGTTGCTTCTGGTCCTCGTCCTGCTCTTCCCAACCTACGAACCGACCATCCCCTACGAGTGAGGGGCCCCAGGCCCTCGACCCACGATTCAGGCGAAACTAAATTTCTTGACCATGCCCGACTCGAACCCTCGCCTCTCGGTCTCCGTCGAGGATTACCTCAAGGTGATCTACAACCTCTCTGGGTCGGAGGAGACCGCGTCCACGTCCGCCATCGCGGAGGCTCTGGGTGTTCAGCCCGCCTCGGTCACGGGAATGGTGAAGCGCCTCGCCGAGTCCGGCTACCTGACCCACGTCCCCTATCGGGGCGTCACGCTTACGGCCGAGGGGGACCGCCAGGCCCTCCGGGTCATCCGCCGGCACCGGGTCATCGAGACCTACCTGTGTACCCGCCTGGGGTACGCCTGGGAGGACGTCCACGACGAAGCGGAGCGCCTGGAGCACGCAGCCTCGGAACAGCTCATCGAACGAATGGCGGAAGCCCTGGAGGGACCGACCCACGATCCCCACGGGGCCCCCATCCCCACCGCCGATGGCGAGATCGAGGACCCCGTCTACCCTACGCTTGCAGATTCGGTGGGCGACCGGCTCCTGGTCCGATCCGTGGCGGACGACGACCCGGAGCGACTGCGCTATCTGGAAGAGCGGAGCCTGCGGCCGGGCGCTGGGCTCCGGGTCGTGGACCGGGCCCCGTTCAACGGGCCCATCACCGTCCGACTCACCGGGGCGCAGGGTCAGCCCCTGGGCAAGTCGCTGGTCCTGGGCTTCGACCTGGCGAGCCGGATCTTCGTGTCGGCGGAGGTCTAGATGGGTCACCGTCCCGTGTTCCTGGGCATCGCCGGGGGGAGCGGTTGTGGCAAGACCACCGTGGTGGGGGCTCTCGTCTCCGGATTGGCTCCGGCGGAGGTCTCCATCGTCCATCATGATGCCTACTATCGGGACTACGCCCACCTGCCGCCCCGGGAGCGGGCGCGCATCAACTTCGACCATCCCGACTCCCTCGAGACCTCCCTCCTCGTGGAGCACCTGGAGGCGCTGCGCCAGGGGAACTCCGTGGAGGTGCCGACCTACGACTTCGCCACCCACACCCGCCGGCGCAGAACCGAGTCGATCCACCCCACGCCCGTGGTCATCGTGGACGGCATTCTGGTCCTGGCCGATCCCGACCTTCGCTCCTTGATGGACATCCGGATCTTCATCGACACCGACCCGGACCTACGGTTCATCCGCCGCCTTCAGCGGGACGTGGACGAGCGGGGCCGGACCCATGAGTCCGTGGTGGACCAGTACCTGGCCACGGTCCGGCCCATGCACCTGGAGTTCGTGGAGCCGTCCAAGCGGTACGCGGACGTGATCGTCCCCGAGGGGGGATTCAACCGGGTCGCGGTGGAGATGATCGTGGCCCGCCTTCAGGGAATCCTGCAGACCGCGCCTTTCTGAAGCCCTTCGCGGGTGGTCAAACCGTCGGGAAGGCGAAC
The DNA here is from genome assembly GCA_039591855.1 of Gemmatimonadota bacterium. Classification (GTDB taxonomy): domain Bacteria; phylum Gemmatimonadota; class Gemmatimonadetes; order Longimicrobiales; family Gaopeijiaceae; genus JBDHCV01. The sequence continues at coordinate 7,374 of JBDHCV010000005.1, read as the reverse complement.
CTTCTCGGGGCTCTCACCCTCGTCCGGGCTCGATGATGGCCTTGGTGACCCGCAGGGCCTCGACGTCGGCAAGGGCCGTTCCCGCCTGCTCCAGGCCGTACCGGCCGCCGATCACCCGCTCGAAGGGGAGACGGTCACCGTGCCGGTGCAGCATCTGCAGGCCTCTGGCGACGTGATGGAAGTCGGTTCCCCACTGCCCCCGAAGGTCGATGTGCTTTCGGTTGAGATCCACGTGGGGGTTCACCCCGATCTCCCCGGCGTCGGTGTAGTGTCCCACGATCACGTAGGTCCCGCCGTCGCGGAGTAGATCGAACCCCTCCGGAAGCGCCCGGGGATTCCCGCTCGCCTCGATGACCACGTCCACGCCCCGGCCCCGGGTCAGCGCCATCACCGCCTCCCGTCGGGCGGCGGGCGTTCGGTCGGAGAGCCCGTAGACCTCGTCGCATCCCATGGCCAGGCCCAATTCCAACCGCGCCTCCGGATCCCCGACCAGCAGGACCTGCCCCGCACCCCGGAGCCCGGCGAAGCCCGCCGCGGCCAGGCCCACCGGACCGGCTCCCTGCACCAGGACGGAATCGCCCATGCGGATCTCCGCCCGGTCCACGGCGGCGAACCCCGTGAACAGCCCGCATCCGCCACCGATGACCCGGTCGGCCTCCAGGCCGTCCGGCACCTTGAGGATCCGCACCCCGGGCTTCAGGTAGATGGCCTCGGCCCATCCGCCCAACGGCCCCTCATGGGCCGAGTAGGTGATGCCGTAGACCTTCCTGCTCGGGCAGCGGTTGGGCTGACCGGCCACCAGGCAGTGATAGCAGGACCAGCAGGTTTCGTGGACGTCCAGGAACGTGACCAGATCCCCCATGGTCAGGGGTACCCCCAGAGCGTCGTGGGTCACGCCCCGGGACTCGGCCACCCGGCCCACGCTCACGTGGCCGGGGACGATGGGATAGGGCACTCCCGCCAGGCGACCGTGCAGGAGGTGGACATCGGTTCCACACACCTCCGACGCCACCGTCTCCAGCAGGACCCCACCCTCCTCCACCTCCGGGTCCGGAAGGTCCCATATCTCCAACTCCGCACCGGGTGCGGTCATGACGGCGGCGCGAACGCTCACGACTTCCTCCTGGCGCCCCGTTTCCGGGGATTCGGGTTTCGCCCACGACCGGTGGACCGGGGCCAATTGACCCCCCGGAAGGCCGGAGTTCAAGCCCGACCCCTCTTGCGCCCACTCCCTGGCCTGACCAGCCTCCGGCCCGTGAAGATCTTCTACTGCGACCACTTCGTCCTTCCCCTGCCGGACGGGCACCGCTTCCCCATGGAGAAGTACGCGGAGCTTCGCCGCCGGGTGGCCCTCGATCCCGCCACCCCGGCCGGAGCCCTCACCGTCCCGGCGGCGGCGACGGACGCAGAGCTTCGTCGGGTTCACACCCCGGACTGGGTCGCCAGGGTGGCCGACGGATCCCTGTCCCGGGAAGCAATCCGGAAGATCGGGTTCCCCTGGTCCCCGGGGCTGGTGGAGCGATCCCGGCGCTCGGTGGGCGGCACCATCGGTGCGGCTCGGGCCGCCACGTCGGGCGACGGGGTGTCGGTGAACCTCGCCGGAGGAACCCACCACGCCTTCTCGGACCGGGGCGAGGGCTTCTGCGTGTTCAACGACGTGGCGGTGGCGATTCGGGCCCTCCAGGCCGAGGGCCGGATCCACACCGCCCTGGTCGCCGACCTGGACGTGCATCAGGGCAACGGAACCGCGGCCATCTTCAGGGACGACCCGGAAGTGTTCACTCTGTCGGTCCACGGCGCCGGCAACTACCCGTTCCGCAAGGAGGCCAGCGACCTGGATGTGGAGCTCCCCGACGGGACCGGGGACGAAGCCTACCTGGGCGCGGCGGGGGACGCCCTGCGCACCGCCATGGAACGGAGCCGACCGGACCTGCTCTTCTTCCTGGCTGGCGCCGACCCCCACGAGCACGACCGGTTGGGCCGCCTGGCCCTGACCTTCGAGGGTCTGAAGGCCCGGGACGAACTGGTCCTCGGCACTGCGGCCCGGGCGGGAACGCCAGTCGCCGTGGTCATGTCCGGCGGCTATGGCACGCGTCTCGCGGATACCGTGACTGTCCATCACAACACCGTCCGGGCGGCCATGTCCATGGCCCGGGACGGCGCGCCGCACGGGCCCTCGGCGCCGAGGGCCCACCGCGGGGAAGCCCGAGCCGAACCCGAGCCATGAATGCCCCGATCCCCGACCTGTCCTGGACCCGGTTCGACGAGATCGGGCGCACCCCCCTGGGCTCCGAGCCCACCCCCCTGGTCTCCGCACCCCGTTTGGCCGAGGCCCTGGGGCTGGAGCCCGAAGGCCTCCTTCTCAAGTTGGACGCCCACAACGGGTTCGGGTTGGGGGGAAACAAGGTCCGGAAGCTGGAATACGAGTTGGCTCCCCATCGTCTGGAGGGGATCACCCACCTGGTCACGTCGGGGGGCGTCCAGTCCAACCACGCCCGGGTCACCGCCGCGGCCGCCGCCCGCCTGGGCCTCGAGTGTGTGCTGGTGCTCAACGGGCCCGAGCCGGAGGTTCCTTCGGGAAACGCCCTGCTGCACCGGTTGTTCGGCGCCCGCATCATATCCGTGGACTCCCGCGACGCGCGGGATCCGGCCATGGCCCGGGTCGCCGAGGATATCCGAGCCGAGGGAGGTCACGCCCTGGTGATCCCGCTGGGCGCCTCCTCCCCCCTGGGGGCTCTGGGCTACGTGAGGGCGGCCCGTGAGTTCGTGGGGCAACTCCTCGAAGCGGACGGACCGCCCACGACGATCTTCATCGCATCATCCTCCTGCGGGACGGTGGCCGGACTCACCCTGGGGCTGGCCATGGCGGGTCGGTCGGACATCCGCACCGTGGCGGTCAGCGCCGACGCCTCGGAGGGGGAGATCCTGGAGAGAGCGGCGGCGCTGTCGGCCGGAGCGGCGAAGCTGGCGAAAGCCCCGGGCCTGACCGCCCCCCTCACCCCCGAGGCGGGATTCGTGGGTCCGGGCTACGGGCTCCCCTCCCCCGAGGGGGAACGAGCACAGACCCTTTTCGCCAGCACGGCAGGGGTCGTCGTAGACCCGATCTACACCGCGAAGGCAGCGGCGGGATTGACGGCCTGGGTCGCGTCTGGGCGGATCGGAAGGGACGAACGGGTGGTGTTCTGGCACACGGGCGGGCACCCGGCGGTGCTGTCCTGACCGCACCGCCGGGGCCGCTCCGTCAAACTAGGGCTGAGAGATGACGGCTCCGGTGGGCGGGTTCTTCACCCACCGGTCCATCCACTCGATCATCTCCGCCAGGGTATGCATCACGCTCTCCCGGGCCCGGTATCCATGGCTCTCGTTGGGAAGCATGACCAGGCGCACCGCTCCGCCCAGCCCCTTCACGGCGTGGAAGAGCCGCTCGGACTGAATGGGGAACGTCCCGGAGTTGTTGTCCGCCATCCCGTGGATCATGAGCAGGGGCTCGTTGATCTTCTGGGCGTTCATGAACGGGGACATGGCGAAGTAGACCTCCGGCGCCTCCCAGAAGGTGCGCCGCTCATTCTGGAACCCGAACGGCGTGAGGCTCCGGTTGTAGGCCCCGCTCCGGGCGATTCCCGCCCTGAACAGGTCCGAGTGGGCCAGGAGGTTCGCGGTCATGAACGCGCCGTAGCTGTGGCCGCCCACACCCACCCGCTCTGGATCCGCCACTCCCTCTTCGTCCAACTTGTCGATGGCCGCCTGGGCCGAAGCCACCAACTGCTCCACGTAGGTGTCGTTGGCCGTATCGCCTCCGACGATGGGCATGGTCGCCCCGTCGAACACCACGTATCCCTGGGTGAGCAGGAAGAGGTGGGAGTATCCGGTAACGCGGCGGAAGCGATAGGGGGAACCCCTCACCTGCCCCGCCACGTCCGGGTTCGAGTACTCCCGGGGGTACGCCCAGACCACCGCCGGGCGCCGCTCGCCTTCCCGGTAGTCGGTGGGCAGGTAGATGGTGCCGCTGAGCTGGACCCCGTCGGACCGCTCGTAGGTCACGAACTTCTTCGTGACCCCCGCAAGTTGGGGAGCGGGATCGGGGAATGCCGTGAGGGCGGTCCGCTGTCCGCTGCGGAGGTCCCGGACGTAGTAGTTCGGGGGCTCCGTGAGGGACTCATACCGGGTGAGAATCCTGTTTCCGTCGTCGTCCAACAGGTCCACCAGGTCCTCGTACACCCCGGCCTCGGAGCGCCAGAGTCGCTCGATCTCCCCGGTGTCCACGTTCATGCGATCCAGGAAAGGCCGATCCCCTTCATCGGACGAGCCGTTCCCCGACAGGAAGATCCAATCCCCCCGCTGGGCGATGAGCCGCTCCCCATCCTCGGTCATGGCCATGACCGGCCGGCCCGGATCGCCGTAGATGTCCTCGGAATTCCGCTCCCAGAGCAGCTCCGCATCCACCGCTCGGGCCCCTTGCCGAATATCCAGCTGCCAGGTCCGGGCCGTTCGGCTGGGCCGGTCGTATTCCGACAGGAAGGCCAACCCGCCCTCGCCGCGGATCATCCCCGCGTACCGGAACTCGGTCTGGATGAAGTCCCAGGCCTCGTCGAAGTCCGGGCCCTGGACGATCATCACCTTGTCTCGGAACTCGGCCTCCACCCTGGGGTCGCCCTCGTCGAGCGCCTCGACCCACATGAGGGCGTCATCCATGCCCGGCACCCACTGGTGGCCCCGCGGTCCGGTGACCACGCCCCCGATGGGCACGCCCTCGGCCAGGGGAATCCGAGCCAGGTCGGCCACCAACGCACCCTCCGCGTCCCAGATTTCCACCTCGTGGGGGAAGCTCCGCTCCGTCACCAGATAGGAGTAAGGGGGAACGATCTTCTCGACGAGGAAGAACGCACCCGAGGGAGACGGGTCGACTCCGGCGTAGATGGCCGGGCCTCCGAGCGCCGTGCGCTCGCCGGTCTCCACGTTCACCAGAATGGGAATGGAGGTCCGGTAGTATTCCCACACCGCCACGTCGTGGGGGCTGGTCAAGAGGTCCTGGTAGGTCCGGACCGGGGAGTCGTCGCGGATGCTCTCCTGGATGACCGGGCCCTCCGGCACCATGGACTCCCGCGGGGCCGGGCCCCGATCGGGATCGACCACGTGGCAGAGCATCTCCGGCCCATCGCCCATCCACGAACACCCTCCCCCGAATCCTACGGTTCCGTTGAGCTCCGGCCCCAAGACCCGACGGGCCTCGGCCGTGTTCAACTGGACGACCCAGAGCTCCGTGCCCTGCTCGGTGGCCCGGGTCACGGCGATGTAGTCGCCGTTGGGGGAAAACCGGGGCATCTCCCATCCATCCTCGCTAGGAAGACCGACGGCCCGCTCGGCCCCGGTGGAGACGTCCATGATGGAGAAACCGGTCACCATGGACGGGCTGAAGCGCCCGTTGGTGATCGGGTTCATGCGCAGCCCCGCAAGCCGAAGCATGGGCTGGGACATCTCAGCGATGGTGGGCATGTTCCGCCGGTGCGCCATGACCAGCACGCTCCGATCCGGACTCACCATCACCGACGGCGCCTGGGGGGCGTCCAGGATGTCCACGACCTCCTGCGGGGGCAGCTTGTATCCCTCCTGCGCGAACAAGGGCGCTGCCACGAGCAACACCAACGTGAGCGCGAGCCAGACTCTGCGAATCCTCATCGTACGACCTCGGTCTCGAGTTTCGTCCTAACCTGCCCTCACAGGCAGAAAGACAAGTTACGATCCCCGCGTCATCCTGCCAGCCGAGCGCACCGGGGCCGGGTGGCAGCCACCGCTGCCTGCGCCTATCTTGCTCCCCCTCTTCAAGAGCAGGGGCGGCCCAAAGGGCCGTCGACATTCGGAAACCGAAAGGGAGACCATCATGTCGCCTAGGGTTCGTCTCGTCCGGTCCGCCATCGCGGGCCTTCCCCTCGCCCTGGCCGTTCTCGTGGCCGGTGCTTTCACCCCCGACACCGCCCAAGCCCAGGCCAAGACACTCGAACTGGCCACCTATCTGAACTGGGAGTGGGCCAGCAGCCCCCAGATCTCCCCCGACGGCACCCAGATCATCTACACCCGACGCTGGGTGGACCCGGTGAACGACCGGCGGGAGAGCTCCATCTGGATCATGAACGCCGACGGGACCAGGAACCGGTTCCTGGTGGACGGCGGTTCTCCGGTCTGGTCCCCCAGTGGAGATCGGATCGCATTCACGGCGCGCGGTGAGCCCAGCGGCAGCCAGATCTTCGTACGCTGGATGGACGCCGAGGGCTCCACCACCCAGATCACCCGGGTGGAGAATGGGCCGGGCGGCATCGAGTGGTCTCCGGACGGGACCCACATCGCCTTCAGCATGCTGGTGGATCACAACGAGCGATGGAGCGTTCAGATGCCCCGGCGTCCCGACGGCGCCAAGTGGACGGCCGATCCCAAGGTCGTGACCCGGGCCACGTATCGCCGGGACCGGCAGGGATACGTGGACCAGGGCTACCGCCACGTCTTCGTAGTCCCCGCCGAGGGCGGCACGCCCCGGCAGCTCACCGACGGGATGTGGAATCACAGCGGCAACCGCTGGACCCCTGACGGTCAGGAGATCCTCTTCACGGCCAACCGGGTGAACGAGGACGAGTTCACCAGCCGAGAGCTCTGGCGCCAGTCCGACGTCTACGCCGTGAACGTGGCCAGCGGCGAGATTCGCCAGCTCACCACCCGGGACGGCCAGGACGGTGGGCCCGTTCCCAGCCCGGACGGCGCCCTCATCGCCTACACGGGCCAGGACAAGCACGACGACACATACAAGAACCCGCACATCTACGTGATGGACCGGGACGGCGGGAACATCCGCATGATCTCAGGCGACTTCGATCGCAGCCCCAACAGTCTCACTTGGGCGGCGGACGGCAGCGGGCTCTACTTCAACGTCAGCGAGATGGGGACCCAGAACGTCTACTTCGTAAGCCGTGACGGGGGCGTCAGCCAGGTCACCCGGGGGAACCACCTGCTGAGTTTCTCCAGCATGACCGACGACGGCTTCATGGTGGGAACCCGCTCCAACTACTACGAGCCCGGGGACATCGTGTCCTTCCGCGCCTCGGCCGGTGTGGAGAACGAGAGCGGGCTCACCGAGCTCACCCACGTGAACGACGACGTGCTGGCCGGCGTGACCCTGGGCGAGGTCGAGGAGATCTGGTACAAGAGCGTCGACGACTACGACATCCAGGGCTGGATCATCAAGCCCCCGAACTTCGATCCCAACCAGCAGTATCCCATGATGCTGGCCATCCACGGCGGGCCCCACGGCATGTACAACGTGGGCTTCAACTTCGGCTGGCAGGAGCACGCCGCGAACGGGTACGTGGTCCTCTACACCAACCCCCG
>JBDHCV010000004.1:0-255455 GCA_039591855.1 Gemmatimonadota bacterium | reverse complement strand
CCTGATGCAGCAGGGTCCCCAGTCGATAGAGGATGTCCGTCCGGAGGTCCTCCTCGGCGCAGTCCTCCAGCGCCATGAAGAGGAATTGGATGGCTTCCTGCACACCGCCGGATTCTTCGCCCTCCGATGCTGCGGTCAGTGCGAATCCCAGGGCCTCGCCGCGCAGTCCCCCTCGGTGGAAGTGAAGCGCTAGATGGCCTGCGGGCACCGGCTCGGGGCGATGTCTCAAGTAGAACGCGACCCGACCGTGGAGCCAGGAGAGCCTGGCAGGGCTCAGGTTGGCATACACGGTCTCGCGAATGAGGGTGTGGGTGACGAATGCACGTTCCCTGTCCCATCCCAGGATTCGGGCGTCAGTCAACTCCTCGAGTGCGTCGAGACACGGTTCCCGCTCGATGCCCATGAGCGACCCTACGCCCCTCGGCTCGATGGGCTCCTGCAAGACGGCGAGTTGCATGAGCGTGCGCCGAGCCGGCACCGAGAGCCGTTCGATCCGCGGCCTCAGCAACAACTCCACGGACTGTGGGATGGGAATGGAAGGGGTGTGCCGCGTGGATGGAGTCCGAGCCATATGGGCGCGGGTCAACTGGATCAGGAAGAACGGGTTGTCTCCGGCCAGGTCGAGAATCTCATTTTCCTCATCGGTGCCCAGCGGGCGGGTCGCTATCGCCCGGGCGAGTTCCACCGCCTCCTGCCTCGTAAGGGGCTCCAGGTAGATCTTCTCCACCCCGTCTCTCTCGACGTGCAGGAATCGAAGTAACCGGTCCGTGGCCGATCCGGGGACGCGGCTCTCAGGGCGTTCTATGAGGACCACGGTCAAGCCTCCGGAGTCCCATCTTCTGCGCAGGTAGTCCAGCGCTGCGGCCGAGGTCTCATCCAGCCATTGCGCATCGTCGAGGACGAGGACGACCGGATCCTGGTCCGATAAGGCCAGGAGCATTTGGCGCAAGGCTTCGAAGAGTCGCCGGGGCACCGACCCGGGTTGCAGTGGCGGCGGCAGCGGGATCGGCTCGTCCCCCTCGTGGAAGTCGGGAATGAGGCCCAGCATGACCGTCTTCCATGGTTCATCCAGGGAGCCGAATGCCTGACGACCGGTCGGCGTGGAAAGGGCTTCAAGGATGGGGCCCAGTTGAATCTCCTTCTCGAACTCGCTGGAGGAGGCCCGTAGCAGGTGGACTCCGGAGCCGTGCAGTCCCCTCATGCCCTCGTCAACCAATCGGGTCTTCCCGACCCCGCCCTCCCCCGATAGGAGGAGGAGCTCGAGTGCTTCCGAGGGGGCTCGGCGGATGAACCTGGCAAACCGGGCCAATTCCGCCCGGCGCCCTACCATGGGGGGCGGCGGTGAGCTCTCGAGTGCGTCGTCACGCCCCTGGGAGTGGGCCTCGCCGATGGACCTTGCGCGGGCCACCAGGTCCAAGGTGTCCTGACTGGGATACCACGCGTCATCGCCGGTAAGGGACCGGGCTCTCTCGACGAACGATCGAAACGCGGCCCGGGCTTCGGCCACCCTGCCCTGGACCGACCTGGCCCAGATCAGGTGCTGCAGCGCCGTTTCGTCATCGGGGTCGAGGTCCAGCATGACCTCGGCGGCCAATCCCGCTTCGTCCCATCGGGCACCGCTCTCCGCTTCGGACCATCGACTCGCCGCGCTTCGGCGAAGGCGTGCGCGGATCTGGATTCGGCGGGCCTCGAGCCACGATCCCATTGTCTCGGAACATCTCCCGTCCAGCCCGGGGGCGTATCCCGCCTGCAGGAGGGTCTGAGCCCGGCGGAGATCGGCCCCACGGAGTCGCCCTCGAAGGTGGTCGAGATCCGAGGCCAACGTCCCCTGGCGAATCGTCACCATCTCGTCGGTGATCGCAAAGGAAACCCCTTCCCCTACCCTGCGGTTGAGCGAGTACAGGAGTTGGCTGAACCTGTGCCGGATGGCCGCCTCGTCCGCGGGGGGCCACAGCAGTTCCGATGCAAACTGCCGACTCAGTCCTGACTCCCCGCGCTCGGCGAGGAGGATCAGTAGTGAAAGGTGGAACGGCGTGACCTGGACCGCCTGTCCCGATCGAGTCAGGCGCGGCCCGCCAAACACCTCCAAGTAGACGAGGTCTGCGCGTTGAGCGGTGGGTGACGTGGAATCGACCAAATTGGTGTCTTCGATCATGGCGATGGGCGCTGCCCGCCTCGCGGGAAGCCGAATACTGCCGCTGGGTCGCGGGATCGAGCAACCGTTGGCTTTCACGGCGATGGCTATCGTCGAGAACGACCCAAGGGCGGCGTCGTACCCCGCCATCGGAGCGCACCTCGCCCAGGCCGTCCCGGGCCCGTGCTCACCGGCTGGGTGCGTTGGGCCCTCTTCCCGGTGGGGCCGAGGCGTGTCCCGGTGGGCAACTCCAGCGACCCTTCCCTCTGCTCCATCCTCAGCCACGCCTCCATGAGCCACTCCCACCCAAGACGCTCTCGGGCGACGGAGGGTCGGACCCCTGTCAGGCGGGTCATCTGGTTGCTCAGTGAGAAGCCGTCTGGATACCCGAGGCCGACGGCGACGGCATCCAGGGTGTGCCTTTGTCGCTGCAGCTGAATGGCGGCGCGCAGGAGGCGGGAGATCTGGAGCCAGTGGGAGGGCACCGGAAGCCGCCGGGATACGAAGCGGCGACCCAGGGCTCGGCGCGATAGATACAGGGCCCTGCTCAGCCCCTCAACAGTTCGGATTTCCCGGGAGAGCTCCACGGTCCTTCTGATCAGATGCCGGGTGTCGCGGTCCACGGCGAGACCCCTGAAGCGAATGAAGTCCGTCACGGCCAGGGGGAGATCGTCCGGGCCCGCGCGGAGGAGGTCCGTAAGGTCTTCCGGATCCAATCGAGGATGGAAGGGGAGAATCGCGGAGGGCCTGCAGAGTTCCGAGATCTCCAGGAGCGGTGTCTTCGGCGTGATCCGCTCAGCCGGGGGAAGGATGAGGATCAGGGCCATGCCCGGGGTCCGTGCCGCAACGGCGGGGATGTCTCTGCGACGGCACCTCTTTGAAAGGTCCCATACCATTGCGGAGCCAGGCGGTGCCGCGGTTTCGTGGACCAGGCCTTGAGGCTCGTCCAGCGGGATGAGCTCCTGGTAGGGGTAGGCGAGAACCGAGAAGGGGCCGTGAGGGCTGAGCGGGTCCATGGAACGCTCCGGGTCTGAGGGATCTTGCACGCGAACGGCAGGTATAGGTTTCGCCGATCAGCGTCCCATCATCGACTGCCCCGTGTCCGCCATCCATCTCCCATTCGATAGCCCGCTGGTCCGGGCCCGATTCGTGGAGCGACCCAACCGGTTTCTGGTCCGGGTCGTCCCGGAGGGAACCGACGAGATCGCCGAGGCCCACTTGCCCGATCCGGGTCGGCTTCGGGAGTTGTTGGTGCCGGACGCAGAGATATGGCTGCGGCCTGCTTCCTCTCCGGGCCGCCGAACCCGATGGACCGCGGCCCTGGTGCGATCAGTCGAGGACTCCGAACTCGTTTCTCTCGACACCACGCTGCCGAATCGGCTGGTAGAGCCGGCTCTCGCGAGTGGGAACCTCCACGAGTTCGCCTCCTACGCCCTGGAGACTCGGGAGTGGCGTCACGGACGGTCACGGTTCGACTTCCTCCTGCGCTCCGACTCCGGTAGGCCCCTCGTCCTGGAGGTGAAGAGCGTGACGCTGGTCCGGGGGGGCACGGCTCTCTTCCCCGATGCGGTGACGGCTCGGGGGGCCCGCCACGTCAGGGAGCTCGCCGACTTTGCGACCAGTGGGGAATCCGAGGCGGCCATACTGTTCGTCGTCCAGCGGTCGGCCGCGGCCCGGATCCACCCGGCACGGACCATCGATCCTGACTTCGCGGATGCGCTTCAGGAGGCGAGGGCGTCGGGGGTAAGGGTGTACGGGCGGCGATCGCGCGTGGAGTTGACCGGCGTCACCCTGGAGGACCCGGTGCCTGTGATCCTCTCCGGATCAGGCGGTCAGGAGGCCCTGGAAGAGGAGCATGGCCACGAGAGCGAGGGTGACCACGGCGGCCACTTCCACGGTCCGGCCTGATTCGTATGCGTCCGGGAGCAGCTCTTCGAGCACCATGAGGACCATGGCCCCGGCGGCGAAGCCCAGAGCGTAGGGGAGCGCCGGGCGCATCGCGTCCACGAACAGGTACGCGGGGACGGCCATCAGCGGCTGCGGCACCGAGGAGAGGATCGACAGCCCGGCGGACTTGGGGATGGACACCCCCTTGGGTCTGAGGACCGCTGTAATGGCGATTCCTTCGGGGATGTTATGGACGGCGATGGCGATGGTGATGATCGCCGCGAGCTCGACGCCCCCCGCAAAGGAGGCGCCCACCGCCACCCCCTCGGCGGCTGAGTGCACGGTCATCACGATCATGATCAGGATCATCTGTCGCATGTTCGCCGCGGCCAGGTCCTCGGCCTCAGGCTCCCTCCCCTCCAGGAGGCGCGCCGTCAGGAGGACGAAGAGGACCCCGAGGTTCGCCCCCACGACCGTCTGCCACCAGCCCTCCTGAGAGCCCTCCACCAGCAGGCCGAAGCAGGCTCCGAGCATCAGGCCCGCCGCGAGGGCGTTGGAGCGGGAGAGTGTCCTGTCCGAGATCTCCTTCAGGAAAGCGAACGGGAGGGCGCCCAGTCCGGTACAGAGGGCTGTGATCCCGGCGAGGATGAAGACCCACAGAACGGGGTTCTCGGACATCAGCCCGGCCTCAGATCCCGAGAGCACCGGCAATGAGCGGGATCGTGCTCATTGCTACGGCTGTCACGATGGCGATGGACTTCTCCCCGGCCTGTGCGTAGGCCTGGGGTAGGAGGTCCACCAGGGAGAGGTAGACGAGGGCGGCGACGGAGAACCCAACGCCCACGGGGACCATCCCGGGGAGCACCGGGAGTAGGGCGAAGGTCACGAGCGCCAGGGCGACCTGGGGAACGTTGCTGGCGACGGACCGCGTGGCTCCAGCGCCCACGGAGCCTCCGGCGCGTCGGGTGGCGCTCACCAGTGAGACGCCCTCGGCGATGTTGTGGATCGCCAGGGCCCCTGCCAGGAACAGGCCCAGCCCCAGATTCATGGATGCGGCGACGCCGATTGCGATCCCCTCGGGGGCAGCGTGCAGGGCATGCCGAACAAGGGAAGCGTAAGGTCTGGTCTGACTGTCGGTTATGTGATCGGCACCGTCCCTCGCATCGGCTTCTGCCCCTCGGCCACCGTCCCCGTCCCACAGATCCGGGTCCCCCTGGATTCGGTACGACACCACCCCTGGAATCAGGCCGAGGAGCGCACCCATCCCAAAGGCCAGGCCCGGTCCCCCACCCCACCCCTCGAAGGCGAGGGCGAAGGCGGCTCCAAGCATCAAGCCGGCAGCCAAGGCATTGGACCACCCCATGACCACTCGGATCCGGGAACCGCTCAGGCGGTAGATGGGTCCGCTGGCGACGGCCGCCAGTGCGGCGGCTCCGACGGCGATGCTCAGGAGCGAAGTCGGGTCCATGAGATCAAGAGACTACCACAGGTACGAGGGGGCAAGACCAAGAGCGAAAAGACTTGCGGAGGCGGGCAAAGTTGAATAAAAACAAAAGTAGAATTCGTGTTCTTTAAAGAGGGTCCGCCATGACCGGCCGCGAGAGGGTAATGCATGAGGGTGCCGGAATCCGGCCCCCGTTGCAGGCTCGGAGTCAGAGGACCATGCGGCGTATGGTCGAAGCCGCACGGGACCTGATCGCGGATGGAGGACTGAACGCCGCGTCCGTCCACGCCATCGTCGAGCGCGGGGGCGCGTCGGTGGGGTCGTTCTATGCGCGGTTCGATAGCCGGGATGATCTCCTGGGCCACATTCGTGATGAGGTGTGGGGGGGAGCTGGGGAACGGTGGGCGGAGGCGGTTGTCCAGCGCGAGGAAGAAGAGCGGCGGGGCCTGCAGGCGGAGGTGCTCTGGGCCTGCCGTGTCCTGCTGACACTCCTCGTGGAGGATCCGGTCCGCAGGGCGTTCCTCCTGGAGGACCCCGAGGCCAGGCACCTGGAGGCCGGTCTCCAGGAGACCATCCGGTCCGATCTCGTCCGACTGCTTCAGCGACATCGGGGGGAGATCCGGCACCGCGAGCCGGATTTCGCGGTGGAGTTTGGGCTGCGCTTGGTTCTCGGTGGCGCCCGGGAAATCATGGCGGCAGAGGGGGAGGCGGATGCCGACGCCTCGGGGGTGCCGGAGCGAGCGCTGGAGGAGTTGGCCCGGGTCTTCGGCGGCTATCTCAGCGGCGAAATGGAGAGGGGCCCCGCGGATGCGAGGCCCCCCGTGGAAGAAGAGATCGATCCCTTCGATGTCTGGAACTGACCTACCACCACGTGAGTGGCGTGAAGGAACACGAGAGCGTGGTCCAGTCCATGGCCTCGCTGCCGATGGGGCTGCCCGGAGGGGCATCGGGATATCCCGGCGCCGGACGGGGCTCCAGGGGCCGGTCTTTCATGCGCGCGATTTCCTCCACGATCATCAGGTAATGTGCCCGGTCCGCACTGGACGCCTGTTCCATGCGACCCATGAGCGCCTCGTAGAGGCCGTATAGCGCGAGATTCGCCTCCGCCCGGACCTGGGGCATACTCGCACCGGTGGCCAGCCCCATGACTGCGGCCACGATCACTCCCTGGGTCGCACGGTTGATCTCCGCGTGATACCCCGACGCCGGCTCGGCCTCGAATCGTTGGAACAACTCGTGAAAGACCTGGGTGAGGCCCATTTGGTCCTCGTCCCGGGCGTGCTGCTGGACGAGCCTCGCGGCCCGCTCCGGATGGAGTAGGAATCCGAGGACGGTCCCGCTGGCCACCACGGACGGGGTGACGGCGTCGAACACCAGTCCCGTGTACCTGGGGAAGAGCTCTCGGTGGGGACTGAAGCCGGCCGGCCGAGGAGGTAGGGAGGACAGCACGGCCTCGGGAACCGCCAACGCCTCCGGATCGAGGGTAGCGATGACGCTGGCCAGGGCCCGGGCTTGGGTCTCGCTGGGAACGGGCCGCAGCGGGCGCTGTCCGTCCCCTCGAAGTGCGTAGGTGTATTCCAGGCCGCCGACCACTTTGATGGCCGCCTCCACTTGATAACGATGGTGCAGGTAGAGGGGCACCAGGGCCTCCTCCATGGTGGCCATGGGCATCCCGGATCGGATCGCTTCTTCACCGAATCGGTCCAGGGCCACTCGGCGGACCTCCATCATGCGATCCAGCTCTGCCGCGGCGTCCGTCCCATTGTCCCAGAGGTGCACCTGGGGATGGGCGCTTCCGGCGGGGCGGGCGTCCTGGTCCGTGATGAACGTGATGCCTTCGCTGCGAGCTTCGGCGATGATCGCGTCGAGAGCGCGTGCTTCGTCGGTTCCCTGAGGGAAGTCCTGGTATCCGTAGGTGATCGTGACCTTGTCCCAGGCTCCGATTCCCGTGTCGTAGGCATCGCTGAGGTCGATCTCACCACCCTCGTCCAGCCCGACCAGGGGGTGAGGGTAGTCCATGACCGAAGCGCGGCCCTGGGCGCTGGAGATGTAGTTGTGGGAGAGGCCCAGGGTGTGACCCACCTCATGGGCCGAGAGCTGACGAATGCGGGCCAACGCCATGGCTTCGACCTCTGCGGACTGCTCGTCTCCCTGGACGTAGGGCGAGAGGAGCCCCTCGGCAATGAGGTAGTCCTGCCGGACCCTCAGAGACCCCAGGGATACGTGTCCTTTGAGGATCTCACCCGTCCTTGGGTCGGAGACGGAGCTCCCGTAGCTCCACCCGCGGGTGGAGCGATGGATCCACTGGATGACGTTGTAACGCAGGTCCATGGGGTCCGCATCGTCGGGGAGCATCCGTACCCGGAACGCGTCTCGATAGCCCGCGGCTTCGAAGGCCTGATTCCACCAGGCAGCGCCCTCCAGGAGTGCGGACCGGACCGGCTCGGGTGTCCCGGGATCCAGATAGTAGACGATGGGCTCGACCGGATCGCTGACCTCTGCGTCGGGATCCTGCTTCTCGAGTCTGTGCCTGGAGATGAATCGCCGCTCCATGGGCTCCCCCAGGGGGGCGGCGTAATCCAGATAGCTGATTCCGCCGTAGCCGGCCCGGGGGTCGTGGGCCCTGACCTGGTACTCGCCGAGCTCCGGGAGCTGGACGAAGGAGTGGTGCTGGCGCACGGTCACAGCGCTCGGGGTGGGGGTTACCGATCGAACCCAAGCGCCGGGTCGCTCACCCGCGAACGTGAGGGTTACTTCGATCTCCGTGTTCATCGGGAAGCCCCGGGTCCGATCCAGGTACAGGGCGCTCCTCGCCTTGTCCAGACGGAACGTCCCCTGGTTGCTCCGACGGAGGGATTCGGCCACACCGTGTGCGTCGCTCAGGACGAAATCGGTGGCATCCACCAGGACCCGGCCGTCCGACTCGGCGCTCACCTGGAAGCCGAACAGAACCGACTCGGCAAAGGCGTCGTCCACGGCTTTCTGCTCCAGTGGGTTCGAGGTGACGGCCCGGTATTCGTAGTTGGGCTGAACCATGAGAACCCTGGGTCCGACTCGCCTGAACTCCACCACGTGCCGGGGGCCCAGTTGGCCTCGGTCCAGACCGATGTCGTTGGAGCCCACTCCGGCCGGGAGGGAGACGTAGTGGAGGATCTCCTCGTCGAACCGCCCGATCTCCATCCACAGCTTGCCCGCGCCCTCGTCCCAGTAAAGGGGGATGAATCCGTCTATGCGCTGCATCCCCTCGGTCTTCTCTTGAATCGACGGCGTGTCGCTCGAGTCGGACTGTGCAGCGGCTGGCTGGAGCGAGGCGATAGCGAGGAGAACGATGGCCGCGGCGGACACACCGCAGCGCGTCCTTCTTGTAGATGACATGGGTGGGGTCCTTTTGGGGTCGTCGAGCGCGAAGGACCGATAATGAAACCCGGGGCGTGGACCGCGCCAGCGGGCTACGGCGGTGGGGGCGTGGTGCAGGCCATGAGAACGAAGGAGGCGGCGGGTCCAAAGGGACCTGCCTCGCTGGTAAGAGCGATT
Source organism: Gemmatimonadota bacterium (assembly GCA_039591855.1). Classification (GTDB taxonomy): domain Bacteria; phylum Gemmatimonadota; class Gemmatimonadetes; order Longimicrobiales; family Gaopeijiaceae; genus JBDHCV01. The sequence continues at coordinate 246,456 of JBDHCV010000004.1, read as the reverse complement.
CGGTCATCCAGTCCCCAGGCGACGCCCTCGCCTTGGCCTTCTCTGAGGGGACGCAGGTTGATCTGACCCTCGGGCATGGGAATCAGTCGCCCGTTGACCACGTGGAAGAACTCCAGCGTCTCATAGGTCCGCAGCACCACCTGGTCTCCGGCGGGTGAGGCGCTGGCGCCGGTCACCTGCCGAGGGAGGGACCGACGGGACGGATCCAATACCTGTACCAACTCCAGGTCACGGATCGGGGAGAGGCCGTCCGCGGCCCCGCTAGTTCCTTCCGATCGAGAAAACCGGGAATTGGTGGGAAAGCGGTAGACCTCAACCCCGCCATGTGACCCCTTGGTGACCAGGAACGGGCGCTCGGGGGGTAATACGAAGAGGGCCTCGACGTCCCGGGCTCCTGCGGGGAATCGACCTCTGATCTGCATGGGGGGCTGGGTGTGGGTCGCAGACGGATCCGGTTCCGGAATCCGATAGATCACGACGTGGTCCCGCCGAGCGGCGTTGTCTCCGGTGTCCGCCAGATAGAGACAGTTGCCTGCCTGGCAGGCGGCGGTCTCCATGTCCTCCCAGTCGACGTTTCGGGTGTCGGGGAGGGCTGGGCTACCCATGGGTGCTCCATTCCGGTCCACCGCGAAGAGCGCGGCCGGGTGGCCTCCGTCGTTGTGGGTCCAAAGGAGGCCGGGGTAGTACCGGCTCAGGGCCGCGCCGCTGGACTCCACCACGCCGGCGGGGAGAGCGGTGGGCTCAGAGAGGGGTGTGCACGACTGGGAGGCGAGGGGCGCCGGCACCCAGAGGACTGTCGCCAGGCCAAGCGCGAGGCCGACGGGCAGGCCTGGCGCCTGCGGGAGGCTCATCGTGGTCGTCGGCTCAGGGTGCTCCCGTGCCACTCCCGCCGATCTCCTGGAGGGCGTTGGTCAGCATCTCCCGGAATACGTCCTCCGGAAGGGCTCCCTGAAGAGGAAATCCGTTCACGAAGAAGGTGGGCGTGCCGCGAATGCCGATCTGCTGCGCGACCCGGGTGTTGAATCGGACCTGGGACTCCGCTTCCTCCGAGGCCAGACAGGATTCGTAGGCCTCCACGTTCAGTCCCAGCTCCCGGGCGAACCCCACGAACACCGCATTGGGCTCGGATTGGTTCTTCCAGGCCGCCTGTCGGTCGAAGAGCATGTCGCTCATCTCGAAGAACTGTCCCTGGGGTGCGGCGCACTGGCCCGCCACCCCCCCTTCCCTCCCGTTCGAGAAGATCCCGAGCTCGAAGGGGATGTACTTCCAGGCCACGTCGCCGGTCTGAACGAAGTCCCGTTGGAGGTTCTTGAACGTCTCCATGTGGAATCGTCGGCAGTACCCGCAGGCGTAATCGGAGAACTCGATGACCAGGATACGGGCGGCGCCGGGGTCGCCAAGGTTGAACCCCATGGTCGTCACGTCGATGGGCTCGGGACGTTGGGTCTCCATCAACTCCTGGGTCGCAGACCGCGCGACGTCCTCTGCCGCCTGGATCTCCCCGCCGTTGGACTCGGGCCGGTCTCCGGCACAGGCCGTCGCGGCAAGGGCCAGCGCCACTGTCATGAGGCGTATCTGTGTGGTATGCGCCTTGATCTTCATTGCAACTCCAGGTTGATCAGCTGTCCCATCCCAGCCAGCGCCCGGGTCAGAGCCGCGAACTGGCCCGATGCCATCAACACCCCCATCAGGAGGAGAATGGCGCCGGCGATCCGTTGAAGTGGCCTCGCCCAGGCCTGGAATCGCGCCCTCGACGCAAGAAACCAGCCCAGTCCGCCGGCGGCGAGCACGAAGGGTACCGCCAGGCCAAGCCCATATACACCGAGGAGGAGCGTGCCCTGCAGGACCGTCGCCTCGAGGCTGGCATAGAGAAGGATCGTTCCGAGGATGGGCCCGATACACGGCGTCCAACCCGCCCCGAAAGCCATGCCGACCACCACGCTTCCCACCGCGCCCCCCGGCTTTCGCGCCAACTGCAGCCGGTGCTCCTTCTGGAAGGGGCCCCAGCGGAACGCCCCCAGAAGATAGAGCCCGAACAGGGCGATCAGGATCCCTCCGACTCTCGTGAGGACGGGCAGCGCCGTCGCCACGGCCTTGCCCAGCGCCGAGGCCGCGGCTCCCAAGGTCATGAACACCAGCCCGAATCCCAGGGCGAAGAGGGCCGTGTGAACGACGGCGGCCCTCCGCCCCGCTCGTGGCCCGGCCTCCTCCAACTCGTCCAGGGTCATGCCGGACACGAACATGACATAGCCGGGAACCACCGGGAGGACGCAGGGGGACAGGAACGAGAGGAGCCCAGCGGCAAATGCCAGTGGGAGGGAGATCGAGACGTCGACCTGCATCTAGAGTCGGAATCCCTTGAAGAGGCGTGCCTCCCCTTCTACGGGGTCGTGGAGGACGGCCTCCAATTCCACGTACTCCTCGATTCCACTTCCCTGCAGCTTGTCCCGGAATAGTTGGTCCAACTGGAACATCCCGGCGGAGTTGTTTATGCGGATCACGATTCGGACCGGCCGATCCTCTCCAGGCTCCAGGGATACGCTCTCGATGGCTGCCGCGGATACCGAGTGGATACTCACCGAGCCGGCCTCCACGGGTATCCGGGAGCGCCCCTTCGCCATGTCCAGGGCGTCGGCGATTCGGACGATGCCGGCCTCCAGGGTGAGGGGCCGTCCTCCGGAGCGATGGCCGATGATGGCGTGGAGAATCTCGGACCGCACGATGGCTGCCGTACGAGAATCGTAGACCAGAGGCAGGAGCTGATCGAGCTTCTCCTTTGCGAGGAACAGTGAGAAGGACTCGTGGTCCTGCCGGTGGATCGCCATGCCCAGGTCGTGCATGAGGGCGGCCATCGCCACCACGATCTCACCGTCCTCACTCTCCATGCCGTAGTTGGTGACAATGGACGGCTCGATGTCCCGATCCAGGAAGAGGCGAAGGAGACGAAGGGCCAGATTCATCACGATCTTCACGTGAACGGGGCCGTGGTCCGTCATCCCGAGCCGGTCGACGGCATTCACGTTCGAGGCGACCCACAGGGCGTACAAGTCGTCGTCTCGGTTCACGGCGTCCAGAAGTGCGGCCAACCGGGGGTGCTTTCCCTTGGGGACGTTGATCGCCACGCGACCCGAGAAGCGCTCGGCCACCGACCGTCCGTACTCCTCCGGGGGAGAGATCCCGCGTTCGCTGAACTTACCCACCCTCATCTCCTGTCCCGGTTGCCCTATGGAGGTCCGACCGGACGCTCCACGGGCCCGGGACCTTCGGTGCGCCCTCTCTGATGACCACAGTCTCCGCGATCTTGTCATGGATGGTCATGCGATTCGGGTCCCAGTAGACCTGCGCGAATCCGAGGAGGCCGGTGGCGAACCCGGCCGCGTACCCACCGACCCGCTCGAACGCGAGCCAGCCGGTCATGGGCTTGCCGTCCAGGCGGACCACCCGGATGCCGAACAGGCGCTTGCCAACGGTCCGTCCGTCCCACCAGGCAGTGAAGACCGTCAGGTAGACGGTGCCCCAACCAAACAGCAGGCCCAGGTCGTCGGACAGGTTCTGGACCCAGGCAAAGATCCCTGCGTTCTCCGCCTCCTCCAGGGCCTCCTCGGCACGGTCCAGGGCTCGGCGGGAGTCCCGGGCATCCTCCTGTGAACGCCGAAGCGCGGATTGGAGTTCCTCCAGCGTGTCCGGGGCCAGCGCCCCGAGGATCTGGACCTCGAGGTCCGCCCGCTCCGTGGGACTCAGTTCCACTTCTCCTCTTCTCCAGGCCCCGTATCGGGCGGTGGCCTCTCCCAGCGATACCGCGTCAGCCGGTTCCTCGACCGCCTGGGACGTATCCGCCCCGGGAACGGCGGGGGCTCCTTGGGCGGAGCGGAGGGTGGCTTCCCCGATCGCGCCGCTGAGCGCCCCCTCCCACCATGGTTCTTCAGAGGGACCGACCTCCGCCAGGAGGTCCCGGGCGTCGTCGCCTTCGATGCCGGCGGAGAACATCCTTTCGAGAAGGGGGACCAGAGCCTGATGCCCTTCGGCGCTGTCGGATGCCTGGGCCAGGACGGCGATTCCGGCGAGGCCGCCCAGGAGATCACCGAGGTCCAGCTGTGCGCGGTCCTCATCCACCACCCCCGGACCGGTGCCGATGTCCCCTGGAGTCCCTTCGGAGGGAACCGGGACGTCGATCTCGCCCAACGCGTCCTGAAACCGCTCGTCGGAGGCGAAAAATATAGCGCCCACAACGAAAAGTAGGATTATTAGAATGATTGTTCCAAAACAACCCAGGACGACCTTGAACGCGGTGTAGACCTGGGCCGATGCATCGGTCTTGCGAAAGAAGGCGGCCCGGAAGGCTCCGAACACGACCGCGACGCCCAGGGCGTACCACCCCAGCAGGGAGAACAGTCCGGCAATCACCAGATCCACCAGGATCGCTGCCAGGCGGCGGACAGGACTGGCCAACGGGGTCCCGACCAGATCCTGGGACACCGAGAAGGCGTCCGGTGTGATGATGGTCCGGGGATCCGAGGTTGCGTAGCCTTGCCGCGGGTTGGGGGTCATGGCTCGGTCTCCTGGATGTTCGGGCCGGAGGTCCCCGCTACCGGGACCGCACGGACCTGGCGATCACCAGTCCGGCCGCGACTCCAAGGAGGGCGACGCCGGCGACGACCCGGGTGGGGAAGCCGTCCGGGTTCGCCTCCTCCACGAGATCTCCGAACGAGTTGCCGGGGGCGGCCTCTTCGACTGCCGGTTCCACGCCCCGAATCACGTCCTCTTCCTCTTCGAAGCCGCACTCGGAACACACCAGAAACCCCTTCTCGAGAGCGGTCCGGTTGGGGTAGGCCATCTCGGAGCCGCACGCGGGGCAGGGAACCTCCGCGGAAAGCGGGCGGATCATGGAGTAGAGGGATCCCTTGGAAAGATCCAGTCGCTCCGCGATGTGATTCACGCTGGCCGAGCTTTCCCAGTACATCTCGTTGGCGGTGTCGACCACGCCGCCGTCGTCGGTCTTGACTGTCATGATGTCCCCTCCAGGACTGACCCCCCGGCCGAGATCCTTGATCCGGCCCCGGGGTATGTGGGAGAATAGGCCTGCTGGATCGGGCGGGCGACTCGTTCAGGATCGGACACTATGCGAGAACGGCAGCGCATCATCGACAACCTCGAATCCATGTACCGAGAGGCCTACGCGCGAGCCGAGGCCGCCGGGGATCGTGAAGAGATGTCCCGCCTGGACCTGGAGTTCCAACGGGAGCAGCTCCACATGGAGGTCCTCCTGGATCTCCGGGATCTCATGCTGGTTCCCCTGGAACAGGCCGCCCCCGACGATGGCGAGTCCCCGATCTCCATCCTCGAGAAGGCTCAGGCGGTCCGTCGCTTGGTTCGATTCCGCTGACCGCGCTCGTGCACGCTTAAGATACAGTCTGACCAAAGTTTACGCACTCCCCTGACCGGAATCCCCCCAGGAACGGATGATGAAGATCTACACGAGAACCGGCGACCGCGGCCAGACGGCCCTCTACGGTGGTGGCCGGGTGTCCAAAGACCATCCTCGGGTGGAGGCGTACGGAACGGTGGACGAACTGAATGCCCAACTGGGTTGGGCGGCGACGCAGGTCTCCGACCGGGGGATACGGGAGCGGCTGGAGCTCCTGCAGAGCGACATGTTCGTCATGGGCTCGATTCTCGCGAGCCCGCCACCGGAGGGTGGCCGTCCCGCACCGTCCCTCCCGGAGCTTCCGGCCGGACGCGTGCAGGAGATGGAGCGTTGGATCGACGAGGCGATGGAGCCGCTCCCCCCGCTGCGCAATTTCGTCCTGCCCGGGGGTTCGGCGGGTGCGGCCGCCCTCCACGTGGCGCGAACGGTCTGCAGGCGGGCGGAGCGGGCGGTGGTGCAGTTGGACGGTCAGGGGGATGGGGCCCCCGAGAACGTGGTCTTCTTGAACCGGTTGTCAGACCTGCTCTTTGCCTGGTCCCGACTCGAGAACCATCGAGTCGGGCAAGAAGACGTGGTCTGGCGCGGGGAGCCGGTTTGACCGAAGCGGTCGACGCCTTGGAGCGGGCGCGGGGCCGGGCCATGGGTGCGCGCCTCGTCCGGGAGGCCCGGGCCCTCGGGGTTGATCCGGACGCCCTGTCCCGCATCCTGATCGCCCACGATCTGGCCATGGCGGTTCGGGACCGCGCCGTCCCTGACGACCATGACCCCGACTACCTTCATCCAGGGCGGTCGGCGCTGGTGGCCATGACGGACGGAGGCGTTCTGGATGCCCGGACGCTGGAGACCGTGATCGTTTTCGACTCATTGCGCGGGGACCTGGCGCCGGCCGATGAATCCGTGCGTGCCGCCTGCGGAGCGGAGATCGTGGCGGTGAGGGCGGCCCTCCCCCGGGGATCCATGTCGCCCGGCCAGATCAAGGAGGTGCTTCTGGACCTGGATGGGCCCGTGGCCATTGGTGTCCTGGCAGAGGCCCTGGATCACGCACGGCACGCACACCTGGGGGAGGATCCTGTCGTGATGGGAGAGGTTCTCTCCCAGGTGGAACGCGCCTATCATCCCGTGGCCGGAAGAGTCTCACCTCCCCTGGCCGCGAGGTTCGAACACTGGGGTCGGCACTTCAGGAAACGGCTGCTCTGACCCAGGGCTTCCGACAGCCTTGCCACCCCATCGCAGGCTGGGCATTGTTAGCGGGGTCGCCGGGCAAGCGGCCGGGAATACAGACCATTCGGAGGACGGATGACATACATCATCGCCGAGCCCTGTCTCGACACCAAAGACGGCAGCTGCGTGGAGGTCTGCCCTGTCGACTGCATCTATGACGGAGACGACCAGTTCTACATACATCCCGATGAATGCATCGACTGCGGGGCGTGCGAGCCGGAGTGTCCGGTACAGGCGATCTTCCCCGACACCGACGTCCCGCCGGAATGGACCACCTACATCGAGAAGAACCGCGTCCACTTCGAGGGCTGACGGCTCGGACTGAACCGCCGGTGGACCTCGGCGGGGGCCCCCGGCTTCACGGCTACAGCGGAGCAGGGATACAAGAGAGGGGCGGGACGGCTTGATTGTGCCGTCCCGCCCCTGTTTCAAGTTCATTTCCAGAGGCCCCTTTCGGAGCCCCGAGGCTGACCGGGCCCCTAGATTCCGAGTTCCCGGAGACGATCCAGGTCCACGACTTGTTGCACCGGCTCCACACGTGTCTCTGCCTCCCTCAAACCCTCGGGAGGCGCGTCCCGATGGGCCCTGACGGCAAAGAGACCCGCGGCCACCGCGACTGCGCTGAGGACTGCTTTTGCGATGATCTTCATCGAGGACCTCCTCCCGACGGGGCTCATTTGACTCTCTAACTGAAGTTAATGGGCAGGAACCGTGCCGACCCGGGGGCGTGGTCCGGCCACCCGGGTCCAAACCCCCGAAACGCAGGAAGTTCATCCGCCACCCGGGCGTGCGGGACCCCTCCCGCATGAGGCAGGCGGTGCGGGATGGTGGGCACACTGGTACCCTTCCAGGAAATTTGTCGCTCGGAACCAGCAGGGACCTCGATCATGCCCAATTCGTCCGCCGGGTCTCAGAACATGCCATCGGCCGATCCTGTCGCACTCACCCGCGCCCTGGTCCGGGAGCCCTCCGTGAACCCGATCCTGGAGGAGGGGGGGGCAGGGGAGGCCGGGGTCGCCCGGCTCACCGCCGGCTGGCTCTCCGACTGGGGCCTCCAGGCGGAGTTGCTCGAGGTTGCCCCGGGGCGCTTCAACGTCGTCGCGACGAGTCGGTCGGGGACGCCGGGGAGGACTCTGCTCCTCAATGGTCACCTGGACACCGTGGGGGTCGCTGAGATGCAAGGCGACCCGTTCTCCGGGATGGTGGAGGAGGATCGCCTCTTCGGTCGAGGGGCCTGCGACATGAAGGCGGGCGTGGCGACCATCCTGGCCACGGCGGAAGACCTCACACGGGGTGGCCACGCTGGGACGCTGATCGTCGCCCTTACCGCCGACGAGGAGCACGCCTCCCTGGGTATGCAGGCGGTCATCGCCAGTGGCCTCGAGGCCGACGCCGCCATCGTGTGCGAGCCTACGTCGCTGGCGGTCATGCCGGCGAACAAGGGTTTCGTCTGGGCGGAGCTGGTGTTCAGGGGGAAGGCAGCGCATGGCTCGCGACCGGACGAGGGCAGAGACGCCATCATGGACGCCGCCGCCTTCCTCGGGGCTCTTGAGGCGTTCGGGACGGAACTCACTCTTCGTATGCCTCATCCCCTGCTCGTCCATGGCTCCCTTCACGCGGGGACCATCCGGGGAGGGAGCGCACCTTCCGTATACCCAGAGGGGTGCATCCTGGTCATCGAGCGTAGGACTCTGCCCGGCGAGGGAACGGAAACGGTCCGGGGGGAGTTGGAGGGCCTGTTGGACGGGGTGGAGCGAGAGCGGCCGGGACTCCGGGTCGAGATCCGCATGGGCTTGACCCGGCCCGGAACCGAAGTCCCCGAGAGTCACCCGGTGGTGGAAGGGTTACTCGGCGCGCTTCAGGCCGAAGGCGAGGCTCCCGCGGTCGAAGGGATGACCGCATGGGTAGACGCAGCGCTGCTGAACGAGGTGGGGATTCCTGCGGTCTGCTTCGGACCGGGGTCCATCGCCCAGGCCCACTCGGCGGACGAATGGGTGGATGTGGAGGAGATCCGGCGAGCCACCCGGGTCCTCACCCGCTTCAGCAGGGCCTTCCTGTCCGGCTAGCCTCTCCGATGCCCGCCCGGCCCTGTGGGTGCCAGCCCTTTAGGTGCCGGCCCTCCCGAAGATCAGGATGAGCCCCCGCTCGTAACCCGTCCCATATCGCTGGGTGGCCTGAGGGCCCTCCAAATGCTCGATGTACTGGACCTCAGCCGTCCGGATCCTCCGGAGTTCGTCCACGGAGCCGATCCTGGCGCCGTTGAAATGAACCTGCACCTCGGCCGCGATCCGGAAAGAGACGGTGCCCCGTCCCTCCAGCCACTGTGGGTGGAGCCTTCGGATCGCATCGTAGGCCGAGATGTCCTCGGTCTCTTCGATGGCGGCCAGCTCTTCCCGGGTGATTTCATTCCGCGCCCGGTTCGATCCGCCCGAGGACCCGGTGGAGCCCGTGGCACAACTCAGCGGCAGGCCCGCGCCGACCAGCATGGCCGCCAGCGTCAGCCGCCGCAGGATCCCAGGCCTGTGCCTGGGCATCGCCTCCACTTCCGCGTCCACTGGTCCATGTTCGACACCCCGCCGCATCGCCTGCGTCGTCGTCGGACTGGCCAACTCGCATGACACTGGAGTACCCTCCCTCCGGGGCGGCCCGGTCCCCCGGGACCACCGCCATGGAATCACCTCTCGAGGCCGTTGACTATGGTGGCGAGACGCCCATGGATTGTCACGACCGGCCTCATCGCAGCGGGGTTGCTAGGATCATGCCAGGGAGGGGACATGCCAACCGCTGACCTGATCCTCACGAATGGGGTCGTGTGGACGGGCGTCGCCGGCTCGGGGCCCGTGGAGGCCATGGCGATCTCCGGTCGTCGGGTGCTGGCGGTGGGAGGGGTCGAGGAGATCGACCGGTTGCGGACTCGGGACACCCGCGTGGTGGATCTGGAGGGCCGTCTCGCCACTCCGGGCATCATCGACGCCCACACCCACTTCGTGTCCGGGGGGTTTCAGCTCTCCAGCGTGGATCTCAGGGATGCCGATTCTCCGGCGGAGTTCGTGCGCAGGATTGGCGATTTCGCCTCGACGATTCCGGCTGGGACCTGGATCACGGGTGGAGATTGGGATCACGAAGCCTGGGGCGGGCAGCTTCCCGAGGCGGAGTGGCTCGACGAAGCTGTGCCCGAGCATCCCGTGTTCGTGAGTCGGCTGGATGGCCACATGGCCCTGGCGAACCGCCTTGCCCTGGAGATGGCAGGCATCGACGCGAACACGCCCGACCCAGCGGGAGGGGCGATCGTTCGGCATCCCTCCACAGGGGCACCGGAGGGCGTTCTGAAGGATGAGGCCATGTCACTGGTCTTCGCGGTCATGCCACGCCGGTCCGAAGCCGAGCTGGACCAGGCCGTCGAGGCGGCCGCTGCTCATGCCCTCTCCCTCGGGGTGACCCAGGTCCACGATATGGGGACTTGGGATCATCTCGCTGCATACCGCAGGGCGCATGGGCGAGGGCAACTCCCCCTCCGGGTCTATTCGGTGGTGCCCATGGCCACGGCGGAGCGGCTGCGTGCGTTCGTGGGCGACGAGGGTCGAGGTGACGATCGCCTGTGGTGGGGTGGACTCAAAGCGTTCGTGGACGGGTCGCTGGGATCGACCACGGCCTGGTTCTACGAGCCCTACGCTGACGAGCCGGAGACCAGCGGCCTGCTGACCACCGATACGGTCCAGCTCCGGCGCGACATTCTCGATGCCGATCGGGCCGGCCTCCACGTCATCACCCACGCCATCGGCGACCGGGCCAACGATTGGCTTCTGGACGTGTATCGCGATGCCCGGGAGCAGAATGGTGATCGAGACCGGCGGTTCAGGATCGAGCACGCCCAGCACCTGTCCCGAGAGGCGATCGCCCGATTCGGGACGGAGGGGGTGATCCCATCGATGCAGCCCTACCATGCCATCGACGACGGGCGGTGGGCTGAGAAGCGGATTGGGTCGGAGAGGCTGGAGACCACGTACGCCTTCCGATCCCTGCTGGACTCCGGAGCGCCGGTGGCATTCGGTTCCGACTGGACGGTGGCACCCCTCAGCCCGGTCCTCGGTATGTATGGGGCGGCCACGCGGCGGACCCTGGACGGGCTCAACCCCATGGGCTGGGTGCCCGAGGAGCGCATCACCGTCGAGGAGGCCCTGGAGGCTTACACCGCAGGGAGTGCCTACGCGGGTTATGCTGAGGGTCGCGTGGGGCGCCTGGAGCCGGGGATGCTCGCTGACATCGCCGTCTTCCATCGGGACATCCTGGGGCTCGGCCCCGCAGAGATCGAGGGCGTCCGGGTGGACCTGACCATCGTGGATGGTGAGGTGGTGTTCGAGCGAGTGGACGACTAGGGGACACTGGAGGGCGAATTGGAGCGACAGGCGGCCATCGACGCGCTGTGCGAGCACTTTGCTGCCGATCGGATTTCCATGGAGGAGTTCGAGCGACGGGTGGACCAGGTCAACGCCGCGGATTCACTGGACCAGGTCCGGGCTGCGCTGGCCGGGCTGCCTGATCAGGGAGCTCTCGTTCCGGAGCCGGTGGAGACCCTCCCGGCCACGACCCATCGCCGGCCTCCCCCTCTTCCCGCGACTGCGGCGCCGGGACCGATGATGGTGCCTCCGGAGGTTGTGAAGGAACGCCAGTGGATCGTCGCGGTCTGGTCCGGGCCCAAGCGCACAGGGCAGTGGACCCCGGCGCGCCAGACGGTGGTGACCGCTGTCCAGGGCGGAGCGGAGTTGGACTTCCGAGAAGCTCGGTTCGGTCCGGGCGTGACCGAGGTGACGGCGGTTTCCATCATGGGGGGGATCGACATCATCGTTCCGCCCGGGCTCCAGGTGGAGGTGAACGGCGTGGGGATCATGGGCTCGTTCGATGCCTCCGATGACCTGACGGGCGTCATCGATCCGGCCAAGCCCATCCTCCGTGTGGGAGGCGTGGCCATGATGGGGGCCGTGGAGGTGACCATGCGGGATCACGGCGAAACCGGTCGTGAGGCCAAGCGCCGTCGCAAACTGGCTCGCAAGGAGATCCGCCAGCGACTGCGGGGGAGATAGGCTCGTGACCGTGACTTCTGCAGATCGCAGCCGGGACGTCGCGCTGGTGTCGGTTTCCATGGACCTGGGGGCTGGGCGGCGCGGGGTGGACATGGGGCCGTCCGGACTTCGCATCGCGGGGTTGCGCCCAGCTCTGGAGGCGTTGGGTCATCGGGTCCGGGAGATCGGCACCGTAAACGCTGCCGGACCGGAGTCGGTGGACTCCGGCCCGTCGTCGGCCCGATTCCTACCCGAGGTCGCGGAGGTCTGCAGGGACACCTATGGAATGGTGTCCGAGGGTCTGGGGGCCGGTTGCCTTCCCTTGATCCTGGGCGGTGACCATGCTCTTTCCATCGGGTCCGTCGCTGCCGTGGCCGATCACTACCGGCGCAGCGACCGTCCCATCGGACTGATCTGGGTCGACGCCCACACCGACATGAACACTCCGGAGACCAGCCCCTCGGGAAACGTCCATGGGATGCCGCTGGCGCTCCTGATGGGCCACGGTCCGGAGGTCCTCAAGTCTGTGGCCCAGCGATCTCCCGCCGTCGCTCCTGAGCACGTGAGCGTGATCGGAGCCCGGCAGATCGATGACCGGGAGAAGGAGTTGGTCCGGTCTCTGGGAGTGCGGGTCTTCACCATGAACGAGGTGGATGAACGGGGCGTTGCGACCTGCATGTCCGAAGCGCTCGAGCGGGCCACGACCGGTACAGCCGGATTCCACCTCTCGTTCGATCTGGACAGCATCGACCCCATGGCGGCCCCTGGAGTGGGGACGCCGGTGGCCGGCGGGCTGACCTATCGCGAGGCCCACCTGGTAGCGGAGAAGGCATGGACCTGCGGCGCCATGGTCTCCTTCGAGATGGTGGAGTTGAATCCCGTGCTCGACGACCGCGGGCGTACGGCGGAGCTCGGGGTGGAACTCATCGCCAGCGCCTTCGGGAAGACCATCCTCTGAGGAACGGCCGGGAGGCTCAGGTGCAGTGGGCCTTGAATGCCGCCTTCAAGTCGTCCGCGATCTCGTAAGGCGATCGGCCTTCGATCTGGTGCCGCTCCATCATGTAGACCAGATCTCCGTCCTTGAGGATCGCTACCGAAGGCGACGACGGCGGATACCCGGTGATGAATTCCCGGGCACGGGCTGTGGCGTCCAGATCCTGGCCGGCGAAGACGGTGGTCAGCACCTCCGGACGGATGTCTGAATCCTGCAGCGCCATTCCCACTGCGGGCCGCATGGAACCCGCTGCACATCCGCAGATGGAGTTCACCACCAGCATCACGCTGCGTCGCTCCCCGTCGAGGAACGCATCCACCTGGTCGGGTGTCTTCAACTCCTGGAACCCCACGCGGACCAGGTCCTCCCGCATGGGGGCCACCATCATCTCGGGGTATGGCATTACGATCTCCTGCTCGGTTGGCGGGCCAGGCTCGAAGCCAGGTCATTTGATACTACCGACCGAGATACCCCCGGGTCGGCTCAGGTTGTTCCCGGTTGCCCGGGGCCTTCGGGAAGCTTCATGTTGGATCGCCAATCCTATCCAAGAGTGTCCCGACCGTCCATGCGAATCGTCCAACTGCACGTAAACGGGGACCGGCGGCCCGCCGGCGTTCCCGAACACTACACGCTCCTGGAGACCCTTCGGTACGCCCTGGGCCTCACCGGGTCCAAGCAGGGGTGCGACAAGGGGGACTGCGGTGCCTGTACCGTGCTCGTGGACGGACGGCCCACGCTGAGTTGCATTACGCCGGTGTGGGAGGTGGAGGGACGGGAAGTGGTGACGGTCGAGGGGCTCGCCGCCCAGGGCCATCCCAGCCCGCTCCAGAACGCATTCGACCTCATGGGGGCCGCTCAGTGCGGATTCTGCACCCCCGGAATCCTCTGCTCGCTTTCGGCGCTCCTCGCAGAGACCCCCGCCCCGGACCTTCCCGAGATCAAGGAGGCGCTCTCCGGGAATCTGTGCCGCTGTACCGGCTACACGAAGATCTATGAGGCCGTGTGGGCCGCCGTGGATCCGGACAGGATCGAGCCGTAATGAGCGATCGAGCCAAGGCCAAGTCGGAACAACACTTGATCGGTAAGCCGCAGCGGAAGATCGACGGCCTGGCCAAGTCCACCGGCGAGGCGCGCTACACCGACGATATCGCGCTCCCCGGGATGCTTCACGGGAAGATCCTCCGGAGTCCCCATCCTCACGCCCGTATCGTCTCCATCGATCTGGAGGCGGCCCTCGCCATCCCAGGGGTCCACGCCGCCATCAGCGGCAAGGACCTGCCGGTCCGCTACGGGATCATCCCGTGGACCCCGGACGAGTATCCCCTCTGTGTGGAAAGGGTGCGCTACATCGGGGACGGCGTGGCGGCGGTGGCGGCGGTGGACGAGGACACCGCGAACCAGGCCCTGGAGGCCATACGGGTCGAGTATGAGGAACTGCCGGCGTTCCTGACTCCGGAAGATGCCCTGGGAGCTAACGGGTCGGACGACGCTCCCTTCATCCACCCGGCTCGGAAGGAGGGGCGCAACGGAAACGTCACCAAGAGGGTGGAGTTGGAGTTCGGAGACGTGGATTCCGCCCTGGCGGGGTCGGACGTGACCGTGGAGGGCGACTACTTCTTCGAAGGCACGACCCACACTCCCATAGAGCCTCATTGCGCCATCGGACAGTTCGACGGCACGGGGAAGCTCACCGTCTGGTCCGCCACGCAGGTTCCCCACTACCTCCACCGAGAACTGGCCCGGGTCCTGGATTTGGATCCGGCGAGGGTCCGGGTGCTCCAGCCTCTGGTGGGTGGCGCGTTCGGCGGGAAGTCCGAGCCTTTCGACCTGGAATTCTGCGTGGCCAAGCTCGCCATGCTCACCGGCCGTCCGGTCAAGATCCTCTACACCCGTGAGGAGGTCTTTTACGCGCACCGTGGACGGCATCCCTTCGATATGCATTACGTCACCGGGGCCACCCGGGACGGCATGCTCACCGGGGTCGATGCGCGCATCGTCCTGGACGGCGGTGCCTATGCTTCCTTCGGGCTCGTCACGACCTACTACTCGGGCCAACTCCTGGCGGCCCCCTACCACATTCCCGCTTACCGATTCGACTCCACCCGGGTCTATACGAACAAACCTGCGTGCGGACCCAAGCGTGGACATGGATCGGTCCAGCCCCGTTTCGCGTTCGAGGTCCAACTGGACAAGCTCGCCGAGAAGCTGGAGCTGGATCCCATCGAGTTCCGGCGCCGGAACTTCATGGGGGCCCATCGGCGCACGGTGAACGAACTCCGGGTCACCTCGAACGGGTTCCTCGAGTGTCTCGAGGCCGTGGAGCGTGCCAGCGACTGGAAGGAGAAGTTCAGAAAGCTCCCAATGGGCAGAGGCGTGGGCGTCGCGGGGTCCTGCTACATCTCCGGCACCAACTACCCCATCTATCCCAACGACATGCCCCAGTCCGCCATCCAGATCCAACTGGATCGCTCGGGAAGGGTCGCCGTGTTCAGCGGGGCCTCGGAGATCGGACAGGGGTGTGACTCCATGGTGGCCTACGTCGCCGCTGAAGAGCTGGGGGTTCCCCTGGAGTACGTTCGGGTCCTCCGGGGCGACACGGACTTCACGCCGGTGGACCTGGGAGCCTACTCGTCGCGGGTCACCTTCATGCTGGGGAACGCCTGCATCGACGCGGCGCGCAAGCTCCGGCGCAAGGTCCAGGAGGCGGTGGCGGAGCACTGGGGCTGTCGGCCCGCCCAGGTCTTGCTCGCCGGGGGACGGGCGCTCTACGGACCGGATACGGAGCGACAGATCCCAGTGGACGAGGCGTTCCAATTGGCCGAGACCCGATTCGGGACGCTGGGAGCCACCGGCTGGTACAATACGCCCAAGGACGTGCACGGAGACTACCGTGGCGGTACCATCGGCGCCTCTCCGGCCTACTCGTTCACCGCCCATGTGGCCGAGGTCGAAGTGGACGAGGAGACCGGTGTGGTCACGGTGGACAAGATCTGGGTCGCCCACGATTGCGGCAGGGCACTGAACCCGGTGCTGGTGGAGGGCCAGATGGAGGGGTCTGCCTACATGGGATTTGCCGAGGCCCTCATGGAGGAGCACGTCTTCAAGGGTTCGGAGCAGGGACGGGCCGGCCTGCACAACGCCCCATCGCTTCTGGACTATCGGATTCCCACATCCCTGGACACGCCGGAGCTGGAGTCCCTCATCGTGGAGTCCATCGATCCCGAGGGTCCCTACGGGGCCAAGGAGGCGGGTGAGGGGCCCCTCCATCCCTCCATTCCTGCCATCGCGAATGCCATATACGACGCGGTGGGCGTCCGCATGGATCGGCTTCCCTTCTCGGCGCCCCGGGTCTGGAGGGCCCTCAGACGAGGGCGAGGGGTGGTGACCGGGCTGCTCCTCCTGGCGGCGCTGGCGGGCTGCGCCGACCCGGTACCCGGCGCGGACGCGGGCCCGGCCCGGGACACCGTTGTCTACTCGGCCACCCCTGAAGACGCCTCCATCATCCGGGCCAAGGTCGTGTGGGGAAGGGAGGAGGGGCTGGACACCCTGGCGGTGGGCGAGGCCATGGCGAGCCTTGGCCTCACCTTCCTCGGAACGCCCTATCGGCCCGGGACCCTGGAGGCACCAGGGGAGGAGCGGGTGGTGGTGAATCTCAGGGAGTTGGATTGCGTCACCTTCGTGGAAACCGTCGCGGCCCTCACCGAGCTGATCAGGGATCCGTCGGTGGACCCCGAGGCGGATGCCGCACGCCTGGAAGCTCGCTTCGCCAGGGCCCTCGAGGCCCGCCGCTATCGGGGCGGGGAACTGGATGGCTATCCCAGCCGTCTCCACTACTTCAGCGAGTGGATCAGAGACAACCACGAGCGGGGGCGGGTTCATGATCTTACCGCGGAACTGGGTGGAGACGCCTATCCTGGCCCGGTGGATTTCATGTCCACCCACCCGGAGGCATACCGGCAACTCGCGGATCCCGACGTCCTCACCGCGGTCGTCGCCATGGAGGCCAGGGAGTCGGCGCGGCCACGCTTCCGCATCCCCGAGGATCGCATCCAGGGGGTGGAGGCCGGAATCCAGGCTGGGGATATCATCGCCGCCACCAGCGCGATCGAAGGCCTCGACGTCGCCCACACGGGGATCGCGGTCCGGGTGAACGGGCGGGTCCACCTCCTTCATGCCCCCCTGGTGGGCGAGGAGGTCCAGCTTAGCGCGGTCCCCCTGGCCGATCGGATCAAGGGAATCCCTGGTCAAGACGGGATCATGGTTGCCCGGCCCCTGGATGGAGCGGGGGTGACGCGAGGGAACGGGTCCGAGCCGGGCGGGACCGCACGGCCTACGGGGCAGGAGGACTAGGGTGCTCAGACTCCCCCCCTTCCGCTACCATCGGCCCGACTCCCTGGACGAGGCCCGGGAACTCCTGGATCGCCACGGTGAGGAGGCGATGGTCATCGCGGGCGGGACCGACCTCGTCCCCAACATGAAGCACCGTCTGTTCGAACCGTCCCACCTGATCTCGCTCCGGGGCTTGCCCGAGCTCACGGGGGTGGAGGAACGCAAGGGCTGGATCGACATCGGGGCACTGGAGACTCTGTCGGCCCTATCCACCCATCCTGTGGTCCGACTGAGACTTCCGAGCTTGGCCAGGGCGGCGGGCCTCGTAGCGGGACCTCAGATTCGGAACTCGGCTACCCTGGGCGGGAACCTCTGCCTCGACACCCGTTGCACCTACTACAACCAGACCGAGTTCTGGCGGAAGGCCCTGGGCTGCTGCCTCAAGAAGGACGGGTCGGTCTGCCATGTCACACGGGTGGGGAAGAAGTGTGTCGCCGCCCACTCGGCGGACACGCCGCCCGTCCTGATGGTCCTGGGCGCTGAGGTGGAGCTCTCGGGGCCCGCCGGCACTCGCCAAGTCCCGGTCCGAGACTTCTTCGTGACGGACGGGATCCGCAACACCGTCAGGGAACCGGGAGAGATTCTCACCAGGGTTCGGGTCCCCGCTCCCTCGGCCTCCCTCGCTACCGCCTACCGAAAGCTCCGGGTGCGAGGGGCCATCGACTTCCCACTCCTCTCCATCGCCGTGGGTGCGACGTTCCGGGAAGACGGGACGGTTGGGACCATGTCGGGGGTGGTCTCCGGTCTGGGAGCCCGACCTCGGGATCTGACGGGGTGGACGGAGCTGGCCGTGGGGAGTCTCCTGGATCAGGAGCTCATCGAGGCTCTGGCGGACCGGGCCCACGCTCAATGCCATCCGCTGGAGAACATGATCGTGGATCCCGATTGGCGTCGGGAGATGGTTCGTGTGGAGGTGGCACGGGCCCTGGGAGAACTCCCCCGGGCCTGAGTCGGATCAGGCTCCGACTCTGTCCAGGGCAAGAAGGAGGGTGGCGGCCATCAGGCCCCGCCTCGATGATCCCACGATGGCCAGGATCTCATCTACGGCCACCCGCATCTCCTCACCGACCGATTCCAGGACTCGACCAGGATCCAGATCCGGGCTCGGGCCCATGAGGTAGCTGAATGTCCGAGCCATGCCCATGCTGCCGATGACGTCCGGAATCACCTCGAACCTGCGGTCCGCGGCTTCCTGGAGGAGGGTGCTTCCCAGGCGCCCCTCCCGGAATGGCTGGTTGGCTCCGCACACGATGGATTCGACGCCGGCGGCCTCCAACCGGTCCAGGCGCTCGGCAGTCAGGTTGCCTGAAATCGCTGCCGGAATGAACAGATCGGCGGGGATCTCGTCGATCCGCTTCGCTTCCTCCGGCCCGAGGTGTCCAGGATGCTCGGGGATCAGCCCGTGTCTGCGTCGCCGAAACAGATCCTCCATTTCGTGAGAACCCAAACCGTCCGGGGCGGCGAGTCCGCCCTGGGCGTCCAGCAGGCCCACGATGCGCACCCCCGCTCTAGCGAGAAATAGGGCGCAGGCGCCGCCCACGTTGCCGAAGCCCTCCACGATGGCCCGCTGACTCTCCGCCGCGATCCCCCGGCGGGAGAGCAGGTGGAGGGCCGCAGCGGCGGTGGCGAATCCAGTAGCCAGGTCGGAAACCGACAACGCCATGCCGTCCACGCCGAAGGGAGGTCCGGTCACAGGCGAGATGACGTCGGTACGGAGTTGGGTGAGGAGTCGATCCAGCTCTCCGTCGTCCGCCGGCTTCATGTGGCCGCGCACCGTCCCCTCCTGGTGATGGCGCAGGCCCAGAGCGGCACACCTGGGAGCGATATCGGCCCGCTCGTCCACGTTCACGTCCCCGCCCGTTCCGTAGCAGGTGCTCAGGAAGGGCGCGATCGCTGCGAACCATCGATCCAGTACGCCTCCTCGGTCAGGATCCGCGGGATCGAAGTTGATGCCCGACTTGGCTCCGCCGATGGGCGGGCCGGAGAAGGCGAACTTGAGCTCCATGGTCTTGGCCAGGAACGTCACCTCATCCCGGGTGAGCCCGGGACGCATCCGGGTCCCTCCCCCCGCCGCGCCTCCCCGGAGCGAGTTGATGACCAGCCAGCCGTGGGCGGCGGTCATCGGGTCGTGCCACTCCAGGACGATCTGGGGCTCAGCCTCGAGGAACGCCTGATAGCGCTTCCAGACCGAGGAGGTCGGCGGGGCAGGGGTCTCTAGAGGTCTTTCCAAGGGTGTCTCCAACCGAACGGTCGCCGGACGGGATCCGACTCACGAGATGAGCAAGAGGGGTACCAGAAGCGTGGCGATCACTGTGGTCAGAACGATGGCGCAGATGTTCAGGATGAGGCCGGCCCTGGTCATCTCTGGGATCGTGACCATTCCTGAGCCGAACACGATGGCGTTGGGTGGTGTGGCGACCGGAAGCATGAAGGCCATGGATGCGGCCACGGCGGCGGTGGCCATGAGGGTCAGGGGAGGGAGCCCCAGGCCCACGGCGGCACCGACCATGACGGGCATGGCCATGGTCGTGGTCGCAGCGTTGGAAGTCACTTCGGTCAGGAAGACGAAGAGGGCCGCCACCCCGCCCAGGATGACCCAGGTGGGAAGGGAGGAGAGGGACACCACTCCGCCTCCGATCCAGGACGCGAGCCCGCTGTGGTCCATGGCCCGCGCCAGGCTCAGGCCACCCCCGACCAGGATGAGCACGCCCCAGGGAATCCTGCGGGCTGTCTCCCAGTCCAGAGCTTTGACGCCCGTGCGTCGATCTACCGGGGTCAGGAAGAGAATGAGGGCTGCGCCCATGGCGATGGTGGAGTCCCGCACCCAGGGCGCCAGGGTTTGGATACCCGGGATAGTTACTGTCCCGAAAGACTTGGGGGACCGAAGGACCCACGCCGCAGCAGCGAGGACGAAGACCACCGCCACGATCCGCTCTCCGGCCGACATCCGGCCAAGCCGCGCCCGCTCGCCGGCCAGGAGCGTCCCGGCATCCCCCGAGATCTCGCCGGGGGGATAGATCACCCGGGTCAGGATCAGCCAGGCCACGGGCAAGAATACGATGGTCACGGGCAACCCCACGCCCATCCACTCCAAGAAGCCGATCTGGACACCCAGCAACTCGTCGGCGGCGCCGGCCAGGATCGCGTTGGGTGGAGTGCCGATCAGGGTCGCCACCCCTCCGATAGATGCAGCGTAGGCGATCCCGAGCATGAGGGCCACGCCGAAATTGTACCGGCCCTCCTGCTTTTTGGGCCGGAACATCTCACCCACCGCCAGGGCGATGGGAAGCATCATGGTGGCGGTGGCCGTGTTGGAGATCCACATGGAAAGGAAGGCCGTCCCGATCATGAACCCGAGAATGATCCGACGGGGACTCGTCCCCACGGTCGCCACGATGGCCAGGGCGATCCTTCGATGGAGTCCCCACCGCTCCATGGCCATGGCGATGAAGAAACCACCCATGAACAGGAAGATGATCTCCTGAGCATAGGGCGCCGCGGCGTCCGGCATGTCCAGGATGCCCAGCGTAGGGAACAGGACGACGGGAATGAGGGCGGTTGCCGGGATGGGGATGGCCTCGGTGACCCACCAGACGGCCATGAGCATGGCCACTGCCGCTGTGCGCCAGCCCCCAGGTTCGAGCCCGTTCGGGGCGGGGAGCGCGAGGATCGTCAAGAACCCGGCCAAGCCGATCCAAAGTCCCCAGCGTCCCGCCGCGCCGGCTCCTCCCGCGGACATCTCCTGTTCTTGATCCACTCGGGCTCCCTGGTTGGTGTGGGTCGTGAGAACCTGTTTTTCACCTTCGGGTATGGCAAGCCATGGCGTTCGCGGGTACACTCGCCCTGAGAGGAGCCGTGCGCATGCGTGAGACTATCTATTCCGAATCCGATACCTGGCCCTGGTGGACCTGGGTGATCTTCCTGAGCGCCATGGGGGCGGCTGCCTGGTCCGTGGCCGGGGACTCTCTGACCACCACGGACGGACTGGGTGGTTTTTCCGTGGGGGAGATGGCTGGGGTCGTGGGGCTCCTCCTGGGTGCTCCCCTGGTGGTCTGGGCACTCTTCGGGAAGCTCACCATCGGCGTTCTACCCTCGGAAATCCGGATTGCGTTCGGGAGCCTGGGGCTTTTTCGGAAATCGGTGCCGATGGAGAGGATTCGGAGGGTGGAGGCCGTTCGGTACAAGCCGCTCACCGAGTTCGGTGGGTGGGGGATTCGTGTGCGGCCCGGGCGACGGGCTTGGACGGTTCGAGGTAACCAGGCTGCCCGCATCACCCTGGAGGAGGGGCCGACCCTCTACCTGGGGAGCCGCAACCCCCAGCGCCTCCGGGAGCGTATCGAAGTGGCCCTGGCCCGCGGGGGGTGGGTCTCGGCTGGGCCGGGTCGGGTATCTGCCAGCGAACCGGAGTGAACATGCATGATCTGACCCGGGAACCGGACATGGAGCCTCGGACGCCGGCTCAGAGCGCGTCTCACGTATCCGAACTGATGATGCCCCAACACGTGAACAACCTGGGCAACATCTTTGGTGGTGTACTCCTGTCCCAGGTGGACCGGGCCGCGGCCGTAGCCGCCATGCGCCACGCAGGAAGGCCGGTGGTGACGGTCTCCATCGATCGTGTGGACTTCAAGGAGCCCATCTACGCCGGCGAGCTCCTCATCTGCAAGGCCCGAGTCAACTACGTGGGGAGGACCTCCATGGAGATCGGGGTGCACGTGGAGGCGGAGAATCTCCTGACGGGCAAGCGTCGGCATACCAACACCTGTTATCTGACCTTCGTGGCCATCGACGCCGAGGGGGCTCCGGCCCCCGTTCGACCTCTGACGCTGGAGACCGAGGAGGATCGAGCGCTCTTTCGGGCCGCCGAACGAAGGCGCGAGGTCAGGCAGGCGTTGGACCGGGAGTTGCGGAAGGACCGGGAGAGTCCATCCTGCTGACCTTGCCCGCCGTTGGGCGCTCGGCTATCCATGAGAACACAATTTGAGACGGCGGGTGGATCATCTCGGAAGCCGGTGCGAATCCGGCGCGGCCCCGCCACTGTGAGAGGTCCGGAACTTCCGGAACGACGACTCCTTCACGCCACTGGGGAGAGCCCTGGGAAGGCGAGTCGGGCGGCCTCGAGCCAGTAGACCTGATCCACCTTGCAGTTGGACCGGTGACCCCGCGGGGGGGCACGGGTTCGTCGCATTTCCTGGGACTGCACAGCCGATTCTCACCTCCCGGCCAGAGGGGCGGGGAGGAGCTATCCTGGATGGAGACGGCTCGTGTTACCCATTCCGATCGCGGTTCCTGGATTCTCCCGCCGGTGTTCTCGGCGCCCCGGTCACCCCTCCCTGCGCTGCCTCGGCGTGGGGGCCATGGCGTTGACCGTCGCAGCGGCCCTCCCCGGGGCCGCTCGGGCACAGGAAGACCCGGTCCTCCTCGAAGGATTCGTGATCACCGCGAGCCCCGTCCCTCGGCCCCTGAGCGCGGTGGCGTCCTACGTCACGGTGCTGGAAGGCTCGGATTTGCGGGCCCGAGGCATCAGTCACGTCGCTCAGGCCCTGGGCGAGGTCCCCGGGTTGGTCGTGGTGCGCAGCGGGTCCTTCGGATCGGTCACGTCTCTCTTCTTCCGGGGGAGCGAGAGCGATCACACCAAGGTCCTGGTGGATGGCGTGCCGGTGAACCAGAACGGTGGGTCGTTCGACTACTCGGGCCTGCTCATGGAGGACGTCGAGCGCATCGAGGTGGTTCGCGGCCCGTCCAGCGCCCTGTTCGGATCGGACGCCATCGGTGGGGTGATCCACGTGGTCACCCGGCGGGGAAGGGGGCCCCTCCAGGTCGGGGCTAGGCTGAGCGGTGGGAGCTTCGGACGCTTGGACTGGGGGGTGGACGTGGGAGCCGGCTCCGAGAAGACCGACTTCGCGGTGACCGCCAACCGGGCCAGTGGGGATGGGCTCCTGGAGTTCAACAACCAATTCCACAACACGGTGCTCAACGGCACCGTCCGCCACCGGCCCGACAGCCTGACGCTTCTTCAGGTCACCGGCCGTTACGCCGACCGGGCCTACCACTTTCCCACGGATTTCGCAGGGAATGTCGTGGACCGGAACTCCCACACCTTCGCCGACGAGGTGACCGCCGGCCTTGATGCTTCCCGCTTCGTGTCCGGTTCCCTCCAACTCCAGGGAAAGGCTTCGTTCTACGATTTCGACGGTGGAACCGACGACGGGCCGGACAGCCCGGCCGATACCCTGGGTTCCTACGGATTCTACAGCCTCGACGAGTTCCGACGCATGGTCGGTGACGTCCGGGCGCATTGGTTTGCCGGTGACGACGTGGTGGTGACCGGGGGAGCCGAGATCGAATCCGAGCACCAGCGCTCGACGAGCGAGAGCCGGAGCCAATGGGGACCGTCTTCGAGCGACGACACCTACGAGCGCCTCAACCTGGCTGGATACGCACATGCTGTGGGCGAGTGGAGCCGGGGCTCCATGAATGTGGGTCTGCGATACGAAGACAACGAGCAGTTCGGTGACTTCACCACGATCCAGGTGGGCGGAACCTACCGGCCTTTCACCTCTGGCCCGGCCCTTCGGGGAAGCGTCGGGACCGGTTTCAAGGAACCCACGTTCTTCGAGGCGTTCTCCACCAGCGTCTTCGCCCTTGGGAACCCGGACCTCCGACCCGAGAAGTCCAGGGCCTGGGAGGTGGGTCTGGATCAAACCCTGGGCTTCGCGGTCGTCGCGCTGACCTACTTCGACCAGACCTTCGAAGACCTGATCCAGTACACGGGGACGCCGGCTCTCCCCGATGCTCCGAACTTCTACAACGTGGCCAAAGCATCGTCCCGTGGGGTCGAGGTGGGTCTCACGGCGCCGTTCCGCGCTCTGGACCTGAGCGTAGGCTACACCTACCTCGGTACCGAAGTCCTGGACTCGGGATTCGACGAGGGGGAGGGGGCCGTGTTCGTGGAGGGCCAGCCCCTCCTGAGGCGGCCGAAACACCAGGGAAGCCTGGCCGTGACCTGGCGGCTGGGCCCCCACAGCGTGATGGCCGACGCCCGTTACGTGGGGACCCGGAGCGATCGGGACTTCTCCCAGTTCCCCGCGCAGGCCGTGGAACTCGAGGCTTACCGGCTGGTGGGCGCAGGGGCGGAGCTGCGGGTCCTCGCCCCGGGGGGCGGGCGGCCCGAGACGATCCTGACCCTTCGAGCAGAGAATCTCATGGACGAGACCTACCAGGAGGTGTTCGGCTTCACCGCCCCGGGGCGGGCCTTCTACCTGGGCCTGCGGGTCGGTACCGGAAGGCGCTAGGGGTCAGACCCTCTCCAGGACCATGGCGAAGCCCATGCCGCCCGCCGCGCATACGGTGAGGAGTCCGAGTTCCACGTCCCTCCGGCGCATCTCGTTGGCAAGGGTCATGGTGATCCTGCCTCCGGTGGCGCCGAATGGGTGGCCAATGGCGATCGAGCCGCCCATGACGTTGATCCGGTCCTCGGGGGGAAGGCCGACCGGCCGGGAACGTCCCAACTCGGCTTCGGCGAACTTCAGGGATCCCAGAGCCTGGAGGTTGCTCAGGACCTGGGCGGCAAATGCCTCGTGTATCTCCAAAAGCCCGATGTCGCTCATGGCCACCCCGGCCCGATCCAGAGCGATGGGTGCGGCATAGGCGGGTCCCTGGAGGAGTTGGCCACCCGGGTCCACCGCAGCCCACGCGTAGCTTCGGATCCGGGCGATGGGCGATAGGCCCTCTTCCTTTGCGCGCTCCTCCGACATCAGGACCACCGCCGAGGCCCCGTCCGTCAGGGGCGACGCGTTGCCTGCGGTGATGCTTCCGTGCCTTCGATCGAAGACGGGCCGGAGCTTGCTCAGGGCATCCAGGGTGGTGTCGGACCGGAGTCCGTTGTCCCGGTCCACGACCCGCTCGAACTCGGGAGGCAGGTAGACGGGCGCCACCTCCTCCAGGAGACGGCCATCACCGGTGCCCGCCAGGGCCAGGCGATGGGAGCGCAGGGCCCATGCGTCCTGATCCGCCCGGGTGATCCCGTTCTCCTTGGCCATTCTCTCCGTGGCTGCCCCCATGGTCTCACCGGTGGTGGGCTCGGCGATCTGGGGGGCGACGGGGAGCAGGTCTCTGGGACGAATACGCCGGAAAGCGCGCAGTCTGGCCCCGGCTGTCCTGGACCGGGACGCTTCCATCAAGGCTTGGGCGAGAGGGTCGGTGAGGGTGATGGGAATGTGGGTGAGGGACTCGCTCCCGCCGGCCACGACCGTGTGGGCGTATCCCGTCCGGATGAGGTTCACGCCGTCCGCGATGGCTTGATTGGACGAGGCGCATGCTCGGGACACGGTCCACGCCGGTACCGTCTCGGGTAGGGTGGCGAGCCCCACTTCTCGGGCGATGTTGGGGGCCTGGACGTCGTGGACCACTGTGCCGAAGACGAGTTGGTCCACCGTCCGGGGATCGATGCCCGACCGGGCGACCGCCTCCCGGACGGCGACCTTGCCCAGATCGATGGCCGAGAGCTTCTTGAACTCGGACTGGGATCTGATGAAGGGTGTTCTGCACCCTGTGACGATGACGGCGTTCATGCGGCGGATGCGCTCCTGGGACGTGATGGGGGTGGTCCCGGCAAACCACCCATCTTAAGCTGAGTCGTTCCCCGAGATGCACAAGGTTCGGGACCCTGGCCCCCACTCCCTGGAGCTGCCGTGCGCGCGGTTCGGTTCGACGTTTCTGCGAGGGGATTCGTGCTGGCCCGTACGCTGGGACGGATCTCCGATGCTCCCCTGTACGGTGGCCTCTCCGCTCTTGCCCTTGGCGAGGTCGACCTTCCGGATCTCCCCGGCGGACGGTGGGTCAGGTTGCGGGTCGTGTCCTGCGGAATCTGTGGGACGGACATCAGCAGTATCGGGTACGCCCTGAGTCCGAGCATCGAGCCGTTCAGTTCCTTCCCAGCGGTTCTGGGGCACGAGATCCTGGCCACGGTGGAGGCGGTGGGCTCCGAGGTTTCCCGGGTGGAGCCGGGCCAAAGGGTGTCGGTAGACCCCATGATCGCCTGCACGGTGCGGGGGTTCTCATCGCCCTGCCCATCCTGCTCCGTCGGGCGTCACGGCACCTGCGAAATGGCCGGAGAGGATGGAGAGGTGCGAGTCGGCCAGAGTCCGCTATCTCCCGGTCTGACCATTGGTTATCACCGTGACCTGCCCGGAGGCTGGGGGGAGTTGGTGTTGGCCCATGAGGATCAGCTCTTTCCGGTCCCCGAAGGCCTGGACGACCGGACCGCGGTTCTCACGGAGCCCCTTTCCATAGGAATGCATGCGGTCTTGAATTCGGGGCCTCTGACCACGGATCAGGTCCTGGTCATCGGGAGCGGTCCCATCGCCCTCGGGACGATCTGGGCCCTTCGGGCGACCGGCTTCGACGGGTCCATCCTGGCCCAGATCAAACGTAGGCACGAGGCGGAACTCGCCACGCTATTCGGCGCCAGCAGCGTTATCCAGCCCGGAGATCCGGCCCGGTCTGCGCTGGTGGACTCGGGGGCCCGAGCCTACATGCCCATCATCGGTGAGGAGGTCTTCGCGGGCGGGGGATTCCCTCTGATCTTCGATTGCGTGGGGAGCCGGGCCAGCCTTACCCAGGCCCTGCGTTTCGCGTCGCCCCGGGGAACCGTCGTGATGTTGGGTTGTGCGGCGGAGATTCCCAAGCTGGACCTGACCGCTATCTGGTCTCGGGAGTTGAATCTCCGGGGATTCGTGGGCTATGGACTCGAGGACTGGCGGGGGGAGCGGCGTCACACGTTCGAAGTCACCCATGAGTTGATGGTGGAGACAGGGACCCCGTTGGACCGAATGGTGACCCACGTGTATCCGCTGGACGAATTTCGGGATGGGGTCAGGGCTGCGGCCAACCGCCGGAGAAGTGGTGCCGTAAAGGTCGTCCTGGCGCCCTGACCGACGGCGTGCTGCCCTAGAGGTCGAGTCGCAACCCGCCCGGGATGATCCGGCCGGATGAGGCCCCACCCTCCACGTCGATGCCTTCCAACCGCAGGAGGACAGCCTTCCGGTCCAGTCCACCGGAGAAGCCTCCCAGGCGGCCGTCGTTCCTCACCACCCGATGGCACGGGATGATGATGGGGATGGGGTTGCTGCCCACCGCACGGCCGACCGCGCGGGCGTGCTCGGATCCACCGAGGTCCTTGGCCAATTCGCCGTAGCTCTCCAGGGTCCCGAAGGGAACGCTCGCGAGGGCGGCGAAGACCGCCTGCTGGAAGTCCGAGCATCCGGACAGGTCGAGCTTCAACGACCAGGTCGTGCAGAGTCCGGCGAAATATCCCCGCAGAACGCTGATCGTGTCCCGCAGGTGGCCGCGGGCTCGGAGGGAGTTCGATCCCGTCCGGGACAGCTCCCTTGGCAGATCGTCGGGTCCGTCCAGAAAGCTCACGCTGCGGAGGCCCTGGGCGGTGGCTGTAAGGCGAAGCGGGCCGACGGGCGTGTGGGTGAGGAGCGTGGTGGCGGTGTCGGACCGGGGTTGCGGCGTCTCGCGGGTATCGGGAGAAGCCCCGGTCTCGGTGCGAGAGGACGGTAGGCTCGAAGGGTCGGAAGCGGCACCGCCGACCAGGTCAATGACTCCCATCTTCCATCCCTTCTCCCACGGCCTCCTGGAGGGCGTCGAATCCCAGGAGAGCACACTTGATTCGAACTGGGAACTTACTCACTCCCTGGAGGGCGCGCAGATCCCCCATGCCCCGGTCCTTCGCGGGAGCTTCGTCCCCGTGCATCATGTCGGTGAACTTGCGGGCCAAATCCATGGCCGCCTCCACCGTTTTTCCCTTCAGAATCCCGGTCATCATGGATACGGATGCCTGGGAGATGGAGCAGCCCTGGCCGGTGAAGTGAGCGGCCTCGATCACCCCGTCCCGGACCCGCAACTGCAGCCGGATCTCGTCGCCGCAGACCGGATTCCGCATGTGTACGGACGCGGTGGCGTCAGCGAGTTCTGACTTGTTCCTGGGCCTACGATAGTGGTCCAGGATCAGTTGCTGGTAGAGTGAGCTCATTGGGGGGTAGGACATCCGACCTCCATCGATTGGGCCCGCGAAGCAGTATAGGGCGGGACGGCCCCCCAAAGAAAGCGGCCCCTCGCACAGGAAGTCAGCCGAACACCGCCGTGACCGCTGCCAGTCCTTCCATCAGGCGGTCCACGTCCTCGTTGGTGTTGTAAACGTAGAATGAGGCGCGATTGGTCGCTGACACGCCATACCGCTTCATCACCAGTTGTGCGCAATGGTGACCGGCCCGTATGGCGATCCCCTCGCTGTCCAGGATGGTGGCCACGTCGTGGGGATGGGCGGTCTCCAAGTCGAATGAGATCACGCCGGCCCGGTTGTCGGTACCGGGCGGTCCGAAGATGCGAATCCCCGGGAACTCCGCCAGCCGCCCGAGGGCGTATCCGGTGATGTCTCGCTCGTGTCGGGCGATCTCGTCGGCGCCGAGTTCGGTGAGGTAGTCGATGGCGGCGCCCATTCCCACCGCACCCGCAATGTTCGGGGTCCCGGCTTCGAACTTGTGTGGGATCTGAGCCCAGGTGCTCATCTCCCGTTCCACCTCCAGGATCATCTCGCCTCCCCCTTGATAGGGCGGCATGGACTCCAGCAGGTCCCTCCGGCCCCAGAGGGCGCCGATCCCCGTGGGGCCCAACATCTTGTGGCCACTGAACGCGTAGAAGTCGCAGTCCAGGTCGGAGACCCGAACCGGGGTATGGGGTGCGCCCTGTGCTCCGTCGACGACCACCAGGGCGCCCACGCTTCTGGCCGCAGCGGCGATCTCGTCGACGGGGTTGATCGTTCCCAGCGCGTTGGAGACGTGGGAGAATGAGACGATCCGCGTCCGGGGTCCCAGCAGGGTGGGGAGAGCCCCGAGGTCGAGCCTTCCGTGCTCGTCGAGGGGGATGTAGCGGAGGCGGGCCCCGGTGCGGCGAGCGACGAGTTGCCAGGGGACCAGATTCGAGTGGTGATCCTGTTCGGTGAGGACGATCTCGTCGCCCTCCGCCAGGTATTCGAGGCCCCAACTCATGGCCACGAGGTTGAGGCCTTCGGTAGCGCCTCGTGTCCACACGACCTGTCGGGGGTCGTCGGCTCCGATCCATCCGGCCACCTTCACCCGTGCGGCCTCGAACGCGTCGGTCGCCCGCTGGCTCAGCTGGTAGATGCCGCGGTGGACGTTGGCGTTGTCCTCTTCGTAATAGCGCTCGACCGCCCGGATCACCGACCTCGGCTTCTGGGTCGTGGCGGCGTTGTCCAGGTAGACCAAGGGCCTCCCCGCCACTTCCTGGTGAAGGATCGGGAAGTCGGAACGAACCGCGTGTGGGTCCAGCGGCATGGATGACTCCTGGTGGAGTGGGTCCCGGCGCCGGTCAGTCCAGGGCGACGAAGATCCCTCCGTCTCTGACCTCGACTTCGTACGACCTGACGGGACGGATCGCCGGCATCTGGACGGCCCGGCCAGAGCGTACGTCGAACTTCGCGCCGTGATAGGCACATTGGAGCCGGTCACCGGAGAGTTCCCCTGTGGATAGGGGGTACTCGGCGTGTGAGCAGCGATCCTCCAACCCGTAGATCGCTCCCTCCACGTTGGCCAGGACGACCCTCTTGCCCTCGGCTTGAACTCCGAGAATCTGACCCGGCCCGCAGTCCGCTGCGTCGGCGACCCGTACCCAGTTGCTGGCGGTCATGAAACCGACCTCAGCCGTGTGAGAGCTTGCGCTCGATGACCTTGGTGACCTTCTCCGTCACGCCTCCGAGAGGGAGGCGGGAGAGAACCTCGCCCAGGAATCCCAGGACCACAAGTCGCTCGGCCTGGGACCGGGTCAGGCCCCGGCTCATGAGGTAGAAGAGGGACTCCTGATCTAGCTGGCCCACCGTGGCTCCGTGGGAGCACTTCACGTCGTCGGCCTGAATCTCGAGGTTGGGTAGGGAGTCGGCGCGAGCCTCGGGGGAGAGCAGCAGATTCCGGTTGGTCTGATACGCGTCGGTCTGCTGGGCTCCCGGCCAGACCCGGATGATCCCCCGGAACACGGCCCTCGAGGCGTCGTCCAACGCTCCCTTGTAGAGCAGGTCGCTGTTCGCGTGACCCGCGATGTGGTCCTGGCTGGTGTTGTGATCGAAGTGCTGGGATCCGTCCCCGAAATAGAGGCCGAGCATGTCGCTGTTCGAGCCCGGCCCGAGGAGCCGGGCATTCAAGTCTACCCGGGTGATCGAGGCCCCGAGGCTCACGTTCAGGGTGTCCAGCGTGGAATCCCGCTCCGCCAGCGTGCGCTGGGCGGACATGTAGAACGCCCCCTTGCCCATACGCTGGAGGGACACGTACTGGACCTGGGCCCCGTCCCGGGCGATGACCTCCACCGCCGAGTGGGTCAGGCTCTGAGAGGACAGATCGTCGGAGAGGATCTCGTCTACGTAGGAGACCTGGCTATTCGGATCCGCAACGATCAGGGCGCGGCTGAAGTAAGCTTGGCCGGGGTTGGAGATCCACCGGGTCACCCGCACCGGCAGCTGGAGCTCCACGCCCGCGGGAACGTGGAGGAAGATCCCGTCGGTCCAGAGTGCCGCGTTGAGGGCCTGGAACTTCCCCTCCTCCGCTGGAACCGCCTCGGTGGCCAGGTATTCCTTCAGAAGCTCGGGGTGGCTCTCGAGGGCGTCCCGAAGCGATGCGAGGACCACGCCCTTGTCGGTCAGCTCGGGGTTCAGGTCGGTATGGACGACCCTGCCGTCGATTTCAACCAGGTGTCCAGACGCTTCCCAGTCTTCGTCCATGGCACGCTGCACCTGAGCGGGATAGCGTCCGTCCCCCACTTCGGGTCCGGGGCCATCGGCCAGGGCGAGTCGATCCAGATCCAGGACCCGACTCAGGTCGGTGTAGCGCCACTCCTCCAACCGGGTGGTCGGCATGGGCGTGGCCTCGTACACCTCCCAGGCGTCGAGGCGGCGCTCCTGGAGCCACCTGGGCTCGTTGACACCGAGGGCCGAGACCGCAGACCGGTTGATGGCCTCGGTCACTCCCTCCACCCTGTCGATCACTGTGTTGTCGGTCATATTCGTCATCCCACCGAGCCTTCCATCTCGAGCTCGATGAGCCGGTTTAGTTCCACGGCGTATTCCAGAGGGAGTTTCTTGGCGATGGGCTCGATGAAGCCCCGGACGATGAGAGCCATGGCCTCTTCCTCGCTCATGCCCCGGCTCATGAGATAGAACAGCTGCTCATCCCCCACCTTCGAGACGGTGGCCTCGTGGCCCACGTTGGCAGTCCGCTCTTCGATCTCGATGTAGGGGAACGTGTCCGTCCTGGACGTCTCGTTGATGAGAAGAGCGTCACACTCCACGTTCGACTTCGCTCCTTCGGCCCCGTCGTGGACCTTGAGCAATCCCCGATAGGACGAGCGTCCCGTGCCCTTGGAAATGGACTTGGAGACGATGGACGAGGTGGTCCTGGGTGCGGCGTGGATGACCTTGCCGCCGGTGTCCTGGTGCTGCCCGTCGCCGGCGTAGGCGATGGACAGGATTTCGCCGTGAGCACCCTCGCCCACGAGATAGCATGACGGGTACTTCATGGTGAGCTTGGATCCCAGGTTACCGTCCAGCCACTCCATGGACGCCCCCTCGTGCACCACGGCACGCTGGGTGACCAGGTTGTACATGTTCTGGGACCAGTTCTGAATCGTCGTATAGCGGAATCGGGCACCCCGCTTCACGATGATCTCGATCACGCCGGAGTGGAACGATTCGGTGGAGTATATGGGTGCCGTGCATCCTTCGATGTAATGCGCGTGGGAGCCCTCGTCGGCGATGATCAGCGTCCGCTCGAACTGACCCATCTTCTCCTGGTTGACCCTGAAGTAGGCCTGGAGGGGGGTGTCGAGCTCGACGCCCTTGGGGATGTAGACGAAAGATCCCCCTGACCAGACCGCCGAATTCATGGCCGAGAACTTGTTGTCCTCGGCGGGGATCACCGTTCCGAAGTGCTCCCGGAACAGTTCCGGGTGGTTCTTCAGTCCGTCCTCGATGGAATCGAAGATCACGCCCTTGTCGTCCCACTCCTTCTTGAGGGAGTGGTAGACCATCTCGGATTCGTACTGGGCCCCCACGCCGGCCAGGATCTTCCGCTCGGCCTCGGGGATTCCGAGACGCTCGAAGGTTTCCTTGATCTTCTCCGGCACGTCGTCCCAGGAATGCTCCATCTTGTCCTGGGGCCGGACGTAGTAGGTGATCTCGTCCAGGACGCGTCCGAGATCGGAGAGATCTCCGCCCCACTCGGGCATGGGCTTGGACTCGTAGGTCTCGAGTGCCTTCAGGCGGAACGCCAGCATCCACTCGGGCTCATCTTTCTGCCCCGAGACTTGACGGACCACTTGCTCGTTCAGGCCGGGAAGGGTGCGAAATACCGGCTCGTCTTCGGTGACGAAATTGTACTTGTACTCGTCGAGTCCGAGACCGGTGACCGTCTCATTCTTGGGCATGCTCTTCGACTCCTCGGTTCTCGGTGCTCAGACGCCGGCGGTTGCCGGCTCCTCTTCGCCCTGGTACTCGGCGTACCCACCCTCCTCGAGTTCCAGGGCCACCTCGGGCCCGCCGCTGCGCACGATCCTCCCGTCGACCATCACATGGACGTGGTCGGGACGGATGTAGTTGAGGAGCCGCTGATAGTGGGTGATCAGCAGGACGGTCATCTCGGGGTTCCGCTCCCGGAGCTTGTTGACCCCGTTGGAGACGATCTTCAAGGCGTCGATGTCCAGGCCGGAATCCGTTTCGTCCATGACGGCCAGGGAGGGCTTGAGCATGGCCATCTGGAGGATCTCGTTCCGCTTCTTCTCCCCGCCGGAGAATCCGTCGTTCACCGGGCGCTCGGCGAAGGTGGAATCCATGCCCAGGAGCTCCATGGCCTCCATTAGTTCGTCCGTGTAGTCGAACAGATCCAACTCCTCCCCCTCGTCCTGCCGGGACTGGAGGGCCGTACGGAGGAAGTTGGCGATGGAAACGCCCGGGATCTCCACCGGATACTGGAAAGCAAGGAACACCCCGGCCTGGGACCGCTCGTCCGGCTCCATCTCCAGGATCTCCTCCTCCTGGAAGAGGACCGATCCGCCGGTCACTTCGTACCCAGGATGGCCCGCGATGGCCTTGGCCAGCGTGCTCTTTCCCGACCCGTTAGGTCCCATGATGGCGTGGATCTCTCCACGATGAAGCTCGAGGTCGACCCCCTTGAGTATGTCGAGGTCGGTGTCGGCGACACGGGCCCTGAGGCCGGCGATCTTCAGGATAGGCGAATGGCTCATGAATCGATGCGGTCCGGTGTCCGAGGAGATGCTTATCAAGAATGATTCTCAGTTTCGAAAGCTACGGCGGGACCCGTTTCAGGTCAACCGACCGTACCCCGCCCTCCGCAACCTTACCGGATTCCGTAAGTCCCTTTATAACTTTTGCTTAGGGATATAGCGGCCGGCTCGACCCCGGTGGGGGGAATGCTGCTTACCCGGACTTGTTGGAAAGGATCCGAAGGGGACGCGACAGATTCCGGGAGAGGGGCCTCAGGCGTCGTCGCGTTCGAGAACGACCGCGGTGCCGTAGCACAGCATCTCGGCCGCGCCGCGCATGATCATCGAGGTCTGAAACCGCACCCCCACGACACCGTTGGCTCCCAGGGTGCGTGCCTCCTCGACCATACGATCGATGGCCTGTTCCCTGGCCTCGGCCATCATCTTGGTGTATTCCCGCACCTCTCCACCGGCCAGGTTGCGGAAGGCCGCCAGTATGTCGTGGCCGGCGTTCCGGGCTCGGATCGTGTTGCCGCGGACCAGCCCCAGGCTCTTGACGATCCGACCGCCGGGGACGTTGGGGGTCGTGCTCAAGATCATCGCTGAAGGTCCCGGTAGGGGTCGGTGAGCCAGGATCGGTACTGTTCCCAGATCACGCTGGCGAGAAGGAGGAGGATCCCGATCACCATTGCTCCCGTCGCCAGCTTCTCAATGAGGTCCGCCGGCGAGGTGAAGAAGAGGTAGGCCGCGTACGCGACCCACACCACGCCGCCGATGAGCAGGAGGATCCAGCCGATGGGGCGGGTGAGGTGACGGTTCACCCTGTCCCAGATCGCTGCACGGCGCAGCTCTGGTTCGAATTGGATGTTCAGCAGGTCGTCCTTCATGGAGCGGAACAGCGCGAACTCCCGCTGGAGTTCGGTGGACCCGGCCAGGGCAGCCTCGATGCGATTCCTTTCCTCGGGCGAGACTTCGCCGTCGAGGAAGCGCATGAGTTCGTCGGGTTGAATGGACTGTGGGTCCATGATTGCCTGCCTCAAGGGTACTCGATGCCCAATTCCAGAAGGGCATCTTTGAGCGCTCGTCGCGCGTGGTACAGGCGACTGGCCACGGTTCCCTCCGGGATCTCCAGGATCGAGGCGATCTCCGAGTACCGAAAACCCTGTAACTCCTTCAATACGATGATCTCCCGATGTTCTTCACCGATCTTCTCCAGGCCCCTCCACAAAAGGGCTTGAGCCTCGTGGCGAGAGGTGAGCCGATCGGTTCCTTCCTGATCTCCCGAGGACCGGAGCTCGAGGCCCTCGTCCAGAGTCTCGACCTTGAACCTGGCCTGTCTGGACCGGAGCAGGTCCCGGCACTGATTCCGCAGGATCTGGAAGAACCACGGCCCGAAGGACCGGCCGAGATCGAAGCGGCCCAGTGCCCTGAACGTCTTGACGAACGCCTCCTGGAGCGCGTCCCTGGCATCTTCGGCATTGCCCATCATGCCCAGGGCCACGCGCAGGCCAGGCTGCTCGTAGGCTCGAACCAACGGCTCGAAGAAGCGGGCATCCCCCGCTTTGCATTTTCTGACCAGCTCCCTTTCGACCTCCGGTCGCACCGCCTCCCCCGTGGTTTGTGGTCGGGAATACGGATGCCGGATCGAATCTCTTCACCCGAGGACTCCTGGGCAATGAGCCAGTTCCGGGGCCAGTCGAGGGGGCGTTCGCAGACACGGGGTCGTGGCCCTATTTTGCGCGGCTCAGGATTCCAGCGAAGTGTCTTTCTCGGAGGTCGTCATGGTGTTGTCCCGGCAGATCCTGCCCGCTCCCCTCTCCCTGCTCGTCGGTACCGTTCTGCTTGCGGGGCTCGGACTCTTGACCCCGGCGTCGGCGTCCGCCCAGATGGACGAGACAACCCGGCGTGGGTCGGAGGAAGGTGGGGGGCCCTATACCCGGATGGTGATCCGGGGGGTGACCATCATCGACGGCACCGGTGCTCCGCCCCAGGGCCCGGTGGATATCGTGGTCGAGGGGGACAGGATCGCCGAAGTCCGATCGGTAGGGTATCCGGGCGTACCCATCCGGGAGGGAGGTCGGCCGGACGCGGGCGATTTCGAAATGGACGGAACCGGCATGTTCCTGATGCCCGGGTTCGTAGACATGCACGCCCACACCGGGGGGCCCGGGAAGGCACCCCAGGCCGAGTACACCTACAAGCTCTGGATGGCCCACGGGGTCACGACCTCCCGGGGCGTCGGTCACGGACCCATGATGTGGGCCCTGCAAGAGAAGGCGCTGGCCGAGAGGAACGAGATCGTCGCCCCTCGGATGTTCACCTACGCCCGGCCGGGCGAGGCCTGGGACCAGGGTGCACTGGACTCCCCGGAGAAGGCCCGGGAGTGGGTGCGCTGGGCGGCGGCGGTGGAGGTGGACGGCGCTCGGATCGATGGTTTGAAGCTCGCGGGTTCGAACCTGGATCCGGAGATCCTGGCCGCCCTCATCGACGAGGCGCAGCAGCATGGGCTGGGTACCGTCGCCCACATTGGTCAGACCCACCTCTCTCGCATGACCGCCCTGGACGCCGCCGAGCTCGGACTCGACATGATGACCCACTATTACGGTCTCTTCGAGTCCATGCTCACGGACTACTCCATCCAGGACTGGCCGCTGGACTACAACTACAACGACGAGCAACATCGCTTCGGGCAGGTGGGACGGCTCTGGGAGCAAAGCGCCGAGCCCGGTTCCGCCCAGTGGGACGCCCTCATCGAGCGGTTCTTGGAGTTGGACTTCGGGCTCGATCCCACCATGACCATCTACGAGGCCAGCCGGGACGTCATGCGGGCCCGAGAGGCCGAGTGGCACGACCGATACACCCTGCCCACCCAGTGGGACTTCTACCGGCCCTCCCGCCAAGCCCACGGGTCCTATTGGTTCTACTGGACGAGCGAGGACGAATTCCACTGGAAGCGCTTCTATCAGAGGTGGATGCGCTTCTTGAACGACTACAAGAATGCCGGTGGCATCGTGACCACCGGGTCCGACTCCGGGTTCATCTACAAGCTCTACGGATTCGACTACATCCGAGAGTTGGAACTCCTGAGGGAGGCGGGATTCCACCCCGTAGAGGTGATCCGGGCCGCTACGTACCACGGGGCTCTGCAACTGCATAAGCCGAAGGGAATGGAGAACGACCTGCAGTTCGGAATCATCCGGCCGGGCATGAAGGCGGATTTCGTACTCGTCGATGAGAATCCCCTGGAGAACCTCAAGGTCCTCTACGGGACGGGTGCGGTGAAGCTGAACGACGACACCGGTGAGGTGGAGCGGGTCGGCGGAATCCGATACACGGTCAAGGACGGGATCGTCTACGACGCCCGGAAGTTGCTGGAGGACGTGGCACGGATGGTGGAGGACGCGAAGCGGTCCGGTCCGGTCACGGAGGACACGGCCGGCCGGTGACCGGGTTGGAGTTGGACCGGGTGAGGGAGGACACCCCCGGGGCAGGGGTTCGGGTCCACCTGAACAACGCGGGGGCGGGGCTCATGCCGCGGCCCGTGCTGGAGGCCGTGTCCGCCCACCTGGAGCTGGAGGCGAGCATCGGGGGCTACGAGGCCGCAGACCTCAGATCGGATGCCGTGCAGGATGTCTACGCGGCCTTCGCCGAGCTGCTGGCTACGAGTACGGAGAACGTGGCGGTCACCGAGAATGCCACGGTCTCGTTCGCTTCGGTCTTGTCCGCCGTCCCGTTCCGCCCGGGGGACCGGATCCTCACCACCCGGAACGACTACGTCTCCAACCAGATCCAATACCTGTCCTTGGCCGGCAGGATGGGCGTGGAGGTGGTCAGGGCTCCGGACGCACCCCACGGGGGTGTGGACGTCGCGGCCATGTCCGACCAGGTCCGGCGCCTGAGGCCGCGTCTCGTAGCGGTGACCCACGTACCTACCAATTCCGGCCTGGTACAGGATGTGGCCGGTGTGGGGGAGGTCTGCCGGGAGTTGGACATCCCCTTCTTGGTGGATGCCTGCCAGTCCGTCGGCCAGATGCCTGTGTCGGTGGAGGAGCTGGGTTGCGATTTCCTTTCCGGGACCGGGCGCAAGTTCCTGAGGGGTCCCCGAGGTACCGGGTTCCTCTACGTGTCGGACCGGATGCTGGACGCCGGATGGGAGCCGCTCCTCCCCGACATGAGAGCGGCGGACTGGATCGAGGCTGGACTCTACCAACCGTCACCCGATGCCCGGAGGTACGAGAACTGGGAGTTCCCCTATGCACTGGTCCTGGGGCTCGGGTCCGCGGTTCGCTACGCTCTGGACCTGGGACTGGAGGCCATTCGGGACCGGGCCTGGTCTCTCGCGGCCGACCTGAGGAACGCGCTTTCCTCGATTCCCGGCGTGACGGTCATCGATCGTGGTTCGACCTTGTCGGCGATCGTGGCCTGCACTGTCCGAGGCTGGGAGCCCTTGGAGCTGGTCAGGGCCCTCCGGACTCGGGGTGTGAACACGTCCGCAGTGGAGCGGACGTCGGCCGTCCTCGAATTCGATGACCTGGGGGTATCCGGGGCTCTGCGGGTCTCGCCCCATTACTACAATACCCGTGACGAAATCGATGCCTTTCTGGGAGAACTCAGAGGGCTCGTGGGGTGAGCGAGGATCGTGCTGTGAACGGGAATGGCGGCATGAGCTGGACGAGACCGAGCGCTGCAGGGACCCATGTCTGAGCGCCCATCCCCGCCCGCTACCGCCCAAGAAGCGTCGGAAGAGGTGGAGCGCCTCCGCGAGACGATCCGGGAGAACGACTTTCACTACTACGTGGAGTCTGCCCCGAAGGTATCGGATGCCGTCTACGACTCTCTGTTTCGACGCCTCCAGGCGCTGGAGGCAGCGTTCCCCGAGCTGGTCACCCCCGAGTCGCCCACTCAGCGGGTGGGAGCCGAGCCGCTGGGGTCTCTGCCGACCATCGAGCACACCGCCCCCATGCTCTCCCTGGATTCCTCTCAGGACCCGGCGGCGCTGGCCCGCTTCCACGACCGGCTCGTGAAGGCGTTGGGTGAGGAACCGACCTATCTGGTAGAGCCCAAGCTGGATGGAGCCTCACTGGAGTTGGTCTACGAGGAAGGGCGCCTGGCCCGGGCGGTCACCCGGGGGAATGGTCGCATCGGGGAGGGCGTGACGGAAAACGTGAAGACCATCCCGTCGGTCCCGCTCCGGCTTCGCAGTGGGAGCCGTCCGGTCCCGAAGCTGCTCGCGGTTCGAGGGGAGATTCTGATGATGCTCTCCGACTTCGAGGCCTTGAACCAGAGGCTGGTGGAGGAGGGCGGGGAGCCCTTTGCCAACCCCCGGAACGCCGCCGCGGGAGCCCTGCGGCAGCTGGATCCGCGGGTGGTGGCCCAGCGCCCCCTGACGCTCCTGGCCTACGACATCCTCGCCATGGATGGGGTCCCGTCCGAAAAGGACGGGGAGCCCCCGCGGCGCTCATCCGACGACCGTTGGTCCGGTGACATTCGGACGGACGGGGAGGGCGTCGCCGCACTTCGGGCGTGGGGGTTGCCCGTTCCCGAGAGAGTGGAGCGGGTCCAGGGGCTTCAGGCGATCCTCGACTATCACGCCGGGTTCGATCGGGACCGGGAGGTCCTGGACTACGAAATCGACGGTATCGTGATCAAGGTGGACGATCTTGCCGCTCGGGTGGACCTGGGGAGTACCAGCCGCCATCCCCGATGGGCCATGGCCTTCAAGTTCGAGCCGCGCAAAGAAGTGACGCGGATCGACCGTATCGCCGTCCAGGTGGGCCGTACCGGGGCCCTTACGCCGGTGGCTCTGCTCAGGCCCGTGGAGGTCGGGGGGGTGACGGTGTCCCGGGCCACGCTCCACAACCGTGAGGAATTGGTCCGCAAGGACATTCGGGAGGGGGACCTGGTCCGGGTGCAGCGGGCCGGGGACGTGATCCCTCAGGTCGTGGAGAGGATCCCGGAGGAGGGGGAAGTCAGGGCCGATCCTTTCGAGATGCCCGACGTCTGCCCCGCGTGCGGAACCCCGGTGGTGTTGAGGGGACCGTTGACCCGGTGTCCCAACGCGTTCGGCTGCAGGGCCCAACTCAAGGGGAGGATCGTGCATTTCTCCTCCAGGAACGCCCTCGACATCGAGGGTCTCGGGGACGAGACGGCGGAGCTGCTGGTGAGTCGGGGCCTGGTGGGTCAAGTTGCCGACCTGTTCGATCTGGAGGTCGAGGCCCTGGCAGAGCTACCCGGATTCGCCGCGAAGTCGGCGGAGAAGCTCGCCTCCGCCATCCGGGCTCGGATGCGTCCTGAGCTCGGGAGGTTCCTCTTCGGCCTGGGGATCCCGGAGGTCGGTGTGGCGGTCGCCGCGGACCTGGCCCGGCATTTCGGGACGTTCGAGGCCCTCCGTGCCGCGACCCGGGAGCAACTGGAGGCGGTTCCAGGGATCGGACCGATCATGTCGGAGCAGATCGTAGGATTCCTGGAGGACGAGCGTCGAGCTTCGGCCATAGACGCCATCCTCGCCAGGGGCGTTGAGCCTGCGCCGGAGGCCCTGGGGGACTCGGGGTCTGAAGACGGGCCGTTGGCGGGCAAGAAGTTCGTCTTCACGGGCGGTATGTCCGTCATGAGCCGCGGCGAGGCGACTCGCCTGGTGGAGGGAGCAGGGGGGCGTGGCGTTGGTTCCGTGAGCAAGGCCACGGACTACGTGGTCGCTGGTGAGGATCCTGGCAGCAAGTACGACCGGGCGAAGGAACTGGGGCTCACGATTCTGGATGAGGCCCAGTTCCTCGAGCTGCTGAGGGGCCTTGGGGTCTGGCACGATGGCTGAGATTCGTCATCCCCTGAGCAACGCGGAGGTCGGCTCGGCCTTTCGGGAGTTCGCCGATCTCTTGGAGATCGGGGGGGCGAATCCCTTTCGGGTTCGGGCCTACCGGAACGCGATCAAGACGATCCAGGACCTGACCCGTCCGCTCAAGTCCATGGTCCAGGAGGGCGAGGATCTGACGGAACTTCCCGGTGTGGGCAAGGACATCTCAGCCCAGATCGTCGAGCTCTTCGAGAACGGAGACCTGTCAGGAGTCCAGGAGTTGGAAGCGAGCACGCCCCGGGAGTTGGCGACGCTGGTCCGGATCGAGGGACTGGGCCCCAAGAAGGTTGCGAAGCTCCACGAGGAGCTTGGTGTGGTGACGCCGGAAGACCTGGAGCGCGCACTGAAGTCCGGTGCGGCCGGGGATCTTCCTGGGTTCGGCCAGAAGACCGTCGAGAAGCTGAAGGGAGCCCTGGAGGACTTCCGGAGTCACCAGGATCGGTTCCTCCTCGCTCAGGTCGATGACCTCATGGACCCCCTGCTGGAGCATCTTCAGGCCGCTCCGGGGGTGGTGCGTCTGGAATTGGCAGGGAGCACCCGTCGTCGTCGGGAGACCGTGGGAGACGTGGACGTGCTGGTCCAGTGCGACGGAGACAAGGCTGCGGTCGTCCAACACTTCACCGCGTATCCGGGAGCGTCCAGGGTCGAGAGTTCGGGAGAGACCCGGGGGCGAATCCGGCTCCGATCCGGTTTGTCCGTGGATCTCCGCGTCCTGCCTGGAGATTCCTACGGTGCCGCGCTCCACTACTTTACGGGCTCCAAGGAGCACAATGTCGCGCTCAGGGCCCGTGCCGTGAAAGCCGGATTGAGGGTGAACGAGTACGGTGTCTTCCGCACCTTGGAAGGGGGTGGCGCGGAGGGTGACGATCCGGACCGGGGTGAGCGTGTGGCGGGGGATACGGAGGAGTCGGTGTACGCGGCCCTGGGGCTGCCCTGGATTCCTCCAGTACTCCGGGAAAACCGAGGGGAGATCCAGGCTGCGGAGGCCGGGACCCTCCCCACACTGGTGCGGGTGGACGACCTCAGGGGAGACCTCCACATGCACACCGTGTGGAGCGACGGGAAGCGGTCGATTCGGGAAATGGTGGAGGCCTGCGCCGATCGGGGCTATGAATACCTCGCCATCACGGACCACAGCCAGGCTGTCACCGTGGCGAACGGTCTCGGCCCGGAGAGGCTGAGGGAGCAGTGGGAAGCGATCGAGGAGGTCCGGAGCGAGATCAGGGGCATCGAGATCCTTCGGGGGTGCGAGGTGGACATCCTCAAGGACGGATCCATGGATATGCCCGACGAGGAACTCCAGGGTTTGGACTGGGTGATCGCGGCAGTCCATTCCCATATGGACATGGATGAGGGTACCATGACCCGACGGGTGATCCGAGCGCTGGAACATCCGTCGGTCAATATGCTGGCCCACCCGACCGGCCGCCTGCTCAATCGCAGGCAGCCCTTCGCGATAGATATGGAGGCGGTGTTGACGGCAGCGGTGGAGCATCGGGTGGCGGTGGAGATCAATGCCAATCCTCTTCGTCTGGATCTGAACGAGGTTCTCGCGGGACGGGCCAGGGAACTCGGGGTTCCCGTCGTCGTGAACACCGACGCCCATGACATCCGTCAACTCGAGTATGTCACCTACGGGATCGACCAGGCTCGGCGGGCGTGGCTGGAGGCCTCCCAGGTTCTCAACACCTGGAGCTTCCGGACCGTGAAGAAGTGGCTGAAGGGCGGATCCCCTCGATGACCTCTGCCGTCCTTCTCCTGCTGGGAGGTGTGGGGATCCTCTACTTCGGGGCCGAGTGGTTGGTCCGGGGTTCAGTCACCCTGGCCCGGAGCATGGGTCTCAGTCCCGTATTCGTGGGCCTTACGGTGGTCTCGTTTGGGACATCCGCCCCTGAGTTGGTGGTGGCTTCCCTGGCGTCCTTCGAGGGGACCGGGGATCTGGCGGTGGGGAACGTGCTCGGATCCAATCTGGCGAACGTCGGGCTGATCCTGGGCCTGACCGCGCTCATCCAGCCATTGCGGGTCGAAGCGAAGGTGGTCCAGCGGGAGATCCCGGTATTGATCGGGATCACGCTGCTCTTCTATCCCGTCATCATGTCTCTGGACATCAGCCGGTTCGACGCGGTGATCCTGCTTTCGATCCTGGTCGGTTACCTGCTCTACATCGCGCGGGCCGCCCAGAACGAGAAGGCCACCGCGGTCCTGGGCGAGTATGAGAAGTTCACCGACGAAGAGGTGACCGGAGGGGGGGAGACCCTCGGACTGGTCCGGAACCTGGGGCTGGTGGTGGCCGGGGCCGTGGCGCTCACCTTCGGCGGTAAGGCCATCGTGGACTCGGCCACGCGTCTGGCGGTCCTGATGGGATTCTCTCCGCTGGAGATCGGACTCACGGTGGTGGCCGTCGGCACGTCCCTTCCGGAGTTGGCCACTTCCCTGGTGGCCGCACTGAGGAAGGAGGCCGACATCGCGGTGGGGAACATCGTGGGCTCCAACATCTTCAACCTCACGGCCATCACGGGGATCGCCTCCCTGGTGCGGCCCATCGAGGTGCACGGTTCTGTCCTCCGGGAAGAGTACCCGGCCACGCTCCTCCTCACCCTGGCGTTCCTACCCATCGCCCGGACCGGCTACGTAATCAGCCGCTTCGAGGGAGGGCTGCTTCTGACGATGTACGTCGTCATCTGGATCCTGGTGTTCCACTGACGAGATCGACCTCGGCAGCCCGGGGACCGTGTCCCCGCCCGGTCACCCCACCCGTGCTTGTCTAGACTTCGTCCAGTGCCTGGGCCACGTCCGCGATCAGGTCTTCCGGGTGCTCCACACCGACGGAGAGCCGGACCAGGCTCGGGGTGATCCCCAGCCGCGCCTGGTCCTCGGGGGGGATGTCGGAGTGGGTCATGGATCCCGGGTGCTCCGCCAGGGACTCGGTGCCACCCAGGCTCACAGCCAGCTTCACAAGCTTCAGGGCATTCAAGAAGCGGAAGGCCTCGGGTTCGCCACCTTCGACCTCGAACGAGATCATCGCTCCGGGGCCCTCGCATTGGCTCTGGTATACGTCGAATCCCGGATCGCCCTCCGTGAGATGCCCCAGGTAGTGGACCGCGCGGACCTTGGGGTGCTTGGCCAGGAAGTTCGCCAGGTGTCCCGCCGTCTTCATCTCGGCGGTCATCCGGAGCTTGAGGGTCTCCAGGCTTCGCATGAGGAGCCACGTGGTCCAGGGGCTGGCCATGCTCCCGAGGAACGTCCTGGTTCCCTTCACCTTCTCGATCAACTCGCCCGAGCCGAGGCAGGCGCCGGCGATGAGGTCGGAGTGCCCGCCCACGTACTTGGTGAGCGAGTATACGACGAGGTCCGCACCGTGCTTGAGCGGGTGCTGGAAGAGGGGGCCCAGGAAGGTGTTGTCGACGGTCACCAGGACCTTCCGGTCGTCGTCGCTGCAGTCCCGGGCCACGCTGGCGCAATGGGCGATGTCCACCAGGTCGTTGGTGGGGTTCGCCGGCGTCTCCAGGTAGATCATGGCCAGGCGCTTCCGCCGCTCCGGATCCTCCAATGCCTCCTCCAGCCCTCTCCGGCCGTCTGACGCCCGGAACGGGATCGTCTCGATCCCGAACGCAGGGAGCACGTTGTGGAAGAGGAACTCCGTGCCTCCGTAGATCGGCTCGCTGAAGACCAGCAGGTCTCCCGGGCGCAGGAAGGTCAGGGTCGTCGTTGAGATGGCGGCCATCCCGGATACGAAAACAGC
The DNA here is from genome assembly GCA_039591855.1 of Gemmatimonadota bacterium. GTDB lineage: Bacteria > Gemmatimonadota > Gemmatimonadetes > Longimicrobiales > Gaopeijiaceae > JBDHCV01. The sequence continues at coordinate 202,485 of JBDHCV010000004.1, read as the reverse complement.
CCCAGCCTCGGCTGCGTCCCACAACGTCAACCGGTCTTCCAGGATCTCCAGGTCCGGGTTGTTCAGGCGGGAGTAGATCAGTCCCGGAACTTCTCCGTCGGTCTTCTCCCGGAGACCATATGCCAGCTCGAAGAAAGCCTTGCCGTCTTCGGCGGTCTCGAAGACGAACGTCGAAGTCTGGAAGATGGGGCATTTGGCGGATCCCTCCGACCAGGCGGGCTGATACCCGTAGCTCATCATGAGACTCTCGGGTCGCAGGACCTTGTCGCCGATCTTCCGGTGCCCTTCCTTGTTCCACACAGGGATGTCTCCGTGGTCTGGTTGCTTCGGCCTTCACGGGGCTTCGCCCGGTTGGATGGGCTGCACGAAGGATGCCCCTCCTGCAAGCCGCCCCAGCTGATTCTAGCCACGGAGTTGCCTGATGTCTCCACTGAGCGATGCGTTCGGCTTCTGCGGACCCTCTGTGGGACCCACCCCGCCCGGGCCTGCGTCCATGGCTCTTGCCGCGCGTCTTCGATCGGTCGAGTCCAGGAACGTGACCTTCCTGAGCGAGGCCTTTCCGGTCTTCTGGAGCGAGGCGAAGGGCGCCAACGTCCGTGACGCCGATGGCAACGTGTACCTGGATCTGACCGGTGCATTCGGCGTGGCCCTGGCCGGTCACGCACACCCGGAAATCGTCGCAGCCATCGCCGCACAGGCGGACCGGCTGATCCACGGAATGGGGGACGTCCACCCGACGGAGGTCCGGGTCCAGGTCCTGGAGCGTCTCGCCGCCATGGCTCCCTGGGAGGGTGCCCGCTGCGTGCTGGCCTCGAGCGGATCGGAGGCCGTGGAGATCGCTCTGAAGACAGGCGCCCTGGCCTCGGGCCGTCCGGGTATCCTGGCGTTCCGGGGGGCCTATCATGGGCTCACCATGGGCGCCCTCTCCACGACGTACCGCCGTGACTTCAGGGCCCCGTTCGAGTCCCGGCTCTTCGAGGACGTGACCTTCGCCCCGTTCCCCAGGGCGGGGCGGGAGGGCGAACTCGAGACTTCGCTGGATGCGGTTGAGCGAGCCCTGGAAGCAGGAGGGCGGGGTGTGGGTGGCGCTCCCGGAGGCGCTCGGCCCGGAACCGTCATCCTGGAGCCGATCCAGGGCCGGGCTGGGATCCTCGTTCCGCCGCCGGGATTCCTGGCGGGAGTCGTGGAACGAGCCAGGGCCACCGGGGCGGTCGTGGTTTTCGATGAGATCTTCACGGGGTTGGGTAGGACCGGAGAGGTATTCGCGTTCGACCACGAGAACGTGGCCCCGGACCTCCTGGTCCTCGGCAAGGCCCTGGGAGGAGGGATGCCTCTGAGCGCCTGCGTGGGTAGCCCCGACGTCATGACGGCCTGGCCAACCAGCCGTGGTGAGGCCATGCACACGTCCACATTCCTGGGCCACCCCCTGTCGTGCGCCTCAGCCCTGGCGTTTCTGGACATCCTCGATCGGGACGGCCTCGCCGGGGAGAGCGGCCGGAAGGGACAGGAGGCCATTGCGCACCTTCGGGTGGCCCTTTCGGGAGTTCCGGCCGTTCGAGAGGTGAGGGGTCGAGGCCTGGCCATCGGGGTGGAGCTCCAGGAGCCCGGTTCGACGATGCCCGCCGCCGGGGCCGGGGCCCGGGTGGCTGAGGAGGCCCTTACCCGTGGGGTCCTGGTCCTTCCCGCGGGTGAGACGGGCGAGGTGGTGGAGCTGGCACCCCCGGCCACCATCACCCAGCCCCAGATGCACGACGGCCTCGACCGCCTGGTGGCTGCGATCGAGGCCGCGGTGGCCTGAGGAGGATCTTCGACCGGTCTAGACGGTGATCTCCTCGCCTCCGTCGACGTTGATGACGTTTCCGGTCAGCCAGTGGGTCCGGGGATCGCAAAGCGCCACGCACGCAGCGGCTACGTCTTCCGGGGTCGTCAGGCGCCCGGAAGGGTTCTTGGCCGCCGCTCCGTCGATGAGGATGTTGTTGCCGGGAATCTTTCGGAGGGCCGGCGTATCGGTGACCCCGCCTCGTAGGGCGTTGACGGTGATCTTCTGTGGCGCCAGTTCGTAGGCGAGCTGGCGACAGTGTGCCTCGAGGGCGGACTTCGCCGCCGAGACGGGCCCGTAGCTCGGGATGACCCTGGCCGATCCCGAGGACGTCATCGCGAAGATCCTGCCGTGCTCGCCCATCAGCCCTCGGTCCACCACGCCGCGGGTCCAATCCACCAGGGAATGGGCCATCACCCGGAGGGTCATGTCCATCTGGGCGGGAGTGACGGCGTTCTCACCGGTGTACTCCCGGAGCGTGCCGAACGCCAGGGAGTGCATGAGGACCCCGATGTCCTCGCCCTCACCAATGTGGGAGGCCATGTCATCGAGGGCCGACTCCATCTTGTCGGGATCGGCGGCGTTCATGTTGTAGAAGTGGGCTTCGGTCCCCTGGGCGTCGAGATCCGCCTTGACCTCGGCTACGTGCTGCAGGCCCGCCCTGCGATCGAGGTGGACTCCGAAGATGCCGTACCCGGCGCCCGCCAGGGCACGGACACAGGCCTCGCCGAATCCACTGGACGCGCCGAGCACCAGAGCCCAGCGTCCCTTGCCGATCTGACTCTCCATCTGGAGGTTCTCCACCTTCAGGGGCAGGATTTCGCCTGCACATTCCGAATCTGCCAAACGGGAAAGATACCATGCGTCCTCAGGGCAGCCAAACGCCCATCGAGTCCTGGCGGGCGGTCCTCTTCGACCTGGACGGTACCTTGGCGGATACGGTGGATCTGATTCTCCGATCCTTTCGGCATACCATGGATGCCCACCTGGGGGAGGTGCCGCCTGACGCACGCTGGCTGGAGACCATCGGGCGCCCTCTCCGGGACTCCCTGCGTCTGTTCGCGAGATCGTCCAAGGAGGCCTCCCTGATGGCGGAGACCTATGTCACCTTCCAGAGAGCTTGCCACGACGACTTGGTCAGCCACTACCGCGAGGTTCCCGAACTGCTCGCCGGTCTGGCTGCGGCAGACATTCCCCTGGCGGTGGTCACGAGCAAGCGGAGGGAGATGGCGCTTCGCACCCTCGACCGGTGCGGCTTGGGAGCGTACTTCGAGCATGTGGTTTGTGCCGACGAGGTGGAACGGGGCAAGCCGGACCCCGAGCCGGTGTACCTGGCCGTGACCAGGCTCGGGGTACCGGCTGGCCCGGATGTGCTCTTCGTGGGTGACTCCGTGTTCGACATGCGGGCCGGGCGGGCGGCCGGGGTGAGCACTGGAGCGGCCCTCTGGGGCCCCATCGACCGGGAGGTCCTGGCGGTGGAGAACCCGGACCACTGGCTCGGAGGTCCCCTCGAGGTTCTCGACCTCGTGCGGCCCTCCGGGGCTGGTCCCCAGAGGTCTTGACCCCCCAAATCCTCCTGGGTAGAATTGGGGCCCGCTTCCAAAGGAGCGGGAGTTTTTTTGCCCCCATCGTCTAGTGGCCTAGGACACCTGGTTCTCAGCCAGGAAACCGGGGTTCGATTCCCCGTGGGGGTACTGAAATCCGGGCTTCGCGCCCGGATTTCGCGTCTCAGGACCGTGGCTTGGCCCCGGGCCCAGAGGTTAGATTCGAGGCGTTGGTCGCTTAGCTCAGTTGGTAGAGCGCTACGTTCACATCGTAGAAGTCACTGGTTCGAGTCCAGTAGCGACCATTTAGATGTGGGTCGGTGCCACACACCGAAAACAGGGCCTTCCCGGTGCATTCCGGGAAGGCCCTGTCCGTTTCCTGGGGTATTCCTCTGCTCTATCGCGGCGCCACCGGTACCATGAGGTGCGCGTAGGGCGTGTTGGGCCACATCACCCACGGACCCCCGTTCATGTGCTCTGTGGAGATGTTCTCCAGAAGGGCGTGGTCCGGGACCAGGATCATCATGTGGGCTCCCACGTCCGTCACCCAGTCCTCCGGTGTGGTCGGGGCAGTGGCGTAGGGGTCGCTGTTACTGACCGGCGCGTCCCCCATGAGCATGTAGGCGAAACCGATCTCTGTGTAGCTGGGCTCCGTCTGGGTGACGTACGCGTTCAAGAAGTTCAGCCAGGGCCCGTCGACGCACCACGGGTCGACATCCTCGGTATCGGGTCGGTCGGGGAGGCAGGTCCAGCCGTTCGTGCCCGGACGCAACTCGTTCATGCCCCAGTCCATCACTGCCGCATCGTCGGAGATGGACGAGGGCCCGGCCGAGACCGCGCTCTTGATCATCGCGTCCCTGGACATGTCCTGGCCGGCGCCGGCGGTTGGGAGGAGGAGAAGGGATAGGGACATGACGAATGTTCTGACACGCATTCGGACCTCGGGGCGGGGGTGAGACTCCGGGTCTTCCGAGTTTTCGGAGCCGGACCTTATCATGAGCCGTCCGCAGGATAAACGCAACCCTGGAGTTACTGAGGAGTTTCGCGATAGCCCCGCAGTCGCTCGTACTGCTCGACCTGTTCCGGGGAGAGCATTGGAACCAACCTCAGGTGTGCGGAGAGGTGGGTGGCACGCAGATGAGCCCGCTCGCCGGCGATGGAGGACAGGAGCGTGACGAGGCGCTCTCCGGTCACCGTGCGGTCCTTGAATGCCTGGTCCAGCTCCCCCTCCAGCGCTACCAGGCGGGCCCCCAGCTCCCGGGCTGTGGCCTGCATTTCTGCGAAGACGGCCTCGACCTGGCTGCGCTGGTCCACTGAGAGGCTCAACTCCCCAGCCATCTCCAGCACATGCTTGGGCCCGGGGTAGCCATTGAGTTCGGCGGGTAACGCCATGCCGAGCCCGTCGCCCGCCAGAAGTCCATCGATCTCTTCGGGAGCCAGGGCGGCGATTTCACGATCGTGTTGGCCCGCATAGGCGGACCTGTGATCCCGGTTCGCGTGGTCGTGGGCCTGGGCGACGGCTCCGTCCGGGAGTCCGAGCAGGATGGCCCAAAGGACGGCGAGAGTCGCTGGGCCTGCGACGGGGAACTGGCGACACCGCATCTCAGGAGGACGCGTCATGACGGCTCCGTGGTTCGGGGGATCTCAGCGAGTGCATTGATGTCCACGTTCTCCAGAACGTCCCTGGCATAGCCCTCGACGCCGACCCGGATCATGGCCTTCCCCAGGTTGACCGAGGTGGTCACATGGGTGGGAGCGATTCGGCGGATGATCGGGTAGAGGGGGGCTGCGACCGCATACAGGGCCCGGTAGAGACCGGTTTTCGAACGTACCCCCTCCACGGGCTGGACGAATCCCGGCCGAAACATGTACGTCTCAGTCGGGAGCTCCAGAAGACGGTTCTCCGTCTTTCCCTTCACCCGGGCCCACATGATGCGGCTCGTCTCGGAGCTGTCGGTGCCCTCGCCGGAAACGTAGCAGAAGGTCAGTCCCGGGTTCAGTTCCACCAGTGCCCTGGCCGTGGCCAGGGTCAGGTCGTGGGTGACACGGTGGTAGGCCTCCTCCGACATGCCCGCGGCCGACACCCCCAGGCAGAAGAAGCAAGCCTGGTGGCCCCCCAGGTCCTCCTCCATATCCCCGTACTGAAGGAAGTCGTCCCGGACGACTTCCCGGAGCTTCGGGTGGCTTCGGCCGGTTGCGCTCCGGCCGACGGAGAGGACGGACCGGACACGGGGATCCCGAAGGCACTCCAGCAGGACGCCCGACCCGATCATCCCGGATGCTCCGAACAGAATGACGTCCATGTGGGCCCCTCGTGGAGAGTGTCAGTGGTCGGGCGCGGCCGCTCCGACCTCCCTACCCGGCAGTTACGGAAACCGGTCCCCCCCGAAGTGTCGGCTCCCAGGAGGAAGAGGTGCCCGGGTCGGGGAAATGCTTGCCGCCATGCCCGGAGCGAAGGTACCCTGGCTCACTGGTCTCGCAGAAGGGGGCGGCAGTGCGCAGACACCTGGCGGCGGTAATGTTCACGGATCTCGTCGGCTATACCGCTCTTATCCGGCGGGACGAGTCGGCGGGCCGAAGCGCCAGGCGTCTCCACCGGGACGCGGTGGAGGGGGCATTGTCGAGATATGACGGGACCCTTCTACAGTACTTCGGCGACGGAAGCCTCTGCGTCTTCGGCAGCGCCGTCCAGGCGGCTCGCTCGGCCCTGCAGATCCAGCAGGACTTCCTGAACCACGAGGACGTGACGCTCCGGATCGGGATCGATCTGGGGGATATTGCCTACGACGAGCAGGGTGCCTTCGGGAACGCCGTCAACGTCGCCGCGCGTCTCGAGGCGCTCTGTCCGCCCGGTGGGGTCCTGATCTCTTCGAAGGTCCGTGTGGAACTCGGTAGCCATCCGGATCTTCCCGTCACGCCTCTCGGCTCCGTCCGTCTCAAGAACGTGGATGAGCCGGTCCCTGTCTTTGCGGTTTCTGCAGAGGGCCTGCGGGTACCCGATCCCGGGGCTCTGACCACCCTGGGCCCCGTGTTGGTTCGAGGAGGGGAGGAGGACGACCCGTCGAGGGTCGTAGCCGAAGCGATGGGAGGCCGTTTGCGTCGTCCCGGGGCCTTGCGGACACGATTTCCCGTCACCGAAGACGAGACGCTCGGTCGGTTGCCCCTCGTTGGGAGAGATGGTTTGCTCGCCGGACTCACGGACTTCGCGGCGTCCGTGGAGCGGGATGGATCGGGCCGGGCCATGTTTCTTTCCGGGGCTCGGGGCGCAGGAAAGACGCGAGTGCTGGCAGAGTTGGCCGGAGACCTGGTGGATCGCGGTTGGCTGCTGGTCAGCGGCCGGTCCTACCCCACGGAAACAGGAGTCCCCTTCGCGCCGTTTTCCAACGCCTTCGAGATAGCTCTCGCCGGAGTCCCCCGACGGGATCTGGCTGGTCTGGTTCCCCACGCCCAGAGGCAGCTGGCCACCATCGTCCCCTCCTTCGCCTCGGGAGTGGCGGAACGGGCGTCCCCGGGGAACGGGGGTGAGGCCCGAACCCAGCTATTCTGGGCCGTCTCCCAGTTGATCGGTTCGCTCTCCCGTCATCGGCCACTTCTCCTGGTCTTCGAGGACCTCCAGTGGGCGGACTCGTCGTCCATCGACCTTCTCCATTTCCTCGTGCGCCAGGCGCCACGATACCCCCTGGCGGTGATGGGGACGTTCTGTGAGGCGGAGGTCGACCCTGACGGTCCCTTGGCCGACACGCTGCACTCCTTGGGAGGGCTGTCCCTGGCCGTGACTCGAACCCTGGGTCCCCTGGATGGGAGCACCGTCGAAGCCTTGGTCCAGAGGGCCTTTGGTGTCGCGCCCGGAGTGGCGGAGGGCTTCGTCGGGAGGCTCCTCAGGAGGACCGGAGGAAACCCGTTCTTCGTGGAAGCCACCCTGAGGAGCCTTCTCCAGTCCGGGCACCTTCGGCCGGCCGGCGGGCGTTGGCTTGGTTGGGAAACCCAGGATCTTCCTCTTCCCAGGACCGTGAGGGAGTCCATCCGGATACGCATGAGACCGCTGTCGTCCGAGGCCCGCTCGCTGGCGGAGTTCGCGGCGGTCATGGGCGGTCGGGTCAGCCACCAGGCTCTCCTGGCGGTGAGTGGTGGGGATTCCGCCCACGTGCTCACGGGGATCCGGGAGTTGATCAACCAGGGAGTCCTCACCGAATCGGAGGACGGCGGGGAGGTCTTCTATGACTTCTCCCACCCCCTGCTGCCTGAGACCATCGAGGGGGAGATCCCCCTCGCCGAGGCCAGGACCGTACATGCCAGGATCGGCTCCGCCCTCGAGCTCATGTACGGGGATACGGCCCAGGCGCATTCCGACGAACTCGCCTACCACTTCTCTCGGGCGGTGGACGAAGTGGAGGGTGAGAAGGCGCTTCGATACCTGGCGGCGGCCGGCCTTCGAGCGCTGGAACGCTATGCATTCGGTGAGGCGGTACGATACCTGGAGGCGGCCCTCGATCTCCAGGTCGGTGCATCGACGCCCGCCGGAGCCGGTGCCCCTGGGGTGCCGAGTCGACTGGTGCTCCTGAAGGCCCTGGCCAAGGCGTGTCTGGGCAAGGGCGATCATCGCGAGGCAAGGGTCCGGTGGAGGGAAGCCCTCCAACACGGGGAGCGCGCCGGGGACGCCGCGGCAGTTTCAGGTCTGCATCGAAGGCTGGCCCTCTCGCTCTTCTCCAGCGGAGACATGGCTGGAGCGTGGTCCGAATTCGACGAAGCCCTCACTGCGGCGAAGGCGTCGGGCGACGACCGGGCCGAAGCCACGGTGCTCATCGCTCGAGGGGTGAGCCTCCAGCATGTGGGGCGGTCTCGGGAAGCGGAAGAGGATGTGAACCGGGCATTGCAGTTGGCTCAACGCATGGCCGATACCGGTCTGGTCGTGAGAGCGGAGAGGGGCCTGCTTCTGATCCGGATGTGGAAGGGCGATTTCCGAGAGACGCAGCAGGGGGGCGAGCGGCTGAGGGTCCTGGCAGACCAGGTCGGGAACCGGGTACTCGCCTTCTGGAGCGAATGGACCCTGGCCGCCACCTCAGGGCTCCGTGGGGATACGGCAGATCTCCATTCCCGGATCGGCGAACTCGAGCGCATCGCAGAGGAGTTGAATGCTCCGGCCTTGCACCTCTGGGCGGCGGAGCTCTCTCTGGAGGAGCGCTGCTCCTCCGGGGATTGGGAGTTGGGCGTCGGTCTGGGGGAGCAGGCGGCTGCCCTCGCACGATCTCTGGAGATGCACTCCGTCCTTCCTCGTCTCCTCGTTTGGCTCTCCCTCATCTACATCGGGAAGGGCGACCTGGCCCGGGCCGGAGAGCTGGTGGAGGAGGCCTGGACCACGTCGGGAGCGGAGCGGGTGCCGGATCAAGGGGCCACCTTCAACATTCACACCGTGGTGCCGGCGTACATCGGACGCACAGCCTACTTCCTGGCCATGGAGGACTGGGATCGCGCCATCGAGTTCGGCCGAGCGGGGTTGGCCATCGTGGAGGGCGCGGGCTACGTGGTCTGGGCGGTCCATCGACTCCTGCCCCTGGTGATCGAAGCGCACCTCTATTCGGGCCGTCTCGCGGAGGCGGAGGCATTGGGGCGAAGGCTGACGGAGGTCGGCGAGGCGATGGATCACAAGTTGGCCCGGGCCTGGGGAGAGGCGGGGCAGGGGCTCGTGGCCTGGCTCAAGGGAGACGTGGTGGAGGGTACGGCCATCATGACCCGGGCGGCTGAGATGCTGGAGGAGATTCCGTTGGTCTTCGATGCAGCCCGCCTGCGACGCCAGGTGGCGGGAAGGTTATGGGACCTGGGTCGTGCCGAGGAGGCGGTGGCCGAGTTGACTCGCGTCCATCAGGTCTTCAGCACACTCGGGGCCCATCGGGAGTTGGAGAAGACCCTGGGGCAGTTCGCCGAGATGGGTGCCCAACCGCCCACGGAGGAAGTGGAAGCGGAGGGGCCCCTCGGGTGAGGGGTCCGAAGCCCGAACCGCAGGCCGACCGCCGACGCTGGGCTGGGATGGGGGTCAGTTCCCTGGAGGGAAGTCCTGCATCATTCGATTCACGGCGGTCTCGATGAGCTGCTGACGCTCCTGGGCATCCCGCGCCTGGTTCAACTCCGCGGTGGCCGAGGCTGTCCAGACCATCGTCCTCGCCTCGGTGTCGAAGATCGCCAAGATGAGGGTTCCGTCGGTGAACACGGTCTCGCGCGTGGTGCTGGTACCCATTCCCCAGCTCGGCGACCCCCATCGATACCCGCTGCTCCAACCGGTGCTCACCGTGGTGAAGGAACTGCGCTGGTCCGTCGTGACCTGATAGCCCACGGCCAGGCCGGGGTTGGCGTCGGACTCGGTGTATCCTCGTTCCGCCATCGCCTGATTCACCGCGGCGCGTACCCGGGAACTCGTGATCGCATCGATCTCCCCTTCGCTGGAAATCCACGCATACGTGGACAGCTGGGAGAAATCGAAGGTCGGGTTCCAGTCGGCGGTCGTGGAGATGCTGCTGCAACCGGTAGAGACGAATGCGATCGCCAGGCTGAGTAGGGCTCGGATCTTCATGGTCGGGTCCCTTCAGGTTGCGCCTTCAGGATGTGCCAGCCGAACGAGGTTGCACCGCAGCGCCGGAGCCGTGCGGGGTACGCTACCCGCGTGCCGGGCCGAGGGTCCTTCAGCCCTCCGGCGCTCCGGACCGGTGGGTGGACCTGAGTTCCCTTCGAGGCGGCCGGGATGCAACGGTCCCGGACCGGTCGCCATGAAAGCTGGCGCGGGGACGGAGGGACTCAGTTCCCGGGCAGGTTGAAGAAGAGCCGGTTCACCGCCTCCGAGTTCGCGAATCCCAGATCGGGGAAGCCGTTGCCGGTCAGGTCACCGGTGGTGACCCCATAGGAGGCCTCCCGCTGCTCCCCCAGCCAATGCTGGGTCCATCCCCGACCGGTCCCGTCGTTCTCGTAGAGGGCGTTCCGATCCCCCACGTTGGCGACCACGATGTCCAGGTCCCCGTCCCCGTCCATATCGGCGACGGTCGCGGCGTAGGTGCGCTCCGAGCCTCCGAGGGTGGTGCCCGAGTCGAAGGACCCGTCCCCCCGCCCCAGATAGACCGCGTTGGGCTCCCCGATATTCGCGGCGACGATGTCGAGCGTGCCGTTCCGGTCCAGGTCGGCCAGAAGCACGGAGCGGGTTTCGTCGCTCCCGGTCCCGAACTCTCGGATCCGGTCGAATCCCAGGGCGCCGTCGTTGAAGAGGATCTGGTTCGCCTGCCCGTCCCGGTTCGCGAGCACGAGGTCCGAAGCTCCGTCTCCGTCCAGATCTCCCACCGCGACCGCGATGGTGGACCCCTCGGGATCGCCGAACGCTCGCTTCGGTCCGAAATGCCCCGTCCCATCATTGAGATAGAATCCGTTGGGTGATCCCCGATTGGTTACGAGAAGGTCCAGGTCACCGTCGCCGTCCAGGTCGGAGAGTTGAGCGCTCCGGGTGGGCTCGACCTCCGGACCCACGGACCAGGCCAGGTGGAACCGGCCCCGCCCGTCGTTCAGGTACACCCAGTTTTCCGCCTGATCGTTGGCCACCACGACATCGGGGTCGCCGTCCCCGTCCAGGTCGCCCGCGGGGGTGGCGTAGGTGGTGGCCTTTTCCGGGCCCAGTGCGAAGCCCACGGTGAAACCACCGGAGCCGTTGTTCAGGTAGACCTCGTTGAGCTGAGCCCAGTGCCTGCCGTTGGCGGCGATGATGTCGAGGTCCCCGTCCCCGTCCACGTCGACGAACGCAAGGGAGGCTGTAAGGTCGGCCGGTGTGCCCAGGATCAGCCTCGTGTTCGAGGCCAACGCCCGGTTCTGGCCGGTCGCCCCGGCGGGTGCGAGGACCAGCGAGACCGCCAGGATTTGCAGATACGGTCGGATTCGGTGGGGGACTGAAGACGGAGTGCTCATGGAGGCGCTTGGGTTCGAACGGTCAACGGGGCTGCCGCAGGAAAGACGTCATGGCGTAGAGGAAGGTTGCTCTGGGCGACTCCAGGTGGGCGGCGTGGTCCCCCCCGGGGATGGTCACCCAGGTGCGGTCCGGGGTCCCCAGCTTCCAGAAGAAGGCCGCCTGGTTCTCCGACAGCGCGAGGTGATCCCGCTCACCTTGGATCAGCAGGGTCGGAACCATCACGCTACTCGCATCCAGCTCGGCCCAGGTGGTCAACTCCCGCCAATCCACGCGCACCGGATCGGCCTCCAGGGCGTGTCGGACGTACTCGTCTACCGCGGCCTTGCTGATGGAACCGGGGACAATGAAGTCGCTGGCCGCCGCCTCGGCCGTGGTGGGGACCCGGGGCGGCTCCTCGACCTCGGGTTCCAGGCTTCTCCAGTCGACCTCCGGCCGAACGGGATAGCCGAACAGAATGAGTGCCGAGATCAGGTGCCCGGACCGCTGGGCCGTCAGCTGGGAGACCATGGAGCCATTGGACCATCCGAAGAGGGCGGGAGGTGCCCCCGACCGCTCCGCCACCCAGCTCAGGACCTCGGCCACGTCCCTGTAAGCTCGATTCGGCGTGAGCCACCCGGTCTCGTCCCTTGGCGTGCCTCCATAGCCCCGGAGGTCGACGGCGTAGGTGGCGAAACCCTCGGCCACCAGCCCGTCCATGAGCGAGAGGTCCTCTCCGGGGACCTGGAGGTCGAAATCAGGGAGGGAGCTCCAGGTGCGCCCGTGGACGAGCACGATGACCCCCTCGGGGTCTGCAGGGCTCTTTTCCCATACCGCGATGGGGTGGCCGTCCGCTTCGACCGTGTGACGTTGCAGTTCGGCCTGGGCGAGCAGCGAGTGCGCGGACCCGAGGAGAAGGGGAAGGCCGATTGCGGCGAAGGCGAGGTGGTGCCGGGGCTGGATCATGAAGGCGGTTTTCGAGAGGGCCCGCTCGCCGGCCGGGGGTCGGGTGCGGGACGGGTGGGGCTTGGGGAGTCTACCGAAGTGTCCCCGGGTAGGGAAATCGAGCCGGGGTCGTCCAACCCGAGGCCGATCACCCGCGCTGTCCTGCGGATGCCGAATGGGCCGTGGACGGTGATGTCCTCCCCGCACTCGAGCCAGCGATTGGGCTTCCCGAACAGGGTGACTGCCAGGGCGTCCTCTTCCGGCGCGGAGGCATGAAGCGCGGTGATGGTCCGTAGAGGGACCTCGGCTCTCCATCGGAGCCCCGTGCGGACCAGCATTGCGTCCTCGGTGACCAGGGAGGGGCATTGGCGCGCCGCGTTGAAGTCTCCCACGAGCCAGACGATGGAATAGGCTCCAAGAAAGGTCAGGATCCAGACCCACGCTCCGATCCAGAGTCCGAGAAGGAAGTGGACCGCGGCGGTCTCCACGACCACAGCCATGATGACTGCCCCCAGGATTGCGGGATACCCCCCGTGCCGGTATCCGGAATGCACCGTTCCCATAGGGTGCCGGGTCCTGGCTTTGCCCCACCCCGCGAAGGCGTACCAGGTCACGGCCAACTCCGTGAACATCAGGCCGCCCAAGCGCGGGCCCACCGTGTCTGCCAATGCCTCGCGCAAGGCGTCGATAGCGTAGGCGTGCCGGGACCGTCGGGCTCGGTAGCTGGAGACGAGTCGGCGCACTCGGAAGCCCAGGAGCACCAGGATCCCAAGCTCCACCAGGATCGCGACCCGCTCGATCAAGAGCCGCCCCCGGGAACCGGCTCGGCGATAGCGACGGTGAAGAAGCCCCGCATGCAGGTCTCCCTTTGTCTCAGGTGGAGGGAGCCGGACTGGAGGATGGGTCCCAGCTGGCGGGTGAGGCTGGATACGGTGGCGTTGGCGAATACATCGACGACCCTACGCAGCACGGAAGGGGCCTCTCCGTCGCGCACGAACTTGTCGAATATCGAAACCGAACCGCCGGGCCTGAGGATCCTCCCTACCTCCCGGGCGCAGGCGTGGGGGTCGGGCATGACGGCGAGAATGAGGTGGAGCACCACCTTGTCGAAATGCGCGTCCGGGAATTCGAGGGACTCTCCGTCCATGACCCGGCAATCCACCTGCAAGCCCAGCCGACGTGCCCGCTGGTCCGCCCTCTGCACCATCGCCGGGGAGAGGTCGGTCGCGACCACTTCCACTCCGGCCGGCACGTGCTCGAGGTCCAGTCCGGTGCCCGCCCCAACGATCAACAGCCGCTCCCCCGGTCGGGCTCCCAGCAGTTCGAAGGCCCGTCGGCGCGCGGCCTTGAATCCCATGTACTGGAGCGGAGTCGTGAAAAGGTCGTAGACCGGGGCGGCGGCCCCGTATCGGATCCGGTTCCAGGTCGTGTTGTTGATCGGCATGCGCTTGGAGTCGGCTCCGCTCAGGGGATCCCATCGAGCCTCATGGCGGCGACGAGCTCCATGAATCGGGGATCAGCGCCCCAATCCTTCAACTCCGGGTCTACCGCCAGTAACGGGAGTTGAGCGGCTCGGTACTGGAAGGCCTTGTCGAGCCACTCAAAGCCCTCAGCGGCACGCCCGAGGGCCAGGTAGACCTTTGCGATCTCGTAGGGGGGCGGAGCGGGCGTGTGAGATGAATCCAGTAGCCTGCCCAGCAGAGCTTCTGCTTCGCCGGGTCGGTTGGCCACCGCCAGTGCTCTGGCGAGACCGGCGACCGTAATGGCACTGCTGTCCGAGAGCAGGACAGCCCTCTCGAACGCGCTGATCGCTCCGGCGAGGTCGCCGGTTTGAGCAAGCGTAGCTCCCATGAAGTAGTGGTTGACCATGAACGTCTCATCCATGGCGATGTTCTGTCTGAACAGTTCCAGGGCTCGCTCGTACTCGCTTCCGTAGTGGTAGGCCCAGGCAAGGGCCGACCTCGCGATCATGGAGAGGGGGTCGAACTCGAGAGCGGCCTGTATCTCGGTGGTGGCTTCCTCTGTCCTGCCCAGGACCACCAGTAAGTTCCCGTACCACTGGTGGGCGACAGGGTAACGGGGGTTGGCTCGGATGGCCTGCCGGAAGCCGTCTTCGGCTGCGGCCCAATCCCATTCGTAATACAGCTTCGTATAGGCGATCGTGGCGAGGGCGTCAGAGAGTCCTGGGTCGAGGTCCAGTGCCTTCTCGGCGGACCGTGTCGCGTTCGGGAAGGCCTCCTCTGGGTTGAGGTGCTGATAGAAGCCGAGGACCGCATACGTGTCGGCGAGCCCCGAGAATGCCCGGGCGTAGTCCGGGGCCAGTTCAGTGGCCTTGGTGAACAGATCCAGCGAGCGAAGAAGATCCTCTTCGGTCCTGCGGTTCCAGAAGAAACGCGCCTGCAGATAGCTGTCGTATGCCTCGGATGGGATCCTCTGGGCCTGGGTGGCTGGTCGCGGCGCTCCAACGAGTTCCGCGACCACGGCCGACGAGATTTCTGCTTGGACCTCGAGAATGCGATCCAGAGAGCGGTCGAACTGACGAGCCCATATCTCGAACCCATCCGCCGCACTGACCAGGCGAGCGGTGACTCGGACTACCTCGCCGTCGGTTCGCACGCTTCCCTCTAGCACGGCCGCCACCGAGAGGATCTCCCCCACTTCCGTTACGGGCCGGTCTCGAAGCGCGAAACTGGACGTCCGCGCCGCGACGCGGACCCGGTCGTCCCGGGTGAGCGCGCTGACAATCTCTTCCGCAACTCCGTCTGCGAAATAGCGATGGTCCCCTCCTGGACTGAGGTCGACGAAGGGGAGGACCGCGACGGTACCATCCTGGGGGGTGGGGGGGGGGCTGCCGTTCTTCGGCGTCCGCCGGGTGCTCTCCCCCGGCAAACGAAAGGAGCGTTCCTGAAGCGAGGGTCAGTCCAGCCAGGATGAGGAGCTCGGGTCCGGAAACCCGCTGCCTGCCCTTCTCCCCGTGGTACCAGGCTATGACCACCGCGAAGAAGAGGCCCATGAGCAGAATGATATCGAGCCGTCTGAGCAGCGGCGCTGGGATGTTCCATTGATCCGCGACCGCGTCGGCGACCTGGACGATCAGCCAGGCCACGCCCAGGTAGGACAAGCCCCACTGGATCACCCGGCGCTCTTTCAGCCGCTCCAGGATATTCATCGGACGTCCGGGCTCAGTCGCTCTGCGGGCGGCCCGGAGGCAAGGCCTCCGCTCGAGGCGGAGTTCCCTGAGCCACCATGAATGCCAGGGTCTCCAGCCGGTCGGCTGCGTCCTTGACCCAGGAGATCCATCGGCCGCGTCGCAGGGTCAGACGCGACACCTGAACGCGGATCTCCGTCTCCCCGCCTCCGGCCACGACGGTGAAGCGGATCCTCTTTTTGTCCCGCCAGGTGATCTGGTGCTCTTCCAGCTTCACCTGTGCGGGACCCTCCCGATAGGGTTGGAAGAGGCGCACCGCACGCATCACCTGTTCCGAGGTCAGCTGGATGGGAATGGACCGGATCGTGGAGAGATCGAGAATGATGAGACCCGACTTGCGGACCGGGTGGTAGCGGACCTGTTCGTAGGCGGCCTGGTGGGCCTCGGCGATGGCAAGCTCCAGCGCCCGGTTCCCGAACCCAGCCTCGTCGGCAATGGAGCGGAGCTCCGCCAGGGAGAGGGATCGGCTCTCGTGGCTCCCCTCGATTTCAGCGGCCCGCCTGAGGATGCGGTCGGCGTCGATCTTGGAGAAATGGGTGAGGTCGGACATGCGAGGGGCCAAGCCAGCCGGAGTACGGGGCCGGCCGCGGAGTCGGGCCGGTCATGGTCGGTCAAACTGGGTCGGGAGCGACCGGTGCCGCAACCGTTTTCACGCCGTCGAATGGCCTGGGCGACGGGCAGGAACCGCCGCCCCTTTCGACGCCGACGACTTGCGTTGGTCCGGGCGTGAACCGTCATTTGCCGGGCGTTGGGCCCTCCTCTTTCACCGTGCGTCCCAAGGAGTGCATCGGTCATGGTTCGCAATCGACTGTTCGTCGGCATGATTTCCCTTTGTCTCGCCTGTGGCGGCGATGCCCCCGATTCGGAGGGGGACCCCGGGACGGAGGCGGTAGCGGGTGGGATCGGTGTGGTAGATGTCACCGCTCGGGGGCTCACCTTCGATGCCCCATCCGAGATTCCGGCCGGCTGGACCACCTTCCGGTTCACCAACGCCTCTCCCATGGTCCACTTCGTCGCCGTACAGCGGATGCCTGAGGGGTACGGGGTCCGGGAGCAGCAGGGGGAGGTTGCGCCCATCTTCCAGGACGGTTTGGATCTGCTCACGGCCGGAGACGTGGACGGCGCCATGGCCGAGTTCGGAAAGATCCCGGCCTGGTTCGGGGAGATCGTCCTGATGGGGGGTCCCGGCCTCACTTCGCCAGGGCTCACAAGCGGAGCCACGGTATACCTGGAGCCCGGCACCTACCTTCTCGAGTGCTATGTGAAGACCGACGGGGTGTTCCATTCCTTCAACCCGGACCCCGCGGCCTACGGCATGGTGCACGAGTTCACCGTCACCGGGGAGATGACCACCGCCGTGGAGCCCATGGCGGACTTGGATGTGACCATCTCCTCGGAGGGCGGAATCACCATGGAGGGGGATCCCGCTCCGGGTCCCCAGACGATCCGGGTGCGGTTCGCAGACCAGACGCTGCATGAGAATTTCGGCGGTAACGACATCCACGTCGTCCGGCTGTCCCGGGACCTGGATCTGGGGGCCCTCGACCTGTGGATGGATTGGCGTCAGCCGGGTGGGCTCCAGAGCCCGGCCCCGGCGAATTTCGTGGGCGGTCTGAACGATATGCCCGCTGGGGAGACGGGCTATTTCTCGGTCACCCTGGCACCGGGGGAGTACGCACTGATCTCCGAGGTGGCGGGAGCCATGGGAAAGGGGCTCTTCAGAGCCTTCACCGTGGACTCGGTCCTTCAGTAGGCTAGAGCCGATCCAGGAATCCGGCGGGCGGGTCCGTGGGCCCCTCTCGAATCGGTCTCCAACGCAGTGCGAATACCACGACGACCGCGCCGACCAGGGATTTCAGCACACCTCCCACCAGAAACGGCGCCACTCCCTGGGCGTAGGCCGGACCCGGACCGACGGACGCGGCCAGCCAGGCCCAGCCGGTTGTGGTGATCACGGCATGGCCCACGAGCATGGAGATGGCGCAGGGGAGTAGCCGACCCAGGCGCCCCCGTTCACGCAGCCATCCCAGGAGCGAGGCGGCGAGGACGAATCCCATGAGGTAGCCCGCGGTGAGACCCGTGAGGTGGAACCATCCGGCGCCGCCGTCGGCGAACACCGGCGCTCCAAGTGCGCCGAGCGCGAGATAGGCCACCAGGGCCGCCGTCGCGAGTCTGGCGCCCAGTAGCGCGCCGACCACGAGCACGGCCAGGGTCTGTGCGCTCTGGGGCACAGGGGACCCCGGGATGGTCGCCGTGATTCTCGCTGCTACGGCGACCGTCAGGACTCCGGCGATGACGGCGAGGAGGTTACGCACCAGCGGTTAGCTCTCCAACCTCAGCGGGACCGGTGGGCTCAGTCCCCCAGGACGAACGTCACCTTCATGTCGACCCGGTATCCGGTGACCTTTCCGTCCTTCACTTCGGCGTGCATTTCCTTGACCCAGGCGCTCTTGATGTCGTCCACGGTCTTCGCAGCCTTCTCGATTCCTCGCTCGATGGCGTCTTCGAAGGACTTCGGGGAACGGGCGCTGATCTCGATGATCTTCGCGACGGACATTGGGGCATCCTCCTTCGTCGCGGGATAACGAACACGGGGTGGCGGTCCCTGAATCTAGCGCACTCCGTTTCGTGGAGGGACACCTGAGGTCACGAGGTGCGAAGGACGTCATTGGAGTCCGGAGGCCCCACCCAGGACCGCGGCCAGGAGCAGGCCGAGCCCGCCGATGACGAGGAGGTAGTAGAGGGTGGGCAGGACCGTCTTCCGCAGGGTGGATCCTTCCTGGCCCAGGAGGCCTACCGTGGCCGAGGCGGCGACCACGTTGTGGATCGCGATCATGTTCCCCGCCGCCGCACCGACCGCCTGAAGACCGACGATGAGGGTACTGGGCAGGAGGAGGCGTTCGGCGACGCCGTGCTGGAACGCCGAAAACATGAGGTTGCTCACGGTGTTGGATCCGGCGATGAAGGCTCCCAGGGCTCCCGTCACCCCGGCGAACAGGGGCCAGACGCCACCCACCTGCATGGCCACCCAGTCCGCCATGGAGAGGGGCATGGCCAGAAACCCCGACGCGTTGATTCCGGAGTTGATGTAGATGCGAACCATGGGGACGGTGAAGACAAGGACGAACCCGGCCCCGACGAGGACCTTTGCCGAGCGGGCGGTCGCGCGCCCCAGCGCGGCGACGGGCATTCGATGGAGCAGGGCGGTGATCGCCACGGTGACCGCCAACAGGAACCCTGGCAGGTAGAGTGGAGTGGTGGTGGCGGCGATCTCTGTTCCCAGGATGCCCGTCCAGGTCAACGCCACGGACTGGAGGGCCTCCTTGAGGCCCAGGTTCGGAAGCCGGCTCAGAACCAGGAGCACGGCCACGATCAGGTAGGGAGCCCACGCCATGGGGACGGATATGGGGGTCCGGGTCGTCGGGCCGGTCGGGCGGAGGGCCGTGGCCTCAGTGGGGGATTCGTCCACGACCTCGAGGCCGCTCACCCAGTCCTCCTCCCAGTCCTCGCGCGGCGGGAAGTCCCAACGGTCCCGTGGGACCAGCCACCCACGTCGGGCGAAGGTGATCATGATGGGCAGGCCGACCAGCGCACCGAGCATGGAGGGGAATTCCGGACCCAGGAGCCAGGCGGTCATCAGGTAGGGGACCGTGAAAGCGAGTCCCCCCACCAGGGTGAAGGGAAGGACCGAGAGGCCCGAGGTCCATGAACGATTGGGCCCGAAGAACCGGGTCATCATGACCACCATCAGGGTCGGCATCAGGGTCCCGGCCACCGCGTGCAGTCCTGCCGCCCGGACGGCGACCGCCCTCAGGTACTCCGGCATGGTCAGTCCGGCGGCGGCGAGTTGTCCCATGAACTCGGGGGAAGCGAGACCACCCTGGACCCCCACGAGGATTGGAGTCCCCACGGCCCCGAACGTGACGGGGGTGCTCTGGATCATCATCCCGATCATCACCGCCGCGGCGGCCGGGAATCCCAGGGCTACCATGAGAGGCGCAGCGATGGCAGCGGGAGTCCCGAACCCCGCGGCGCCCTCGATGAAGGATCCGAAGAGCCACGCGACGATCACCAACTGGATGCGCCGGTCGTCGGAGATGGTATGGAAACTGGACCGGATCGCCTCGACTCCCCCCGACTCCTCCAGGGTGTTGAGGAGCAGGAGGGCGCCGAAGATGATGACCAGGAGGTCGAAGGTCAGGAAGAGGCCCTGGATGGACGAGGCCGCCACCAGGACTCCGTCCATCTTCCAGACCCACGAGGCCAGGAAGGCGGTGACCAGATAGGCGATGGGCATGGCCCATCGGGCCGGCACCCTGAGGCCCACCAGCAGAACCCCGCTCAACAGAATGGGAGCAAAGGCGAGAAGGGCGAGGAGACCTGGGGACACTAGGAACTCCGATCGGGTAGGCGTGTCGCCGGACGGGGGATCATGCGTCGGTAACGATGAATACGTGAAGGTTCCGGGGGCCGTGTACGCCCTCCACGCGTTCGAGCTCGATGTCGCTGGTGGCCGATGGCCCGGAGATGAGGGTGAGAGCCCCTGGCCCTCGACTGGCGATCTCCCCCAAGGTCGGCATTCCGTCCGGGACCCCTCCCAGGATCGACGAGGCCCGAAGGAGGCAGAGATGATGGTCCGGGAGAAGGGTCAGGGCCCGTCGCCCGTCCCCTCCCCCGTGGACCAGGACCAGGGTGCCGGTCTCCGCCAGGGCGAGGGTGCAATCACTTACGGCCGCGCTGCAACGATCGAGTTCACGTACATGCAGGGGAGTGGATGACCCGTCTTCCAGGAGGGATCGGCCGGGTTGGAGTGACCAAGCCACGGCCCCCTCCAGCGCCGGCAGCGAAAGCCCTGCCGCCACCGCCACCCTGTCGCCACCGACTTCCTCCAGGGTGGCGTGCATTGCGTGCGCGATCCCGGTGGATTCCACCCGCGTCGTGCGGGCGCCGTAGTCCCCGAGTCTCTCTTCCAGGAGGTTGATCAGGGCCGCCGGTGAAATACGGTCCGGCGTGGGTGGCGGGTGGGAGGTTCCGGTCTCGCCTGGGCCGGGAGTCTCGGATCCTCCAGCCGTCGGGGCCGCCGCCTGAACCCGACGGGTCTCCGGGTCGGCCGACCCATGGGCCACGGCACCCTCCCGAGCCCACCAGTCGCCGAAGCTCTCCGGTGCGGGGAGGGGCAGATCCCTGGTATCCGTCCAGGTCCGAAGTGGGCCCGGCGCGGTGGAGCGCCAACCCCGGGCCTCCGTGGCCACGGCACCGGCCAGACGGGAGGCCAGGCGTCGGGCCGTCCGGAAGAGCCGTGGGCGGGCCATGACCTCTCCGAGGACTCCAAGAAGCAGGTCCATGGATCGGGAAGACCCGCGGTCCGCCGAGGGAGTTTCATCGACCGCCCTGCCCCTCAGGTGCAGCAGGACCTCCGGGATGTCGATCTTCACCGGGCAAACATCCCTGCAGGCGCCACACAGACTGCTGGCGAAGGGCAGGGAATCGGCGGCTCCCGGGCCCAGGAGCTGGGGAGTCAGGATGGCGCCGATGGGCCCGGGGTAGGGGGACGAATACGCGTGGCCGCCGGTTCGCTCATACACCGGGCAACTGTTCATGCAGGCCGAACACCGGATACATCGAAGCGCCTGTCGTCCCACCGGGTCGGCCAGAACGCGACGTCGTCCGTTGTCCAAAAGGATCAGGTGGAACTCCTCCGGACCGTCCCCAGGGCTCACACCGGTCCAGAGGGTGGTGTAGGGATTCATACGCTCACCGGTCGCAGACCTGGGCAGGACCTGCAGCATCGTTCCAAGGTCTTGCCAGGAGGCCAGGACCTTCTCGATTCCCATGATCGTGACCAGCACCCTGGGCAGGGTGAGGCACATGCGGCCGTTTCCCTCCGACTCCACCACGCCGATGGTCCCGCTGGATGCCACGGCGAAGTTGGCGCCGCTCACGGCCATTTCTGCCCGGAGGAACGCGGCCCGAAGGTGGAGTCTGGCGGCCTCGGCCAGCGCCTGGGGGTTGTCCGAGAGGTCGGCGAGTCCCAGCGAGCTCCTGAAGAGGTCTCGTATCTCCCGCCTGTTCTTGTGGATGGCCGGGACCAGCACGTGGGATGGGGCCTCTCCGGCCAACTGGATGATGAGTTCCGCGAGATCGGTCTCCAGGGCTTCGACCCCGGCCTGCCGCAGGGCCAGGTTCAAGCCGATCTCGTCCGTGGTGATGGATTTGACCTTCACCACCTCCGCGACACCGTGTTTCGTCGCCAGGTCGACGATCAGGCGGTTGGCGTGGTCCGCGTCGGTGGCCCTGTGGACCATGCCCCCGGCCGAGCGGACCGCGTCCTCCAGTTCCTCCAGCAGGGGGTCCAGATTCGAGAGCGCCCGGTCCTTCGCCCGGCGGGCCTCCTCGCGCAGGGCCTCCCAGTGGGGGACTTCCGATGTCACGTCAGCGCGTTTCCGGCGGATGGAGCCGGTGGCCCGGCTTAGATTGGTCCGCAGTTGTTCGTTGGCCAGGTGGACGGGTGCGGTCTCCGAGAAGACCGGGAGGGGGAGCCGGTGACCCAGCCGAGGCGTGTCGCTCACGGGGCCCCGGCCGGGTCCAGGATCCGGGCCAGGTGTAGGGTGCGGACCGGGGAGCCTCGTCGGCGAAGCCCTCCCTCAAGGTGCATCAGGCACGAGTCGTCCACAGCCGTCACGAACTCCGCCCCGGAATCCAGCAGCGCGTCCAGCTTGTCGTCCATCATTGCAGCGGATACGTCGGGGTTTTTCACCGCGAAGGTCCCGCCGAATCCACAGCACTCGTCCGGGTCGTGATGCCCGACCAGATCCAGCCCGGTCACGTTCCGAAGCAGCGACAGGGGCTCGTCGGTCAGCCCGAGAAACCGGGTGGAATGGCAGGTGGGGTGGAACGCTACCGTGTGGGCGAATTCAGCGCCGAGATCGGTAATACCCAGGACGCCTACCAGGAACTGACTCAGCTCCCTGACCCGAGAAGAGGCCGCGGCGACCGCCTCCGACAGTCGCGGGTCCCCGGACTCCGCCGCGATCACGGGATACTGGTCCCGGACCATCGCGGCGCACGATGCCGAGGGGGCGACGATCCAATCCGCGTCTCCGAAGACACGGAGGAAGTGCCTCATCAGTCGGGAGGAGACGGCCCGCTCTCCGCTGTTGTGGTGGATCTGGCCGCAGCAGGTCTGGTCCCTGGGGTAGACCAGGTCGAGAGGTATGCCCGCCCGATCTGCGGCCGCCCGAAGAACCCGCACCGTGGAGTGCCCGGTCTTCGGGAACAGGGCGTCGACGAAACAGGGGATGAAGAGGGCGACTCGCATGGAGGCAAATGGCCGCACGGGATAAGGCGGCGCAACCCGTGGATTCCCCGTCCGCCCTGGCCCTTGGTATGGGACGGGGCCACAATTCAGCCAGCAATGTTTCCTCTCCAGCGACCACAGCCAGGACCCTTCCCATGACCGTCAGCCGCAGAGACTTCATTCGAACCGCCGGGCTCGCCGGTGCTGGACTTGCCATCACGCCCGGAGCGCACGCTGCGGGGGCCGAAGGTGGACCTGCCCACGGGAGGGGGGCCTCTCTCCCCCTCGGGAAACGAACTCTCCAGGAGGCCACTGCGCCCAAGCGGATCCTCATCCTCGGCGGCACCGGGCTCATCGGCCCGAACATGGTCCGCTACGCGGTGGAGCGAGGTCATGAGGTCACCATCTTCAACCGGGGCCGGACTGAAGCGGACATCCCCGAGGTGGAACGCCTGGTCGGAGACCGGAACGACGATCTGGCCGCCCTGGAAGGTCGAAGCTGGGACGTGGTCTTGGACAACAACGCCAACGACTACCGGTGGGTTCAGCGGAGCACCGAACTCCTCAAGGATGCCACGGACCACTACGTGTACGTGTCTTCGATCTCGGCGTACGAGCTCGAGGGCTTCGGGTATGCGGCGAAGGACGATGTCTTGTGGGACTGGGCCCTGGACGAGGATGCCCAAACCTTCGAGCCAGGCGCGGACTTCGTCCAGGGTGAGCCGGCCCCGTTCGGTCTGACCAAGGCCATCTCGGAACGCACGGCCCACGCCGCGTTCCCCGGACGGACCACGGTGGTCAGGCCGGGACTGATCGTTGGGCCTGGCGATCGAAGTGACCGCTTCTCCTACTGGCCGTTCCGGATCGTCGAGGGCGGCGAGATCCTCGCGCCTGGTAATCCACAACACGCGAACCAGATCATCGATCAAAGGGACCTTTCCGAGTTCATCGTCCGTCTGGCCGAGAACGGCACCACGGGGGATTTCAACGCCACCGGTCCGGCGTCGCGGATGTCCATGGCCGAGATGCTCTACGGGATCCGCGCCATTACGTCGGTTCCCCTAGAGTTCACCTGGGTGGACGAGGACTTCCTGGAGGCCAACGAAGTCCGGCCCTGGGGCGACCTCCCGAGCTGGATTCCCGGAGACCCTCTCATGTTCATTTCCATCGAGCGGGCGTTGAGCGCGGGGATCTATTTCCGGCCTCTGGCCGAGACCTGCCTGGATCTTTTGGAGTGGGATCGGGGGCGGCCCGAGGAGGAGCGGGCGAACCGCAGGTCGGGCATGAGCCGGGAGCGGGAGCGGGAACTCCTCGACGCGTGGCACGCCAGCCGGCCTACATCCTGAGTAGGTAGCTCACCTTCAGGAAGAATCCGTCGTTCTGGGCCTCCAGGTTGTTGAACCGGAACGAGTCCTCTTCGATCATGAACCTGGAGTATCCGAGGAAGACGACCGTCCCGGGCGAGGGCTCGTAGGCGCCGAGGAACTGGAGGTTGAAGTCGTTCGACGCCCGGCCGCCCCGGAGCGAGCACTCCTCACCCGAGCAGTAGTAGAGGTCGTCGCCGGTCTCCGGGTTCTGGAGCCCGCGGGACTCCTGGGCTCCGTACTCCACGATGGATCGCACGAAGAAGGCTTTGCTGAACTGGTACTGAGCCTGAACTCGGGGGATGGTCGCCGAGGAATAACGGGAGCCGTCGGAAGAGCGGAACAGCGACTCGTGTCGCACGCCGATCTCTCCCCGAAGTCCCGTCGTCACGAAGAGGTCCAGGTTGATGCTTCCGCTGTACTCGTTGGCCGTCTCCACCGGGGTGCCCGTGACCCGGTCGAAGATCACGTCCTGGCCCCATCCGGCCCGGACGCTGCCCCGCACCCGTTCCCATCGGCTCACGGAGAGGTTCAGGCTGGCTCCAAACAGGTTCTGGAACTGAGCCTGGTCGGGGCGGTACGGGCTGCCGCCCAGACCGTCCACGCCTCCGGAAACCAAACCGTCGTACTCTGCGCGATCGAAGTTGTAGTTCCGCCATGAGCCGCTGAGCCACAGGTTCGTGTTCCCCCGGAAGGCGGTCGAGAGGGTCCCGCTCGCCCGGTACTCCTTCATGCTCCGCCCGGACCACAGGTCGTCGTGGTCCCATAGACCGCTGAACTCCGCCCGGGGTCCCCATCTCTGAAGGAGGCCTGACTCGGGGTACCAGTTGTAGCTTCCGCCCAACTCGGCCTGGGCCACGCCGGTGCGCCGGATGAATCCACTGCGGGCCCTGAACTCGGGTGTGATGTCTTCGAACTCCGCGTTCCAGCTCAGATTCCTCCCGGAGCGATTCAGCTCCGCCGCGAACAGGCCACCGTACCGGGGGTTCAGGCCTGTCCGGCCGTCGGCGCTCCCTGCTACCTGTGCGGACAATGTGTACCGCTGCAGGAAGACCAATCGGGTGTCCGCGGAGAACATCCGGTTGAAGACGGCCGAGGACTCGCTCCGATCCGTGTAAGTCAATCCGAGAGTCGAGCTGCCCGGGAGGTCCTTGCGCGCTCGGACCAGATTCACGTAGGCGGAGGGGTTGGAGTCGGAGCTGGTGACCTCGTCGATGGCTCCCATGTAAGCGAGGTTGAAGCCCCCCACCTTCCCGGTGAGCTTCGCGCCGGCGATGGGGTCCACGATGGACCGGGTGTAGACCACCCGGCGCGGCGTATTGAAGATCTCCGTGCCTTCGAGGAAGAAGGGGCGTTTCTCAGGCAGGAATTGGGCGAACCGCTCGTTCACGACGATCTGTCCGGCGTCCGCCTCCACCTGAGAGAAGTCGGGGTTGTAGGTGCCGTCCAGGATTAGGTTGGACGTGATCCCGTAGGTCAGATTGAACCCGAACTCCGCCGAGGGGTCGGAGCGGTTGAAGGCCCCGGTCTCGTCGTCCAGCTCCCCGATGGATTTACCTGTAACCACGGGCTGGAACTGGAGGAACAGACCCGGATCCAGGTCAGTCAGCCCGGAGAGGGTTCCGAATTGGGAGAGCTCGTTCGCGACGTTCGAGTCGATTGGAGCCCAGGACTCGTCGAAGTCGCTCCTCTGGATGCGTCGGTAGACCTGGATTCCCCAATCCTGGACCGGTGCCTCGGGAAACCGAAGACTCTTCAGTGGGATCCGGACCTCGGCAAACCACCCCTCGCCGTTCCTGGTGGCGGCCGACTCCCAGATGTAGTCGGGGCTGGAGTCGATGGGAGGCCCCCAGCGGCGCTGGCCTCCCTCGGACCAGAGGCCGTCGTGTTGGACGCCGAAGGGATTGACCGTGAATACGAAAGCTTCGCGCTGGGCGTTGTAGGTGTCCAGCACGAGGCGAATGTAGTCATCGGATCTGGTGAACCCGTCTCTCTCCGAAAGGGTCGCACGGATCAGGTCCGGCTCATCGTCGAAGGCCTGGATACCGAAAAGAACTGCGTCGTCGGAAACCAGGACCAGCACACGGGTGATTTGGGAGGCGGGGGCTCCCTGTCGGGGGTCGTACTGTGTGAACCCGTCCAGTACGACTGCCTTGTCCCAATCGGGCTCGGACAGGTCCCCGTCGATCTGGATGTCCGGTTTGGCGAGGAACGGGCTGGGCAGCTGGAGTTGCCCCTTTCGACCCTCGAAGGTGCGCTCCACCCGGGCCGTCCCGACAGCCGGCTCGGAGATCGGCTCCGGCTCTCCGTCCAGCGGACGCTCCTGGTCCCCGGCGGAAACCGCCGTGGCCAGAAGGAGTGCGTAGGTGAGGGATGTGGCCATCTATTTCTGTCAGCTCTCTAGAGGGCAGAGAACGATTAATATTCCGCTTAAGCAGTAATATGGACTATAAAAACGTTCACAGCAACCCGTTTGAACTTATTTGAGTTCCGGCAACGGGTTTGGGAGAGAGTCGGGGAGGTGTGTGCCGGACTGGTGGTCTACCGGATCCCTGTATCGAAGAGGATCGTGATCTCCGAGAAGGCATCGACGACCACGTCTACGTCCTGGGGGGAGGCGTGGGGAAAAGGATCCCCAGATTCCGGTACGATCTCGTAGCGGCCTGGCTTGAGCCCGACCCGAAACCGCCCGTCGGCATCGGATCTGACCAGGGTGACGACCTCGCCGGATCGTCGGATGGTGATCGACGCGCTATAGGGCTGTGGGGGGCAGGAACCGTCGGATGGCTGGACGGGGCAACTGGGCCCGAGGAGGACGATTCCCACGATGCCCTGGGAAGCGTCGATTCCCAGGAGGTAGACGGAATCGCATCCGGAGATGCCCAGCAGGGCGAACAGAAGCACCAAGGCCCTGATCGCCGAAACCCGTCTCAATGGGGCCGAGCCCCCGCGTTGTCCTCGGCTCATGGGTCGATTCTTTCCCCGGACGGGGTCCCGTCCGGCTCGGCCAGCAGCCCCTCCAGATCCAGCTGCCGGGTCACCATCTGGAGGTTTCCGGCGGCGTCCCTGGGCCATTGGGATTCGGGCCTGTCGCAGTACAGTTCGATGCCGTTGCCATCGGGATCGCGCAAGTATAGTGCCTCGCTCACCCCGTGATCCGCCGCGCCATCCAGCGAAACCCCATGGTGCGCGAGGCGTCTCAGGGCGTCGGCCAAGGCGGACCGGTGCGGGTAGAGGAAGGCCACGTGGTAGAGTCCCGTCGTCCCTGGCGGCGGACCGTCTCCTCCCAGGGACTCCCAGGTGTTCAGGCCGATATGGTGATGGTAGCCCCCGGCGCTGAGGAACGCGGCCTGGTCACCGTAGACCTGGGTGACCTGAAACCCCAGGGCTTCGGAGTAGAATCGGATGGAGCGATCGAGGTCCGACACCTTTAGATGAACATGTCCGACGACGGTCCTGGGGTGGACCACATGGGGTGTCCGGTCGTCAGTGCCAGCGTTCATGGATCCACCCTTCCCAAGGCGGCTGCAGTGCCTTCCTGTGTCGAAGCCAGCCTCCATTATGACGGATCAGATGAGGGCCCTCCAACAGTTGGCGTGCACGGAGAGGCTGGCGGTCTGGCCGGCCGGGCCGTCATGGAGGTGTCACCTTGCTTCTGACCCGGGTCTCGACGGACCCGGATCGCTAGTCCAAGGTCTGCGTCGGAGACTCCTCCCACGGTCCAGTGTCGGTGCGAGCCGCTAGGTCCGCCTTCTCCGGGGCGGCCAGGAACATCGACCCGACGGCCGCTGCCCCGAAGAGGATGGCCCAGGTTCCCGAGCCCATGAGCAGGGCCACCGTGATCCCCAGGAGCCCCGCCCCCTCTCTGATCGCCAGTCCGACGATCTTCTCGGTGCTCCACGCTCTTGCGATCTCTGTGCGGGTGCCGGTCGTGGCGTTCTTGCGCACGGCCTGCTCCACGACGGGAGCCGCGGCGATGCTGGCGATCATGTAACCGAGAGCGACCCAGAGAAGGACCCTTGGGACTCCGGCGCTACCCAGGGCCGTGTCCGTGGTCGAGGTCAAGTACCAGGTGACACCGGCGTAGGCGGCGACTCCGGCCATGAGCGCCAGCCAGATCAGCCGGGTCGTTCGCACCGCGGACTCGATCTGCTGCCGGGAATCGTTGTCGGTCATGACATCTCCGGGACGGCGGGTCGGTTCTTTCCACCGGGCCCGCCTGGGCGAGTGTGGGGGGAGTTCGTGGAACGGACCGTGGTCCTGCTCGTCTGCTCGGGATCGGACCCTTAGAATGATGGGGCGCCCCAGGTCACGCCATACCATCCGTTCGAGACCACCCGTCTCACACCCGCCGCCAGGATCGGAGCTTCCATCCGACCTCGGGCCAGAGCCGTGAGGGAACCGACCATGAGGGAACCGATCATGACCGGCTACCATTCATTGGGCGTTCTGATTCTCCTGGGTTTCGCCTTTCCCACGGTGAGCCGGGCTCAGGATACGCCCCCGGAGTCCGACCGTGAGTGGGGGATCGCAGTCACGCCCTACGCACTGTTCGCGTCACAGAGCACGGACGTGGCCGGCCAGAAGATCAGACAGTCCTTCAGCGATCTGGCCTCCTTGACCAACGCCGGGTTTCAGATGAAGACCTCGGCGTACTGGCGTCGGGCCATCTTCACGGTGGACTGGACCTACGCCAACCTGGTGGCCGGAGGCGAGCGGGGTCGAGCGACGATCGATCTGGAGATCGATCAGTGGATCGTTGATCTGGGCGTGGGCGGGAAGTTCTTCGACAACCGAGCCCCCGACACCCAGGTGGGAACTTCGATCTACGCCAAGCTGGGCGCTCGCTACTGGAGCAACGACCTCGATCTTCGGCTTCGGATCGACCCCGTGCTCCCAGGAGGGGATCCCATAGAGGAAACGTTCGATGATGTGCAGGCGTGGTGGGACCCGATGCTCACCGTTACCGGGTTCTTCGGGGTTACCGAGACGGTTGCGTTCGGCCTCAAGGGAGCGGGCGGTGGACTGGGGATCGGGAACGCCTCGGACTTCGTCTTCGATTTCGAGGCCGTGGCTCACTTTCGCATAGCACGACGATGGTTGGTCAGTGCCGGTTATAGGCAGTTCCGATACAACCGCACCGACGGGGAAGGCGAGGACGAGCTCGAGACGAAGGTGAACGTGGGGGGGCCGGCGATCGGGGTCTCACTCCTCATCGGGTGAGGCCGACGGGGGAGACCGACCTTCCACTCAGTCTGTCCGCAGCGCCCTGACCGGATCGACCATACTCGCCCTTCTGGCCGGGATGAACGCCGCCAGAAGCGCCACGCCCACGAGGATCATGGGGATCACCGCGAACGTGGCCAGGTCCGCTGAGCCGATTCCGTAAAGGAATCCCGAGATGGTCCACGTGACGGCTCCGGCGAGTCCGACGCCGACCAGACCGCCGATGATGACGAGGCGCATTCCGCCGCCCACCGCCATGCGGACTACGTCATGAGCCGAAGCTCCGAGGGCCATGCGGACGCCCAACTCGCGGGTGCGCTTGGCCACCGCGTAGCTCACGACACCGTAGATACCGATCGCGGAGAGAATCAGGGCCAGTCCCCCGAAGATGGACAGCAGGAGCGCCGCCATGCGCGGGGGGAAGAGCATGAGAGCCAGGTGGTCGTTCATGGTCTTGGCGTCCATGACCACCATGTATCGACTTCCTCCAAGACCTGGCGGGCGGCCGCGAGGATCTCAGTGCTCGTTCCGCTGCCCCTCGCGATGACCTGGACGCCGAAGCTTCCCTTGTCGTAGAGCTCGTAGACCGCGGGCCGGGGCGCTTCCCCGAGCGTGCGGATCTTGATGGTCTCGGAGACTCCGATGATCCGATAGCTCGACCCACTCCGATCCTCGATGGTCCGTCCCACCAGGTCCTCCCCGGGGTAGAATCGATTCGCGAAGGCCTCGTTGACGACGACCCGGGGATCGCCCCCCAGATCGCTCTCCTGGAACGCTCTGCCGCGGAGTATGGAGATGTCCATGACGTCGAAGTAGCCTGGGGCCACGTTGGCCATGTCGATGTCGTGGTCTCCCAGGGGCTGTTCCGACGGGACGCCCGGCAGGACGTAGCTCCCTGTCTGTACGCCGGCACCCAGCGGGACCATGTCGGTCATGGCGACCTGGTCGATGGCGGGATGCGCCGAAAGCCGCTCCGCGAACGCTTCGTTGAACAGGCGGATGTCCTCGGCGCTTTCATACCCTGACATCTCGGGCATGGGCCAGATCAGGGCGGCTGGGCCCGTGTAGAACCCGGGGTCGATCAGTTGTGCCTTCTGCATGCTTCGGACGAATAGCCCCGCGCCGATCAGGAGCAGGAACGAGAAAGCGACCTGGGTTACCACCAGGGTGCTTCTGAGGCTGAACCGCCGGGGCCGCCCGCCACCCGTCCCCTCGTTCTTGAGGGTGGCCGAGACGTCGGGTTTGGTCGCCTGCAGCGCCGGGGCCAGGCCGAATGCGAATCCCGCCAAGATCGACACGCCGGCGGTGAACCAGAGGACGTTGCGGTCCAGAGACACATCGAAGTTGACGGGGATCGGGAGTGGAGGCTGAAAGCTCATTAGGACCCCCAGCGTCCAGTTCGCCAGGAGAATTCCGCCCAGGCCCCCCAGGACCGCGAGAAGGGTGGTCTCGACCAGGAGCTGGCGAATCAGTTGGCGTCGATTGGCGCCGAGCGCCAGCCGAACGGCGATCTCCTTTCGCCGATCCTCCGCCCGGGCGAGGAGGAAGCTGGCCAGGTTCGCGCAGGCGATCAGGAGGACCAACCCCACGACCGTGAGCAGAAGCCCCGCCACGGGGAGAAGGGCGCGATCCACGAGAGGATGAAGGGACACCTTCCCTGTTGGGAGGAGGGTCATCGCCCGGTTCTCGTTGGTATCGGGGTATGTCTCGGCGAGGGCGACGGACAACGCACCCACGGCCTCCTCGGCCTGCTCCGCGGTGATCCCTTCTCGGAGTCGACCTTTGAGGAACATGCTCCGGCTGCCGCGACGGCCGATCTGGTCCGTTCCGGTCAGTCCCCCCATCAGTTCGTTGGTCATCATGAGGGGGACGTACATGGACGTGACCAGGACGGGCATGGAACCGGTGAAGGCCTCGGGCGCCACGCCGACTACGGTGAAGGGCTTCCCGTCCAGGCGAACCGTCCCGCCCAGGATGTCTGCCCGTGCTCCGAACTCCTGGGCCCATGTCCGGTACCCGAGGATCACCACCGGGTGGGTCCCTTGGGACGCGTCTTCTTCAGGGACGAACGACCGTCCCAGGTGCATGGGAACGCCCAGGACCTGGAAGTAATCCCAGGAGATCAACTCTCCGAAGACGATCTCTGGCTCCGCGCCCCGGTCCATTCTCGAGATGAACGTGCGGGTTCCGATGACCCCTTCGAACACGTCCGTATTCTGGCGAAGGTCCAGGTAGTCGGGGTGGGACGAGGTGGCGAACGGGTACCCGCCGGAGTCGGCGGTATAGAGCTCCACCAGTTGGTCGGGACTCTCTACCGGGAGGTCCCGGATCAGCACCGAGTTCACGAGACTGAACATGGCGGAGTTGGCGCCGATGCCCAGTGCCAGGGAGAGGATGGCTACCAGGGTGAATCCCGGCGTACGGGCCATCCGCCGCATCGCGTAGATCAGGTCACGGAAGAGCATATGGATCGGGTGCCAGGGGTCGGGGCTCCCTCCGCCGGCGTGGCGGGGGCGATTCCGTTCCCACGTGGGTCGAGTTGCCCGGAGGCGTCTGGCCATGCGCCGAAGGTTCCCGGCGCGCAGGGTCAGCGCCTGCCTCCAGAACCAGATTCGCGCCTGGAGAGCCCCGCCTCCCGTCGCGGCCCTGGCCCTGTACTCCTCCTCCAGGTCGCCGGCCACCGCATCGGCGATCTCCCTTGGGAGCCGCATACGGATCAGGAGCTCCGCCATGGGCGGGGGGGGAGGGTAGGGATCAGCGGACATGAGCGTTCGCCCGGTCGGTCAGGCCCTCCCACATCCGCTCCCGGATTTTCCGCGCGGTCTCGAGGGCCGTCATTCCCTCGGCCTCCATGCGGAAGTACCGCTTGGCCTTGCCACCCCGCTCTCGGGTCGGCTCGCCCATTCGGGACGCCACGTACCCCTTGTCCTCCATGCGCATGAGGGTGACGTAGATCGTGCTGATGGACGGGGCTCGATCTGCCCGGGCCTTCAACTCCTCACGTATGGCGGCGCCGTATGCTTCCTCTCCGAGCCGAAGTACAGCGAGGAGGACCAGTTCTTCCAGGTCGCCGAGTTGGGGCCGTGCGCCCATGGGTGGAGACTCCGTTGGGACGTTTTGTTGACAAAATCAACATTCCCTACGGAGGTGGGATCGGTGGGGTTTCAGATGGCCGGTGGAAGGGGTCGAACGGGGTGGGATGTGGGCGGAGGGGACGGCGATCCTAGATCCTGCTCTGGAGCCAGCTCAGGACCAACCGGGCGATGCGCTTCAGGATCGTGATCATGGTTCCAACCTCGGGAAGTGGCTGCGGTGCGTCTCTCGCTTACCTGACGGATGCGTCCATTCCCGGGTTTCACGCCGGCCCGGGGTTGCTAGGTGGGAATGAACGCCTGGATGGCTTCCGCGATCTCCCCGGGAGCATCCTCCTGGATATAGTGCTTGGCGTCCAGGCGCTCGATACGGACCGTGGTGAAGTCGGTTCGGAACCGATCCATGAACGAAGCCGGGAACGCCAGGTCCGCCGTACCCCAGGTGAGAAGGAGCGGCTTGGCTCCCAGCACTTCCGGCACCTGTGCGGCGATGTCGTTGAGCCAACTCCAGGAGTGCACCAATTGGCGGGGAAACTCGGCCACACCGGCCCGGGACTGGGGAGTGGGGAAGGGGCCCCGATAATGGGCCAACACCTCCGGCGCGAGCTTGTGCTTCACGGCGAACGGCAGGATCCGCTCCACGAAGGCGTTCTTGTTCAGGATCTGCCGCTGGCCCGGACCGGAGGAAAGGAGCGAGCTGAACGCCTTCATGTGAAGGGCCTGGAGGGGCCAGTACCAGGTGTTGCCCATGACCAGAGCACGGATTCGATCGGGGTCGTTGAGCGCCACCCGGATCCCGATGGGGCCGCCCCAATCCTGTCCCATGACCGTTAGGTCTTTCAATCCCAGGCCGCGCACGAGTTCGGTCATGACCACCGCGTGCTCGGCCGGTGTGAAGCCGTAGTCGGCGGGCTGTGGGGAGAGACCGAACCCGGGGTAGTCCACGGCGATACAGCGGTACCGCTTCCTGAGGCGGATCACGATGCCCCGATAGAGGAAGGACCAGGTGGGGTTCCCGTGGAGAAACAGGATGGGAGGACCGCTACCCTCGTCGATGTAGTGGACCTGCCCCACAGTGGATTGGAACCACCTCGACTTGAAGGGGAACAGGCGGCGATCGGGGACGAAGGGAGCGGCGGCCGGCATGGGGCCTCCGGGGCGAAGAGTTGATTCCTGTGGAGATCGCGGGCCGATCCGCGACCAAGATCAGCAGTTGTCGAGGTCCTCGACGGTGCGTTCGTTCCGGACGTTGCCGGTGTTCAGCGTGGAGGCGGGCTCGAACATTACCAGTTGCACCTCATCGGACGCCACCGGCAGGTGGTCCACACCCCGAGGTACGACGAACAGGTCACCCGGCCCGAGGGTTACGGACGAAGGAAGGTCGGGGTCCCACCGGGGCCCGGTGTCCCTGAGGCGAAGGGTCAAGGTGCCCTTCCATACGAGGAACAACTCGTCTTCGTCGGCGTGGTGATGCCATACGAACTCGCCCAGGATTCGGGCCACCTTCACCTGGTGTCCGTTCAGCTCGGCCGCGATGCGCGGGGCCCAGTGGTCGCTGATCCCTTCGAATGCGGAATCCAGGGATACGGGCGCGGTAGCCATGGGGACCCTCCGGGCTCAGACGACGGTCAGCTTGCGGGGCTTCACCGGGCGGATGGGCGCTCCCGGTTCCCACTGGGTCACGTAGCCGGCTACCGCAGACGCAGCGACGCTGTAGGGTGATGCGAGGTAGAGTGCTCCCGGCCCGGACCGACCCGGGAAATTCCGGTTTTGGGAGCTGATGGAAACCTCGTCCGGCGAGGCGGTTACCCCCGGGCCGGCATTGATGCATGCCCCGCAGCCCGGCTCGATGAACTCGGCTCCCATGCGGTCGAACAGCTCCAGGTAGCCCTTCTCGCGGCAGTACTCCCGGACCTCCAGGGACCCGCACTGGATGTAGGTCCGGACGTCGGGATGGATGCGCAGCCCCCGGGCATCGGCTTCTTGGAAGACACGGGCGTACATGTCCATGTCCTCCTTCTTTCCGGCGGTGCAGGATCCGGCGTAGGCGATGTCGATGCGGATTCGCTCCGGATCGAGTTCGTCGATGAAGACCCCGTTCCCCGGATCGTTGGGCAGGGCGGCCATGGGGCGGATCGCGGCGGCGTCGATCTCGATCACCTTCACATACTCCGCCCCGGGATCCGACTGCATCCCCTCCACCAGGGCTTCGGCACGGTCCCGCGCCATCCCCCGCTCGGCTACCAGGAACTCCACCGTCTTTGAATCCGCCGCTACGATCCCGGTGAACGCGCCGACCTCGGCCGCCATGTTCGTCATGGTGGCCCGCTCGTCCACCGAGAGCGCCTCCACTGCGGGTCCGGCGTACTCGATGATCTTTCCGATTGCATGGCCATCCCGGACGTAGGGGTGCCGGAGGATCTCCAGCATGTAGTCCTTGGCCGTGACGTTGGGACGAGGCGTTCCGGAGACGACGACCTTGAAGGACTCGGGCACGCGCACCCGGACGTCCTTGGTGATCCATGAGTTGAAGATGGCCGTGGTGCCCACTCCGAATGCCACCGCGCCGATGGCCCCTGCGTGGGGCGTGTGGGAGTCCGACCCGATGATGAGGTGCCCGGGCTCGGCGTACTCTTCGAGGATCTTGGAGTGGCAGATGGCTTCGCTGCCCATTCGGTGGCCCATCTGCTCCCCGTATAGCTTGATGCCCTGTCGCTCCGCGAATTCGCGCTGCTTGACCTCCAACTGGTTCGCCACATCCAGGAGCCCCTGTTCGATCCGCTCCTGGCTCATGACCTTGTGGAGGAAGGTCAAGTGATCGCGAAAGAAGAGAACGGTGTCCGGGTCCTGCACACGTCCGTCGGGCCCCACCTTCTCTTCGAAGAAAATGGCCGACATGGGCGTGACGTATTCGTGGGAGAATCGAATGTCGGTGCGGAAGAATCCCGCCTCTCCGGGCTGGACCCAGGGCACGCCGACCTGATCACGGCTGGCGTCCAGCACCCAGTGCCGGGAGAAGATCTTCTCGGCAACCGTCATGGGCCTGCCGGGCACGGCGGAGTGCTCGAACCGCAATGGCAGGTCACTCCCGGAGGCCTTGCCGCCGGTCGGAGCCCCCGGAGCCCGGCCCTGGCCTCCGGCTCCCGTGTCCGTGAGTCCTTCCGCTGCTCTCACCAGGGATTCGGGGACGGGGATCGTCGCTTTGCCCTGAAGGCGGGCCAGGTTGAACTCGAACAGGCCGCCGTACTCGATGATCTGCCGGGTGATCTCGTCCTTGCCTTCCGTGAATGCCGACAGCGGGATGGACTCCCCGGCGCGGATCCGGTCCAGGATGGAGAAGTCCGTGGTGGTGAGAATGCCGAGGTTCTGACAGTTCTCGTTGTAGATCCGCTCGATGGACTCGGCCACGACGACCTGGATCCCGGCCATGAGCTCGGCGTAGGGGCTCTGCTCCCGGGAACTCCCCTTTCCTCGCCTCTTTCCCGCCACCGAGCAGACGAATCCACCGTCCCTCACGCTGCCTCGTCCCACGGGATACTCGGACTCCTCCGTCCCGGGATTCGTAGCCCTGAGTCCCAGGTACGGGAATTCGCCCAGGGTCTCATCGAAGAAGTAGCAGATGTAGGCGGGAGTGATCTCGTCGGTGGAGATCTGATCGCGGAGGGACTCCAGCAGCTCCGGCGTTTGTCGAAGGTCTTCACCCTTCAGGAGCTGGCGCTCCATGAGGGTCGAATCGTCTGCCAGGTAGAGAATTCTCCCCTCGAAGCGCAGGGACTCCGGGCGCTTCGGGGTAGGGCGGGAGAGGAGGTCGGCCATCGTGATATCTTGGGGAGTTCGGGGGTCCGCAAGCCCGTGCGGTGAGCGGAGCGGACCCCAAAAATGTCCGTTCTCTGGGTCGCCCGGCAACCTTCGTCTCCCGAGGTCGCGTCCAATCGGTGGTCGCGGTCTCGCGAGCGGTGCCCGGCCTCACGGTGCTTGAAAGCCCCATGTCTTCGAAGGAGCGGTATCGATGAACACCCGCGCGCGTCTGTTTGCCGTCGCCCTTTTCGGCGGCCTTCTCCTGGCCTCCTGGCCCATGTTCTCCCGAGCGGCGGAGGCACGCGGCCAGGTGGTTCGGGACCTCCCTGCGACGGATCGAGCCATCGAGCCCGCCGTCGAGGAGGTGTTCGAGGTCGGGTCTATCGCTGGAGCGGCCTGGGAGACCTTCGGTGAGGAGGTGCGTGTGGCCTTCGACCGGGAAGGCAACCTCTTCGTGTTCGACACCGACAACGCTCGGATCGTCGTCGTCGACCGCCAGGGGCGACTGGTCCGTGAGTTCGGGCAGGCTGGGGGCGGTCCCGGTGAGTTCCGCATGCCCATGGGGTTCACGGTGACGCCGGGAGGCGAAGTGGTGGTGTCCGACGTGGGGCAGCAGGCTCTGCTGATCTTCTCCACCGAGGGCGACTTCCTCCGATCCATTCCCCTGGACCTGGCGAAGGGAGTGCCGGGCGCGGGGTTCGTCGCGGACCCCTCGGGGGGAGCGATCCTTTCTCCTCCGGGGGGCATCAGGATCAGCATGCGAGGCCCCGGAGGGGATACGGACTCCGGGTCCAGCCTGCTGATCCAGCGTTACGGCTTGTTTGAGGAGGGTGAGCCCGAGACCCTCTATGCGGCCTGGGAGCCCCCCCCACCTTCGGAAGGAGAGGGTGGGACCATCGAGATGGGGGGTGGACGGTCGATCCAACTCTCGAACATGGCCAAGCTCAGGGCATTCGAGCCCGAGGTCCTGTTCGGCGTGACACCGGACGGGAGCCTGGTGGTTTCAGACAGCGTCGCGTATCGGGTCAAGATTCTGTCTCCGGACGGCACCCCCAGGATGCTTCTCCAACGGCCCATTCAGCCCAGAGAGGTCACAGCTTCCGTTCGAGACGCCGAGCGGCAGCGACGCCTGGACGAGTTGGACGAGGGTGAGGGCCCGAGGGTCCGGATGATCACCTCGGGTGGAGGGGGAAGCGGAACGTCCAGTTCGGGGTCCGGCGGGATGACGGAGATGCTCCGGGGGCGGATCGAGGACATGGAGTTCATGGATCAGATCCCGGTGCTCGCGGACTTGGGTGTGGACCACGCTGGCCGGATTTGGGTCCAGCGATCCGGGCCGGACGTGGGTGAGGATGGACCCATCGATGTTCTGTCTCCGACCGGGGAATACCTCGGCACCGTTGAGGCGGGATCCATGGATATCCCGTCGGCCTTCGGGGCCGACGGGTTGGTGGCCGAGGTCCGTCGGGATGAGTTGGACGTGGTCACGGTCGTGGTGCGCCGCATCCTCTTCTGACGGCCGACGAGGGTAGGTCTCGCCGGTCCGGGTCGGGGCGGCTGTTCGGCTCGCCTCGGCCCGTCGTCGTGCTTGACGGTGGGTTGGCCGAAGCGTCTAATTGACCAACTTCGCGAGACTCTCGCCCCGGATCAGGGGCTGATCCCCACCGACGAGGCAGGATGTGAGCGACCCAATCGACAGGGACGTGGCCCAGAAGGGCTCGGACACCATCAACCGCGAGCTGTTCGGAACCCGCCTCGGGTTCATCCTGGCTGCTGTGGGGAGCGCCGTGGGCCTGGGCAACATGTGGCGGTTCCCCTATCGGGTTGCCGAGGGGGGAGGGGCGGCATTTCTCGTCCTCTACATCATCCTGACGTTCGCGGTGGGGATCCCCCTCATGCTCAGTGAGTTTTCCATCGGACGTCGGACACGCCTGTCGCCCATGGGCGCGTTCCGAAAAGAAGGCGGGTCCGGGTGGTCACTCGTGGGGATGCTCGGAGTCCTGACCGGGTTCCTCATCCTCTCCTACTACTCGGTAATCGCGGGATGGGTGGTCCGCTACGCCATCGGCGGGATCATCGGAGGGTTCGCGCCCGACGCGGGAGCCTACTTCGAGACCGTGTCCTCCGGCTTCACCCCCCTGGTCTACCATGTGGGCTTCATGCTGGTGACCATCACCATCGTCATGGTCGGTGTGGAGAAGGGGATCGAGAAGGCGTCGCTGATCCTCATGCCCGTGCTCTTCGCCATCGTCATCGGCCTGGCGTTCTGGGTGTCCCAGCAGGACGGAGCGGGTGCCGGATACGCGTACTACCTGTCACCGTCCTTCTCCGAGCTCCTGGACCCCACGACATTCGCCGAAGCGGCGGGACAGGCCTTCTTCTCATTGAGCCTGGGAATGGGCGCGATGCTCACCTTCGCGTCCTACTTGTCTCGGCATGAGAACCTGAACCGAGAGGCCACGACCATCGCGTTTTCGGACTTCGGCGTTGCCTTCGTCGCCGGCCTCGTGGTGTTTCCCGTGATCTTCGCATTCGGACTCTCCGGAGAGGTCGGAGCCAGCACGGTCGGGGCCCTGTTCATCGCGCTGCCCGGGGCCTTCGTGGAAATGGGCGCGGTGGGACGGTTCGTAGGTGTGGCCTTCTTCCTTGCCCTTACGGTGGGGGCGGTCACGTCGGCGGTTTCATTGCTGGAGGTCGTGACCGCGTCCGTGATCGACGAGTTCAAGATCGAGCGCCGCAAGGCTGCGTTCCGGGCGGGCCTCCTCATCATGGTCGCAGGGGTGATTCCGGCCATGAGTCTGGACGCCCTTGGCGTGATCGACCAGCTGACGGAGTGGTTTCTCGCCCTGGGAGCGCTCATGACGATCCTCTTCGTCGGGTGGAGGATGAAGGATCCCACGTCCGAGATGCTGGACGGAGCGTCGGGGCTGTTCGCCGCGGGGGTTCCGTACATGATGATCGTGATCCGTTGGGTGATTCCGCCCATCATCGGATTCGTCGTGCTCTATTCCGGACGCAACGCGTTCAACACCGTCATGCAACTCTTCGGGCTCTAGAGGCCCCCGCCGGGGTATTCGCACCGAGCCACAGGATCGGGGGGTCGACGAAGGTCGGCTCCCCGGCTTCGTTCGATTCCCAACTCCGGGGTCCGCAGGATCGTTTCCCGGGGTCGATCAAAAGGTGTGGGCATGAAGACCAATAGGATCCTGCCATTCCTCGCCTGGACACTGACGGGCCTCATGGCGGCCGGTTGCGGACAGGGTGTTTCCGAGGCGCCCGAGTTCCAGGTCGCACTCCTGACCAGCGGGCCGGTGAGTGATGCGGGATGGTACGCCGGTGCATACGAGGGGCTGCTCATGATCCGAGACTCCCTCGGGGCCCAGGTCAGTCACCAGCAGACTCGGAGTCCCGCGGAATTCGACGAGGCGTTCTTTTCCTACGGAACGGCCGGGTACGACCTGATCTTCGCCCATGGATTCGAGTACCAGGACGCGGCGATCCGGGCTGGGGAGGCATTTCCGGACCTGACGATCATGGTGAGCGCGGGGGGGCGGGTCTCCTCCAACGTCCTGCCCGTGATCTTCCGCCTCGAGGAGGCCAGCTACCTGGCGGGGATGGTGGCGGGTCGTGTGACCCGCTCGGGTATCGTGGGGATGGTGGGGGGGGTGTCCATCCCTCCCGCGGTGGGGACGTTCCGTGCGTTCGAGGCCGGTGTCCACGCCGCCCGTCCGGACGTCGAGGTGCTGGAGGCGTTCATCGGGAGTTGGGACGACGTGGCTGCTGCAAAGGAGGCGGCCGTAGCTCAGCTGCGGCGCGGTGCGGATGTCGTGATCCACAACACGGACGCCGCGAGCTTCGGGGTGTTTCAGGCGGTGCGGGAGGCGAACGAATCGGGAGTGACAGCCTGGGCGATGGGAATGAACAGGGACCAGAACCAGGTAGCCCCGGAGGTGATTCTGGGTAGCGCGGTCATTCGGATCCCGGACGCGTTCCTGTCTGCGGCCCGGGGGGTCCTGGCCGGAGCGATCGAGGACGGTGCGCTCTATCATGGCCTGGCCAACGGCGGGGTGGATTACGTGCCCAATCCCGAGCTGCCGCAGATGTGGCCGCCGGACCTCCAGGCCGAGATCGAAGCCGCCCGGCAGGCGATCCGAACCGGGGAGCTGGTCGTTCCCCGCATCCGGTTCGTGGAGGGTGAGCCGGAGTCGTGACCAGCCTGGCGGGCGTCACCCTTTCAGGAATCCGGAAGAAGTTCGGCTCGGTGGTGGCTCTCGAGGATGGGGGACTCTCGGCCCGACCCGGCGAGGTGCATGCGTTGCTGGGAGAAAACGGGGCCGGCAAGACCACCCTGATGGACGTGTTGGGTGGGATGATCCGGGCGGACGGAGGCCACATGACCGTGGGGGGGCGAGAGGTTGTCTTCTCCTCGCCCCGGGACGCCGCCGTCGCTGGCGTCGGGATGGTCCACCAGCACTTCACGCTCGTGCCGGCGCTGACCGTTCTGGAGAACATCGCCCTGGGGCTTAGGTGGGATCGGCTCGGTCTGCGCCTGCCCATGGACGAGGTCGGTACGCGTCTCGAAGGGCTGGCGGGGGAGACGGGCTTGTGGGTGGACCCCGGGGCCCGGGTCGGGAACCTCTCGGTAGGGGCTCGGCAACGGGTGGAGATCCTGCGGGTTCTCGCTGGCGATCCCTCGGTCCTCATACTCGACGAGCCGACCGCGGTCCTCGCACCTCCGGAGATCGAGTCCCTCTTTCGGGTTCTTCGGCGGCTCGCGGCGTCGGATCGGACGGTCATTCTCATCGCTCACAAGCTGGACGAGGTCCTGGAGGTCGGGGACCGATTCACCGTCCTCCGCCGCGGGCGCACGGTGTTCGAGGCGGACCGGGGAGCGGTGGAGGCCCGGGCGCTGGCCGCCGCCATGATCGGTGACCAGGACGCCGCCGGAGGCCGTCGGGCCGGGCCGGAATCGAGGCGCGCTCAGGGTGGATCTCCGATCGCTGAACCGATAGGAGCCCCGGTGGCTGAGCTCATGGGAGTGGTGGCCCGAAACCCCGCCGGCGGACAAGCGCTTCGGGGAGTGGACCTGACCGTGGCGAGGGGTGAGATCGTGGGGGTGGCCGGCGTCGAGGGGAACGGACAGCGAGAGCTGGCCCGTGTCCTTGCCGGGCTGGATTCGCCCGAGGCCGGGTCGATGCGGCTCCCCGAAGATCCGGGATGGATTCCCCAGGACCGGACCCTCGAGGGGCTGATCTCGGAGCTCGGCCTACCGGAGAACGTGGCCCTGGCCCTTCACGAGTCCCCGGATTTCCGCCGCTGGGGGGGAGCTCTCGACTGGCCTGCCATCGAGGATTCGGCGCGGACCCTGATCGAACGGTTTGACGTGCGAGCCGAGGGGGTCCAGCAGCGGGTGGGTACGCTATCCGGGGGGAACAGCCAGAAGGTCGTGGTGGGGCGGGAACTCCTCCGCAGTCGTGACCTTCTCATCGCCGAGAACCCCACGCGGGGCTTGGACGTGGGGGCGACGGTATTCGTCCACGATGAACTTCGCCGGCTTCGGAAGGGCGGGAGCGGAAATGGACCCGAGGACCGCCCACCCGGCATCGTGCTCATCTCCAATGACCTGGACGAGGTCTTGGACCTGTCGGATCGGGTCCTCGTCCTCCTGCGCGGGGTACTGACCCCGGTGCCGGTGGACCGCGAGGATCGGGAGTCCATTGGTCGCATGATGCTCGGAGTGGAGCCGTCGTGAAGGGGGGCCGCCTCCTCTCGGTGGCATCGTCGCCCCTGGGGGTGGGCGCCGGGACGGTCGTGGCCACCCTCGCCGTGGGTTCAGCCTTGCTCCTCCTGGGTGGGTTCAACCCGGTGCAGGCCTTTGGGGCACTGGTCTCGGGGGCTTTTGGATCACCGGATCGTTTCCT
Organism: Gemmatimonadota bacterium; assembly: GCA_039591855.1. GTDB lineage: Bacteria > Gemmatimonadota > Gemmatimonadetes > Longimicrobiales > Gaopeijiaceae > JBDHCV01. Next base: position 160,359 of record JBDHCV010000004.1, on the reverse strand, counting down.
CTCCATCACGCTGGTGAGAGCCGTCCCTCTCACGCTGACGGGGCTGGCGGTCGCCCTGGCCTTTCGGGCCGGAGTCTGGAACATCGGAGCGGAGGGACAGTTCTACGCGGGCGCCGCGGCGGCGACCTGGGTCGGTCTCCAGCCGTTCACTCTGCCCGTCGTGCCTGGCGTGTTGGTGGCTATGGGTGCGGCCGGCGTGGCGGGTGCGGGATGGGCTCTTCTCCCGGCCCTGATGCGTTCCCGGCTGGGCGTGGGGGAGGTCATCACCACGATCCTGATGAACTTCGTCGCGATCAACCTGGTGGGTTGGTTGGTGAACGGACCGCTTCAGGAAACCCGGTCGGTATTCCCTCAATCCGATTCGGTCGCTGCGTGGGCCCGCCTTCCCGCCCTGTTTCCCGGTACGCGCCTCCATTGGGGTTTCGTCCTGGCATTGATTCTGACGTTCGGGATGGCGCTCTGGTGGAGGTTCGCTCCGTCGGGCTTCAGGGTCAGGGCCACCGGATTGGCCCCCGCGGCGGCTTCGGTGTCGGGGAGGATCTCCACCGGGAAGCTGCAGTTCCGGGTCTTCCTGATCTCCGGGGCACTCGCCGGGCTGGCAGGGGGCGTGGAGGTAGGCGGTGTCACCTTCGCCCTCTTCGACGATCTCTCCCCTGGATATGGCTACACGGCTATCGCTGTGGCCCTCCTCGGGGGCCTTCGGCCCTTCGGAGTGCTGTTGGCGGCGGTCCTGATCGGGGGGCTGGAGGGAGGTGCCGGGGCCATGCAGAGAGACGCCGGGATTCCGGCGGTGTGGGTGGTGGCAATCGAGGCCGTCGTCATCCTCGCCGTGCTCGCCCTGGAAGGGTTGAGAAGGCGGGCCAATGCTTGACCTGATCGCGCTCACCGCGTTCATGGAAGCCGCCGTGCGACTGGGCGCCCCCCTGGCCCTCGCCGCTCTGGGCGAGACGGTAGCCGAGCGGGCGGGTGTTCTGAATCTGGGAATCGAGGGATCCATGATCGGCGGTGCCCTGGGCGGGGCCATCGGCGCCCTGGTCCTGGGCTCTGCCGGTGGAGGTCTTCTGGTCGGAGCCGCCGCGGGGATGGGCATCGCCGCGGTTTTCGCTGCTTTTGCGGTGGTGATGAACCGAGACCAGATCATCGTGGGTACGGCAGTGACCATGCTCGGCCTGGGGTTGACCGGCGCTGTCTACCAGGCCGCGTTCGGGGCGACGGGAACGGCCCTCTCTCTCCCCACACTGGGTGCGGTTTCGATTCCGGTCCTCTCCAGGATCCCTCTCGTGGGGACGGCGTTCTTCGGCCAGCCCATCACCGTGTACCTCGTGTACGCCCTCATCCCCGCCCTCTCATGGTTCCTCTTCCGAACCAGGGCGGGCCTCGTACTCCGGGCCGTGGGGGAGTCGCCGGCGGCCGCTCAGGCAGTGGGCTCGAAGGTCCGATGGACTCGGGTCGCCGCGGTCCTGTTCGGCGGTGGACTCGCGGGCCTTGCCGGGGTACACCTGGCCCTGGCCCATTCCGGTACGTTCGCCGAAGGGATGTCGGCGGGGCGGGGATTCATCGCGATCGCGGTGGTCGTGCTCGGGCGCTGGAATCCCCTTGGGGTCGGACTGGCCGCCCTGTTCTTCGGCGCCGCCTCGGCGGTCCAGTTCTTCCTCCAGGCCGTGGGTCTGGACGTGCCGTACCAGTTGGTTCTCGCTCTTCCTTACGTCCTCACGCTCCTGGCTCTCGCGGGTTGGTTCGGGAGGACGCAGGCGCCCGCAGCCCTGGCGAAGCCCTGGCCCTAGTGTGAGCCCGGGGGCTACGTCGCCCTTTTCGGGGGGCGGGGGCCTCCGGTAGCTTCGACGGACCTTTCCGCAGTTCCAGGAGGATCTCAGTGCTCAGAAGTTGGTGGATGATCGGCGTGCTCATGGGGCTCGCCGCAGGGGGGGCGCCCGGGCAGGAACAGGCGCCGCCGGACGGCGGCGTCGTGAATGCGGGCCTTCTGATCCGCCAGTTGGACGGCGCCAAGCGGGTCCTCATGATCGGTGCCCATCCCGACGACGAGGATACGAGCCTCCTGGCGGCGGCGGCCCGCGGTATGGGAGCCCGGACGGCCTATCTCGCGCTGAACAGGGGAGAGGGAGGGCAGAACCTCATCGGACCGGAGCTCGGAGAGGGACTGGGCCTGGTCAGGACCGGGGAGTTGGTCTCGGCCCGACGGCTGGACGGGGCCGAGCAGTACTTCACCCGTGCGTACGATTTCGGGTACACGAAGACGGCTGAAGAGGCCTTCGCTCTGTGGGGGCGGGAACTGGTCCTGGATGACGTGGTGCGCAGGGTCCGGGAGTTCCGGCCCCACGTCATCGTGAGTGCATTCAGCGGAACGCCCCAGGATGGTCACGGTCAACACCAGGTGGCGGGCATCCTGGCGAGGGAGGCATTCGAAAAGGCCGGAGACCCGAACGTATTCCCTGAGCATCGAGGCGAGGGGATCGAGCCTTGGCAGCCCTCCAAGCTCTATCGTCTGACCTATCGGGATCCGCAGGCGGCCACGCTGGCGGTGGTGACCGGGCGGTTCGATCCCCTTCTCGGCCGGTCCCACCACCAGGTGGCCATGGACAGTCGCAGCCAGCACCGGTCCCAGGACATGGGCAGGGCCCAGTCCCTGGGTCCCCAGTCTTCTGCGATCCTGTTGGTCGCGGTGGCGCCGGGGGTGGAGCCAGGGGAGGATGCCGGGCTGTTCGCTGGTGTGGATACCACGCTGGCAGGCGTGGTGGCCTCCACCGGTGACGGCCTGGCCCGTGCACTCCAGCCCCTCATGGAGCGTTACCGGGAGGCGCTGCGTGCGGCCGAGCGGTCCCTCGGGGCTCTGGATCCCTCGCCCGCTGCCCCGCCTCTCGTGACGGCGGTTGAGACCGCTCGGGAAATCGAGGGCGCGCTCGTGGCCGCCGGTGCGGGAGGGGGTGAGGCGGCACGGGTGTTTCGCCGTCGGGCCCGGCTTGGCGAGCGGGCGCTGCTCGACGTGGCCGGCATCCGGCTGGACGTCAGGGTGGAGGATGATCTGGTCGTCCCGGGGGAGGTCCTGATTCTGGACGGTGAGCTGTGGAATGGGGGCCCGTTCCCGGTCTCCGGAGTGGCGGCCGAACTTCTCCGGGGCCAGGGGTGGGGAGTCACGTACGCCCAGACCGATGCTCAGGATCCCCTGGCGCCGGGCCGGATCGCCCGGTGGACCGGGGAGGCTCTCGTCCCGGAGGACGAGCCGGCCTCGGTACCCTACTTCCTGGCCCAGCCCCGAGACGGGGAGCGATACGTCTGGCCTCAGGGGGCACCCGACCGTGGACTCCCGGCCAACCGTCCCCTCCTGAAGGGCCGCGTGGAGTTCGTCCTGCATGTTCCGGAAGGTGACGGGTTTGGGGGGGCAGTCCCCCTGGTGATGGAGCGGGCCGTGACCTACCGCGGCGTGGACAAGGCGTCGGGTGAATTCCGAAAGCCGTTGTTGGTCCTGCCTATGCTATCGGTTTCTCCGGAGCCCGCGGGACTCGTCTGGCCATTGGATCGAACCGAGCCCAGGGAGGTCCGGGTGAGGGTATCCAGCGCGTCCCCCGAAACGGTGGACGCTACGGTGCGGCTCGAGATGCCGGCCGGGTGGGTGTCCCAGCCGGCGACCCGCAGGGTCCGACTGGCAGGCGAGGGAAGCGACGCATCCGTGGGCTTCAGCGTCGCCCCGAGCGGGGTGATCAGTCCGGGGCACTTCGAGATCGGGGTCGTAGCGACCACCGCGGACGGCGAGGAGTTCCGCGGCCGGGTCGATGTCCTGGACTATCCCCATATCGATCGGGCGCTGCTCCCTTCCCCCTCGGCCATTCCTCTCTCCGTCTTTCCCGTGCAGGTCGCGGCGGGGCTGCGGGTGGGGTACGTCATGGGGAGCGGTGATGGTGGAGTCGACGCGCTGAGGCAGATGGGTGTCCAGGTCGAGGAGCTGGGGCCCGAGCGGTTGATGGCCGGGGATTTCGACGATCTGGATGTGATCGTGCTGGGCGTTCGGGTCTACGAGACCCGGCCCGACGCGGCGGCGGCGAACGCGACTCTACTGGATTTCGCCGACGGAGGCGGGGTGCTGGTGGTGCAGTACAACAAGTACGAGTACCCCCAGGGCGGGTTCGCGCCATACCCGGTGGAGATGGCCCGCCCCCATGACCGGGTCACCGACGAGGCGTCGCCCGCGCGCCTGATGGATCCGGATAGCCCTGTCTTCCGGCAGTTGAATCGCATCGGTCCCGAGGACTTCGACGGTTGGGTCCAGGAACGGGGACTCTACTTCCTGTCCCGGTGGGACCCCCGCTATTCGGCGCCCCTGGCGCTCCAGGATCCGGGCGAGGAGCCCAAGCTCGGATCCCTCGCCGTGGCCCGGGTGGGCGAGGGCCTCTACATCTACACCGGGCTCGCGTTCTTCCGACAGTTCCCCGCTGGCGTGCCCGGGGCGTATCGCCTGTTCGCCAACCTCGTTTCCCAGGACCCAGCGGACTGGGTCCCGGCACCTGCCCAGGATGAGAACCCATGACTTCCAACGGTAGCGGTTCCACTCCTCCCCCCATTCCGCCCTTCGGCTCTCCTCAGGGCTCCGGCCCGGAGCCGGACTACGGGGAGGGAGAAGACCTCCTGTTGGACCTCGGAAAAATGCTCTCCGACGAGCCGGGGTCGGTAGGCCCGTTCCGGTCCTGGCAGTCCCTCTACCTGACCGTCGTGGTCTACGCGCTGGTCACGCTGGCGGTCCTCTACGCGTTCACTCTCGCCCTGGACTTCTCTCCTTCATGAGCCCATTGGACTGGTCGGTATTCGGCATCTACTTCGCCGGTGTCCTGGCATTCGCCTGGGCCCAGAGTCGGAAGAACGTGGGGGTCGAGGGGTACTTCCTCGCGAACCGGAGACTCCCATGGGCCGCCGTAGGGCTCTCCGTCATGGCCACGCAGGCCAGCGCCATCACGTTCATCGGGACCACCGGACAGGCGTTCGACGGCGGGATGGAGTTCATCCAGGTCTACCTGCCCCAGCCCATCGCGATGGTGATCCTGTGTCTCCTGTTCGTTCCCTTCTTCTACAAGGCCAAACTCTACACGGCCTACGAATACCTGGAGAGGAGGTTCGATTCCCGGACACGCTCGCTCACCGCGTTTCTCTTCCTGGTGTCCCGGGGGCTCGCCGCCGGATTCGTGCTGTACGCCCCGGCCATCGTCCTCTCGGTGATCCTGGGGTGGGATGAACGAGCGACGATCCTGGTCATGGGGGTCGTGACGATCCTCTACACCACCATGGGTGGGATCACTGCGGTGATTTGGACCGACGTGGTCCAGATGGTGATGATGTTCGTCGGCATCGCCGCGGCTCTCGTGATTCTGTTCACGGCCCTGCCCAGCGGGGTGGGTGTGGGGGACGTGGCCTACATCGGGGGGATCCACGAGATGTGGAGGAGCGTGGACCTCTCCTGGGATCTGTCCAACGACTACACCATCTGGTCCGGCATGATCGGTGGACTGTTCCTGGCCCTCGCCTACTTCGGCACCGACCAGAGTCAGGTGCAGCGATTCCTCACGGCCAGCTCCCTCAAGCAGAGCCGCCTGTCCCTGATCTTCAACGCATTCCTGAAGGTCCCCATGCAGTTCTTCATCCTCAGCATCGGGGTCCTGCTCTTCGTCTTCTACCACTTCGAGCGCCCGCCCCTGATCTTCAACCCGGCGGAGGTGGCCGTGGTGGAGACCAGTGTGCGAGCAGCGGAATGGGACCGTCTGGAGGAGGAGCAGGTGAGGATGCACGGGTTGCGGCGGGATGCCACGCTGGAACTTCTGGCCGCCCGGGACGCTGGGGCGAATCTCGATCCCCTCAAGGAGACCATCGGCGCCTACGACGAAAGGCTGTCCCTGCTCCGGAGCGACGCCAAGGAATTGGTCGCTGAAGTGCGAGGGGCCTCCTCCAACGACGTGAACTACGTGTTCCCGTCCTACCTGATCAAGTACGTCCCGGCCGGACTCCTGGGCCTCATGATCGCCGTGATCTTCGCCGCCGCCATGTCGTCTCTGGATTCCGAACTGACCGCGCTCTCCAGTGCTACGGTGGTGGATTTCTACCGCCGGCTCTTCAAACCCGGAGCGTCGGACGCCCACTACCTGCTGGTGTCGAAGTTCGTGACGTTGATCTGGGGAGGACTGGCGTGTGTGGTGGCCCTGTATGCTGGACGACTGGGGTCTCTCATCGAGGCCGTGAACCAGGTGGGATCCCTGTTCTACGGCTCCCTTCTAGGGGTGTTCTTGCTGGGATTTCTCTTTCGCATGGCCAACGGGCGCGGGGCGTTCTGGGGGCTGCTTTCCGGGATGGCGGTGGTGGGTCTGGTCGCCCGCTATAGCGACGTGTCGTGGCTCTGGTACAACGTGGTGGGCGTCGTCACCGTGCTTGCGGTGGGGTTGACGCTCAGCGCCACCACCGGACCCCGGGAGCCTGTGCCGTCGGTCTAGGGAGGGGTCAGTCCGGTTCGGGGACCGGCGCCCAGAACAGGGTGGTTTCCGCAATGCGGATGTCGCTCTTCTCCAGGCTGATCTCCCTGGTTTCGATCCGTGTCGCCGCCTGTTCCCAGCGGTCCCATATCTCCTGGAGATCCCGGGCAAGCTCGGCCTCCAGGTCCGTCACATCCTCGGCCTCGTCGGCCAGCCTCGCCTCGGCCGTCCGGAGCCGTTCTTCGGTTCTTCGGGTCGTGGAGCGTCGTCGCGTCATGCCACTCAAGCTGCGGGTCCGGCGTTTTCCACCGAGGAACATCCCGAGGAGCTCGCCCGCCCCGGTCACCATCTCCTGCTGACGCCTCGAGGCCAGGTCCACCTCCAGCTCCTGGACTCGGCGCTCCGCCCGGGTGACCTGATCTCGCTGGGTCTGGATCTTGGACCGGTAGCGGTCCGTCAGTTTGCTCGCTTCCGCGTCGGCCCTGTCCTCCGCCGCGTCCATGCACCGTTTGGTGAACGCCTCGAGCGACTCGCCGGGCCGAGCCACGAGCTTCAGGAGCGGATTGGAGGGGAGCGACAGGGTTCGTTGGACGTAGAGGTGATTCACCAGATCAGACCGAAGGCCCTTGAAGTAGGCGCTCCGGTTCAGGTCCACGCCCTCGAGGACGAACCTCGCCTCCGGGGGAGCTCCCTCGCGGAAGTCCCGTTCGTCGAGGTCCACTGCCAGGGCTTGAGAGGGATCGGTGGTCGAATCGAGAGGGAACAGCACAGCCTCCCACTCCTCTACGTGCCGGAGATCCGCCGCGGCCTCGTCGAAGAGCATGAGGACACGGAAACCCAAGCCTGCCCGAAGCCGTGGGCTGCCCGGGGCGGCACCGATCGCCGTGGCCCAGGGACTGGCAGGGTCGAGAAAGCGGACACTGACCCCGTCTGCGATCTCGGGAGGAACCGGACTCTCGTCTTTCCGGGCCGAGGAAGACGCGGTACCGTCCCTCGGCTCGGTGGCCGGATCGTCCGAGGGCGCCGGCGTTTTGAGTGAGGCGCCGGTGATGCACTCCTCGGGGAGCTTGGAGAGCTCGGGAAGAGTGATGGGACCCCGGAGATAGGACATGGCCCAGCGGGTCGTGAAGAGCGTTGGGGCGGTGGCCTTGCTCCGCTTGAGGACGAACTGTCGCTTGCCCAGCTCCCCGATACGGCGGTCCCAAGCGCTGGTGTCCACCGACCCGTCCGCGGCCTTCAGCGTCTCGATGATCCGACGCTTGTCCCGCTCCGTCTGTAAACGGCCGATCATCCATGTGCCCGCGTTGGACATGAGCTTGTAGTCCATGTCCACTGGATTCTGCGTGGATACTACCACCCCGAGTCCGTGGGCCCGGGCCTGCTTGAAGAGGGTCAGGAGGGGCTTCTTGGACGGGGGCTCGGCGGTGGGAGGCGCGAATCCGAAGAGTTCGTCGATGTAGAGGAGCGCTCTCAGGTCGGAGGTCCCCGGTTGGCCCCGCATCCAGGTCACGAGGCGGGACAGGAGGAGCGTCACGACGAAGATCCGCTCCGAGTCCGAGAGGTGGGCGAGTTGGATGATGCTGGCTCGGGGTCGGCCTTGGGGAGTGACGAGCATCCGGGAGATGTCCAGCGGGTCGCCGGTCCTCCATGTGGCGAACGTCGGTGAGGCCACCAATCCGTTGAGCCGCAGGGCGAGACGGGTCCGGCTGGCCGGAGGCACGAAGGTGTCCACCTCGAAGACCCCCAGCTTCCTGAACGGCGGGCTCTGCAGGTCCCCGATCAAGCTCTCGATCGAGAGATCCCGTCCTTGCTCCCAGCCGTGCTCGAGAATCGAGGTCAGGAGTATGTGTTCGGGGCTGGTGAGAGGGTCCGATTCCAGGCCCGCCAGCGCCAAGAGCCCTGACACCAGGGCTTCCGCGGCCTCGGCCCGTCCCTCAGGGTCGACATTGGACGGCGCGTTCATCCGGCCCACCAGGTCCAAGCCTACACCGGCGCTGGATCCCGGCGTGTAGACCCGCAGGTCGGCGGCACTTTTGAGCGCACGGACGTCGTCCCCGTCCAGGTCCCAGGATCCCAGCCCGGCCCTCCATCGGTCGGCGGTCTCCCTCGCCAGGTCGTCGGCGGATGCCCCCTTACGCCTGGCCTCGGATTCGTCGATCCAGGGTCGAAAATCGTTGGGGGCCAAGTCGGGGAACTGAAGGCACAAGTTGGTCAGGTCGCCCTTTGGGTCCAATACGATCGCGGGTCGACCGGAGCGGAGGATCTCCTCCAGGAGGACCACGCCGAGCCCGGTCTTCCCGGAGCCCGTCATCCCTACGATGACGCCATGCGTGGTGAGGCCGTCCGGTCGCAGTGCGACGTCTTCTCCTGATCGTTCCAGGGTCTGTGCGTCGAGGACTCCACCGAGCCGAAGGCGTCGCGACGGGCTCATGGCCGGATCAATCTCCCAGGCATATTTCCAGGCAACGCGCCGTCTGCACGAGATCGCCGTCCAGGGGCACACCCTTCACCGAGGCCAGCGCTTCTTCCAGGGGAACTGCGGCGATGTTCGGCGGGACCAGGGCGGTCATGCAGCCGAACTTCCCCGCGGCGACGAGCCGGATGGCTGCAGCCCCGAAGCGGAGGGACAGGATCCGGTCGTACGCGGTGGGCTGCCCTCCCCGCTGGAGGTGGCCCAGGACCAGAGACCGGGTCTCCCGACCCGTGGCCACCTCGATCTCGTCCGCGACCTGCTCGGCGATCCCCCCGTAGCGGGCAGCCTGGCCCGGGGCAGCGTCCTCCAGAAAGGAGGCCTCTCCATCCCGGGGCAGTGCACCCTCCGCGACGACCACGATGGCGAACCTGGGTCCGAAGGCGTATCGCTCCTCGATCTTCCGGGCCACCGAGGCCATGTCGTAGGGAATCTCCGGCATGAGGATCACGTCCGCGGTGCCGGCCACCCCGGCGAAGAGTGCGATCCATCCCGTGTTCCGGCCCATGACCTCCACCACCATTACCCGCTGGTGGGATTCGGCGGTGGAATGGAGCTTGTCGATGGCGTCGGAGGCGGTTTGCACCGCCGTGTGAAAGCCGAAGGTGACGAGGGTCGCGTCCAGGTCGTTGTCGATCGTCTTCGGAATCCCGACCACCGGCAGGCCCTTCAGGGCCAGTTGGTGGGCGATGGAGAGGGATCCATCTCCCCCGATCGCGATGAGAGCGTCCAGGCCCTTTCGCCTGAACTGCTCAACCACCTCGTCCGAGCGATCCACCGTTCGCGCCGTGCCGTCGGCGTCCGTCATGGGGTACTCGAGGGGATTCCCCCGGTTGGAGGTGCCCAGGATGGTCCCCCCCCGATGGGTGATGCCGCTGACGGAATGCTCGTCCAACTCGATCAGTCCGTCGTCCTGGAGGAGTCCCTCGTACCCGTTCTTGATCCCGTAGACCTCCCAGCCCTCGTGGAGTGCTGCGAGGACCGCGGCACGGATGACCGCATTCAGGCCGGGCGCGTCGCCCCCGCCGGTGTTGATGGCGATTCTCTTGATCGGGGTCATGTCTTCTCGGTGAAGGGGCATTCCCGGCCCTCGGCGGCGGCGTCCACTTCCACGCCAAGGCCGCGCCGGGAGCTCTCGTTCCGGAATTGGTCCACGATTCGATCCAGCTCGTCGTCCGATCGGTCGGGATCGTGGTGAAAGAAGAGTAACCGGCGGCATCCAGCCTCGCCGGCCAGATTGAGGGCCTGGCGGAACGTGGAGTGTCCCCAGCCCCGGCAGTGCTCGTATTCCCGATCTGTGTACATGGCATCGTGGAGCAGCAGGTCGGCGTCCCGGACGAACTCCACCAGGTGCTTGCGCCAACCCGACTCGTCCAGGCCGTGGGTCGGCCCGTCCAACTCGTTGTCCGGCACGTAGCAGATCGTGTGGCCCGCCACCTGAAGCCGAATACCCATGGTGATCGACGGATGCCGGACGCGCATCCCCGATATCCGGATCGATCCCTCCGAGAGTTGGCCGTCCGCCAGGTCTTCGAAGTCGGTGGCCGCGGCGAGGGAGTAGAGCGGAACGGGGAAGTAGTTCGGGTCCATCTGCCCGGCCAGAAGGCCGGCCACGCCGGCGTCGCCCTGTCGCGGTCCGGAGACCACGAGGGACGTGTCCGATTCGAACAGGAGGCGGAAGAAGGGCAGGCCCTGGATGTGATCCCAATGGAAGTGGCTCAGAACCACGTGGGCCCGCTGGGCCCGACCCTCTTCGATGAGCCTTCGACCCAGAAGCCGGATGCCGGTGCCGGCATCCAGGATCACGCGATCCTCGCCGGAAGCCACCTCGACGCAAGACGTGTTGCCGCCATAGCGCAGGGTGGACTCACCGGGGGAAGGGATCGATCCTCGGACGCCCCAGCAACGGACCGTCACCGATGATCCGGCGTGGCTCGCCGGCTCCGAGTGTGATGTAGACTCCACGGCTTTCTCCGTCCGATCACGGGGGCGGAGCCCCCAGAATGCCGAGTCCAATCTGTGTGGATCGGTCCTCCCAGGCGAGCGGGAGGGCTACGAACCCCCACCCGGAAGTTTGCTGCCCGCCGGATGACGTATACATTCCGCGCGACTTCAACCCCAGCGAGCGATGAGCGATCCCCAGTCCGACTGGCAGCATCTGAACCGGATGTACCTCGGGGCTGTCCTTCCCACATCGGTGCCGCCGGCGCCGGGTTTCTTCGTGGCCGGGACCACGGCGTTCAGCGAAGGCGTGGGGGGGAGTACGGCCTGGGACGCGTTCCAGGTCGGCGACGGGGTTTGGATCAGCGTCTTGGCGGTGTCTGGAGTCGGGTTCCCACACGGACCCCAACTCGCTCTCTGTCGGGCTCTGATCCGGGACGCCGCATCCGAGGGTTCCGACCCGGGAGAGGTTCTTGGACGGGTGAATCGGGCGCTGGTGCGCGCCGCCTTGGCCGGTCCTCCGCAACAGGCCGCATGCTCCCTGATCAGGCTCTCGGGGAGGACCGCGATCTGGAGTAGCGCGGGCAGCGTAGGAGCGCTCACGAGCCGGAGGGGTGGCGCGGTGGAGCTGCTCACGGCCCAGGGGCCCTCCATGGGGGTGCTGGACGGATTCACCCATCCTGGTCGGACGTTGGAACTCCATCCGGGCGAACATGTACTCTTGCTCTCGGAGGCGGCTCCGGGGTTGTTGAATGGGGCGGCGGATCTCGTGACCCAACACGGGGACCAGCCGGTCGAGAAGACCTTGGAGATCCTCAAACGCACGGTCGCTCGCGCGTTGGGGGAGGACCGGCACGACTTTAGTGCGGTTCTCGTCAGGGCGAGCTGATCCGGAGGCAATGCGGTGGCGGTGACTGATAAGGAAGTCATGAAGGCGCTTCGGGGTGTCAAGGACCCGGAGTTGCACCTGGACCTGGTCGTGCTCGGCCTGGTCTACGACGTGTCCGTAGAAGGGTCCCACGTGGATGCGCGAATCTCCCTGACATCGCCCATGTGCCCGGTGGCGGAGCAGATCGTCGAGGACGCCCGGCAGGCGATACTCGACGTGGAGGGGGTGGACTCGGCGAAGGTGCAACTGACCTTCGATCCGCCGTGGACCCCTGAGCGGATCGCTCCTCTCGTCCGCGCGTCCCTGGGTCTCTGACCCGGTAGCCCGGGGCTCCCCGGTCCCGTTCGTTGACAGGCGATCGCGAAACCGGGTAAGGTACATTCTCTCTGCTGAACGATCGTTCGATCGGCCTGATCCCTTTACTTCCCGATAGAGGTCCATGCCTCCCTATACCGACGACGAACTCAAGGCCCTGGTCCACGACGGATACATGGTGGAATCGGTCGAAGAGATGACCGAGGGCTACCGTAAGGCTCTGGTCGTGCAACTCACGGTCCAAGCCGACACCGAGCTGATGAGCGCGCCCGCCTATTGGATGGCCGCCCGCCACGCGCCCTCCACGAATACCCAGGTCAGTGCTCACGCGATCATCCAGGATGAACTGGCACACGCAAACATCGCCTACCGGCTTCTCGAAGACCTGGGGGAGTCCAAGGAGCAACTCGTCTACGGCCGTCAGCCCCACGAATTCAAGCACCCCTACGGCTTCGACCAGCCCCTTGAGGATTGGGCCGAGTTGGTCGTGGCGAACGGGTTCTTCGACAGGGCTGGGATCACGCTTCTGAGCGACGTCTTCGCGAACACCTCCTATGGGCCCCTGAAGCGGGCCCTGGTGAAGGTGGATATGGAGGAGACCTTCCACCTGCGACACGGGGAGGTCTGGATGCGCAGGCTGTCCAAGGCCGGCGGGGAGGCCCGGGAGAAGCTCCAGCGGGCCGTGGACTGGATGTTCCCCATGACCATCGAGTGGTTCGGGCTCCCAGACGACCTGAAGCGGCACAGCGGCCAGTTGGACTTCAAGCTCAAGGGCCTCACCAACGACCAGCTCCGGCAGGTGTGGATGGCATCCACGGTTCCGTTGAGCGAGTCGCTGGGGCTCGAGGTCCCGGCCCACTTCGATGAGGAGCGTCAGGAGTACGTTCTGGACTACCCGTTCCCCTGCGAGTATGACGCGGAGGCCAAGCACTGGGACTTCGATGGAGGTGAGATCTCGTGGGACCAGGTGTTCAAGCGGTGGAAAGCGCGGGGCCCGATGAACGAGATCTACGTGGAGTCGGTCCAGCGCTCCCATGACCAGGTCGGGGCATGGTCCGCCTGAACGTCCTTTCGCCCCCGGGGCCTGCAGCCCCGCTCCCGGCGCGGATCGTATCCCACATGTCCGGAGGGCGGGACCTCTGGTCCGACCCTCTCCACGGCTCTCCCACGGATCCGGAAGGGGCCGTACGGGCCTGTCTGTCCGAGGTTCTGGACCCCGAGATCCCCATCAGCCTCATCGACCTGGGGTTGATCTACGGGGTGGCCTGGGACTCAGGCCGGGTCACGATCCGGGTCAGCTACACCGCCACCGCCTGTCCCTGTATGGAGTTCATTCGCGAAGACATCCGTGACCGGTTGGAACGCGAGCCCTGGATCCGGGAGGTGGAGATCGTGGACGTATGGGATCCGCCCTGGACGCGGGAGCGGATTACTCCCCGGGGTCGAATCCAGTTAAGGGAATTGGGCGTCGGCGCGTGAGGGTCGCGACTCCATCGCCGGCCCCCCTCAAGGAGATCACCGTACCATGAGAGAGCAGGTCTACGAAGTCTTTGCCCGGAAGGAGCGGGGCGAGCCCCTGACGCACATCGGCTATGTGGATGCCCCCGACGACGCCCTCGCCCGGGTCTATGCGTGGACGACCTACGATGAGCAGAACTGGTTCGAGATGTGCGTCGTCCGGCGTGCGGCCGTGATCCCGGTCAACCGGGAGGACGGGCCTTTCGCCGCCAATGTTCCGGGAGGTGGAGTATGAGCGGGGATCGCCTGAGCTCGAAAGACCTCTCCGGGGACCTCGCCACCGGTGTCCGACGGAACATCCTGAGTCTCGCGGACTCCAAGAGGTTGCTTGGCATTCGCTACTCCGATTGGCTCCTGGGGGCGCCATCCCTCGAGACGGGAATCGCGGCCTCCTCGATGGCACAGGACGAGTGGGGGCATGCCCGACTCCTCTACGCCATGCTCAAGGATCTGGGGATGGACCCGGTGTCGGTGGAGCACGATCGCGAGACCGGGGAGTACGCTTCGATGGAGGCACTGGATCGACCGTTCCCGGATTGGGCTGCCGTAGTCGCCGGCATGGTGCTTGTCGATGGCGGGCTGACGGTGCTCCTCCGCGGGTTCGCCGAGGGGGCGTATGAACCGGCAGCGGGCCGAGTTCCCAAGATGGTCGTGGAGGAGGCCTTCCACGCCTCCATGGGCGCCGCGTGGTTCCGGCGATTGGCGGAAGGAGCGGAGGAGGGTCGGACGCTCCTGACGGAGGCCACCCGATCCATGCTGCCCGGAATCCTGCAGATCATGGATCCGCCGGACGTCCTGCGATCAACGCTGGCGGATGCCCGGGTACTCCCCCCGGGAGCGACGCTGAAGGACACCTTCCTGGGGGAGGTGGGAGACCTGTTGGATCTGGTGGGCGTGGACCCGGCTGGTGGGGAGGCCGCCGCCTGGGATCCCGAGAGGGGTCGGGGAGCGGGGGCCCCGGAGGAGGAGGCCGTAGAGCGGGCTCGAGGAGATCGAAACCGGGAGCTCTTCGTAGAGTGAAGCAACGACCTTCCGGCGGCTCGCCGCCAGGTGCCGAACTCTTGCCGGAATCCCCCCCATGTCCCTTTTGCGGGCTGGGCGACACGGAGCTCATGTCGGCGTTCGGCGGGCAGCTTTCCGTGGCGACCTATTGGTGCCTGAGGTGCGGCAGCCCCTTCGAATTCATGAAATGGTCCGAGGGTGCCGAGGATCCCACGGGTCCGGAAAGGCCGAGTTGATGGGCAAGAACCTGGAGGAATTCCGGGCCTTCCGAGAGCGGATGAACGAGCGCATTCTGGAAGCCGACAATCTGGAAATCCGACGGTTCTTCGCCCTGGATGATCGGACCTACAAAGCCGGGGCCCTGGACACTCGCACCAAGGAACTCCTGGGACTGGTCGCCTCCATGGTGCTCCGATGCGACGACTGCATCACGTATCACGTGATCCGGTGCAAGGAGGAGGGGGTGTCCGACGAGGAACTGATGGAGGCTTTCTCGGTCGGACTCGTGGTGGGCGGCTCCATCGTGATACCACACCTCAGGCGCGCCGTGGCGCTCCTGGACGAGTTGGATCAGTCCTCGAGCTGAATGTCCTCCAGGAAGTCCTTCAGAGGATTGGCCACCAGCACCGCCCGTTCGGCGCAGGACCTGATCCGGTGCGCCGTGCCGACGGTGGAGAGCCCCGTGATGTTCCGGAATGCAGTCTTGCCCAGTTCGTCGTCCGAGACCTGGGCGGCTCCGTAATAATCGGAGTAGCGCGCGCTGACCCGCTGCTCGAAGATGGGGATCTGCTCCCGGGGCGTGCCGTTCTTCACCATGTCCTCGAACACGGCCCGGTGCATGGAGTCCAGGGACTTTCGGACCAGTTCCTCCGGAGATCGCCCCAGGAATGCCAACTGGACTCCCCGGGTGTGGGCCCACATCAGATAGATCAGCATTTCCTCGGCGATGCGCTCGTCCGGAATCCCGTCCTTGGATTCCATCCCCAACTCATCGAGGAGGGCCTCGGCGTCACCGTCCGAAATGAAGTCGGAGAAACTCTCCCATACCATCAGGGCGAGGCTGTCACCGAGTTCGTCCGGGCCGATCGATCGAGGGAACAAGAGGTCGTTCCCGCCTGCCGAGAGGTCTTCTATGGAGTGACTCATCGTATATTCCTTCTGCTCGGGTCCTGCTGGTGATCCCCAATTCGGACCCGAGGTTCCTGGGTGTCAAGCCTGTTGATTCTCGCTCACGTGACCGGGACCGACCCAATGGCGCCGGTGTAGGCCAGTCCAATCCTAGGGTCTGCAAAGAAACGTCCAGCCATGCGTACCATGAACAATGACCGCGATGGAGCATCCGGGGTTCGCTCCGGCCCCTACAGCCGCCGTGGGCCCCTTCTCGTGGCCGCCTCTCTCTGGGCGGTTGGCGCGACCTGGGCCTGTGTGGGTCCGCCTCCCATCCCCCCGGCGCGACCGGTGATCAACGCCGAGGGACTCAGGCTCAGTCCTCCGGCGGCTCGCATGGACGCGACCGCGGCCTGGGTCAACGCCCAGCTCGAGGAGATCGACGTCAACCCGGGGTTCCTGATCTCAACCCAGTTCCAGCCCACGGTTACGTATCCGTGGGAGTCCCTGGAGATCAAGCTGAACCCCAGACAGGACACCGCAGCCATCGCGGTGGATGGTCTCGGGTCCGACGCTCAGACCCCCTACATGCTCTATGCACACCTGAAGCTCCTGGAGGCCCGGGGTGAGTTGGGGCAGTGGCTGCCCGGAGGGGAGACCCTGGAGGGGCTGGACCGGGAACTGGCGATCCTCGCCAGGGTGGGGGAGTCCTGGCTGTACGGGAGATCCGTCTTCTCGACCATCGCACACCCGGTCTGGGACGAGATTATGTATGCGTCCGAACTGGGCTTCCTGAGACCCCTGGTCCTCGTGGCACGGCCCGACGAATTCCCCAGCGAGAGAGCGGCGTGGGAGACGGAGGACCCGGGCGGGCTCGAGCGCTATGCGACTTGGTTTCGACGCAGCTTCGACCGGGAGCCCCCGGGCTTGAGAGCCAGCCCTGAAGGCCCTGCGGCCGGGGATTCCGTGGCGGCTCCAGACACCTCGGCGGTTCCAGATACCTCGGCGGTTTCAGATACGGCAGCAGTGCCCGATACCGCGGCAGTGGCGGGAATCTCGCTACCCTCCGAGTTCCGGGAGGGCTAGAGGGGGCCCGCCAGCTCCCAGCGTTCGACCACCGAGGGCGCTTCCTCCTCGGAGTCCGCGGGATCTACGCTAACGTCCAATCGGCCGCTTCGCGCCACCCGGTCATCGCTGGGCTTTCCCCCGAAGGTCGGGAAGGACCGCACCACGACCTCCCGGGCTCCCCCCTCCGCCGAGCGCATGGTCATTCTTGCGCCCTTGATCTCCTTGATCGTGGGGGCTTCGCCGGAATGGAGTCGCAGTCGCAATATCCAGCCCCTATGGGGACCGTCCATGATATCGATGACCTTGAAGACCACTTTGTGGGCCTGGGCCTGAGTCGACATCTCTCTGTTTCCTCGGTGTTGGCCCTGGGGCCGTGTTCAACTGGGTCCGGTACTCTAGATTCGCCCATGGGAACCGTCAACGTGACCGGCCCGGTGTGGGACCGGTCCCAGAGAGGATGACCGCAATGGGCCCGGATCGTTCTGGACTGGAGATGACGCCCGAGGAGATGCGGGAATTGGGCCACAGGGTCGTGGACCTGGTCGTGGATCGCTGGGTGGCGCTGGACCGGGCTCCTCCCTGGCGGATGGAGGATCGGCAGACCCTGGAGGGGAAGCTGCGGGAGCCGCCCCCTGAAGAGGGGTCCGATCCCGAATCCGTTCTGGAGAGGGCTCGGAGGGACATCCTGGAGTTCGCTGCCCGGGTGGACCACCCACGGTTCTTCGCCTTCATTCCCGGTGGTCCCACCTGGCCTTCGGTCATGGCGGATCTCCTGAGCGCGGGATTCAACGTCTTCCAAGGCACCTGGCTGGGGAGTTCAGGACCGAGTCAGGTGGAACTGGTGGTGTTGGACTGGATCAAGGAATGGATGGGTCTTGGCCCAGAGTGGGGGGGGCTCCTCACCAGCGGCGGCTCCACCGCAAACCTCATCGCACTCGTGGCGGCCAGAGAGGCGGCCGGAGGCTTGGACGGACGGGTCCTGTACCTGGGGGACCAGGGACATAGTTCGGTGGTAAAGGCCGCGGTGACGATGGGTATGACCAGAGACTCGATCCGGACCGTGCCCTCCGATGCGGCGTTCCGTCTGGACCCGGGCGCACTGTCCCGGATGATCGCGGCCGACCGGGCCGCCGGGCTCACCCCTCTCGCGATCTGCGCCGCAGCCGGCGCTACGAACACGGGCGCCGTAGACGACCTCCAGGCCCTCGCTGACCTGGCTGCCCGGGAGGCGACCTGGCTCCACGTGGACGGGGCGTACGGAGCGTTCGCGGCCCTCGATACTCGGGAGCGGGAGCAGTTCCCGGGGCTGGGGAGGGCGGACAGCCTCACCGTGGATCCTCACAAGTGGTTCTATCAGCCCTTCGAGACGGGTGGCCTGCTGCTCCGCCGCCCGGATACGCTGCACAGGGCGTTCCGGATCTCCGCCGAGTACCTCCAGGACACGGAGTTGGGTGGTGACCAGGTCAACTTTGGGGACCGGGGGGTCCAGTTGAGCCGCAGATTCAGGGCCCTACGCATCTGGATGTCAGTCCAGATGCTCGGCCTCAGGGCCTTTCGCGAAGCCATCGGGCGATCCCTGGACCTGGCGGAGTGGGGGGCGGATTTCATCCGGGCCGAGGCGGACCTGGAGTTCCTGGCTCCCCCCAGTCTGGGGATCCTCTGCTTCCGCTATCGGCCCGACGGGGTGGCGGCCGACGACCCCGCCCTCGACCGGCTGAACTCCAGAATCCATGAGCGCGTGGTGGAATCCGGTGCGGCCATGATCTCCTCGACCGCCCTCGGGGGGAAGTTCGCCCTCCGGTTGTGCGTTCTGAACTACCGAAGCTCGGTGGAGGACGTGGAGCAGGTACTGAACGCAATCCTCCAGGCGGCCCGGGAAGAGCGGGCTCCATAATGCCAATGCCGCTGGCTGACGCCGTCTTCCTGGTTCTTCTCCTGTTGCTCCTCCCGGCCTTCGCGATGGTGCAGGCCGTCCATCTGGGGGACAACGTGCCCCCTCGCATGGGCATGTACGTGTCTTCCGGTGCGTCCATCCTGGTCCTGGCAGCTCTGAGCCTGATCCTGGGAACCGGCACTCCGGGACTGGCCGCCATGGGCCTTCAGATGGCTGGAACGGGCTGGATCTTGGGGTTCGCCGCGATCCTCACAGGGGCGGCGCTGGCCCTCCTCCTGGCCGTCCGGGGTCTGGAGAGGACCATGGGGTGGGACGAGACCCGGATCCTCCTGGAGCTTCTTCCGCGCACGGCTCAGGAGAGGCGAGTCTTCGCAGTGCTCTCGTTCATCGCCGGGATTGGGGAGGAGATCGCCTACCGTGGGTTCGCTCTCGCCTGGACGACTCAGCTGTTCGGCTCTCCACTGGCCGCCGTCGGGCTGACCTCCCTGGGGTTCGGGCTCCTCCACGCCTACCAGGGGGTAGTAGGCGTCGTCCGGACAGGGCTGCTGGGCGCCCTCTATGCCGTATCCGTGGTCGCCACGGGAAACCTCTGGCCCGCTATCCTGTCCCACATCGCTGTAGATCTCATCGCCGGCCTGGTCCTGGCGGACACTCTCACGGGAGCGACGGATGGACATCGATCTGGCTCTTCTGGCTGACGCCGCCACGATTGACGGGGCGGGGAAGCTCAACATTCTGGGGATATTCGACAGCATCGGGGGACGGCAGTTCCCCCTTAAGCACGGACGTCTCGCCCTCGTGATCCGCTTCACCGCCGGTCTCGAGGACGCGGGCAGTCACGACGTACTCCTCCGCCTCTCCGATCCCGAAGGGCAGGAGATGGTCTCGCTCAACGGCACCATTCAACTCGGCCCGGGGCCAGCCGCGGGTGGAGGTAGGATTCGAGTCCCCCACATTCTCAATCTGGACGGCCTGGTCTTCCAGAAGCCCGGTACCCACGTGTTCGATGTGTCTCTCGACGGCGAACACTCGGTGACCATCCCGCTCCGTGTGCAGGGGGCGGGCCCCCAGGTCGACGGCCCAGTGGCTCAAGCATGAGTGAGGCCCGCGGCCCATTCGTGGAGGAGCTCTGGATCTACCCGCTGAAGTCGGCCCAGGGTATTCCAGTGGATCGCATGGACCTCGATCCATACGGTCCCAGTATGGACCGCCGTTGGATCCTCCTGGACCGGGACGGGCGTTTCATGTCCCAACGGACCCACCCCCGCATGGCACTGCTCTCGGTCTCGCTCCAGACTGACGGAATTGCCGTGTCGGAGCCCGGAGGAGGAGCGTGCTTTCTCCCGGCGGAGGAGGAGGGTGCTCGGTTCCGCGTATCGGTTTGGGACCTGCCCGGCGAGGCCGTCGAACTCCACGGCGATCCAGCGTCGTGGATGTCCGACTGGTTCGGGGAGCCTGTTCGAGTGGGTTTCATGCCCTCAGACGGAAAGAGGGTGACGGGGCCGGGATTCCTACCTGGGCGCCCCATCAGCTTCGCGGACGGGTACCCTCTGCTCCTTATCTCGACCGCATCGCTGGACGAGTTGAGTCGCCGGGCGGGTCGGCCAATGGAGATGGATCGATTCCGCCCCAACGTCGTGGTCACGGGGTGCAATGCCCACGAGGAGGATTTTTGGAGTCGGGTGACCATAGGTGGAATCCCCATGACGGGGGTGAAGCCCTGTCCCCGCTGTGTGGCGACGACGGTGGATCCGGAGACCGGAGTCCGGGGTTCCGAACCGCTGGCCACGCTCCGCAGCTACCGCATGACGCCGGACGGGATCTACTTCGGGCAAAACCTGGCACACGAAGCCACGGGATCTCTCACGCGGGGGGATTGGATCGAGGTTCTGGAGACGGCCCCCCCGCCGGTGGGACCCACGGACGTGGTTGCAGAAACCCATCGGTCGCGCGAAGAGTAGATACAGGAGGGGCCGATCCCCGGTCCCCTGAGTCGCTGGAGAGCGCAGACGTGATTCTTCGATGCAGCTTTGAGGAAATGAAGGCGGTTCAGGCCGGAGCCCGGGTGGCTCTGACCGGCCTGGAAGGCGACCGGACTGCGGTGGCCGCGCCTCCCTCCGTGCGTGAGGATATCGACCGTCTGACCACGAACCTGGACGGTGACCTCGCCCTCTCCACCCTGGAGGAGCAGCGGACGGTCGAGCGTGCACTCCGTTCGGTGGTCGGGGCGTTGAGGGCGGAGCTGGAAGTGGCGGTGGTGGCCTCTCACCCGGCGGCGGAGCCGGCGGTCAGCGCCTACTTCGAGTTCGCCCACGCCCTGACGTTCCTGGAGCGGGTTCGAACCCTGGGCGCGGAGATGGAGGCTCTGATCGAGGTCGTCACGGGTGAGGCTCCCACGCCGGAATCGAGCCGATCCTTCGTCTTCCCCGACTGACCACGGACCCGCTTTCGTGACCGATCCGAGACCAGGGAGCCTGGAGCCCGGGCCGGCTGTCGATTTCGAACACGAAGCCCTCCCGCACCTGGACGCGGTTTACCGGTTCGCGTTGCGTCTCTCCGGCGCTCCGGACGCCGCGGAGGACCTCGTCCAGGAGACGTTCTTCAGGGCTTTTCGCGCTTGGGATCAGTTCACCGCGGGAACCCAATGCAAGAGTTGGTTATTCACCATCTGCAGGAACGTCTTCCTGCGGCAGCGGGAGCGAGGCCAGAAGCACGACGCGATCGTGACCAGGGAGACCGCGTCGGATCCCCGCTCGATTTCCAGGGCGGTGCCGCCCTGGGTCTCGAGCCTCGGGGGGAACCCGGAGACGGAGTTCTTCGATTCGTTCGTCGACCGAGAGATCCTTCAGGCCATCGACGGCCTTACTGAGGAGTACAGAGAGGCCGTGGTGCTTTCCGACGTGGAGGGGCTGGGGTACAAGGAGATCGCCGATTTGACCGGCGTTCCGGTGGGAACGGTCAAGAGCCGGCTCTTCCGGGGACGCCGCAAGCTCCAGGAGGCGCTCTACGACTACGCCGTCACCATGGGGTATCTGACGCCGTCGGAAACGGAGGATTAGAGAATGAGTTTGTTCGACCGCGTCAGGAAGGCCCTCGGTCTCGGGAACGCGCCACTCGGCGGCGGTGAGGGAGACCGACGGGACGGGTCACGGGGTCAGACCTCCCAGGAGGCCCCGATGATCGAGTGTCATGAGGCCATGGAGAAGCTCTTCGAGTTCCTGGACCGTGAACTCGCTCCCGGAGAGCAAGAAGAGGTAGCGCGTCACTTCGAGGTATGCGCCCGCTGTTATCCGGCCCTGGCCTTCGAGCGCTCGTTCCGGGAGGCGCTTCTCCGATCCCAGGAGGGAGAGGCGACCCCACCGGAACTCCGGAGCAAGGTGATCCAGGCCCTTCAACAGGAGGGCTTCGTCCCTTCCGACCCCTAGGCCCCCCTGCCGGACCGGGCCGGCTTGCCCTCCCCCCGGGATCCTAAGAGGATAGAGCGCAACCAGCGTCCGTAGTCCCGATCGGCCCACCGCAGGAGCGTTCATGGCCACCGCCCAGAAGCGGGAGCGCATCATCCCGCGACTCATCGAAGAAGAGATGAGGGAGTCATTCCTCGATTATTCGATGAGCGTCATCGTCCAGCGTGCACTTCCTGACGTCCGCGACGGCCTCAAGCCGGTGCACCGCCGGATCCTGTTCGCAATGCGGGAGTTGGGGCTGGTGGCGGACCGTCCCCACAAGAAGTGCGCTACCGTGGTTGGTGAGGTGCTGGGCAAATACCATCCCCACGGAGACTCGGCGGTCTACGACGCTCTGGTCCGGATGGTCCAGGATTTCTCGCTTCGGTATCCGCTGGTAGACGGCCAGGGGAACTTCGGCTCCATCGATGGGGATTCCGCGGCGGCGTACCGCTACACGGAGGCCCGACTGCACGCGTTGGCCCAGGAACTCCTTCGGGACATCGACAAGGAGACCGTGGCCTGGGCGCCGAACTTCGACGGCCGGCTGGAGGAGCCGACGGTCTTGCCTGGGATCGTGCCCAACCTACTGGTCAACGGCAGCAGCGGCATCGCCGTGGGTATGAGCACCAACGTCCCTCCCCACAATCTGCGGGAGGTGGCGAGCGCGGTGAGGGTGTTGGTCAACGATCCGGCCTGCACCGACCAGGATCTCATGAGGGAGATCCCTGGTCCCGACTTCCCCACCGGCGGGTTCATCGTGGGCCGCGATGGGATCCGGAGCCTCTACACCACAGGCCGTGGCCGGATTGTGATGAGGGGTCGGGTGGTGAAGGAGTCCCTCAGGGCAGGGAAATCCCAACTGGTGGTGACCGAACTCCCCTACACGGTCTCCAAGTCCAGGCTCATTCGCCAGATCGCCGACCTGGCCAGGAAGGGAGCCATTCCCGACGTGGCGGATCTGCGCGACGAGTCCGACCGGGACGGCATTCGCCTCGTGGTGGAGCTCAAGCGGGGGGGAGATGCGGGAAAGGTCCTGAAGCGGCTCTACCGGAAGACGGCGCTTCAATCGACGTTCGGAGCCATCATGCTGGCCCTGCAGGACGGCCAGCCCCGGGAGTTCCGGCTGAAGGGGGTGCTGGAGGCGTACCGAGACCACCGGGTGGAAGTGATCGTAAGGCGGAGCCGCTTCGATCTCGAGCGGGCCGAGGGGGAGCGCCATGTGATCGAGGGGCTCCTCGTCGCGTTGGACCACATCGATGCCGTGATCGCCCTGATTCGGGGATCCCGGCATCGGGCGGAGGCCTCGACCCGACTTCAGGACTCCTTCGGTCTCTCCGAGACCCAGGCGGAGGCGATCCTCAACATGCGTCTCGCCAAGCTCACCTCCCTCGAGCAGGAGCAACTGCGGGGGCGCCTCGACGAACTCACTCACATCATCGCGGGACTCCGGGAGATTCTCGGAAGCGAAGAGCGCCAACTGGACGTGCTTCTCGCGGAGTTGGAGGAGATCGTCGAACGATTCGGCGATGCCCGGAGAACCGAGATCATCGGCGATGCCGAGGACAGTGAGACCGCCATGGAGGACGCCGTGGCCGACGAGGACGTGGTGGTCACGGTGAGCCACGAAGGGTTCATCAAGCGCATGCCCGTTCACCTCTATCGTCGCAGGGTGACGAGCGGGAAGGCCTTGGCGGGCATGGACAAATACGAGGACGACTTCCTCGAGCGGGTCTTCGTGGCTCGCACCCAGGGCCACGTCCTCTGCTTCACCGAGGCCGGGCATTGCCATTTCCTGAACGTCATGGATGTACCGGAAGGTAGCCGGGCCAGCCGAGGCCAATCCGTCTACGCCCTGGTGGGCGCACGTAGAGACGACCCCATCGTGGCCCTGCTCCCCGTGGACGACCTGGACGCGAACAAGGTCCTGGTCTTCCTGTCTCGGGGTGGCTTGATGAAGCGCACCGAGTTGGCCGAGTTCTCCAACCCCCGGGCGGGGGGGATCATCGCCGCGGGGGTGAGACCTGGCGATCGCATCCTCTCTGTCGAAATCTCCGACCGAACGGCGGAGATCCTGCTTCTGACCTCGGCGGGGCGAGCGATCCGATTCTCCGAGGAGGACGTGAGCGTCATGGGCCGATCCGCCCGGGGCGTGAAGGGCATCGACGTGAAGGGAGACCATCACGTGGTGGGCATGGTGCTCGTTCGGCGGGACGCCACGGTGTTGACCATCACGGACCGGGGCATGGGGAAGCGCACCCCCGTGGGCGAGTTCCCGCTCCAGAAGCGGGGAGGCATGGGGGCGCTGGCTCTCCCCTCTTCGGGAGACGCGGGCAAGCTGGTATGCGGCATGGAGGTCCTGAAGGGAGACACCGTGATGGTGGTGACCGCCGGAGGCGTGGTAACCCGCCTGAAGGGCAGCGAGATTCCCGAGCAGGGCCGGCGTACCCAGGGGAGCCGTCTGGTTAAGCTCGGTCGGGGAGACCGGGTGGTGGAGGTGGTTCGGGGCCAGGCCGGGAGGAATCCGGATGGGCCGGCCCCCCGCCCGGACGAGCCCTCTTCGGGCCCGGATCAGTCCTCAGCCGGCATGGAGGGCCCAGCCCCCGCGCCGGAGGATGTCGGTTCGCCCGAGGGGCCGAGCCCCGAAAGCCAACTCGATCTGCTTGGAGAAAAGGGGGACTGAGCCCCGTCCCGGGACTCAGCCCCCCGTCCGCCCCGCGGTCGGGGCCTGGGGCCGGCATGGGCCTCCGGCTCAGCGGGAGCCGAGGGTCACCGTCAGGCTCATTCGCTCCCCCTCCCGCATGACCACGACCAGCACCTCGTCACCGGGGGCGTGATCCCGGAGGGCGTAGGTATACGCGTACAGGTCTCCGATCTCCGTTCCGTCGAACTCCACGATGACGTCCCCGCTCTGCAGGCCACCCTTCTCGGCCGGGCTCCCCTCCCGGACTCCGGTAAGCCGCACGCCGTTCTCGGTGTAGCCCATGTCGGGGATGCTCCCCATGTAGGCTCCGTACCCCGAGGAGCGAGACGGCGCCTCGTCGCCCGAGGCCGGGCCGGCGGCCAGCGGTCCCTGGGCGGGGGGTGTTCCCTCGATGGCGGTCATGGCCAGGGCGGGATGGGACGCCGACCCGCCGACTCGGGTTCCGATCTCAGTGACCAACTCCGCGACGCGTACGAGGCCCTCCTCGTTGATGAGGTCCGTATCGTCCTCGGGCCGGTGGTACTCGGAGTGGGTGTTCGTGAAGAGATGGAGGACCGGGATTCCGTGGCCGTAGAAGGACGCGTGGTCCGAAGGGCCGTAGCCGTCCGGGTTGGGAACGGTGATGAACGGGGTCTCCAGTTGGGCGTTCGCCTCGTCGAGCACCTCGCTCCATTCCTCAGCCGTTCCCGTTCCGAAGACCGTGAGCCGGTTCTCGTTCAGTCGGCCCACCATGTCCATGTTCAGCATGGCCACGGTCCGGTCCAGGGGGAACAGGGGTGCGTTGACGTAAGCCGCGCTTCCCAGCAGTCCCTTTTCTTCGCCCGAGAAGGCGAGGAACAGGATGCTCCGTTCCGGCGCGGGTCCCGCGGCCATCCGGCGGGCCACTTCCATTAGGGCGGCGGTCCCACTGGCGTTGTCGTCCGCGCCGTTGTGCACTTCGCGGGCGTCGGGGGCCAGAGACCCATCACCGCCGTACCCCAGGTGGTCGTAGTGGGCGCCGATGACCAGGATTTCCTGCTGCCCGGGGTCGCCGGAGCCACGGATCATGGCGACCACGTTGCGCGCCTCTGCCATGCGGGGCTCGACCTGCGCCATGAGCTCGGCTGCGGTCTCCTGCTGGGCCGCTGCCCGGATCTCCTCGGCCGCGTCACCGCTGACCACGGCGACCGGGATGCCGGAGGCTGGCCGGGTCTCGGAACCGATATCCGGAAGCCCGCGGCCCTCGTCCATGAGGACGATGAGCCCCGCCGCGCCCCGCCCGGCGGCGACGGACGCCTTGAAGTGGGGGTCTGCGCGGGTCGAGCCTCCGTGAGGGTTGTCGGGGTCCCCGTGCTCCACCACCACGATGCGGCCGGTCAGTTCCAGCCGAGCGTATCGGTCCGCCGACTCCTGTCCCGGCCGGCTCAAACCGTGGTCTCCATAGAGGAGTGCCGCGGAGGCCATACCGGTGCCGCTGAAGCCGAAGGGCGTCCAGTCCTTGCCCAAGTCGTAGACCTTGTCGAGAATCTTCAATGTGTTGTGACTACCCAACTGGGCCCCGGCTCGCACCCGGAAGGACTGGAAATAGGATTCATCCGGTCCCGCTCCGGTGAGCCCCAGGTCCTGGAAGTAGGAAGCGATGTAATCCGCCGCGCACCGGGCCCCGGGGCTTCCGGTCTCGCGGCCCTCCAAGGCGTCCGAAGCCAGGTAGGCGACATGAGCCAGCGGGTCGCTCATGTTCCCGCGCAGCGAGGATGGATCCGGACAGGAGTCCTGGCCGGCGAGTGGGGCGTGAGGGGCCGAGAGGGCGGCTACGGACAGGGCCAGGGCGAGGAGCCGGGGCCGGCGGGAAGAGAATAGCATTTCTAGATCCTCAGGAGATTCATCTTGATGTCAAAGTCGATTCGAAGCGTTCTTGTGCCACTGACCCATGCGGCGCTCGCCGTGGCGGTCTTGATTTCCGCAGCAGATCTTCGGGCCCAGGGGTCCGACGACCTCAGGGACCCCCGGGAGGTCCACCTTCGCAACGTCCGTCAGCTCACCTTCGGGGGTCAGAACGCCGAGGCCTATTGGGCGTTCGACGGGTCCCAGATCATCTTCCAGCGCACACCGCCGGAAGGGGGCTGCGACCAGATCTTCATCATGAATCCGGACGGCAGCGACGTTCGTGAAGTGAGTACCGGCAAGGGGCGTACCACCTGCTCCTATTTCTTCCCCGCCGGTGACAAGATCATATACGCCTCTACCCATCATTGGAGCGAAATGTGCCCGGCGGACCCGGACATGTCCCAGGGCTACGTGTGGGGTCTCTTTCCGACCTACGATCTGTTCATCGCCGATCCCGACGGGAGCAATGTCCAGCAGCTCACGCACACCTTCGGATATGATGCCGAGGCCACCATCTCGCCCACGGGAGACAAGATCGTCTTCACGTCCATGCGGGACGGCGACCTGGAGCTCTACACCATGAACCTGGACGGATCGGACGTCCGCAGGATCACCGACCGTCTGGGCTATGACGGCGGGGCGTTCTTCTCCCCCGACGGATCGAAAATCGTTTGGCGTGCGAGCTATCCCACGGAGGATCGGGCCGTTCAGGACTACAAGGACCTCCTCGCCCAGGGGATGATCCGCCCTTCGGCCCTGGAGGTGTTCGTGGCGAACGCGGACGGCTCCGGTCAGACCCAGGTCACGGACAACGGCGCTGCCAACTTCGGGCCCTTTTTCCACCCGTCCGGCGAGAAGATCATCTTCTCCTCCAACTACGGTGATCCCACGGGGCGGGAGTTCGAGCTCTGGATGATCAACGTGGACGGCACCGGGCTGGAGCAGATCACCTTCAGCGAGGAGTTCGACGGGTTCCCCATGTTCAGTCCCGATGGGAAGTACCTGCTCTTCGGCTCGAACCGAAACGGAGCCCAGGTCGGGGACACCAACGTATTCATCGCGGAATGGGTCGATAGCCCCTGATCCCAATGTGAAGCTTAACTAAGCATACACTTGCGACCGGGGCCGGGAGAGGACATCCTCTCCCGGCCCCGGGGCGCTCTGGTGGTGGGGACGGGGGTGGTGGTGGCAGTCCGGGTCCATCTGGTCTTCTCGCCAACATCATCAAGGAGTACCGATCCATGCGACGTTCCAACCTCCCCATCCTGCTCTTCCTTCTAGCTGCCCTCGGCGCGCCGGGGTTCGCCGCGGCCCAAGAGGGTTCCGGTGACCTCGGGTGGATCGTCACCGTGACCCCCCAGGCGGGTCACGTGACAGCCTTCGAGGAGGGCGCTCAACGCCACACCGAGGTCATGGTCGACGCTGGGGTGACCATGACCTGGATCGCCATGGAGATCATCCTCGGACCCAGAACGGGCCAGTACGTTTACGGCTCGTTCAGTCTCAGCGGCGCCGACCTGGACGCTCCCCAGGCAGACCAGGAGGCCATGCAGGAGAGTTTCGCCGAGAACATCGACCCTCACACAGCCGGGGCCGAGGCCCAGATCATCCGGCGGATGGTGGACTTGGGGATGTGGACTCCCGAGTCTCCCCTCGCGCCCATGTACGAGGTCTATCGCATGTGGGTGAAGCCGGGTGGTGACGCCGTCATGCGGAACATGTTCGCCAAGTTGAAGGCTGCCATGGAGCAGATGGCTCCCGATGCCGACTATTCGGTATGGCGCCCCGCCGCAGGGAGCGTGGGGAGCGAATGGACCGTGACCGTGCCCATCCAGGGGTTTGCCAGCTACGACGAGGACAATCCCGGCTGGATGGAGCAGATGTTCGCGCAGGTATACGGCCACGACGAGATGCAGCTCCTCATGGACAGCGTGGCCGAGGTCATACTCAAGTCCACGTCGGAGGTCTTCGTCATCCGTTCCGACATGAGCGTGAATCTGCCGGAGATGTAACCTCGAGCGGAGGGCCTGGGGTCAGCCCAGGCCCTCCAGCGGCTCGACCACCTCCAGGAATTCGGTGAGGATCCGATGGGTCAACCCCCAGACGATCCTCCCTTCCACTTTCAGGGCCGGAAAATCCCTGGACTCATCTTCGAAGCGGATGGTCACCTCCCCGCGAACCTGGGGGGAGGCGAGGGTGGATAGCGGTACCCAAAGGACTTCGTCCACCTCCCGTGGGTTCGGTGCCGCATCGCTGTCCCCGGGCACCGCGAATACGTGGGGGGTGATGTACATGGGGGGGAGGCTTGGGCCCTGGGGGGCCACGTCGGAAAGGCGACCGAGGTGAACGCTTCGGGACGCCAGTTCCACCCCCGTCTCCTCCAGGGTCTCCCGGATGGCCGTCTCCATCAGGGTCGGGTCCTGGGGATCGCGCCTCCCGCCGGGAAGGGCCATATGGCCGGACCAGGGGTCCCCATCGATCTCGGCTCGTTTGATCAGGAGGACGTCCAGTCCGCCCCGGTCCCTTAGCACCAGGGCCACCGCCGCCTCGAACCGGGACCAATCCGCCGGGGCCGCCCCCGGGGTGACCGCCCGGGACGCGAGGGCCGATTGCAGGCGTTGGATGCGGGGCTGATTCAAGAGGGCGGCGAGGGGCATTCCCCATTATAGAGGATCAGCCGCACCAGCTTCAATCCGTGGGAATGTCGACCCGGAACCGTATGACCTTCGGTACGTCGAACTCGTCCCGAATCACGGCCCAGACCTGGTTGTCCCGAAAGACGGGCTGGACACTCGGATAGAACCCGTCCGGCGCCCGCACCGCGCCCAGGTAGTCTCCCTCGGGCCCGAATACGTCGAAGACGACGGGCTCGATCCACTCCGTGGGGTCGGAGTCCTCTTCGTCGGGGTCGTAGGTCGGATTCTCCACCTCCTCCGCCTCGGAGTGGCGGTGGACCCAGAACCTGCCTTCTTCGGATACGAATACGTCACGCCAGATGGGCTTCCGGTCAGGGATGTCCGGGCCGTTCCAGCTCCAGTTGGGCTGAATGGTGCGGAGATTCCGGGTCACCCTGCGTCTCTCGGAGGCCCGTTCCCCTTCGGCGACCCTGGCCGGCTCGGCTTTCCTGAGGATCAGGAGTGGACGTCCATCCTCGGTTCGGGCGTGCAGCCCGTATCCGTCGGTGGTTCCCCAGACGAACCCGCCGTCTCGGTCCAGGGTCCACTCGACCTGGGGTGAGAATGGCACCGGTGTCCTGCTGATGCTGTTCTCCGCTTCGGCATGGAGTATGGACCCCCCAAGCGGCGGGTCGGGGGGGACGAGCGTATCACCGGGAGAGCCGTCCGGACGGATCTGGCTGAGCCCCACCACCCACTCTCCGATCTCGGCCTCGGGATCCACGAGGAGGCTCGTGTAGATCACGCCGTCTCGGTCCCGGTACATACTCCGACTCGTCCTGAACCCACCCCTGAGGCGCCAGGTGGCGTTCTCTTCTCCGGACGGATCATAGACCATGATTCGGCCGTTGCCGGGGTCCCGGAGGGCGATCCGCCCGTCCACCAGAACGGCGATTCCTCCGTCGGGGCTCTCGTACTCTCCGGGTCCGCCTCCCGGAGCGCCGAACGTCCGAACATGCTTGCCCTGGACGTCGTAGGCGCGGAGTGCGGGAGCCTGGCGATCCACGACGAGGACGGTGCCGTCGTCCGCCACCGCGAGCCCCCCCACCTGACCCAGTAGGTATTCCTCGGGGCCGTCCAATTCACCGATGGAGACCTCGGGCACCATCTCCAGCGTGTCGCCCCAGACGCTTCCGTCCAGGTTGTTCACCACGAGGGTGTCGCCTCGCATCTCACGCTGGGAGACCAGGCCCTGGACGGCGCTCCTTGGGCTGTCGGAGCTTCCGCAGGCCACCAGGACGGTGATGGCGGCTGTCCACGGGAGAGTGATCAGGAGGGTAAGGGAGAAGGGGGCCCTGTCGTTGGCCACGGGGTGCCTCTCGTGCATACGGGTTACCTGTCCAGCCATGCCCGTTTAGACGGATCACACCCCCACAGGGTTGCTGAGACGGTCTCCGTCCCTGCGCTCCCCGGTACTCTGGCCTCGTCCCCCGGTCAGGCGCCGTTTCGGCGCTTCTTCCGGTCCGGCCATAGGAATCCCAGGCGCGATTCCTTCACCACACTCCCGGCCATGAAGAGCATGTTCGCCGGTCGCTCGGCCAGGCGGCGCATCAGGTAGGGATACCAGGATACGCCGAAGGGCACGTACACCCTCACGCGGTATCCCTCGCTCACCAAGGCTTGCTGGAGGTCCCTGCGGACTCCGTGGAGCATCTGGAATTCGAAGCGATCCGTGGGGATGCCCTCCTTGGTCACGAAATCCAGAACCCCGTCGATCATCTGGTCGTCGTGGGTGGCGATGCCGGGGTAGTTTCCCTCGGCTATGAGGAGGCGAGACACGTCGAGGAAGCTCCGATCCACCTCCTCCCGCTTCTGGAAGGCGATGTCCGGCGGCTCGTTGTAGGCCCCCTTACAGATCCGGACCCGAACGCCCATTTCGACCATACGGCGAGCATCGTCCATGGTGCGGTGGAGGTAGGACTGGAGGACCACCCCGATGTTCCGCCAGCCAGCCGCCCAGAAACGCTCGAGCTCGTCCAGGGTCCGGTCCACGTATTCCGAGGACTCCATGTCGAACCGAACGAACGTGTCCTCCTCCTTGGCGAGCTTCAGTACCCGTTCCAGGTTCTCCGTCAGGAAATCCTCCCCGATGGCCTGGCCGAGCTGTGTGAACTTCATGGAGACATTGGCATCCAGGCCCTCGTCGTGGATCCGGTGCAGGATGTCCATGTACACCTGGCCGGCGGCCCGGGCGTTGGCCTCATTCTTCTCCGATTCCCCCAGATAGTTGGCCGTGGCCGTCAGCCCGGCCGCGTTGGCTTCGCGGATGGCGCCTACCAGGCTTTCCACGGTCTCTCCGGGGACGAACCGCTCGCTCATCGAACGGGTCATGGGAAGCCCAGTGAGCACCTTCTTGGCAGCCCCGGACTCGCTCAGATAGATGAGGCCTTCTCTCAGCATTCTGGGTCTCGCTCCTCGTATTCGTGACCGACACCGCTGTCCCGGATCGCCGTCTCGAGCAGCTCCTGCACACGGTCCAGTGAAGTTTGCCCGGCGGCGGCCTCCACTTCAGCATGGGTCATGCCGGACCAGAGCAGTCCCGTCTCCAGGTGGCCCAGGATACCCACGCCCGTTTGCGCCCAGCGGGGGAAGACGAGATATCCTCGGTAGGGCGCTCGAAGATCGGGGGTCTTCTCCGTTTCGATGGAGACCGTGTAAGGATGTCCGTCGGACCCTTCGAACGCGGGCGGGCGCTCGTGGACCCGGAGGTAGCCACCCAAGGTGGCGTCCTCTACCCCGTGGACGTCTGGAGGATCGGAAGTCGGCTCGGACATGACGGCTGAACGTGGTGGGAGACGGAAGGTATGCAGCACCAGATTCGGGAAACGGCACATGGACCACAAGTCGGAAGGACGAAAATGAAGGCGGCCATCTTCTCCGAGCACGGCGGCCCTGAGGTACTCCGGGTGGCCGAGGTGGAAACTCCCGAACCCGGACCCGGGGAGGTGCGGGTTCGAGTGAGAGCCGCGGCCATGAACCACCTGGACCTGTGGACTCGGCGGGGACTGCCCATCGAGATCACCATGCCGCACATCGGTGGGTCCGACATCGCCGGCGAAGTGGATGCCGTGGGTCCCGGCGCAGAGCAGGTGCCCCTCGGGATCCGGGTCGTGGTGGACCCCTCGCTGGACTACGAGTGGTACGAGGGGCGTCCCCAGGGGCCTTCCCTACCAAACCCTCCGCTGCGGCTCATCGGGGAGCACACCCAGGGAGGGTTCGCCGAATACGCCGTGGTACCTGCTCGGAACCTCCTGGAATTGCCCGAGGACGTTCCGTTTGACATCGCGGCGGCGGCGGGGCTGGTCGGCGTGACGGCGTGGCGTGGGCTCATGGTCCGGGGAGGACTCCGAGCCGGAGAATCGGTCCTGGTGACGGGGGCGTCGGGAGGGGTTTCCACCATGGCGATCCAGATCGCCCGGATGGCCGGAGCCGAGGTGTTCGCCGTCACATCGGGACCCGACAACGTGGAACGAGCTCGAGCGTTGGGTGCCCACACGGTCTACGACCGGGAGGTCGGGGACTTCGGCAAGGCTCTCTGGAAGGACACTGGGAAGCGGGGTGTGGACGTGGTCGTGGACTCGGTTGGGCAGGCCCTCTGGCCGGCCCTTCTGCGGACCCTGGCTCCCTACGGCCGTCTGGTGACCTTCGGAGCGACCACCGGAGCCCTGGGCGAGACGGAGATCCGGCTCGTGTTCTGGCGTCAGCTGTCCATTCTGGGCAGCACCATGGGGTCGCCGGCCGAATTCAGAGAGGTGATGGGGCACGTCTTCGCGGGTCGGTTGGGGCCGGTGATCAGCGATGTCCTGTCCCTGGAGGAGGTGGCCTCGGCACACCGACGCCTGGAGGCGGGCGAGGTGTTCGGAAAGCTGGTCATTCGGCCATGAAAGCGTGTTCTTGCCGAAGGAGTGACCCATGGATCTGAGAGAAGCCCAGGCCCGGGTCGATGCCTGGATCAGCCAGTTCGAAGAAGGCTACTGGCCACCCCTCTCCAACCTGGCGCGACTGGTAGAGGAGGTCGGAGAACTCGCTCGGCTCCTGAACCACGATTTCGGACACAAGCCGAAAAAGGAGGACGAACCGCCCCAGGAGTTGGCCGAGGAACTGGCGGACATCCTCTTCGTCCTTCTGGCCATGGCCAACGAGCAGGGCATCGACCTGGACGCCGCCCTGGAAGGGACCCTCGAGAAGTACCGGGTCCGGGACGCGGACCGTTGGACTTCAAAGGGGGATGGCCCCTGATCCGGTCTCCGGCCTTCCTCAGACCGGGTGTTCGGAGAGCGCCGCGACGAACCGATCCAGCTCCTCCGTGGTGTTGTAGAAGTGTGGGCTGACCCTCACGTGGCCGGGGCGGTGGTCCACGATGATCTTCTCCTCGGCCAGGCGGGCCACGGCGCCGGGTGCGTCCGGGTGGCGGACCATGACGATGTTGGTCCTCCTCTCGGGCTCGGCCGCCACGGTCAGATCGAAGCCGGCCGCGCCCAGGCGGTCGATCAGGTAGCCTGTCAGGGCTTGGTTCCGCTCGATGACCCGGTCCGCCCCGATCTCGCTCAGGATCTCCTGTCCGCCCAGGGCCGTGTGAACCGTCGGGAGCGCCGGGGTGCCCATTTCGAAGCGCCGGGCGTCCTCGTGATACGCGAACCGCTCCAGGTCGAAGGCGAACTGGTCCGCGTGGGCGAACCAGGAGGTGATCCGGGGCTCGGTCTTCCGGAGTCGGTTGGGATGGACCCAGAGGTAGGCCAGCCCGGGCCCGCCCAGGAGCCACTTGAGCGGCCCGGTCGTATAGAAATCCACGGCTGCACTGCCCAGGTCCAGGTGGGTGTTTCCCGCCCCCTGATAGCCGTCGATGAGGCACAGCGCCCCGGCCTCGTGGGCGATCCGCGCCAGCTCGTCCATATCCTGCCGGAATCCGGTGGCGAAGAACACGTGGGATGTGGCGAGGAACGCGGTCCGCTCGTCCACCACCTCCCGGTACTGGTCGGGGTGGATGCCCACGCCGTCCTCACTCCGAACCACCACGAGCTCCACCTCGGGCTTCACGGCCCACTGGTAGGCCAGGGTGGGGAAGTCCAGGTCGGAGATGACCACTCGGTTTCGCCGAGTGTAGTCCATGCTCTCCCCGATCACCGACAGGGCTACCGAGGTGGAGGGCAGGAGGGCGACGGTGCCGGGCGCGGCGCCGGTGAATCCTTCGACGTTCGCCCGCAGGTCCGCCAGTCGACCCATCCATTTCTCATACCAGGCCGACGCCCCCAAGCTGTGCCAACGGTCCGTGAACTCGGCCAGATAGGCTTCCGCTCGGCGGGACAGCGCCCCCAGAGAGCAGGAATTGAGATAGGTGCTTCGTGAGAGGATCGTGAACTCCTCGCGATAGGAGAGGAGGTCTTCGTGGATCATGTATCCCATTCCCGGGTTCGCTGGTTGTCGGATCGTTCGAGCCGTCGGCTCCGGACGGCACCACATAGATAGGGGATTTCCGCCATGGAGCCATACCTCCTCTCGCTGCCGTGGGTGGCGTTCATCGCTTACGTCGCCGGAAGACTGCGGCTGCCTCGACCACTGGCCCCCGGGTCGTCCGCCCATGGCGACGTCGGCGAGGGAGCCGCCCGAGTCCCCCAAAGCTCGGCCCAGCCCTCGGTCACCGTCATCGTGCCTGCCCGGAATGAAGCGGAGAACATCGAGGGGTGCGTGGGCTCCCTCTCCCGGTCCGTCTATCCCGACTTCGAGATCCTCGTCATGGACGACCGGAGTGAGGACGGCACGGGCGAACTCGCCAGGTCTCTTTCCCCCGGAAACGCTCGGGAGATCCGGGTCATCGACGGGCAGCCGTTGCCGGCGGGATGGCTGGGTAAGCCATGGGCATGTCACCAGGCGGCCATGGCTTCCCGGGGGGGGCTGCTGCTCTTCACCGACGCGGACACCACACATCATCCCGAGCTACTGGCCCTGTCCGTCGCCTCGCTGAAGGAGGACGGTGCCCAAGCCCTGACCCTGGTGGGACGGCAGGTGCTGGGGAGCTTCTGGGAGTACCTCCTGCAGCCCCAGATGTTCGGGCTTCTCGCCCTGCGTTACCCCAACCTGCGCCGGACCTTCGATGCCGGGCGTTGGAAAGACGCAATCGCCAACGGTCAGTATGTGCTGATCGAGCGGAGCGTCTACGAGGCCGTCGGTGGGCACGAATCGGTCAAGGGCGAGGTGGTGGAGGACATGCGGTTCGCTCAGCTGGTATGTAGGGCCGGACATCGGCTGAGCGTCCGCGGCGCCGAGGAGCACTTCTCCACGCGCATGTACAAGTCCCTGGACGACATCGTGGAAGGGTGGGGGAAGAACGTCTACGTCGGGTCCCGGCAGTCCATGGGTGGAAGGCTTCCCTTCCTGGTGGCCCTGACTCCTGCCGCCATGGTCGTCACCCTGATGATCCTCTGGGTGGTGCCCACCGTGTCGCTGCTCCTCTCCCTGGTCGGGGTCCTCCCCGGCTCCGTTGTGCCCTGGAGCCTCATCACCTACGGTCTATCGACGCTGTTCTGGATTGCCGTGCACTACCGATTCCGGGCCCCGGTCGCCCTGGCCCCTCTGCACGCTCTCGGTGCCCTGTTCGTGGTGGGGATCATCCTGAAGAGCTGGCGGGGCGGAGGCCGCGTCCGATGGAAGGGCCGGGAGTACCAGGTCTCGACGTCGTGAGCTGGACGGATCGGGTCGGGCTGGGGAGCGGTAGGAACACGGGGGATGAGGACCACCACGGAGGAGTTCCATGAGCAATCAGGGGGGTAAGGTCGAAGGCGGGAAGCCGATCGTCCGTCTGGCGGATGCGGTGGAGCGCCAGGTCGTGGGCGCGGGCAAGGCGACGTCCATGCAGGTCCTGGTCGGGCCGGGGGAAGGGGCCCCGAACTTCGCCCTGCGGCGGTTCATCATGGGTGAGGGGGGTGGCATGCCCTTTCACACCAACGAGGTGGAGCACGAGCAATATGTTCTCCGTGGCAGGGCTCGGGTCCGGATCGGCGACCAGATCCACGAGGTGGGGCCGGACCACACCCTCTACATGCCCGCAGGGGCGCCTCATAGCTACGAGGTGGTGGAGGCCCCCTTCGAGTTCCTTTGCGTGGTTCCAAACCGGCCCGACAGCATCCGGATCCTGGAGGAGCGCGCGCCCCCCGAGGAGCGCTAGGGTGACTTCGCCGTCCGGCTCTGCGGGTCCGGGCCGGCTCCGGGAAGTGGCCTCCCAACTCAAGCGCCGCGGTCTGGAATCGGGCCTGAGCCTGGTGGGGGTCACCTCACCCGAGGCTTCGGCACACGGGGAGTTCGTTCGGGCCTGGATCGACGCCGGCTACCACGGAGAGATGGCCTACCTGGCCCGGGAGGATGCCCTCGCTCGCCGGGTGGACCTCCGTCTGACTCTGGACTCGGTGCGCTCGGTGGTCGTGGTGGCCCACCGGTACGATCAGCCGGAGCCCCCGCCGACGGTGCCCTCCCCCGATACGCCTGGCAGGGCAGGGACGCAGGGAACGCCGGAGGATCCCTCCGTGGGGATCATCGCCCGTTATGCTCGTGGCCGGGATTATCACACGGTTCTGAAGAAGAAGCTGACAGAGTTGGCGCGATGGCTCGACGCCGAGGTCCCAAGTAACGGTCCGACCAGGGTTTATGTAGACACGGGACCGATCCTCGAGCGAGACCTCGCCCGGCGCGCCGGGCTGGGGTGGTTCGGGAAGAACACCATGCTCATCAACCCCGGACACGGCTCCTACTTCTTCCTGGGGGTTCTCCTCACCCCGGTTCCACTACCGCCGGACGACCCCTTTCAGGCGGACCACTGCGGGTCGTGTACCCGGTGTATCGACGCCTGTCCCACGAACGCGCTCCTCGGCCGGGACGAGTCCGGTGCGCCGGTCCTGGATGCTCGCCGCTGCATCTCATACCTGACCATCGAGCATCGGGGCCCGATTCCTGAGGAACTCCAGGGGCCCATGGGCAATCGGATCTTCGGATGCGACATCTGCCAGGAGGTCTGTCCCTGGAACGGCCTGAAGTTCGCCCGGGCCACTTCCGAAGCGGATTACCTTCCTTTGTGGCGTGAGGCCGCCGACCGCCCGAAGTCATTCCCAGGGCTTCCGGGAACCGAATCTCCGTCCCTCCACGCCCTGGCGGGTATGACTCGAGAGGATTGGGATTCATGGACTCTGGGGTCCGCCATGCGGCGACCGGGACACGTGGGCTTCCAGCGCAACGTGAGGGTGGCGCTGGAGAATCGGCGGAGGTCGGGGAGCGGGGTGCCAGGGTCGAGTGGACGAGAAGGCCCGGCGTCCTCCCGGGGTTGATACATCAACACCGGTTGATGTATACTTCCCCCATGACGAACGAACTCGCCGGCGTCGACCCCAACCTTCAGCGATTCCAGGCGGTAGCCGAAGAGACGCGCTTCCGTCTCGTCCAGATCCTCTCCCGGGGTGAGCGCTGTGTGTGCGACTTGCAGGTCGAACTCGGCGCGGCCCAATCCCTGCTGTCGTTTCATCTCAAGAAGCTCAAGGAGGCCGGGGTGATCTCCGGTCGGCGGGAAGGCCGGTGGGTCCACTATTCGCTGATCCCTGAGGTGCTGGAGGAGATGCGTGCCTTCCTCGGGGAGGTGACGCCTGCCACGAGGCGGCCCGAGGCCCGCCATGGGTCTTCCGACTGCTGCGGCTGAGACGTGCGGGCGTTCCTGTGGCGAAGAGATTTCACGCACCAATACACGGAGTGACCATGAGCGGTGACCTCAAGGCGGTTGTAAAGGAGAAGTACGGCCAGGCTGCAGTTCGGGCGGTATCCGGGTCGAAGGGCACTTGCTGCGGGACCTCGTGCGGCTGCACGGAGGTGAAGGCGGACGGAGGCTTTTCCGATCCCATTACACGCGATCTCTACGACGAGGTCACGGTGTCGTCCCTTCCGGAGGCCGCGGTGCTGGCGTCCCTCGGGTGCGGCAACCCCACGGCGCTTGCGGAGCTCCGTGAGGGCGAAGTGGTCCTGGATCTGGGGAGTGGCGGCGGAATCGACGTACTGCTCAGCGCGAAACGTGTGGGCCAGACCGGTATGGCCTTTGGTTTGGACATGACGGACGAGATGGTGGCCCTGGCCCGACGGAACGCCGTCGACGCGGGAGCCGAGAACGTTGAGTTCCTCAAGGGCGATATCGAGAACATCCCGCTGCCCGACGAGAGCGTGGACGTGATCATCAGCAACTGCGTCATCAACCTTTCGGCGGACAAGAGCCGAGTGCTTCAGGAGGCGTTTCGGGTGTTGAAGCCGGGCGGCCGGTTCGCCGTCTCGGATGTGGTCACCCGGGGTGAGATCCCGACGGATGTCCGGCGGAGTCTGGAGCTGTGGGTGGGGTGCGTGGCCGGTGCCCTCGAGGAGCGGGAGTTCGAGGCCCTCCTGGTGGAGTCCGGCTTCGCGCACGCCTCGCTGGAGCCCACCCGGATCTATGAGCCGGAGGACGCCCGGAGCTTCCTGGAAGAGGCTGGCTTGGACGTGGACGGCCTGTCGAAAGCGCTGGAGGGCAGGGTCATGTCGGCCTTCGTCCGGGCCCGGAAGCCGGAGTAGGGAGTCCGGAGCAGCTCCGCCCGGGACACAACGGGCGGCACCCATCCAAACACGGAGTGGCCCCCGTTGAAATACGCCGCCTCGGTCCTGGATCTGGTGGGAGGCACACCGCTCCTCGCCCTGGATCGTATCAACCCCCCGGGTGGCGGTCGTGTTCTCGGCAAGTGTGAGTTCCTGAACCCCATCGCCATCAAGGACCGCCCGGCCCTCTGGATGATCCGGGAGGCCGAGAGGCGGGGGGAGATCGGTCCGGGCACGACGTTGGTCGAGGCGACGTCTGGAAACACGGGGATGGCCCTGGCCTATATCGGCAGGATGCTCGGATACAGGGTGGTCCTCTGCATGTCCGAGATCCAGAGCCTCGAGCGTCGGAGGGTGCTGCGGGCCTTGGGGGCGGAGTTGGTACTGACCCCCAGGGAGGAGGGGACGAAGGGCGCCAAGGCCCGGGCCGTCGAGATCCACGAGGCGACGCCCGACTCCTTCTACGTCTGTCAGCACGACAACCCGGACAACCCCAGGGCCCACGAGAACACCACCGGACCGGAGATCTGGTCCGATACCGACGGTCTCATCGACGTCTTCGTCGGCCCCCTGGGTACGGGGGGGACGCTCTGCGGCGTGGCTCGAGCCCTCAAGCCCCTCAACCCCGGACTTCGCATCGTGGGCGTCGAGCCCGCCGAGGCCCCTTTCATCTCCCAGGGCCGCTTCCAGCCCCACAGGATGATGGGGACCGCTCCCGGGTTCGTGCCGGGTGTCCTGGACCGGGAGCTCATCGACGAGATCACCCTGGTTACCGAGGAGGAAGCTTTCAGGACCTGCAGGGAATTGGCGGAGAAGGAGGGGATCCTGGTTGGGATCTCATCCGGGGCCAGCGTCCGGGCGGCCCTGGATTTGGCCTCCCGCCCCGAGCATCGGGACCAGATCGTCGTCTGCGTTCTGTGTGATAGTGGAGAACGCTATCTTTCGGTGCAGGGGCTGTTCGACTCGGACTGAGCACAGAACACGGGATGACCATGGATCCGGCCCTTTTCTACCACCGTTTCCATTTCGCGTTCACCATCTCCTACCACTATCTCTTCCCCCAACTCACCATGGGTCTGGGGCTCCTGATCGTCCTCCTGAAGGCCTTTGCCCTCAGAACCGGGGACACGCGGTACGACGACGCCGCTCACTTCTGGGGGAAGATCTTCGGACTCGCCTTCACCATGGGCGTGGTCACGGGGATCCCCATGGAGTTCCAGTTCGGGACCAACTGGGCCCGGTTCTCGGAGGCGACCGGCGGAATCATCGGACAGACCCTGGCCATGGAGGGGGTGTTCGCCTTCTTCCTCGAATCCTCCTTCCTGGGGCTCTTCCTGTTCGGACGAGGCCGGCTCGGTCCGCGAGCGCACTTCGCCACGGCCGTGGCGGTGTTCGTCGGCTCCTGGGCCTCGGGGTTCTTCATCGTGGCCACCAACGCCTTCATGCAGCACCCCGTGGGCTACACGTTGGGGCCGGACGGCGACCTGATCCTGTCCAGCCTGGGGGCCTTGCTCACAAACCCCTGGTTGCCGTGGCAATACCTCCACACCATGCTGGGCGCGGTGGTGACCGGATCGTTCGTGATGTCGGGCGTGGGGGCCTTCTACCTTCTGTCGGCCCGCGAGGGCGAGGGCGAGGGCGAGGAGGTGGGCCCGAACGGCGAGGAGGGGCGGCAAGGGTCCCGGGCCGAGCACGGTCGGCTCTTCCTCCGCCTGGGTGTTCCGGTGGGGCTGGTCGCCAGCCTACTCACCGCTTTCCCTACCGGAGACCAGCAGGCCGTGGCCGTGGCTCGGCACCAGCCCGTCACCTTCGCCGCCATGGAGGGCCTCTTCCACAGTGACGAGGGTGCCGGTCTTGTGATTCTGGGACAGCCGGACATGGACGCCCTTCGCCTGGACAATCCCATCGAGGTTCCGGGGGTTCTCAGCTTCCTGACCTACCACCGGTGGGACGCACCGGTGGAGGGCTTGACGTCCTTCCCTCGGGACGAGTGGCCGGACAACGTACCCCTGCTCTATTTCGCCTACCACATCATGGTCGGGCTCGGCACCATCTTCGTGGGCGCGATGTTGCTCGCGGGCTTCCTCCTCTGGCGCGGAAGGCTCTTCTCCAACCGCAGAGTCCTCTGGCTCGTGATGCTGATGGCGCCCTTGCCTTTCATCGCCAACACGGTGGGCTGGATGACTGCGGAGTTGGGCAGGCAACCCTGGTTGGTCCACGGCATCCTGAGAACGAGTGAGGGCCACTCCGCCACCGTGGGGGCTGGCAACACCCTGTTTTCCCTGATCGGGTTCATGGGCCTGTACCTCATCCTGGGGATTCTCTTCCTCTTCCTCGCTGGTACGGAGATCGGTCACGGGCCGTCTCCGGCCCGGGAAAGCTGAGGCCATGGAGACCGTCTGGTTCTGGCTGATCGCCCTGCTCCTCACCACATACGTGGTCCTGGACGGATTCGACCTGGGGGCGGGTGCCATCTACCTGTTCGCGGCCCGGACCGATCGGGAGCGGCGCACGGTGCTTCAGAGTATCGGCCCTGTATGGGACGCCAACGAGGTTTGGCTGCTGGCAGCCGGGGGGGCCCTGGTCCTGGCGTTTCCGCGCCTCTTCGCGTCCAGCTTCAGTGGATTCTACCTCCCCCTCATGATCGTCCTCTGGCTTCTGATCCTGAGAGCGGTGGCCATCGAGTTCCGAAGCCACCTGAGCAGTCGGGTATGGCGGCCGTTCTGGGACACCGTGTTCTGGGGAGCCAGCCTCACCCTGACCATCGTCCTGGGGGCCGCGTTGGGGAACGTGGTACGGGGTGTTCCTCTGGATCAGGACGGTTATTTCTTCGCTCCCCTCTGGACGAGCTTTACCCCTCGTGGAGATCGGCTGGGGATTCTCGACTGGTTCACCGTGACGGTGGGCGCCACCAGCTGCTTGGCGCTGGTGCACCATGGTGCGCTCTGGGTGGGGCTGAAAACGTCGGGCGCCCTGAATGAGCGGGCGACCCGGGCGGCGGCCCGGGTCTGGCCGGCGCTGCTCACGGCGGTGGTCTTGTTGACGGGCCTGACCTTCAGGGTCCAGCCCCAGGTGGCGGAACGTCTCGCGTCGGCGCCGGTGGGGTGGTTTCTGCCCGCACTGGCCGTCTCAGGCCTGGTGGGTGCCCTCCTCATGCGAATGAAGGGTAGGGAGGCCGCCGCCTTCATGGGATCCTGCCTCTTCCTCGCTGGGATGATGTTGTCGGTTTCCTACGGGCTTTACCCCCTCGTCCTTCCAGCCACCAACGAAGGGGGAGTCTCCCTCACCGTCCAGAACGCGGCTTCGGCTCCCTATGGCCTTGGAATCGCCCTCCTCTGGTGGATCCCGGGGATGGTCCTCGTCCTGGCCTACACTGCGTTCATCTACCGACGCATGGCCGGGAAAGTGGTTCTGGACGAAGAGGGTTATTGAGGCCGGCCCCCGAATTCAGCGGGAGCCGGACCGTGTGCCGGTGGCGAACGGGGTCCCCTCGATGCCCCTCATGACGATGGCGATCGCCTCGTCTTCCGGTGCCTCGAACTCGAAGGCTACGCCCATCTCGATGTTGAAGAGCTCCCCTCCTCGGTAGAGTCCCGGGTTGAAGCGCAGGGTTCCGGCCGGGACCAGGTCGAACTCCAGTTCGTCCCCGGGATGCAGGGGGAACGGAAGGCGGGCCACGAGCTTTCCGTCCCTTTCGCTCACGGTGAGTCGGGCCTCGGTGGGCCAGCCGATTCCGGGGAGAATCTCGAGGTCGTAGGTGCCAAGGTAGATCTGTCTCTCATCCGGATCGATGGCCAAGGGCCGGGTGGGCTCCACCAGAACCTGCACCGGCACGGAGATGGTCCCCCAGGACATGGCCACCACGGCGGCATCGCCACTCACCGCCGGGAAGGACCAGGTCAGCATCTCCACGTGTTCCCCCTCTTCGGGGGTCACGGCGATGTGGATCTGATCAGCGGTGGAGTCGGGCTTCACGAAGTGGAAGATCTCCGGACTGGGATTCAGGGTGAGGGTCCATTGGTCCGGACGGGGGATCATCCAGACGGAGTACTTTCCCGCCGGGACCTCTACGCCGTTGAGTCGCACATCCCTGTCGGCCTCGAACGTGGTGGCCCAGTTCGCCCCCGGGGTCCATACTACGTTCCAGGGGACGATCCCCCCGAAGAGGTCCCGGCCCCGGGCCGTGGGCCGGGAGTACTCGATGGCGATCGTCGTCCCGTCCAGGGTCTGGGATACGGCGCCGGCCTCGCTCGCCCGGATCTGAGCCGACAGCGTGCCCGGCAGCGCCACCGCCACGGTGGCGCAGACGACGATCCCGCGGAGGCCAAGGATGGTGGATGCGGTCTTGAGCACGGGTGTCTCCTGTGGTTGCCGGTGGTTTCCGAGATCCAAAGTCGGGTGGGACTGCAAGGCGTCCCTCTCTTGATCATGCGCTATCGGGACGTGGATCCGCTCATGGGTCTGCGGATGGCCGACAGAGGGAGGTGCAACGGTTGGTCCGCGCCGGCGTAAGGTAATCCGCAGGTCCATTGAGGATCTCCGTTTCTCTTCCAGGGAGCCACCATGAGTCCAGGCCCACATTCCATCCGGTCCCCGAGGGCCCCCTGGCGGTTGGTCGGGCTGGTGACCCTGGCCCTGGGGTGCGGGTCCGACGCTACCGCCCCGACCATGGACGACCCGGGCCTCGAAGAGGGCCCGTTCCAGGGGTGGTTCGTCGCCGCGGGGGAGGACCGTCTCGTGTTCTCCCAGGACGGGGACGATTGGTACGATGTCGACCAATTCGGCGAGTCCGTTCTCAACCTGACCGGGAGGAGTATGATCGACGTGGCGGCTACCCGCAATCGCCTCGTGCTGACGGAGGTCAATGAGCCGGAGATCTCCTTGTTTCAGTCCGAACCCGATCGTCTTGAGGTGCGGACGATCCACACGCCCCTTTTCGCTCTCGCCACCGATCAGCAATCGTTCCTCGGTTTCGGGCGCTACGGGATCTACGGCAGCTCGGATGGGCTCGATTTCGCCCTGCTGGATACGAACCTGGGTTTCCCCCTGGGTGGACTCGAGGTCAACCCGAACCTCGTCCACGGAGGTGGCCGCTACGTGACGGCACTCACGTTCAGGGACGCCGTTCTGGAGTTCCGCATGGGGATCGCCACGTCCGAGGACGGGATCACCTGGGAGGCATCCAACGTGTGGGCGAGGCAGGGATTCCACGTGGACCTGATCGAGGACGAGCTCGGATTC
This sequence comes from Gemmatimonadota bacterium, assembly GCA_039591855.1. Classification (GTDB taxonomy): domain Bacteria; phylum Gemmatimonadota; class Gemmatimonadetes; order Longimicrobiales; family Gaopeijiaceae; genus JBDHCV01. The sequence goes on along the minus strand of JBDHCV010000004.1, from coordinate 116,171 downwards.
GTGGCGCTGGGAGTCCGTGGGGTGCCCGACGACGCTGCCCGGGTGGTATGGATCAGCCCGGATGGCCTTAGTTGGTCCGAACAGCGTTTCGCGGGCCTGACGGGCCCGACGCCCAGGACCCTCGCCCGAGCGCCCTCGGGTCGCCTGGTCGTCCTGGGCGGTGGGGAGCAGGGGATCTATCGCTGGTATTCCGATGACGAGGGGAGTACCTGGGAACAGGACCAAGTGATCGGCGGCGGTGAGGACGCGCCCTTGGACATGCTCTTTGCGGAAGGACGGTTCCTCGCGGCCCTGGAGTCAGGCCGGATCGCCACCTCGGTCGACGGGGAGTCATGGACGGCCTCATACCCGGCCAGCACGCCGGGAGGGGCGCTGCACAGCATCCATTACGTCAAATAGCGCCCGTCAAAACGAGGGGCCAAGACGGAGGTAGAAGCCCGCTCCGTCGCCATCGACCAGGGGGAACGCGAGGCCAGCCCTGACGTCCAGGCCCCCGGCCCAGAACGGGGTCAGGCGCAGACGAACCTCGCCTCCCGCCGAGAGCAGCCAATCGTTCCAGGGGTTCTGGAACCCGGGAACGCCCAACTCCGGTCCCCAGGCGTTGCCCGCATCGATGAACAGGTCCCCCATGAGTCGGTCCAGGTGGAGGGGGAACGCCCCCAGCCCCTTGTGGAGGATGGCGATGGGAAACCGATACTCCGCCGATGCCGAGACCGCTCTCGAGCCGTTTCGGACACCCGATGCGTATCCCCGGAGGGGAAACAGGAGCGACGTCCCGCCCAAACCGTTGAGCCCCGGGATCCCCTGGCCGGTGGCTCCGCCGAGATCGAAGTGAAAGGCGTCGGCGCCCGCTCCCTGGGCATATCCCGCGGAGATCCTCCCGGCCAGGACGTGGGAGGCGAAGCCGGGACCGTCGAAGGCCCAGTATCCTGATGCACGCCCGAACAGATCGTCGAAGCTGCCGTCCCAGCCCACGACTCCTGTGAGAGAGTCGGCCACGGTCAGGTCCTGTCGTACCCGGCCCCGCACCTCCAGCCGCACTCCGTCCTCACGGCTGACCGAGAACGGATGGCTTCGGTGGTTGGCGAACACAGCGTAGAGCCCGAGCTGTCCCAGGGTCTGGAGGGGTCGCCGGAGAATGCCGGACGGCAGGAGGTCGCCGCCGATCTGACGGACGCGGGTTTCGGATCGAACCAGTGAAGCGGAGGCTGTGGCTGAGGAGAAGGTCCTGTATCGGGGACGTGGAAGGGTGACGCTCACGCCCGCCGACCGTTCCCGCTCCTCTAGCGACACCGGAATGATCTCGTCCCCGGAGGGGAGGCCGAAGGGCCCGGCCGCATCCCACCGCTGGGCTACGGAGGCCCCCAGAACGGGCGTTCCGAGGCCGGCGAAGGTGTATCCCAGCCTCCAATCCGTGAGCCCGCCGTCCGGGCGCCAGATCAGCGAGGCGTCCCAGGCATGGCGACCGACCAGGTCCGTGCCTCCGGTGAAGGCGCCCACGCCTCGACCTAGAATCCTGGTGCCCCGATTTTCCTCTCCGGACGTGTAGAGGGGGAGCCAGTACCGGGGGAGGGCCCAGCGGAGCGCTCGATATTCGGGGGCCTCGGAGGACGTGTCCGGAGCGGTGCCCGGACCAGTCGCGGCAGGGGACGAATCATCGGCGAACGGGGGAGGGGTCCGTCGGTGGCCCAGAAATCTGGGGTCGGTCTCCTGGGGCTCGAACCATGTGCGCGGGTCGTAGGGGATGCGGCCCATATCCCATCCGTCGGCTCCGTAGGCGGAGAAATAGAGCCACTCTCCGTCGGTGGCGGGGGTGGCCGCGCCCGCGAGCATGTTGGTGACCTGCTTGGGGGGACTCCAGCCGCCGCCCTGGCTCCGGGTGACTGCGAAGATGTTGGGGACCCCGGTCCGGTCCGACGCCCAGAGGATCGTGTGACCATCCGGGGTCCACGTCGGCGACATGTCCAGGGCCCGGTCCCGGGTGAGCGGAGTCCAGATACCAGTGTCCGGGTCGATGAGCCCCAGATCCCAGAGGCCCCCGGGGACCCATCGACTGACCGCGATCCGTCCCGGGTCGGGGGACCAGGACGGCATCGTCCAGTGCACCTCGGCGTCGAAGGGCGTCAGGGGGACGAGCTCCCCGGACGGCAGGTCGACCAGGACCAGCCGATTCGTCCCCTCCCCTTCCTGGACCGCGACGACCCGATCCCCCTCCGGGGCGATGGAGGGATGGCTCAGGCGAGCGTTCCTGGTGAGTCGGCGCACCTGCCCGTCTGGGCTGCGGACATAGAGGTCGCTGCGGATCCGGTACGGATCCAGATACTCCAGCTGTGCGAATACCACCGTCCCGTCTGTCCCTGTGTCTAGCGTCGAGAGGCCGTTGGTGCGCAGGAGCTTCCTTCCGGTGCCGCCGGATCCATCCGTGCCCGATCCTGGTGTCCACTGCCGGATCTGGGGGTCCGCGCGTCGGTCGGCACGGGAGAAGACGACTCCGTCTCCCAGGATTCTCGGGTAGAGCTGTTCCCATCCGGTGGGCTCCAGGATCACCGGTTCGGTGGCCGGAGTCGTGCGGGTCAGGCGCTCGACCGTCGCGTCGGCGTGCGACTCCTCCCCCTCGACCCAGTCCGTCCAGGCCTGTGAGAAGGACTGGTCGAAGCCCTCTCGGGACGCCGAGTTGATGCGCAGTGGGATCCACTGCCCGGAGATGGCTTCCACGAAACCCGGCAGTCCATCTTCTCCCTGCCTGGCCACCAGATCCGCCAGAAACTGCCCACCATAGACGTAATAGCGGTTGCCGCCGGGCCAGACCGGGGAGTCTCCCCCGGCCTGTCCCAGGTCCTCGAGTGTGCCCTCCAGGGCGGCCGTGCGAACCACCATCTGGTGGTCCGTCCCTTTCACGCGACCGGCGCCGCTCAGGTTGGATTCATACCAGGTCGCCAGGCCCTCGGTGGTCCACCGGGGGACCATGGCGTTGGGAAAGAAGGGCCAAGAGGCAGGCGGACGTCCGAAGATGGTACGAGTGATCCTGGCCAAGGTCCCCTGGTGGTCCAGGTGGGCGATGTGGGCCATCTCGTGGGTGACCACCAGCTCCATCCACTCGTCGAAGTATTGCAGGCCGGCGGCATCGGTGGGGGGGCGGGCGTAGATGAGGATGCGCCGCCAGGGGGACATGCCGGCCAGCCCGTTGGACACGTCCACGTGGTCCGTGAGGAGGATGTCCACCCTTCCCGCCCCGATGGGGACGAGGTCCCGGCTCAACTGGGAATAGGCGGCTTCGGCTCGAACCCCGGCCCGGGCGGCGAGGGGCTCCAGCCCTGCGGGAAAGGTGACCCGGAAGTGCTCGGTTTCCACCGTACGCCACGGGTCATCCGGGGCCACCTGGGCCTCGGCCGGCCTGGAGCCCAGGGGTAGAGTCAGGCCAAGGGTCAGGCCGAGGGTCAGGGCGCATCGGCGCCAGGTGGCGAGAGTCGACACTCCTCAGGGGCTCCGGCCAGTCAGGCCCGACTCAGTTGCAGGGGGCGAACATCGCCAGGTCCGGCGGGATGGTGATGGGCACTCTCTCTCCGGGCTGAGCGAAGACCTCGCCGCTCTCACATCGGGGGCCCAGCGAAAACCGGTATTCCAGCCGCACGCGGGTCGGCCCGGATACCGGGATGTTGAACCGCTCGACCTGGTTGGCCAGTACGGTGCCCAGTCTTCTGCGCTGCTGCTCGACCCAGACGTAGATCTCGACTTCGTTCCCGTGGTTGTTCCTCACCTCGACCGTGGCAGACCCCGTGGCGGTCCCCCCCGGAGCCGGTCCGTCGGCCATGGCCGGGTCGCCGCTCCCGCACCCGGCGAGGATGCCGGACAGGACCAACGCCATGACCCCACGCGTGGTGATCGATCTCAACATCGTTCCCTCCCTCTGGTTGGGTGTGTACGAACCGAAAGCCGCTCCTCCTGCGAACAGGCTACCGATTGCGTCGACCACACCCCTGTCCTCGGATGTTACCCTACGCGATCTGCTCCAGGGCGGATCTGAAGGTACCCACGGTCCGTTCGATGTTCCTGAGCTTGTCCAGTCCGAACAGGCCCACTCGGAATGTCTGGAAGTCGTCCCCCTCGTCGCATTGCAGAGGGACTCCGGCGGCGATTTGAAGTCCGACCTCGGCGAACTTCTTCCCGCTGCGGACGCCGTCGTCTTCCGTGTAGCTCACGACGACTCCGGGGGCTTGGAACCCGGGGGCCGCCACGCTCGGCATTCCGTGGGCTTCGAGGAGCCTGCGGACTCGTCGTCCCAGGTCCTCCTGCCAGGATCTGGTCGTATCCCGGCCGCACGAAACCGTCTCCACCATCACGTCCCGGAAAGCCCGCAGACCGTCGGTGGGCATGGTGGCGTGGTAGGCGTGACCGCCGGCCTCATAGGCCTGCATGATCTGATGCCACTTCCCGAGATCGCAGGCGAAGCTGTCGCTGTCGGTCTCGGCCAGGCGTTCTAGGGCCCGCTCTCCCAGCATGACCAACCCGGCGCAGGGCGGCCCGCTCCAGCCCTTCTGGGGTGCCGTGACCACCACGTCCACGTTCATCGCCCTCATGTCCACCCACACTGTTCCCGAGGCCACGCAGTCCAGGATGAACAGTCCGCCGACGGACCTGGTCGCGTCGCCCAGGGCCTGGACGTATGCGTCGGGGAGAATGATCCCCGAGGACGTCTCCACGTGTGGGGCCAGAACGAGTTGCGGGCGTTCCGCTTCGATGCGCCCCACAAGCTCGTCGATGGGGGGAGGAGCGAACGGGCCCCGTGGCCCGTCCTGGATTCGGCGGGCCTTCAGGACCGTCGAGGCCGCTGGAAGGCCGCATCGCTCGAAGATCTGGGTCCAGCGGAAGCTGAACCAGCCGTTCCGGACGATGAGACATGTTCGGTCCCGGGCGAACTGCCTCGCCACCGCCTCCATCGCAAAAGTTCCACTGCCGGGGACGACGACCACCGCCTCGGCCCGGTAGACATCCTTCAAGGTCCGGGAGATGTCCCCCATGACCTCCTGAAAGGCCCGGGACATGTGGTTGAGGGATCGATCGGTGTAGACGACCGAGTATTCCAGTAAGCCGTCAGGGTCGACGTGAGGGAGTAGGCCGGGCATGGTGTCTTCGAGTCGAGTTTGCAGGTCGGTCAAGGATCACCATCGCCGCCCGGAGCGCTATTGGCAACCGAGTGGCGCGGCTGCAGGAATCCCGCCCCTCAGTCCAGTTCTTCCAGGTGGTGGAAGAGCTTGACCTCCCGCTCTTCCAGGTGCTTGAGCACGTACTCGAAGCAGTCCTGGCGACGGCCCACCACTTCGGGGGGCGAGACCCCTGGTTCGGCCCACATTCCATCGGCCACCACCCGAGCCATGGCGGCGCATGTGTAGCCCGTGGTCCGAGCCATGGACATGGTCTCGGTATCCGGGTTGTAATAGTCGAGAAGGGTATACGTGTGCCGCACGCGGGTTCCGTTCGCGACTCCCTCGACCTCGAACCGGCCCACGGTCAGGTCGGGCTCACCATCCTCGAATTGCCATGCGTCGAACAGAAGGGTCTCGGTCACGTCCCTCGGGCGTACCATGCCGGAGGGTACGGGGATCTCCCGATCGATGAAGAAGCCGGCGTCGCGCAGCGTTCGCATCTTCTCGGCGTGGCCGGGATAGCGAAGGGTCTTCTCGGTCAGGTTGGGCGTGGTGCTGGTCTCCAGGAGCGTCCGGAGCCCGTCGGTGTTGAAAGCTTCCAGCGTGCCCAACCCGGGGAAATCGACCAACTCCACGTCGGACAGGGCCGGGAGAACGATGTCGCTGCCGTCCCTTCTGAGACGTGCGGGGCGGACATATTCCTGGATGACGTCCATGGGTGAGAAGGGCGCCTTGTACTCCCAGGGCCAGCCCCGCTCCACGGGGAGCCCCCCGATCATGGCACGGAAGCTGTGGGTCTCGTCCAGCACGACCTCCAGCCGTCCCAGGATCATGTTCGTCAGGCCTGGGGCGACGCCGCAGTCCATGAGGAACGGGACTCCTTCCTCCTTGGCGAGCTCGTCCAGACCGAAGGCGTCTTCCGGAAAGAAGGAGATGTCCACAAGGGGCTTGCCCTCTCCCAAGACGACCTCGGCGGTCCGATATCCCATGAACCCGGGCACGCATCCGACGACCAGGTCCGCGTCCTTGACGGCCTCGGAGACGTGATCGGCACTGGAGAGGTCCGATACGACGGTCCGGACTCCCATGGATTCGGGCCCCAGCAGCGCCTGAGGATCCAGGTCGACCGCGGTGATGGTGTAGCTGGGCTCGGTGTGGAGGTCGCGCACGATGGCACCGCCCACACGACCCGCACCAAGAACGACGATGTTCAATTTCCGGCTCCGAGATCAGGGGTCGCGAACGATACGACTCCCGGAAATCAGGAGGGATTCCCGCGAAGGATCAAGAGGGGCCAGCTTGCACCCGAGGGCGGGAGACGTCAGGCCCGCCCCCTGGGGCTCAGTTCAGCAAGCCGAGGTCGATCAGATCCTGGGTGCCGATGCCTTCCAGAGTCACCTCGAACACCAACACGCTCTGGGAGGGAATCGGCGAGCCGGGGGGCGGGCTGTCGGCGTACGCCAGCCGGGAGGGGAGGACCATCTTCCGCACCTCCCCCTTGAGCATCCCCGTGACGCCCTCATCGAAGCCGTCGATCACCGCGTTGTCGTCGAGGACGAAGCCGAACAACCCCGTGCTGAAGAGGGTGCCCGAGGGGAGCCATCCCTGGTGATTCACGGCCACCGTGTCCCCGGGAGCCGCTGGGTCCCCCATGCCCTCGGTGAGGATCTCGTAGTAGAGCCCCGACGCCGTCTTGGTCATCTGGCTGAGGTCGATCTCCAACTCGGGAGCGTATGTGACGTCCTCGGGCTCCACGGGGGGTAGCGAGGGGGACGATGGGCTGTCGCTGCAGGCGGCTGCGGCGACGGAGACGATGACCGCGAGGCCAGCGGCAATCCAGCGGGGCGAATGATTCACCAGGTGCTCCTGTATGGGCTGGGGGTTTGTCGCCGTAATTCCCCGGAAGGGTCGCGCATGTTCCCGTCCTCCCGGGATCTTGGGCGACGGGGTCCGGCGACCTAGGCGGGATCTTCCTCCGTGGTGCCCTCCAGCAGGGCCACGATCTCCCGCTCCAACACCGGCTTGGGGACCAGCCCCACCATCTCGAACTCCGGCTCTCCGTCCTTGAAGAACATGAGCGTGGGAACCGATCGGATGCCGAATCCGGAGGAGACGTCGGGGGCATCGTCCACGTTCACCTTGACCACCCGAACGTCCCTATCGGCCATGGCGATGGCCACCTCGTCGAGGATCGGCGCCATCATGTGGCAGGGCGCGCACCAGGGCGCCCAGAAATCCACTACGGCCACGCCGTCGCTGTTGGTGACCAGATCATCGAAGCTACCGTCGTCCGCGTGGACGATGGGAGCTTCCACGACCGTCTTCTTCTTGAAGAACATCTTCGCCTCCGAGGTTCGTCGCGGCTCTACCCAATGCAGCTAACGACCTCGGAGGCAAAGAGGTTCCCGGGACCGATAGACCTCACTCGGTCTGGACGCTAGAAGGGGAACTTGGGCATGCACATGATGGAGCTGACCGTGTAGGTCACGCCCTCGACAGGCCCCAGGGTCGCGTCCGCCGACGTCGGGCTCACCGTGGCGTCGAACTGGAGAGTGGCGTCCCCGAGATCGATGCTGCGGACGAAGTCGAGATCATACACGTCTCCGGCCAGGGGCCGGATCTCGAAGTTTCCGGAGGCATCGACCACGCCTGTGCGGACGATGGACTGCCCCACGTCATCGACCAGGGTTTGGGCCGTGGCCGTGGGGACGAAATCCTGGAGGGTGGGGGTGTGCGTCGCGCACGCCAACACCAACGGAAAATCACTGAAGCCCACCGTGCCGGAGAGAGCCGGCTCCCGGATCAAGTCGTCGAGGACGTCACCGTCGGAGTCCGCGTCCTTTACCTTGGTCGCGTGAATGACCGGGTCCATCACCCATTCTCCCGAAGACCCCGCGGCGTCGCCGAAGCTCTGCCGGATGTCGAAGTCCAGGACCAGGGCCGCCACACCCTCCTCGAGGACGGTCTGGCCGCCGGGGAGAATGATCTTGAAGCCGCTGCTCGTGCAGCTGGGGCAGACCAGGGCTCCGAGGGTTTCCGGAATGATGGCCGGGTCCAGGATCTCCTCGAGGGTCGGGTTCCCCTTCACGTAGACGGAGCCGTCGTCGGCGAGGAGGACCGCATCACCGATCACCGCCATGAGCCTGGTGTACTTCCCGGCGGGCAGGTCGGCGGCGTTCACCAACTGCTCCAGTTGCCCGTTGATGAGCTCCGTCACCTCGATGAGGCCGGTGGGTTCGGCCAGGAGATCGATCTTCCCGGGCTGGCCTTCGATGGTGAGTCTCTCGATGTCGGCCCAGACGGCGTCCACGTTGCCGGGGCCGTCGGTGAGGAAGACGGACAGGCTGGTCCGCTCGGTCAAAAGGCCGAGATTCCCCTGGTTCACGGAGGTCGGGCCTTCGGCACAGCCCGCTGCGAGTAGGAGAAGCAGGCCGGTGGCCAGCTTCCAAGAGGTGCTTACGGTAGGCATCGGATTCTCCTGGCATGCGTTCATGCCCAACGGCAATCGTTGGGGCATCGCTCCCGAGAACCCAACTGCTCTGATCGGGCGGCCGGACGGTCTCTCCCCCAAGAGAGACTCCGTGCTTTGCGACCCCGGCTCACGCCGGGTGTGCCTTTTTCCGGGAGCAGGGGACCGGATGTTGGCCGGTCCCTATCTCAAAGCTAGGTAGACTCCGGCTCCGAAGTCACGAGTTTTCTCCGCCGGCGTAAGACATGGGTCCGCGGCCGGCTACTCCAGGTAGGTGTAGCCCTCCAGGCCCTGATCGAGGAATCGGCGCAGCCGGACCCCCTCCTCCAGAGTCAGGCGTCCGGCCTTGAGCGACCCCTCGATCCCACGCCGGAGGATCCGCCGGATCTCGTCTGCGCTCCATTGCACGTAGGCCAGCACCTCCCGGACGGTATCCCCTTCCACCACCTCGGAGAGTGTCCAACCTCCGTCTCGGTCCAGTTCCACGTGAACCGCGTGGGTGTCGCCGAGAAGGTTGTGGAGGTCGCCCAGGGTCTCCTGGTATGCCCCGGTGAGAAAGGCGGCGAGGTAGTATGGCTCCGGCTCGGGTGCGAATGCGGAGTCGGAGGTCGCGCTCGCAGGGGCCCGGAGGGGGTGCAAGGGTAGGGTGTGTTCGGGCCCCTGCACCCCTCCGAAGCGGTCGATCCGCCCATCTGAGTCACAGGTGATGTCGGCCAACGTACCCCGCCGGACCGGACGCTCGTCCAGGCGGTGGATGGGCATGATGGGGAAGATCTGATCGATCCCCCACGAGTCGATGAGCGACTGGAAGATGCTGAGATTCGAAAAGTAGATGTCTCCCATCCTGTCCGGCACGTCCGCCAACTCCTCCGGGAGGTCTTCCGGCTCCACGGACTCGATCAGGTTCCCGGCGATGGCCCAGTAGAGTTCTTCCGTGGCGGCTCGGGCCACGATGTCCATGTAACCCAGGTTGAAGAGGCTCATGGCTTCTCCCAGGGCATGCTCTGCATCGTGGTAGGCCTCCACCGGGTCGGCATCCGCCAGTCTCAGGTAGGCTTCGTGGATATCAACCAGCGGCTGGGGCGGGTCCTCCCCCGCCGCAGCCCGCTCGATGAGGTCGGCCTGGGGCTCCGTCGGGAAAGCCCGCTGTCCCACCGCTTGGAACACCAGGACGCCGGAGTGCGCCACGATGGCCCGACCCGATTCGGTGATCAGGTCCGGGTGGGGAACGCCTGCATCGTCGCAGATGGCCCGGACCCTGTGCACCACATCTGCGGCGTACTCGTCCAGGGTGTAGTTCATGGAGGAGTCCGAGGCCGACTGGGTGCCGTCATAGTCCACGCCCAGGCCGCCGCCCAGATCCAGGGTTCCCATGGGGGCACCCAGCTTGACCAGCTCGACGTAGAGGTGGGCCAGTTCGCTCACCGCGTACTTCACCACCCGGATGTCGAAGATCTGGGATCCGACGTGGCAGTGGAGCATGCCGAGACCCTCGAGAAGCCCGGCGTCCCTGAGCTGGTCCACGGAGGCCAGGATTTCGCTCACCGAGAGGCCGAACTTCCCTCGGTACCCGGCCGAGTCCTTCCAGCGTCCTACCCCGCCGGTGGCCAGCTTGGCCCGGATGCCGATCCGAGGCGTGACCCGGTGCTCGTGGGCGGCCTGGATGATGAGGTCCAGTTCCCGCCGTCGCTCCACCACCGGGATGATGGACCGGCCCATTTTCCCCGCGAGGATCACCGTCTCGATGAACTCCTCGTCCTTGAATCCGTTGCAGACGAAGGGCATGTCGTCGAACCCCTCCGTCAGCGCCAGGCCGGCCAGGAGCTCGGGCTTGGAGCCTACCTCCAGACCGAACCCCAGCCCCGCTCCGACGTCCCGGATTTCCTCGCAGATCTGACGTTGTTGGTTGACCTTTATTGGATAGACGCACGCGTAGGATCCGTCGTACTCCGCCTCCTGAATGGCCTCGTCGAAGACCCTTCGGATCTCCGACATTCTGTGGGCGAGGATGCCGGAGAATCGAATCACCACGGGCGGGATGAGGTCCCGGGCCGCCAAGCCTTCGACCACCTCCAGAAGGTCGATCTTCCCATCCCGCGAACCGCCGGGGTACACCTCGACGGTCCCTTGGGGAGAGACCCCGAAATATCCCTCCCCCCACTCCCCGATCCGGTAGAGACTGGCTGCGCTCTCGACCGTCCACTCACTCGGGGATGCCGCCGGGTTTGGGCTGGGGCCGGGGCCGAAACCGCTGCTGACCGAAGAGGCGTTGAGACCGCGGAGGTGATCTGGGTTCATTGCCGAGCCTCCAAGAAGCGCGAGCCCTGGTCAATCGAGGATCGCCAATATCGGTCCCCCCGGCCCCGGGAGAAAGCGCGTCCCCCCGGGGTGCCGGCTGCGCATGAGAAAACCCGTGACCTGGAGCCGCTACTGTTGTGATATTGGATAAAGACGCCCCCTGCGGTGGGGCATCCAATCGAACCCGGAATGCAGGAGGTCGGATGTTCTCCAGGATCATTGCAGGGGCTTCTATCCTCGTTCTGGCCGTGGCCATCGGGGCATGCTCGGGGGATTCCACCGGGCCCGCGGGCGACACGCTTACGGACGCGGAGTTCGACGCCATGGTCGAGGCCCTGGCTGCCGTAGGGAGCTTCGACTTCGGGATGGGAGCCACAGGGTTCGCGGCGTCCCCGGCTCTCTCCGAGGGGATCGAGCACCGTCTCGCCGCCGAGACCGTCTCCTTCACCTTCGAGGAGTCGGTGCCTTGCCCGGACGGGGGAACCGTGGATGTGGAAGGCAGCGTGAACGGGGACTTCGACTCGGTCACGGGAGCCGGTACGGGGTCCGTGGCGGTCACCCAGACCCATCGGTCCTGCGCCGGAACCGCCCAGGTGTCAGGCAAGATCTTCGTCTTCAACGGCGACCCCAGCATCTCCATGCAGATGTCCTTCACCGTGGATGAGAACGAAGATCTGGTTTCTCTCACTGGGTCCCAGACCGGCGGAATCCGGTGGGCGGTGGACGACAAGGAGGGCCGGTGCGGGATGAACGTCACCTACAGCATCACCGGCGCCCAGACCGCCACGCCCTCCATCTCCATTGCAGGCACCCTCTGCAACCGGACCTTCGACTTCCAGTTCCAGGGCTGACCCGCGAAGGAGCGACGGTCCAGAGGGAACTTGGGGCGGAGGGGTAGGGTTTTGGGAATCGACCCTATGCCTCCGCCCCTTCTTACGGACCTTCGCCATGCCATCGCCACGACCCTCGTACTGGGTATCCCGGACGGTTCCCGTCCGCACCGCGTTCCTCGTCCTCGGAATCCTCCTGTGGGGGTGCGGTGGCCAGGACGATCCGCAAGTCCGTTCCGATGAGGCGACCCAGGCGGGTGCGGCAGGGACCGGCACACCGGAGTCCGCGGGTCCTGCAGGTGCCGTTCGCATCGTCCTGCCAGAGGATGGCTCGGTCATCGAGGGCCCGGAGGTCGCAGTGTCGCTGGAGGTGACCGGGATTGTCATCCTCCCGGCCGGGGACACCACGGCAGGGAGTGGGCACCACCACCTCTACCTGGACGAAGACCTGACCGATCCGACCATGCCGGTTCCGGTCATTCCGGGTCGGATCGTCCACCTCGGCGACGGATCGTCTTCCTACGTCTTCGAGGGCGTACCCCCTGGGAACCATCGGCTCATCGCCGCGGTGGCGGACTTCGCCCACTTCCCCCTGATCCCTTGGGTCGTGGACACGGTGCGGTTTACGGTGCGATGATTCGCTCTCCAGTATCCGCTCACCGAAACAGGAGTATCGTCGTGCGTGCTCGGAATCTCTTCCCTTTCGGCCTCGCCGTCCTCTTCGCCGCCTGCGCGTCGGGCCCCCCGCCGGAGCCTGATATCTCCGGGGAATACGAGATCCGGACGAACGTCCAGGGCTCCAGCGTGACCGCCTCCATCGTTCTGGATAAGGGGGAGACCGGCTACGAGGGCGACATCTCCACCAGCGGCTTCGGGAGTTTCCCGGTCTCGTCGGTGACCCGGGAGGGCGACGTGTGGCTCATCCAGTCGGACACCATGGACGGCCTACTGGTCATCGAGATGTACGTGGAGGGAGAATCCATCCGGGGCACATGGTCCATGGCCGGCGACGGCGGCTCCTTCACGGGGCGGCGGCTGGAGGGCTGAGCCCAGACCCTCTCGGAGGCACCGCCGTCGCCGGCGAGTTCAGCGACCTTCCGACTGGGCCTCGGCCTGACGGATCTTCTCGAGTTGGTCCGGCCGCAAGGTCGGATACGAGACGCCCAACTGCTCCAGATAGGAGTCGAAGCGGGTCTCGTCGTAATAGAGGGGCTCCAGTAGCGGCTTGAAGAGCCTCATGATTTCGGTGTTCTTGTCGGTTGCCGGCGGGTCGTCCGGCCCGATCATGGGCTGGTACTGCATGTCCTTCGTCTGGACCTCGTCGAAGTAGTCCCAGGCGTCGCCCACCAGGTCCGTCTCCATGAACAGCTGGAGGGCCGTGCGGGCCATGACCTTGGCCCCGGCCACCGCTCCCTTGTGGGCGATGGGAGTCGCCATGGCGATGCCGTTGGACCAGTTGTGGCCGGGAAGCCCGGGCACGTTGGACGGGAACCGGAGCGTTACCGTCGGCACCGTCCAGGAAACGTCGCCGATGTCGTCCGAGCCGCCGGACCGCCGAACCTCGGGGGGACCCGAGAATTCCGACAACTCTTCGTTCAGACCGTCCGGATCGCTTCCGACCTCGAGCTGGACCGCCTTGGCCAGCAGCTGGTCCTCCTCGGACCACTCGGGCAGCCCGACCTCTTGGATGTGCTGGTTCATGGTCTCCGCGACGACCTTGTTGAAATGCCTCGGGGCAGCGGTGCCGAGGATCCGATAGGTCATCTCGGTGTCGGTCATCATGGCGGCGGCTTCGGCCATCTTGATGCCGATCTCATAGTTCCTTTTGATCCCTTCGAAGTCCATCTCCCGGAAGTAGTACCAGATGGAGGCCTTCTGAGGCACCACGTTGGGCTGGTCCCCGCCGTCGGTGATCACCGAGTGGGACCGCTGGTTCGGCTCGAGGTGCTCCCGACGGTAGTTCCAGCCGACGTTCATGAGCTCCACCGCGTCCGCCGCGCTCCTGCCTCGCCACGGCGAACCCGCGCTGTGGGCCGACTCCCCGGTGAAGGTGAACTCCGCAGACACCAGGCCGGTGCCGTTCGCCTGCCCCCAGGTCACACTCAGGTTGTTGCTCACATGGGTGAAGAGGGCGACGTCGACGTCCTCGAAGCGCCCGTCGCGAACGAACCAGGCCTTGGAGCCCACCAGCTCCTCGGCCACGCCGGGCCAGAGGACGAGGGTCCCGGGGATGTTCTCCCGCTCCATGACGGTCTTCAGGGCCAGGGCGGCCACCACGTTCACCGCCTGTCCGGAGTTGTGTCCCTCGCCGTGTCCCGGGGCTCCCTCGATGAGCGGCTCGTGGTAGGCGACGCCGGGGGTCTGGCTCGACTTCGGGATCCCGTCGATGTCGCTCCCGAAGGAGATCACGGGCTCTCCGCTGCCCCACCGGGCGAACCACGCAGTGGGCATCCCCGAGACTCCGGTCTCCACCGTGAATCCGTTCTCCTCCAGGATCCCCACGATGTAGTTGGAGGTCTCGACCTCGTGGAATGCGAGTTCCGAGAAGGAGTAGATCTTGTCCACCATGACCTGGGCGAGCTTGGCCCGGGCCTCAACCTCGGCGGTGATGTCGTCCATGAGGTCGGCCAGGCGGCCGGCCGGGGCCCCAGTCTCACCGTTCGGTGCGGACTGCGCGGAGAGCGGCGGGGTGGTGGAGAGGGTGAGGCCCGCGAGTGCGAGGGCAGCGATCCATTTCATGGTCCGGGGCGTCCTTCCTGGAAGGTGTTGAGGGCCGGACCCCACGCGGGACCGACCATCGTCCGAGACCAGGAATAGGCGAGGGGCGGGGGGGCGGCAAGCGCCCCCCCGCGTCTCAGGGTCCCGAAGGGCTCCCGGGCCGGGCCCGGATCAGGGCATGTCGCTGATCGGGGCGCCGGGCTCCCTGGGCCCAGGGGTGACGTTCTCCGTGAGGTAGCGGGTGAGGAGTCCGTAGACGTGCCGGGTCGTTCCCCGTCCCTCGAAGATCCCATGGGAACGGTTCGGATAGGCCATCATGGTGAAATGCTTGCCCGCCTCGATGAGTCGGTTGATGAGCGCCTCGGTTCCCTGATAATGGACGTTGTCGTCGCCCGTGCCGTGCACGATCAGGAGGTTGCCCTCCAATTGATGGGCGTAGGTGATGGGGGACCCGCGGGTGTATCCGTCGGGATTCTCCTGGGGGATTCCAGAGTACCGCTCCTGGTAGGCCGTGTCGTAGTAGCGCTGGTCGGGCACCGGGGCCACTGCCATGCCTGTGCTGAACACGCCGGGGTAGCGGAACAGGGAGTTGAGTGTCTGGGATCCGCCGCCGCTCCATCCCCAGATGGCGAATCGGTCGGGATCGACAAAGGGGAATTCCTCGGCGAGGGCCCCCGCGGCATTTGCCTGGTCCCGGGATGCGTGCACGCCCACCTGTCCGTGGATGATCTTCCTCCACTCCCGTCCACGGGGAGCCGGCGTGCCTCGGTTGTCGAAGCTCACCACGATGTACCCCTCCTGGGTGAGGAGGTGGTGCCAGAGCAGTGTCATACCGCCCCACCGGTCCTGGACCGTGGCCCCCCAGGGCTCGCCGTAGACGTAGAAGAGCACCGGATAGCGCTTCGCGGGGTCGAAATCGGAGGGCTTCATCATCCACCCGTCCAACTCCACTCCGGGCTCCACCTCCAGCCGGAAGAAATCGGTAGGTGTGCGTCCCAGTCTCTCCACCCCTGATTTCAGCGCGGCGTTGTCGACCATCACCCGCCGCTCCCGGTGATCCGGAAGGGACACCAGGGAGATGGTGGGGGGGAGGTCCATTCGGGAGAAGGTATAAAAGGCCCAGTCGCCTTCATCGCTCACCTGGTACTCGTGGAATCCGGGGGCGGACGGGGAGAGACGTTCGGTCCGCCCGGAACCGTCTACGGCCGAGCGGTAGAGGTACTGGCGGATGGGGTCGTCCGGTGAGGCCGTGTAGTAGAGCCAGCCGCTCTCCTCGTCCAGGGCCTCCACCGCCAGAACGTCGGCGTCTGGTGGGGTGAGAGGCGTCACCGTCTCGCCGTCTCGAGAAACCCGATAGGCTCGGCGCCAGCCGTCCCGCTCGCTCACCCATGTGAAGGCTTCACCGCCCTCAAGCCAGTGGAAATCGTCCCGGACGTCCACCCAGGCGTCATCCCGCTCATGGAGGATGGTCTGGGCCTCACCCGTGGCCGCGTCGGCCAGCATGACCTGGAGGTGGTCCTGGCGACGGTTGAGATACTGAAGCACCACCTGGTCCGAGTTGGCGGCCCAGTCCATCCGGACGATGTAGTTCTGCCTCGGATCCCCGGGCAGCGAGACCCAGGTGGTCTCGCCTCCGCCGGCGGGGACCACGCCGACCCGTCCCGCGGAGTTGGTGGTGCCGGCCTTCGGGTACTGGACGGGGATGGTGAAGGAGTAGAGGGAGTCGGTGTTGTTGATCATCAGGAACTCGCCTACGCCCTCGGCGTCCAACTGCCAGTAGGCGATGCTGGAACCGTCGGGGCTCCATCTGAACCCGTCCTGCAGGAAGAACTCCTCTTCGTAGACCCAGTCGAAGGTCCCGTTGATGATGGTCCGGGAGCCATCGTCGGTGAGGCGAGTCACGGTTCCGGACGCGATCTCCTCCACGTAGATGTTGTTCTCGCTCACGTAGGCGACCCGCGAACCGTCGGGCGAGAGCTTCGCGAACATGAGCGTGGCCTCGGGCCGGTCGGCTCCGACCTGGCGGAGGTCCCCGGACTCCAGGTCCAGGATCCAATAGTCGCCGCGGGTGTTGGCCCGCCAGACCCGCTGGGAGTTGGTGAACAGCAGGAGCTGCGTGCCGTCGTCGGACCAGAAGTAGTCGTGTATCGCCAACGGCCGGCCACCGGCCGGAGTGAGGTCGGCGGCCGAGACCAGGATCTCCCGCTCGCCCGTGGATGCGTCATAGGCGGCGAGCTCCATCCCCTGGGACGTGCGCTCGACGGTCGTATAGCGTCCGTCCTCGATCCATCGGGCCGGACCGAATCGGTCCGGAAAGAAGTCCCCGGAGGCGAAGAGGCGGTCCAGGGTTACCTGATCCGCATCCTGGGCATGGGTTGCGGAGGGGGTGCCCATGGGGCCGACCAGGGCGATCAGGAGGGCGGTGACCGCTGCGCGAACGACCCGTGGGGTCTCGATGTGGAGGTTCATGGGCCTGGAGTTGGCTAGGGGCGGATGGGGCTGCATGGACGTGGTTTCCAGGATGGAGGCTAGGGGGATACCGGGTTCCCTCACAAGCCCTTCCGGCCTCACTCCCACTCGATGGTTCCCGGAGGCTTGCTGGTGAGATCGAGGGCCAGACTTCCGACGCCGGGTAGGGAGAGAATGTTCTCACGGAGCTCCACGATCACGCCCAGGGGGAGGGGGAATGGCGTCGCCGTCATCGCTCGCTGGGAGCGGACCGGCCTGAGCACCACCATCTCCCCTGCTGACTCCTCCCAGCGGAGGGGCACGAGGACGGTGGGGCATTGCCAGACCTGGTCGTAGAGTCCGTGGCGCTCCAAGGCTCCCATCACCAGGGCGTCCGCCTCTCTTAGCAGATCGAGGCGATCCCGGGTCATGTAGCCCGGGACGGGGCTCGCAGACTCCGGGGCGGCCAGGGACTGGACGCCCCGTTCGTTCACCCACCCCAGATTCCAGATGCACCGATTCACATGGGGCACCCGTGACGTGATGGCCGAGACCGCCCGGCGAAGCTGGTCCCACTCGGCGTCGGCAGAAATGAGAACCGGGTGTTCGTAGGCCCGGAGGTCCGCCTTGACCCCCACGGACCGAATGGGAAGGGCCAGGGCCTGTACCTGCACCAGAGACGCCACTTCTGAAAGCAGCTCTTCGACTTCGTCCAGGTGCGCCAGGTCGGGCTCCCCATCTCCGCACAGGCACCGCACGCCCAGTCCCGGTCCGGGGAAAGGGTGACGCCAGAGGGCTCCGTGGGAGATCCCGAGGCGCTCTCCCAGCTCCCGGACCTCGACCTTGTAGAGTTCCGCAAGGGGCTCCACGACCCGGCCCGCCCGGATCATCTCCTCGATGATCTCCACCCGGTTGTGGTGGGTCTTGATCGTGTCGGCTCGCTTGGTGCCCCCGGTCTCCACGGTGTCGGGATAGATGGTGCCCTGGCCGAGCAGATGCTCCTGGATGTCCAATTCCCGGGCTTTCTCCTCGAATACCCGGATGAACGTATCTCCGATGATCTTCCGCTTGGCCTCCGGCTCGACCACCCCGGCCAGGGCGTCCAGGAACGTCTGACTGGCGTCGGCGAAGTGGAGGTGCCGATCCAGGCCCAGGTCCGCGAACAGCTCCAGAACCGCCTGGCTTTCACCGAGGCGCATCATGCCGTTGTCCACATGGAGCAGGTGCACCCGATCGGGCCCCAGAGCCTGGCCGAGCACGGCGGCCGCCACGGTGGAGTCCACGCCTCCCGAGGCGAGGAGGAAGACCGAGCGATCGCCCACCTGACCCCGAACCTTCTCCACCTCCTCTTCCAGGAACGCCTCCATACTCCAGGTCGGTTCACACCCGCAGATCTCGAACACGAAGTTGGCGATCATCTCGTCGCCGTGCTCCGTGTCGTCCACCTCCGGGTGGTACTGGAACCCGTATCGCCCCAACGCGTCCGATCCGATGGCCGCGTACCGATGTGGAGGGCTGTCCACGGTGCCTTCGGTGTAGCCGAGTTCCTTGAATGCGGGCCCCACCGACGTGACCGAGTCGTAGTGGCTCATCCAGACGGTCTCTTCGGGCCCCAACCCCGCGAACAGAGGGTGGGCGCCGGTGAGCTGGAGCTGAGCATGTCCCCACTCTCTGCCCCCGTGTACCACCGTGCCTCCGTAGTGGCGTGCGATCTCCTGGTGGCCGAAGCAGAACCCGAGGATGGGCACGTCCAGGTCGTAGATCTCCTTGTTGTAGTCCGAGTCCTCCCCGTGGGAGGCCAGACTGGGGCTGCCGGATATGATGATCCCCTTGAATCCGTCGTAGGCCTCCGTGGGATCCTCGGGCTGCCGGATCTCGGCCAGGACGCCATGGCGGCGGATCTTGGTGGCGATGAGGTGGGCGTATTGCCCCCCGAAATCGATGACTGCGATGCTGTCGTGGTGCGTATTCAGCGGAACTCGGCTCCTTCCGGAGTATGGGTGGCCATGTAGGCCAAGATGACTCGTGCCAGGGCCGTCGCGTAGGCCACCCGGTTCTCAGGCGTATCCCGGATCCCGACACGGTAGTGTTCGAGTTGGATGCCGTCGACGGTGCCTCCGTCCCTGGATCCATGCCTGACCGTGGAGTACCCCCCACTGAAATAGGGCGCCCCGGAGGGGCCCGGATCAGAGTCGGAGGGAACGGCAGGATACCCTTCGTCCCGGAGGAGGGATCCGAAGCTGTCGGGCCCACGGAGCACATCGGCGAAGGGGAGGGGGGACCCGGATGCCAGCGACCGAATGGAGCTCGCCGCCGCAACCGCAGGATCGTTGAGGGCCGCGTCCGGGAGATCGAGGGCGCTCCCCGAGAGGAGATACCCTAGCTCGATCCGCTGTATGGGGTGGCCGTGTCCGTGGAGATCCAGGTAGAGGCCGGAGCCGTGCGCGGCTTCCATGGTTTCGCTGGCCGTGTCCACGAACCCGTGGTACTCGCTCCATGCCAACTCGGCGGCGGCGCTGCCCTGGGCCGCCTCCACGACCTCTCGATTCGGATCCAGCTTGAGTCGCCGCAGGTGCGAGAGGACGACGTGGGGTCGCTCGCCGGTGGCGTCGGCCAGGGCGTCCGAAACGGCCACGGCCAACTCGAGGGTGTTCCCGTCCGTGCCGGTGGTGCCGTAGGTCCGGTCCGGGATCTCGTCCGGGAGCAACGCCCCTCCGTGGGGGGCGGAGAGGATGATGGGCAGGGTTCCGGGCCGGTATTCGGTGTACCCCCGCCGTCCGAGGTATTCCACGCCCGGCTCGTACTCGGGGATGACCGGCGGGATGTAGACCTCGAGGGAGGCCGAGGCCGACCCAAGGCCCGTTGCGAACGCCTGGACGGTCGCTTCGCCGGCCCCTACCGCGGTGGCCCTCCCCGTGGAGGAGACCTCCGCCACCGCGGGGTCGCTGGAAATCCAGGTGATTCCGGCCGGCGCAGGGAAGGAACCGCCCCCGGGCGCGATTCGGTGGGCGGTGAACTGGACAGCGGCTCCCACGCCGACCGCAAGGCCGGTGCTGGGGGTGATCGCCAGAGTCCCGCCGGGCTCGGTCCCGGAGTCTCCCCCGCAGGAGGGGAGCAGGGCCGCGGTGAGGAGGGCCAGGGCCGCCGCGAAGGCCCTGCGCCGCGCCGACGATAATGGTCGCGACCTTTCCGGCCAACGCCTCGAGCCCATCGACCGGATCCTCGTCGGAGAACGCTCGTCTGGCTTTCTGGGCATGGTCCTCCCGGCGCTACCAACTGGACGAGACGGCGATGACCTCAGGCAGCAGATTCCGTTCATGGGCCGCCCGGGTGAGGTCCTCGCGGAAGTCCGGATGGGCCACGTCGATGAGGGCCCGCGCCCGCTGGCGCAGGTTCTTTCCGAAGAGATCCGCGACCCCGTACTCGGTGACAATGTAGTGAACGTCCGCCCGGGTGGTCACCACGCCGGCACCCTGCTTCAGGAACGGCGAGATCCGCGATACCCTGCCGCTCCGGGCCGTGCTCGGGATGGCGATGATGGGCTTGCCACCGGGAGCCTTCGCCGCGCCCCGGATGAAGTCCACCTGTCCCCCGAACCCCGAATAGATATAGCTCCCGATGGAGTCCGAGCAGACCTGGCCGGTCAGGTCCACCTCTATGGCGGAGTTGATGGCCACCATGTCACGGTTCTTGGCGATGACGTAGGGGTTGTTGGTGTATGCCACCGGGTGGAGTTCGAACGCCGGGTTGTCGTCCACGAAGTCGTAGAGCTCGCTGGTCCCGAGAATGAAGGTGGCGATCACCTTGCCCGGGTGCAGGGTCTTCATGGCACCGGTGACCAGTCCCTCCTTCATGGCTCGGACCACGCCGTCCGACACCATCTCGGTATGGATGCCCAGGTTCTTCCGGCCCTCCAGACAGCGCAAAACGGCGTCCGGGATGCCTCCGATCCCAAGCTGAAGGGTGGCGCCGTCCGGGATGAGTCCCGCCACGTGATGCGCGATGCTGAGCTCCATTTCGGTGGGCTCGGAGACAGGTAGCTCGGGGAGTTCATGGTCCACCTCGACGATGTGATCCACCTCGCTGACGTGGAGGAATGCATCGCCGTGAACCCGAGGGATCCGCTCGTTCACCTGGACCACCACCCGCCGTGCCGCAGCGCAGGCCGACTTCGCCGCCATCACTTCGACGCCCAGGCTCATATGGCCGTGCTGGTCGGGAGGCGACACCTGGACGAATGCCACGTCCAGTGGGAGCCGTCCCTCCAGGAACAGGTCCGGGATCTGGTGGAGGAAGACCGGCACGTAATCGGAGGTCCCGGCGTTCACCGCGGCCCGATCCGCGGGTCCCACGAAGAGGGAGTTGTGGCGAAAGCGTCCCTCGGCGCCGGGACGGGTCAGCGGGTCTTCCCCCAGTTGGAGGACGTGGATCACCTCGACCCCGCCAATGTCAGGACGATCGGCCAGCTCTTCCAGGAGTTCGAAGGGCGTGGCGGCGTTGCCGCTGACGTAGATCCGGGAGTTGCTCTCCACCAGGCCCACCGCCTCGGCCAGATCCAAGCACTTGGCCCGGTACTCCTGTTCCCAGGACATCCGCTCCACCTCATGTATCGATCGGGGCCTCAGGGGCCCTCGGATTCTCGGTTGGGATCACGCCCGGGCGGGGGCAGGGCGATCCGATACCCTTCAACTGAACAAGAAGCGTGCCCCGTTCGGTGCTTCCTGGAAGGGGGGACGTCGGAGTGGCGGGCTATCCCAGGGCGACCCGGTAGCCCCTGCCTCGCTCGGCTTGAAGGATGTGATCGACCTCGGCCTCCGACAGCTTGTTTCGGAGGTTCGCCACGTGGGTGTAGACCAGGTTGGTTCCAGGGTCGAAATCGATCTGCCAGACGTCCCGAAGCAGCGCCTCACGGGACACGAATTCGCCCCTGGCTTCGACCAGTGTCAAAAGGATCAGGAACTCCACTTTGGTCAGGCGGATCTCTGTGCCCTCCACCACCGCCCGGTGGCGAAGGGGGTCGAGGCGGATCGACCCTACGCTGAACGGCCCTCGGTAGCTGCCCCGCCGGATGAGCGCCCGCAGGCGGGCCTCCAACTCGGAGTGGGCGAAGGGCTTGGTGAGGAAGTCGTCGGCGCCGGACTGCAGGGACGCCTCCACCAGGTCGTCTTCCTTGTGACCCGTGAGCATCAGAACGGGTGTCGTGACGCCGGACTCCCGCAATCGGCCAACCACTTCATGCCCGGTCATGTCCGGGAGGATGAGGTCGAGCACAATGGCGTCGAACACCCCTACGCCGGCACTCGCCAAGGCGCCCTCCCCGGTGTCGGTCAACACGACGTCGAAGCCTGAGTCCTCTAGGAAGGCCCGAATGACCTCACGGACCCCGGAGTGGTCGTCGACTACAAGAACCCGCGGAGGCACCTGGGCCTCTGAAGTGGAGGGATCGGGGGAGGTGGGTTCGTTCCTGCTCAAGGCGGACTCGGGGGTTCGCGTAGGCGGTTGATGGTCTCGGCGAAACTCAAGGATCCTGTAGTTAAGCCATTATGCACGGCGATGCTCCCCGGCGCGAGGGTCCTGGACGGGGTTGGGTCATGGAACGACGGGAACCCGGTCACGTATCTTCATGAACTCCGGGAGCGGACACGCTCCGCTCACGCCAGGTCCCCAGAATCGGAACCGACTATGATCGCAGGAGGCTTCACCCGGCGTCTTCCTCTCGCCACGGTCGTCGTCCCAATCCTCTCGCTGGCAGTGTTTGGACTGGGCGCCGTCCCGGCCCTGCCCGGGACGATGGGATTGGGCGGGAGCGCCAGACAGTTGGACGCCCAGGAGGTCCCCCTGGATTCGGACGGTCACCTCCTCCTGGACCCGGCGATTCGGGCAGGAGAGTTGGAGAACGGTCTTCGGTATTTCGTTCGGCAGAACGGCCGTCCGGAGGGCCGTGCCGAGCTCCGCCTCGTCCTGGACGCGGGGTCGATCCTCGAGGACGAGGACCAGGCGGGGTTGGCTCACTTCGTGGAGCACATGGCGTTCAACGGCACGGAGAACTTCGAGAAGCAGGAACTGGTGAACTACCTCGAGTCCATCGGGATGCAGTTCGGCCCTTCGATCAACGCCTACACGTCGTTCGACGAGACCGTCTACATGCTGACCATTCCCACGGACGATGCCGAGATCGTGGGCACGGCGTTTCGGATCCTGGAGGACTGGGCCGACGGGGTGAGCTTCGAACCGGAGGAGGTGGAAAAGGAGCGGGGGGTGGTGTTGGAGGAATGGCGACTCGGGCGCGGTGCAAGCGCGCGGATCCTGGACCGTCAGCTCCCCGTCATCCTCAACGATTCCCGCTACGCAGATCGACTTCCCATCGGCGACCCCGAGATCCTCCGGTCCTTTCCCGTGGAGGCCCTGACCCGCTTCTACGAGGATTGGTACCGCCCGGATCTCATGGCCGTCATCGCGGTCGGGGACTTCGATCCCGATCGCATGGAGGATCTGATCCGCTCCCACTTCTCCGGCATCGAGGGGCCGCCCGAGCCTCGGCCGAGGCTCGAGTACGGGGTGCCTTCCCATGCCGAGACCCTCTTCTCCATCGAGTCCGATCCTGAGGCCACGTCCACCTCCGTGGCGGTACTCTACAAGCGTCCGGCCGAAGAGGACCGGGGCATCACCGGATATCGGGAACTGCTCAAGGAACGGCTCTACTCGGGGATGTTCAACGGACGCCTGTTCGAATTGGGCCAATCCCAGGATCCGCCCTTCGCCTTTGCCGGAGCCGGCGCGGGACGATTCGCGAGAGACACGGACATCTACCAGATCTTCGCCGGTGTCTCGGACGGGGGCGTTCCCCGGGGGCTGGAGGCGGCGCTCACCGAGGCCGAGCGCATCGCTCGCTATGGGTTCACTCCGGGCGAGCTCATGCGGGAGCAGGCGGAGTTGCTCCGGAGCATGGAGAGAATGAACGCGGAGCGGAACAACCGGGAATCGGCGAGCCTTGCCTCGGAACTGGTCTCCCACTTCCTCACGGGTGAACCCGCCCCGGGTGTGGAAGTGGAATACCAGCTGGCGACCCTCCTCCTTCCGAGTATCACGCTGGAGGAGCTGAACGCCGAGGCGGCCGGCTGGTTCGGCGGGTCCGGAGATCGTGTGGTCACCGTAAGCGCGCCGGAGAGCGAGAACGTCCCGCTGCCCACGGAGGCGGAGTTGGTTGCGGTCATGGCGCAGGCGGCGACCGCCGAGCTCGAGCCATGGGAAGACTCGGCGACCGACGCTCCACTGGTGGCGGTTCTACCCCAGCCCGCACCGGTGGTGGAGGAGACCTATCGGGACGATATCGGGGTGACGGCCTGGACGCTGGGGAACGGTGTCCGGGTTCTCCTGAAACCCACGGACTTCAAGGACGACGAAGTGGTCTTCCGGGGCTTTTCCCCGGGGGGATACGGATTGCAGCCGGAAGCGGAGCACCTGACCGCGTCCAGTGCGGCGTCGCTGATCAGCCAGGGCGGACTGGGGGAGTTCTCCATGATCGATCTCCAGAAGGTCCTGGCGGGGAAGGCGGCTTCAGCCCGACCCGCGATCGGACCCTACTCGGAGGCGGTGTCAGGCAGCGCCTCGCCCGACGACCTGGAGACGATGTTCCAACTCATCTACCTGAACTTCGCGGCTCCTCGGAAGGACCCCCAGGCGTTCCAGGTGCTCATGGAACGGATGCGTACGGTTCTGGCCAACATGGGGAATAGCCCGGGGGCTGCCTTCGGCGATACCCTGGGCACCACCCTGGCCCAGGGCCACCCGAGAGCCGAACCCCTCTCGGTGGAGCGGCTCGATGAACTGGATCTGGACCGGGCCCTGGACTTCTACATGGACCGGTTCGGGGATGCATCGGACTTCACCTTCGTCCTCGTAGGGGCCATCGACCTCGAGGAGATCCGGCCTCTCGTGGAGCGGTACCTGGGAGGGCTACCCACGGCTGGCCGGGTGGAGACGTGGAGGGACACGGGGATCCGACCGCCGGACGGGGTCGTCGAGAAGACGGTGAGGAAGGGGCTGGAGCCCCAGAGCCAGACGGCCATCGTGTTCACCGGGCCCTTCGAATGGTCGCCGGAGGCCCGGCTGGGAATGCGGGCGCTGGCGGGTGTGCTGGAGATCCGGCTCAGGGAGGTCCTTCGGGAGGACCTGGGGGGCACCTACGGGGTGGGCGTCCAGGGGGGCTACTTCCGCATTCCCGAGGTATCCTACGATTTCCGCATCGGCTTCGGATCGGATCCCGCCCGGACCGACGAACTCGTGCGCACCCTCTTCGCCGAGATCGAGCGACTGAAGGCCGAGGGCCCAACGGAGGACGAGGTGCAGAAGGTGGTGGAGGCCGAGCGGCGGAGTCGGGAGACGGACCTGAGGGAGAACGGATGGTGGATGGCTCAACTGGCTGCCGCTACCGAATCGGGTGAGGACCCGGTGTACCTTCTGGACACCTCACTCTTCGATGCCGTGACCGTGGAGTCGATCTGGGAGGACGCGCGCCGGTACCTGAATCTCGAGCGGTTCGTCCGGGTGAGCCTGTTCCCCGAGAGTGGGGGCGTATCCTGAATCCCCGTTATCGGTCGGTCGTATTCGATTGCGACTCCACCCTGGTCGCGGTGGAGGGGATCGACCTGCTGGCCGGCTCCAAGAGGGCCGAGGTGGAGGCCCTCACCGCCGCTGCCATGCGGGGCGACATCCCCCTGGAGGAGGTCTATGGCCGGAGGCTCGACCTGATCCGTCCCACTCGGGCGCAGGTGGAGGCAGTGGGCAACGCCTACGTGGCCGCGCTGGTCCCAGCGGCTCTGGAAGTGGTCCGTGGGCTTCACGCACAGGGGATCGAGGTCTGGATCGTAAGCGGTGGCCTCATGGACCCGGTGCTGACGGTGGCCGCGGCTTTGGGGGTTCCGTCCGCGAGGGTGGCTGCCGTCCAAGTCCGGTTCCGGGAGGATGGAAGCTACGCCGGGTTCGACCCGGAGCAGCCTTTGGCACGGGCGGGAGGAAAGCCGGCGGTCCTCGCCGGATGGGGCGCGGCCCTATCCAGACCGGCCCTCATGGTGGGAGATGGCGTCACGGACCTGGAGGCCGGTGAGGTCGTGGAGGACTTCCTTGCGTTCGCCGGGGTGGTCCATCGGCCGGGGGTCACGAACGCGGCCTCCCTGGTTGTCCGGGCCCCTTCCCTGGAGCCTGTGTTCAGCATCGCCGTGGGTCCGCCTGGACCGTCCGGGTTCCGCGGACGGTCCGAAAGGAACCGACCTGCGGGTCGGGACGGCCCCGACGCGGCGGAGTTGGCGGCACTCTACGAACGGGGACTGCGCTTGGGCTGGGAGGACCGGGGCGGGTAGGCTGATCCCCGGGGGCGCCTCTAATCGTCGTCGGTGTGAGCCTCGTCCTCCGGGTCGCCGAAGTCCCGGTCCAACTCGTCCTCGGGATCGTCGACAGTCCCGATCCGACTTCCACCTCCCTTCAAGCGGGCCAGGAGGCTCTTGGGTGGGGAGTGGAGTCGCGCCTCCAACGCGTCGCAGACCGTCTCCAGGACCCGAACGCGAGCATGCCGCTTGTCGTTCCCCTCCACCAGGGTCCACGGCGCGGCGGCCGTGGAGGTGAGTTGGACCATCTCATGGACTGCTTGGGAATAGGCGTCCCACTTCTCGCGGTTGCGCCAATCCTCTTCCGTGAGCTTCCAGGCCTTGAAGGGTGTGTCCTTGCGCGCTTCGAACCGGGCTCCTTGTTCTTCCTTGGTGATGTGGATCCAGAACTTCAACACCACCATCCCGAAATCGGCGAGCTGCCGCTCGAACTCGTTGAGCTCCCGGTAGGCCCTTCGCCACTCGGCCTCGCCGGCGAACCCCTCCACCCGTTCCACCAGGACGCGGCCGTACCAACTGCGGTCGAAGATGGTAACCCGGCCCTTTCCCGGGATCTGCCTCCAGAACCGCCAGAGGTAGTGCTGGGCGGCCTCCTCGTCGGTGGGCGCAGCCACGGGAAGGACCTCGTAGTCCCTGGCGTCCAGGGCCTGGGTAAGCCTCCGGATGGCCCCGCCCTTTCCGGCTGCGTCCCAGCCCTCGAAGACCAGGGCCATGGGGACTCCCTCCGCTCTCGCCTGTCGGTGCAGGATCGCCAAGCGGGCCTGGAGCGCCCTCAGCTCCTTGTGGTAGGCCTTCTTCTTCATCCGTGAGTCCATGTCGAGGGTGGACAGGATCGTCACGGGATCCGTGGTCTCGGAGGACTCATCCTCCGCGAAGCTCGGGAGCATGCCGCTCAGGGAGAGGAGGGGGGGCAGGTCCGCGCTGACCTTGGCCAGCTCCTTCTGCCGGGCCCGCTCGCTGACGTGGCGCTCGATGCGCTCGCAGACCAGCGTCCCGACCATGAGGGAGCGGTAGTTCGCGTCCATCCCCTCGACGATGGTCCAGGGCGCTTGCCCGGTACTGGTTCGGGTGATCAACTGCTCACCGGCTGCGGCGAAGTCGTCGTACTTCTTCCAGTTCTTCCAATCGGACTTCGTAACGCGCCACTCCTGGAGCGGGTCCGCTTCCAGGGTCTCCAACCGCTCCTTCTGTTCGTCCTTGCCCAGGTGCATCCAGCACTTGATGAGCAGCGCGCCGTCGTCCACCAGCGTCCGCTCCAGGGCGGCGATGTTCTCCAGGTGCTCGTCGAACTCCTCCCGGGAATGGCCCCGGAACACCCGATCCAGGAGGGGGCGTGAGTACCAGGCACTCAGGAGGGTCCCCATGCGGCCCTTGGGAGGCATGGCCTGCCAGTATCGCCAGTACCTGGGGTGCTTCCGCTCCTCTTCGGGGATGGGGCTGAACGCCCGGGTGACCAGGAGCCGCGTGTCCATCCATGCGCTGAGCAGGTTGGAGAGCTCCCGCTTGCCGGCTTTGTCCACACCGGCGAAGAGGAGGATGACAGGGAAGTCCGACTGGCTGAGGGAGAACTGGGCCTCCAGCAGCCGGGTGCGCAGGGCGGGTACTTCCCGTCGGTATACCTCGTCGGACACGGTCCGGCCCAGCTCGGCCGTGTCGAAGATCGACGGAGTGAATGGCCCCGCCTTCGGTTGCTTGCGTTTTAACGCCATCCCTCGGGATTCCTTCCGGGTTTCGAGTCGCTTTGCCTCGTGCCGATCGTTGCGGGTCGGAGGCCGGCGGCCCGGGGTCTCCGGAGAGAATCCGACTCACCCCCGGTTGGGGCAACCCTCCCGGCGACGGGTGTCCGTGATCTGAATGATCTTCCACCCCCCGGAGGTCATGGCGAGTTGGAAGGCATCGTAGCCACAGTGGGAGAATTCGTCGCCGCGGAAGAAGTCGTATTCCACCCAGACTGTGGCCAGGTTGCCGTCCACCCGGACCTCGGGAGAATACAGACGCTCGTCCAGGACGGCCCCCTCGGAGGTGACGATGCTCTCGATGAAGCCGTCGATGGGCGTCTCCCCCACCGTCGGTGCCCCGTCCCTGACCCCCGCCGACATGAGCCGCGCCTTCTCGTGGAAGACCGACTCCAGGGTGGCCCGGTCCCGGGCCCGCATTCCGTCGAAGAGGCGATAGACCACGGCCAGGGCTTCCACCTCGTCCTTCGTCGGCTCCTGGGCCGCCGCTGGCCCGGCCGCCGCCGAGCCGAGGGGGGCGAGGAGGAGCACCAGGAGGAGACTCGAGCGGAACAGGGTCGCGAGCTGGGAGGCTCCCGGGATCCTGTTGAGGGGTCTGGGGGTCCGTGTCATGGGTCGCTCCTTCGAGTGGGCCGGCGCAGGCTGCGCCGGCTGGGGACTCCTGTGTGTCCGGGACGAGGTCAGTCGCGAATCAACTTCTTGTGCCGAACCCGGTGCGGCTGGTCGGCGTCCGCCCCGAGGCGAGCCCGTCGGTCCGCCTCGTACTCCTGGTAGTTACCCTCGAACCACCGGACCTGGCTGTCGTCTTCGAAGGCCAGGATGTGGGTGGCGATCCGGTCCAGGAACCACCGGTCGTGGGAGATGACCATGACGCAGCCCGGGAAGTCCAGCAGCGCGTCCTCCAGAGCCCGGAGGGTGTCCACGTCCAGGTCGTTGCTGGGCTCGTCCAGCAGGATGGTATTTCCCCCCTCCTGGAGGAGCTTCGCCAGGTGGACCCGATTCCGTTCCCCTCCGGAGAGCACTCCCACCTCTTTCTGCTGGTCGCTGCCCCGAAAGTTGAACCAGGACAGGTAGGCTCTGGAGCTGACCTCCACACGGCCGAACTGGAGCGTGTCCAGGCCCCGCGATACCTCCTCGAAGACCGTCTTGTCCCCGTCGAGCGAGTCCCTGGACTGGTCCACGTAGGCCAGCTTCACCGTGGAGCCTACCTGGAGCTCTCCGGAATCCGGAGATTCCTGGCCCGTGATGATCCGGAACAGGGTGGTCTTGCCCGCGCCGTTCCCTCCGATGATCCCGACGATGGCGCCCCGGGGTACCATGAAGTTCAGGTCCTCGAAGAGGAGCTTGTCCCCATATGCCTTGGTCAGTCCGTCGGCCCGGATCACGTCGGTACCGAGGCGCTCTCCCTTCGGGATCAGGATCTCGGCCGTGCGGATCTGCTCACGCTCGTCCTGGCTGGCAAGTTCCTCGTAGGCGGTGACTCGGGCCTTCGCCTTGGTATGGCGTCCCTTGGGGGACATGCGGACCCACTCCAACTCCCGCTCCAGGGTCCGCCGCCGCCGACTCTCCTCCCTCTCCTCCTGGGCCAGGCGCTCGCTCTTCTGTTCGAGCCAGGAGGTGTAGTTGCCGTGGTACGGGTATCCCTCGCCCCGATCCAACTCCAGGATCCACTCCGCCACGTTTTCCAGGAAATACCGGTCGTGGGTGATGGCCACGATGGTCCCGGGAAAGGCCGCCAGGTAGTGCTCCAGCCAGGCGACCGACTCGGCGTCCAGGTGGTTGGTCGGCTCGTCCAGGAGGAGCATGTCGGGCTCCTCCAGGAGGACCCGGCAGAGGGCCACACGACGGGCCTCACCTCCCGAGAGGTTGGCCACGGGCGCATCGGGCGGCGGCAGCCGGAGGGCCTCCATGGCGATCTCCACCTTCCGGTCCAGGTCCCACGCGTTCGACGCGTCGATCCGGTCCTGGAGTCGGGCCTGCTCATCGATGAGGGCGTTCATCTCCTCGTCGGTGGAGACGTCGCCGAACTTCAGGCCCACCTCCTCGAACCGACGGAGCACGTCCCGGGTCTCCTTCACGGCCAGCTCGACGTTTCCCAGAACGTCCAGATCGGACTCCAGGCGAGGTTCCTGCGGGAGGTATCCAATCCGGGTGCCTTTGGCGGCCCACGCGTCCCCCAGGAAGTCGTCGTCCAAGCCGGCCATGATCTTGAGCAGGGAGCTCTTTCCGGAGCCGTTGGGTCCCACCACTCCGATCTTGGCCCCGGGAAAGAACGAGATGCTGATGTTCTTCAGGATCTCCCGCCTGGGCGGGACGATCTTGGTAAGCCTGTGGGTGTGGTAGATGAACTTCTGTTCGGACATGGGTCGCTCGTGGGCTGGGTTTTGAGCCTGGCAATCTAGCGCTGTCCCTCGGGTGGTGGTACGTGTCTTGCCGCCGTCGGGGGCGTCACCGTGTGTCCGCTCTCTCTTTTCGGCGCTCCTGCGGAGACCGATCCCGCATCGATCCAGATGTGCCCGGGTCATCCCCGACCCGGCCCCTGCGAGTGCAGGAGGAGGTGAAGTATGCGCGCCGTGATGATTCTGCTCCTGTCCCTGTCCCTGGTTTGCACGGTAGAGCTCGTTGGGGCTCAGGAGGTCTTTCCCACCTTGCCGGAGGGAAGTCGGGTTTGGGTGACCATCACCCCCGAATTGGGAGGACGCATCATGGAGGGATCCGTGACGTTCTCGTCCCGGGACACGCTGAAGATCCTGGAGAAGAAGGGTGAGGCGGGGCTTGCCTTCGGGGTTCCGGACGTGCTGGAGATCGAGGTCCCCTCGGGTGAGAAAAACCGAAAGGGGGGCGCGGTTGTCGGAGCGCTAGCGGGAGGGGTCGCCTGGATTATCGTCGGAGCGATCGCGATGGGGTCCACGGACTCGAGCACGGGGGGACTCGTCTTTATTTGGACGCCTGTGGCCATGGGTGCGGGAGGGTTGATCGGATACCGGATCGGAGTCGGGACCCTTAGGCGGAGCGTCTACAGACAGCTCGGTTACCGCTGACCCCCGGGGCGCTACCGCTGACCACCCGATGGTGGGTCCCCTCCGGGCGGCCGACCTTCCCGCGCGCTCTCCGAAAGGGCCCGGAAGTACTCCTCCACCAAGGCCCGATAGCTCGACGGAACGTCCTCGTTCCCCGAGAGACTGGGTGGGCCTTCTCCGTCCCGCTGCATGGCCCTGCGGAGGGCGTATTCGAAGCGGCGAGCGTCCTGGAGCACCTCCTGCTGGAGGCGAGTCAGGGCTTCACGGTCGTCATACGCCTGCGCGCTTTCCAGTCGCTGGAGGTTCTCCACGAGCCCGTCCAGGGCCTCGGCTTCGAATCCCTCCGCCTCCAGGCGGTCCCGGAGGTCCCGGGCCTGGGCCGCTCGCTGCCGCGCCTCGCCCCGCATCTGGCGAATCTCGTCGGGGGTCAGGGCCCGGTTTGCCTGCCCCTCGCCCACACCGGGCCGCCCCACACCGGGGGCGCCCGGCTGTCCACCGGTCTGGCCCTGCTGGCCGGCTTGGCCCTGCTGGCCGGTCCGGCTCTCTTCTCCCTGGCCTCCATCCTGGCCGGCTTGGCCCTGCTGCCCGGGGTCGGCTCCGTCGCCCGGATCGCCCTCGCGGCCTCTTCGCTCCATGGCCTCCAGGCCCTGCACGAGGCGGCGCGCCTCTGACGCCGCCTGGTCCAGGCGGTCCTCCCTGGGGCTCTCGAAGGCTCCGACGGCGGCCTCCACCCGGTCTCTCAATCGCTCCAGGTCCTGTCCTATTTCGTCCTCGAATCGGGCCGCCTCGGCGTCTCGCCCGTCCCGGATGAGGCCCTGGGAGTACTGGACCTTGTCACTCAGTCGGTCGTCGCGGATTCCCTCGGCAGCCTCTTCGAAGGCCCGTGCCGCCTGGGGCTGCTCCTCCCTTCCCTGGGCGGCGAGGCGATCCAGGGTGGTTTCCAGGTCCTGGATCTCCTCCCCCATCGCCCCCTTCTGGTCCAGCAGACGGCGCGTCCGCTCCTCCCGCTGGCCCGCGGACGAGAGCTCGTCCAATCCGTCGACCTCGCTGCCCATCCTCTCCTGGCGGCGCTGGAGGTCCTCGATTTGCCGGAGGGCCTCCTCTCCGGCCTCCTGCAGGCGCTCCCCTCGGGCCCGCTCCAGCTGTCGCTGGGCCTCCTCGAGTTGGTCCGCTGCGGACGTGGCCTCGCTGCCACCGGTGCCCTGACCCGCCGCCGAGCGTCGCATGGACTCGGCCGCCTCCCGAAGGCGCCGGGCCGACTCCATGATCTCTGGGTTGCCCGAGTCCCTGGAGAGCCGCTCCAGCTGTCGGGCCGCTTCCTCGGCCTCGTCGGCCATGGCCCGCTGCCGTTCTCCCGAGGCGCTGGATCCGGCGCCCTCGCCCATCCGGCGCTGGCGCTCGGCCTCCTGTTCCTGTCTGCGGGCGAGCTCCTTCAAGCGCTCCAGGGTCTCGTCGATCTCCTGGTCCACCTGCTCCTGCTGGCCCCGGCGGACCGACTCGTACTGGTTCCTCATTTCGGAGGAGTCCAGATCCAACTCATCCAGCGCCTGCCCGGCACCGCCGCCGCCGCCTCCACCCTGCCCGCCGGTGGAAACCTGCATTTCACTGAGGGCCTCGGTGGCGGCCTGGAGCTTCTGAAGCGCGACCTGTTCCGGCCCCAGGGCCGAGTCGGGACTCTCGGCCTCCAGGGCCTCGATGGCCTGGCCCATGGCTCCCGCCGCTTCCCGGAGGAGCGTGGCGATGGACGCACCACCCGGTGCTGCCCCCGCCGCGCCACCCGCCCGGGCTGCCACGGCCTGGGTTTCCGCTCTGAGATCGGTCTGGGCCTGGGCCAGGGTCGCGACATCCTCGGCGATCTCGGACGGAGAGCGATTTTCCCGATCCCGGATCAGGTTGAAGGTGCCGACGGTGATCTGCCGTTGGCGTTCGGCCAGGGCCGACTCCGCCCCACCCCCCTCGCCTCCACCGCCGGCGCCTCCCCCTTCGGCCTGGCGAACGTCGGTCCGAAACGGCCGGATCTGGATGAAGTACAGATCGCTCTCCACCTCGACCCCCGTCCCCGGGTCTTCGGTTCGAGCGTGGTACGCCACCAGGTCCCCCGGCTCCAGCTCGTATTCCTCCAGATAGAGGGTGTAGCTCGAGGTCGCGTCCCGAAGCCCCGGACTGCCGGCGCCACCCAGGCGGACGGTCTCCTCGTCCCCTCCGTTGATGGAGAAGAGGAGGTCTACCGGCCCAACGCCGTAGTCGTCCTGCACGCGCGTCTCGAGGAACACCTCTTCGATGGCGGTAGCCGATTCGTCCCGCCCCGGCTCGGTGAACTGGAGCGTGGGAGGTTGGTCGGCGAGGGCATCGATGAAGTAGTCGGGGGATGCATCGACCAATCTCTCGTCCCCCGTGGAAAGCCGGATCGAGTAGCGGCCATCCTCCCGGACCCGGAACGAAACCCGGAGGTCTCCCGTCCCATCGGCCGTCAAGTCGAACTGGGTCGCGTCCTCGCTTCCGTCGTCGCCCGTGACCACCACCATCTGACCTCCGGGGGAGGGGATCGTGGGTGTGATTCGCAGGTTCACGGTGGTTCCGGTGAGGGCCGCGATATCTCCACCGTCCTCCTCGACCAGGGGCTCCAGGCCCGTGTACTCGGGAAAGACGTACTCGACTTCGATGTTCTCTGCGTAGGGGAGGTCCTCGACACGAATGGTGTAGACCGGGGACCGGACTCGGCCCGAGCGGACGAAGTACTCCACGTCTTCCCGGAGGTCCAGAAGCAACACCTCGTGCATCCCGTCCTGGTCCGGGAACATGGGGAGGCGCTGATACTCCTCCCCCATTCCCACGGGCCGCATGAGCAACTCGATGGTCTCCGCCTCGAACCCCACGGAGCGGGCCCGGACCGATTGGTCCGAGGACCGGGCCACCGTGATGTCGCCGGGGACCACGTCCATTGCGTAGGGGCTCACGTCGTCGGCGCTGCGGGTGGGCAGGGCGAGTGCGGTGGCCCCGTAGCGGAGGGACCTGGGGCCCACGGCGAGGGCGATCGCCGTCACGATGAACGCCGCTACCAGGATGCCCCAAGAGCGTCGGAGGGTCGTGCGCTCGATCCGCAATCCGTCTTCGACGGACCGGCAGGCTTCGATGGCCTGCTCCACCACGGCCCGCTGAAGGGCTCCGTCAGCGGCCGCGTCGGACGGCCGTTCTGCGGAAGCGTCCACCACCTCGAGGGCGCTGAGGACACGGGCGTTCAGGGACGGCTCGTGTTCTTCCAGGTAGAGGGCGATCTCCGTGCTGGTGGGGCGTCGCATCAGGGGCACGACGAGGAAGCGGATCGCCACGGCCGCGAGTGTCCCGTATCCCAGCCAACGGAAGACGACCACGGCTCCCGGGGAGAACTGGAGCCGGTCCAGGAGGACGCCCCCGAGGAGAAGGATGAGAACGGCCGCTCCGGCGACGAAGGCCAACCCCCGGACCACGGTCCTCAGTCTCCATCGCCGATGGACCCCCTCGAGGACGCCGAGAAGCGCCCGCTCGTTCGAGGACTGCCGATTCGTGTTCATCGTACTTCCCCCTTCACGTCATCCGCGCCCTGGGCCGGTTGGCCAGGGCCGTCTCGACGATGAGCAGAACCATCATGAGGACCAGGAGGGATCGCCAAATGGCCTGGCGCGCCTCCCGATCCTCGGCCGTGAGAGCCTCTCCGCCGGTCAGCGCCCGGTTTGCGTCACCGGGACCTGCCACCTCCCGGACGAACTCATCGGCGTCCAGGGAGGCCAGGTCCGACTCGGTGGGATCCAGGTTGGCGGCCAAGACCCGTCGAGCGCCCTCTACCTCTACCACGTAGAACCCGGCCCGGTCCATGATCGTAGCGGGCTGGCCCTGGGGTCCGAGGGCCGTGGGGTCCGATGCGCTTCCCGCCAGGCCCCGCTCGGCCAGGACCGGTCCCACCGGCGTGCCAACCGCGTATGCCGGGACCGGTGGTCGATAACCCGCCACATACTGGATGACCTGGTGCACGAAGGGGAGGAAGACCGCATGCCGGGGGAGATCCGTCCAGAAGTCGTCCAGGGTCGAACTCCAGAGGACGACCCGTCCTTGAGCACCCTGTACCTCGGCCAGCGCCGGGTCTCCGGAGATGAACGACGCCACTGGGATCAAGGTGGAGTCTCCCACCGGCAGCCCTCGGGACCGGAAGAAGCGGGCTCTGGAGAACTCGCCTGCACCGGCCTCACGGAATGGCTCCAGAATCGGATGATCCAGGGCCAAAGCCGCCAACGGTACTCCCTGGACATCCCCCAGGTCCCGGGGCGGACTCAGGGTTCCGGGGACCAGCCAGTTGGGCCAGGCCCCATTCGCGTCCGGACCCAGGACCACGAAGATCCCGCCCCCTCGGCTCAGGAAATCCTCCAGGGCACCGCGGCCTCCCCCCCCAGGGGCGGGGATATCGTTGAGCACCACCGCAGCCGCCGAGGCCAGGACCTCGGAGGTGAGCCGCGAGGAGGGGAGCACCTGGTGAGGGAAGCCGGGGTTCGTGCCCACCTCCAGGGCCCGGGAAAGGAAGAGGCTCGTCTCGCCTCCGTCCGAATCGTCCACTACCACCACCGGGACCGACGCGGCCGGCTCGGCCACGAACCGGAGGGTGTCGTCCCACGCGGGCCCGGCGGACTCCATCACCAGGGATCCCGGCATGCCACCGGTCCCGCCGTCCCCCCGGATGAGGGGCCCTTCCAGGGTCACGGGAATGGCGTCCCGCCCGTCCAGGGTCACCTCGGCCCGAGCCACCTCCTCGGCTCCTAGACGAAGCGCCACCGACACGGTGCCGGGGGCCTCCTCGTCCGTCCCGGCCAGTCCGGCCATGAGGGCCGATACCCGGACACGGGCCGTGTCCCCGTCTTGTCGACTCGTCACCCGGAGCCCGGAGAGGTGGGGATTGGCGGGAGTCTCGTCGATGTCGTTGGGTGTCCGGAGACTCAACACGATCCCTTCGGGAAGGACGTACCGAGACCCCTCGGGCCATCCCGAGCGCTGCAGATCGGTGATCAGCACCACCTCGCGGGGCCGGTCGACCTGGTCGAGTACCGCGGCGGCAGCGCGGAGGGCCGGGGCCAAGCGGGTCGCCCCGTCCGACGTCCTCAGCGTGTCCAGGACGGCCAACGCCCCGGACGGATCGCCGGCCAGGGGAGCCGGAACCGAGACCCGGGAGTCGAACACGGCCAGTGCGACCCGACTCCCGGCCGGGGCGGAGCGGAGGGCCTCCCGGGCCATGCGCGTCGCGGCGCTCCATCGGCCCGCGACGGACATGCTGGCGGACCGGTCCAGGAGGACCACCCGGTCCACAGGGCCCTCCGTGAGGGAGACCGCTGCCGTGTCCGACCCCAGGAACGGTCGGGCGAATGCGGCGACCAGGAGGGCCAGCACCAGGCTCCTCAGTAGGAACAGGGGCCAATTCCTGATGGTCTGCCGCCTAACCGCCTTGTACGGGATGCGTTCCAGGAACATGAGGGAGGGGAATCGGATCTCCTCCTTCCGATCCCGCTGACTGAGGTGGATCCACACGGGAACCGCCAGGGCTCCGAGGGCCACGAGCGCCAGGGGGGTCAGGAGGCCCATCAGCGAACCCGGCTCATGCGTTGCCGAGCGGACAGATAGGCGAAGAGGGCATGGTCCAGCGGCTTGTCCGTCCGAATCAGGGTGTAGTCCACGCCCCGCTTCCGGAAGCCCGACTCGATGGCCTGCAGATGGGTCCCCATGAGCTCCCGGTACCGGTCCGCGAGGGTCTCGGGAACGACGGGCAGCTCCTCTCCGGTCTCCAGGTCCACGAAGGGTGCGGCCTCCTCGTATGGGAAGTCGATCTCAGCAGGGTCCATGACATGGAAGACCACGACCTCGTGCCCCTGGTAGGCCAGCAGCCCGACGGCGTCCACCACCTCCGCGGGATCCTCGTAGAAGTCCGAGATCACGAGGATGAAACTCCTGCGGCGCATGACTTCGGCCACCTTGGTCACCACCGGCCGGAGTGCGCCGGGCCCGGAGGCTTCGGTGGTGGCGATTCGGTGGAGGACGGTATCCAGGTGCTTCGCGGACGGGGGCACGTATTCGCGAATCCCGTCCGAGAAAGCCACCAGCCCAACCCGGTCCCTCTGCTTGGAGGAGAAGTAGGCCAGGGACGCGGCCAGGAACTTCCCGTACTCGAGTTTGGAAAGCCCGTCGCTGGCGAAGCCCATGGATCCCGATACGTCCAGCATCACGGCCAGGCTGGCGTTCGTGTCCGCTTCGAAACGCTTGACGTAGAAGCGGTCGGTTCGGCCCTGGAGCTTCCAGTCCACCCAACGGATGTCGTCTCCCGGCATGTAGGGCCGATGCTCCGCGAAATCCAACGACACCCCCAGATGCGGCGACCGGTGCAGACCGCTCAAGAACCCGTCCACCACCGTGCGGGCCACCAACTCCAGGTTGCTGATCCTGGCGAGGGCTTTGGGGTCGATGAATCCCCTTCCGGTGGCGCCCTGGCGGGCCTGGCCGCGGCGAACCATCAGCTCAGTCCGGACCTCGGGGTGGGCACGGCCTCCAGCAGTCGATCGACGATCTGGTCGGTCCGGACGCCTTCTGATTCGGCGTGGAAATTGGTGAGCACGCGATGGCGCAGGACCGGATGGGCCAGGGCCCGGATGTCGTCATAGGTGACGTGGTAGCGTCCCTGGGTCAGCGCCCTGGCCTTTCCACCCAGCGTCAGGTACTGGGCGGCCCGGACCGAGGCTCCGTACTCCACCCACTCCTTGATGAAGTCCGGGGCCGTGTCCCCCTCCGGGCGCGTTGCCCGGACCAAAGAGACCGCGTACCGCATCACCGGGTCGGCGACGGGGACCCGGCGCACCAGCTTCTGGAAAGCCACCAGGTCCTCGCCCGTGATTCGATGGGAAAACTGGGGTACCTCGTTGGAGGTCGTCTTGCGCACCACCTGGAGCTCGTCCTCCTCTGGAAGGTGCCGGATGACGATCTCGAACATGAATCGATCGAGCTGGGCCTCAGGCAACGGGTACGTCCCCTCCAGTTCGATGGGGTTCTGGGTGGCGAAGACGAAGAACGGCTCTTCCAGGGTGTAGGTACGTCCCTGGACCGTGACCCGGTGCTCCTGCATGGCCTCGAGGAGTGCGGCCTGGGTCTTGGGCGGGGTCCGGTTGATCTCGTCGGCGAGGACGATGTTCGCGAAGATGGGCCCCGGCGAGAACGACATGGCCCTGCGGCCCGTCTTCGGGTCCTCCTGGATGATGTCCGTCCCCGTGATGTCCGACGGCATGAGGTCCGGGGTGAACTGGATCCGAGAGAACTTCAGATCCATCACCTCGGCCATGGTTTTGATCAGGAGGGTTTTTGCCAGACCCGGAACCCCCATGAGGAGGGAGTTCCCGCCCACGAAGAGGGAGAGGAGGACCAGTTCCAGGACCTCTTCCTGGCCCACGATCAGCTTCCGGATCTCGGAAAGAAGCTCGTCCCGACCCGCCTTCATGCGCTCGGCGAGCGCGACGTCGTCCACCGAGTCGAGGGTGTGCTCCGTCGTATCCACTGTGTCCACGGGCTTGGGGTCCTTTCCTAGTGGGTCATGGCGTAGAGGATGTAGTTCACGCCGAGCTTGTAGGCGTCGTTGGTGAGGTCGATGGGGAGGTATCCACTCCCCGACCACTCCCAATAGTCGCCGATATCGTTGTCGTAATTCACGATCATCATGAGCCGCTTCGTCGGGTCGTTGTCCTCGAAGACCCCGTAGTAGCGAGGCCAGCTCCAGCCCTGGCCGGTGGAGTCCAGCACCCGCTGATCGATGTCGAAGAAGGAGTGGAAGATCTCGTGGCTCGCATCCAGCTCCACCAGGTTGGCGTCCGGGAGGACCCTGAGGATTTGGTCCCGGAAGTTGAACCAGTCCCGCCCCCGAAAATCGTCGAAGATCAGGAAGCCGCCCTTGAGCAGGTAGTCCCGCAGGCCCTGGACTTCGTCCTCGCCCATGGTCCAGCAGCCGGGCTCCGACACGTAGGCCAGGGGGTAGCGGAAGAGTTCCTCGTCATCGGTCCACAGGATGTTGCCGCCCCCCTGGTAGGGCTCCAGGTAGGTGATCCCGGACATGATCTCCATCAGGTGCTGCTCGGCGTACGGATAGTCGTGCTGCCAGGACGGCTCGCCTCGCTGACCCCCGCCGAAGCAACGGCCCGTTCCAGCCGGCCGGAACCGGATCCGCACGAACGTGAACCTGCCGTCGTAGGGAACGTTGTCCTCCTGGCGCAGGAAGGCGGACAGGGGCGTTCGGTTTCCGTAGGCCGGGGTTCCGGCCGCAGGTGGGCTCCACTTGGATACCAGGGCTCCGGCCAGGCCCGCCACCCCCGCCATTCCGAGGAGGGCGGCCAGCACCATGGTCCGCCGGCCCCACGCTGCCGTTCGTTCAGACTTCCCGCGTTCGCGGGTGCTCCTCCGGTCCGCCGTGGTCATCCGCCTCCTCGCAGTTCCAGGAGGAGTTCCAGGGCGTCCTCGTATCCGGGCGCCAACTCCAGGGCCAGGAGTACGGTACTCCTGGCCGCGGCTCGGTCGCCCCCGTTCCGCTGGGCCAGAGCCAGTTCGTATAGGGCTCGGCTCCGATCCACGGGACCCAGAGCGACCAGAGATTCCCTGGCGGCCACGACCCGATCCCAATTCCCGGCCACCGTTCCCAATTCCGCGATTCGCTGGAAGAGGGCGGGGTCGTAGGGATGGACCCAGACTCTCCGCTCGAGGGCCTCGGTGGCCCCGTCAGGGTCGCCGGACTCGGCCAGGAGATCCGACAGGGTCTGGAAGGCGTCTTCGTTGGTGGCGTTCAAGCGGGCGTACTCCCTCAGTAACCGGAGTGCCGATGAGGCTTCGCCCCGGGACCGGTGGATCCGGGCCAGGACCAGGTGAGGCGCGTCGCCCCCGCCGTACTCCGGCATGATCTCCAGGGCCCGCTGAAGGAAGGGAATGGCCTCCTCCTCCGAACCCGAGTTCACCAGGAGCGTTCCCATGGCCAGGTTGGCCAGACCGTTTCCGGGGTCCGCCCGCAGCGCTTCCTCCAGGGCGGCTCGGTTCCCCGCCGGGGCCCCTCCGACGTGGGGAGAGACCGGAGCGTCGTCACCGGCGGTCCCATCGGGGCCATCCCCCAGATAGTCCCCGAAACGCCCTTCCAGGTAGGTCTCGAACTCCCGGTCGAAGTTCCGGGGCCTCGTATCCAGGACGTCCCGGATAAGCTCTTCAGTGGTGCGCCCGTCCCGGTAGCCGTCCAGGAAGGCCAGGATCGCGTCGAATCCGTGGTTGGCCTCGATGTACTCGCACACCAGGGAGGCCACGTAGTACGAGACGGGGACCTCGTTGGGATAGGACGGGCGAAGGAACCCGGAGTTCAGGTCCGAAACGGGACGGATGCGATCGTCCTCCAGGGCCAGCAGGAACGGGAGGGAGAGTTCATGCCCCCAACCCGGTCGGGAGCGGCGTTCCTCGAGGACCGCCATGCCCTCGGCGAACCAGCGGGGGATCCGGTGTTCCGTGTAGGCCAGGTGAAATGCGTGGGCGGTCTCGTGCCAGAGGGTCGCTCCCCAGTTGAACGCACCCCGGCGGCGGGCGGCGGGAGAATCCATGGTCAAGACGGACCCGAAACTCACGCCCAGGGCCCCCAGTCCGGGAAGGCCCAGCGTTCGGACCGAGAAGTCCGCGTGCCGGGGGAAGAACTCGATCCGGATGGGCAGGGGAGGGGTGATCCCGTAGCGGGTCGTGAGGGAATCGTAGACCTCTTCAGCCAGGGCCCCGGCGAGGGGGGCCAGAAGCTCGGCCTCGTCCGGATGGAGCACCAGGAGGAAGTGCTCGGTCTCCACTGGGACGTAGCCGTCGAGTTCGTCGAGGAGGTCCAGGGTGTTCTTGTACCAGACGTTGTAGGGATCGCCGGCGAACCCACGCTCCAGGCTCTCTCTCCCCTCGGCCATGCGGCCAAGCCGGAGCTGATTGATTCCGAGGAGGCCCCAGCTACGCCACGACAGGGAGTCCAGGGCCACCCCGCGTTCTCCCATGCGAACCGCGTCCCGGTAGCGGCGGACCTGCACTGAGAGCTCGCCGACGGTAGCGAAGAGATCCGCGTGGACCGGGTTCAACCCGAGAACCTCGTCCCGGGAGGCCTGCCATGCGGCCGTGTCGTCGGCGAGAAAGTTCGCCGCGGCCCGCATGGAAAGCGCTGCCAGGTCCCTGGGGTTCACGTCGAGCGCGTCTGCAAGGGCCTCCTGGGCCCCGTCTCGATCCTCCTCCTCCAGGGCGGCCCGGGCCAGGAGGACGTGGGCCGGGACCAGCCGGGGGTTCTCCTCGAGGGCTGCCCGGACATGCTCCGTCGCGTCGCCCGACCGATCGAAGAGCGCCGCCTGGGCCATCCCCAGGAGGGCTCCCGGATGCGTCGGGTCGGCGTTGAGCGCCTCCCCGAAGAGTGCCCGGGCCTCGCGGCTGTCGTACTTCTCCAGGAAGAGTTCGCCCATGGCCACACGGGCGTCGTGGAACGTGGGTTCGGCTCGAAGCGCCTCGTCCAGCACGTCGACGGCGAACTGGAATAGCTGGGGGTCCCGGCCGCCCAGTTCCGCCGCTGCATGGGCCACGGCCAGAAGGTCCGGTCCGGTCCGCGCTCGGCGCTGGTCGTAGGCGTCCAGAAGGGCGTCGAACACCCCCATGGCCCCGTCGACCTCGCCCTGGAGAAGGAGGACCTGGCCTACGCGGTGGAGGGACGGCAGGTGCCCGGCCGCCGCCGCCGCGCCGAAATCGGTCTCGGCAGGTGCGATGGAGCCCACCTCGAGGCGGGCCAACCCCCGGAGATGGAGGAGTTCCGGGTCGGACGGCGAGGACCGCAGGGCTCGAGTCGCTGCGTTCTCGGCGTCCTCGTACTCTCCCGAGCGGATCGCGGCCCGGACCTCATCTGCGGGGGTGGGAAGGGGTTGGGGTCCCTGGGCAACCCCCGCTCCTGGAAGAAGGACCAGCAGCGCGGCTGCGGCCGTTGGGCCCATTGGAAGCCTGAGGCTCCTGATCCCCCTCCTCATTCGCCGCCGCCTTCCCGTGATCTGATCTCCCGGGTCAGGAGCGCCAGGTCCACCAGCAGGGCCTCCAGCCGATTCTCATACTCCTCGGTGGTCATGGTCCCACGCTGGTCGCGCAGCCCGTCGACCTGCGCCTGCAGGCTGTCCCGACGGGCATAGAGGCTCGCCAGCTCGGGGTCCGCAACCACCGCCGGCCGCCCGGCGCCCGGAGAGAGGAAGCGCCTGCGCGCCACCGCACCGTCCTCTCCGTCTTCGGGGGGCGCGGAGGAGCCCACGCCATCCCCGTTGTCGTCCAGGAGAGCGTGCTCCGTAAGCAGAATCCCGTCCTGTTCGTGGGAGCGGACCACTTCCAGGCGGGCGTAGGTGAACGCCTCCAGCATGGACACGCGACCGTCCTTGTCGGTATCGGCGCCTCCGTCCGTGAACGCCGCTGTGAGGTGTTCGGGGAAACGGGGCTCGTTGCCTTCCCGGGCCGAACGCGTGGCGGTCATGATCACCCGCCCTTCCTTCGACAGCGCCTCGATGAAGCCGCCCGAGGCGCTGGTGGTCTGGATCACGGTAGCCGGCCTGCTTCCCAACCCCTCCAGTATCTCGGCCAGTTCACCGGGGGTGAGATCGGGTCCCGGCAGGTTGATCCGGGCGTCGCCGTCCCGCTCGGACCCGTGTCCGATGAGGATCAGGACCACGTGGGCGTCGGAGGAAGATTGCCCGGCGATCATCCCGAGCCGATCGGCCACTCCGTCCCGAGTCGACCGCCCATCGATCCGCTCCGGATCCAGATCGGGTCGCTCTCCCAGGTAGTGGACGTTCCCGGGCCCGAGGCCCAGCGGTCCCACGGCCGCGTCCACGAGTCGGGCAGCCCAGCCGTGGAAGCGGTCCCGGTGCTCCTGGTCGCCCCCCAGGCCCACCACCACCAGTAGGTGCGATTCCTGAGCGGCTGCGGGAGGAACATCCAACCCGGCGCCGGCGGCAACCCCCCCGAAGAGAAGCAGTCCTGCGGCGGCGCGGGCCCGGCGGGGCGCAGAGCGGGCGGGGTTCATGCCATCCCATCCCGCCGGCGGAGCAGCCACTCTCCGGACAACAAACCCAATAGCAGGATCAAGAACAGGGGAGCGTCCCAGACGTCCAGGCGCTCCACCGTGGTGATCCCGCCCCCTCGGACCGAGAGCTCACGGGGGAGGCGGGACACCGTGGACTCCGTGTAGAAGCGTCCTCCCGTCTCCCTTGCGATGCGCTCCAGGAGCGGGCGCTTCATTCCTGGTTCAAAGGCCTCGCGGGAGGAGGGAGCGGAACGAAAATACGCCACGTCCGTGCCAATGAATTCGCCGCCGGCCCGGGCCTCCACCTCCACCTCGTAGGTCCCCTCCTCCCTGGGCGTGAAGGTCCCCGCATAGACCCCGTCCTCCTCGACGGTCCAGTTCAGGGCCACCTCCACGATCTCACCCGAAGGGCCGGTCACGGTGGCGGACACCACACCATCGTTCCGCTCCAGGTAGCGGGTGTCGTCCACGGTGGCCCGGACTTCCAGGGCGGTGCCCGGGGGAGTGGGCTCGCCCGGGAGTT
Organism: Gemmatimonadota bacterium; assembly: GCA_039591855.1. Classification (GTDB taxonomy): domain Bacteria; phylum Gemmatimonadota; class Gemmatimonadetes; order Longimicrobiales; family Gaopeijiaceae; genus JBDHCV01. The sequence goes on along the minus strand of JBDHCV010000004.1, from coordinate 72,514 downwards.
CGGCGGTGACTTGCCGTCGCACGTCTTCGACCATCCAGCGCAGGAGTTGGCGCCAGAACCGCTCGTGGCTGGGATCGTCGACCGGGACGTCATGGTGGAACTGCCAGGTCCAGGAGTCCTCGACCGTCAGGGCAGCGGCTCGCCCCCTCCCGAAGCGTTGAACCGCGAGGATGGGAACCTCTTCGCCACCGCTCTCGGGCGTGCCGGAAAGGACCACCGTGGCCCCAGGCTTGGCCTCCATGGCCGGGTGGGCGGACATGGCGGCCGGCAGAGCTTCCCAGGCGGCCATGGACTCGTCGTCGGTGTCACGAATCTGGGTGATGGGGTGGACGGATCTCGCGCCCCGGGGCCCGACCCGAAACGATACCGGGGCGCCTGTCGACCCGGGCAGGAGTGACACCGGTAGGGCATCCTCCACCGGAGTCCCGCCGTACCCTCCGGCCCCAAAGGCCCGGGGCCCGCCCAACATCAGGAAGCCTCCCCCCCGCTGACTGACGAAGTCGTGTACCATGGAGAGCTGGTCCGGCGTGAAGAAGTCGGCTTCCACGCTTCCCAGGATGAGGCCCTGGTACTGGAACAACTGCTCTCGGGTCCGAGGAAATCCGGCCAGGAGTTCGTCGCCATCCCGCACGCCCAGCCGAAGGAACCTACTGTCCGCGGACCGCTGAAAAAGGACGACCTCGAGGTTCTCGTCCGCGGCGGCGGCCTGACGGAGGAACTTGACCTCCCATCGTGGTTCGCCCTCGACGTAGAGGATCCGATCCCGCCGGTCCTCGACCCGGACCAGGGCCCGGCGCACGTTGTTCTCCTCCAGGCGCTCCCCTGCCATGGGGGCCACCCGGAAGGTCAGGGCCCGCGGACCCGCCTCGCCCAGGGGGATCCGAACTCTCGCCGTCCCGGGAGCGCCGTCCGAGGGTAGCGGGACCTCCTCGGCGGCGACGAGCATTCCCTGGTCTTCGACCTCCACGGTCGCGGTCCGGCCATCGTACCCGTTCTGATCCACGAGGACGTCGACGGTGAGCGTTCCGCCCACCAGCGCGCGACTGGGGACGTCGATGGGCCCCAGCTCCAGGTCCGGGTCCACGGTCTCGTTCCCCATGCCCACGGTGAAGACGGGGATCCCTTCTCGCTGGATGGGGAGGAGGGCCTCGGCCAGGGGAGTGGACCCGCTCTCCCCCCCGTCCGTCACGAGTACGATGCCCGAGAGTGGCACGGAAGAGAGCTGCGAGGCCACGTCCTGGACCGCGTCCAGCATCAAGGTCTCGGATCCTGCGAAGCGCAGGGTGTCCGAGTCCCCGACCCTGCGAACCACGTCGCTGAAGGCGTACCGGCGAACCAGGAAGGTCTCCGAGAGCGCGGCCATCAGGTCCCCGGACGGGCGCAGGAATCGGCCCTCCGCCCGTTCCCCTCGGGATCCGTCGTCTCCCTCGGCGATGGCCATGCTCCTGGAATCGTCCACCACGACCGCGACGAAGTTCTCCTGGGGGACCGTGGAAGAGACCTCGACGGCCGGTCTCAACAGGAGGAAGAGGACGAGTGCCAGGGCCCCGGTCCTGAGGGCCGCCAGGGTGAGGCGGGTGCGCTGGTCGGCTCTCCCTCGGGCCCTTCGGTACAGCCAGAACGCGCCGACCCCGAATGCGGTGGCGAGGGCCGCAGCCCAGGGTAGAAGGCCTGGAGCACCCAGCACGAAGCGCCCCTCCTGGAAGACCAGAAGCGGATACTTGAAGAGAATCTGGAAGATCGAGCCGAGCACTCCGGGTGCCTCCCGGCTACGTGGAGTAGGTCCGTGCCCCTCCCATCACCACCTGACCACTCCCCTCGGGGCACGCCGGGGGGTGGATTCCGTTACTGCGTTCCCGCGGGAGAGGTTCCCTTCCGGGATCCGCGGGAACCCATTCCCCGGACCACGGGCAACCTGGCCAGGAAGAGCGCCGCGAGGACCCCAGCGTAGATCAGGGGCAGGCGTGTGTCGAGCTTCACCTGCCAGAAGAAGTGGAGCACCGCCAGACCGGCGGCGACGTAGACCAACCGGTGAAGGCGGGCCCAGCGTCGCCCGAGCCGGCGGATCCAACCCCTGGTGGAGGTGACGGCCAGAGGGACCAGGAGAACCAGGGCCGAGGTCCCCGCGATGATGTAGGGCCGCTCGGCGATGTCCTCGAGAATGAAGCTCCACGCCAGTCCCTGGTCCAACACCAGATACACGAGGAAGTGGGCGCAGGCGTAGGAGAAGGCGAACAACCCGACGGTTCTGCGAGCCTTGATCAAGGGGTTGAGCCCCGTAATGCGCCGGAGCGGCGTCACGGCGAGGCTCGCCACCAGGAGGGTGAGAGCGGACACCCCCGCCCAATCCAGGAGCGCCTCTATGGGATTCACCCACGGCCCGCTGCGGAGGAAGTCCAATCCGAGGTAGGCAAGGGGGCCCAGACCCACGGCCCAGGCCCCGACGCTCACCCACAGGGTCAAGTCCCTGCCGCCACCCCTCAACCGGCCGGCGACTGGAGTCTCGGTCAGTAGAACCTCCTCAGGTCCATCCCCGAATAGAGCTGGGCCACCTGCTCGCCGTACCCGTTGAAGGGCAGGGTGGCGCGACGCCCCAGCTCCCCGATGCGGCGCTCCCGAGCCTGGCTCCAGCGGGGATGATCCACCTCCGGATTCACGTTGGCGTAGAAACCGTATTCCTGCGGTGCGGCCATCTCCCAGGCCGTTCTGGGCTGGTCCTCCTGGAAGCGGATTTCCACGATGGACTTGATGCTCTTGAAGCCGTACTTCCACGGCACGATGAGACGCAGGGGGGCCCCGTTCTGGTTGGGCAACGGAACTCCGTAGACCCCGGTAGCCATGAGCGTGAGGTGGTTCCTCGCTTCGTCCAGGCGCAGCCCCTCCACGTAGGGCCAGTCGAGGATCGCACGTCGCTGGCCGGGCATCTGCTCCGGGTCATAGAGGGTTCGGAACTCCACGTAGCGCGCTCGACTGGTGGGCTGAGCCCAATCCACCAGGTCGCGGAGCAGGAAGCCGCTCCAGGGGATGACCATGGACCAGGCCTCCACGCAGCGGAGACGGTAGATTCGCTCCAGTTCGCCGAACCGGCCGACCAGATCGTCCACGTCGAAGACGCCTGGATTCTCCACTTCGCCGCTGATCGTCACGGTCCACGGCCGGGGGCGGAGCGTTCCCGCGTTTCGGGCGGGATCGTCCTTGCCTGTTCCGAACTCGTAGAAGTTGTTGTAGGTCGTGACCTGTCCGAAGCCGTTGAGTTCGTCTCCCAGTTCGTCGGTGAGAGTCGCGAAGCGGGGGTCGATTTCCTGGGAACCCGGTCGGGGCCCCAGAGCGTTCAACTCACGCGCGCCCGCACCGGCGGCGAGCCCGCCTGTGGCGATGGCTCCCAGTGCTCCCGCCGCGGAGCGGATGAAGGCCCTGCGGTTCAGATAGTGTCGGTATGGGGTGATCTCGGACGACGGTATAACGTCTGGACGTCTGATCAGCATTGCCGGATCCTCTGGACTTGGGTCGATGTTTCACCCCCCAAGACGCGTGTGGTTCCGACGGTTCCAGGCTGGAGGTGAGCGGTGACGGAGGAAAACGGGAGTGGAGGGGGCTGGCGCCGGAACGGCCTGCGGTACGTGGAGTACGCGGTCTGGATCGGACTGTTGGCCTTCGTCGCCGTGCGGCTTTGGCCGCAGGTGGCGGCGGTGGTGGGGGCGGGGCGCCCGGGGGAGTTGGCACCGGACCTGGTGGTGGAGTCACTCGAGGGCGAGCGACTCTCCCTGTCCGAGCTCAGAGGCAGCGTCGTTCTCGTGAACTTCTGGGCGACCTGGTGTCCTCCGTGCCGGGTCGAGATGCCAGGTTTTCAGTCGATCTACGAGGACTACCGGGACGAGGGCTTCGTCATCCTGGGCCTCTCCACGGACGTGGGCTCGGGCCGCGCGGTCCGAGAATTCCTGGCCGAGCGGGAGATCGACTATCCGGTCGCCCAGGTCGGAGAGGCGGAGAAGCGCGCGTTCGGGGGTGTGCCCCTGCTCCCCACCTCCATCCTTGTGGATCGGGACGGGTTCATTCGCCACCGGGTGGAGGGCTTCTTTGCTCCGCCCGCCCTCAGGGCCGCCGTGCGACGACTGGTCAACGAGGGCGTCGCCCCCTAGAATCGCGGCCATGTTCCAATCTTCCAGCCGGGCCTCGAGCCCAAGGGGAATCGAGCCTGTGAGCGTTCCCGCCCGTTCCCTGCCGTCCATCCCGTCCGCGATCTGGGTCGCGCTCTTGTCCGTCTTCGTGATTGGCTGTCGAGGCTCCTTCAAGCTGGAGCCGTCGGACCACGAGACCGTGCTCGCCCAGCAGGTTCTGGAGGGATCGAGCCCCGCCACGCCGGGGCTCCGCGGCGTGGCCACCTTCTACTACGGCCGGGGCGACGACAAGCAGCGGCCGGAGTACCGGGATTCGGTCACGTTGACCACCGGTTCGGTGGACGCTTCGGACCTCGTGTCCCTGGGCGGGAACGCCAAATCCCGCAGGGACTATTGGGGATTCTCGCCGGACTCGTTCCCGGTCAACGGACGGGTGTGGTACCCTGCCGACGGCGACGGCCCCTTCCCCCTGGTCCTGGTGGTCCACGGGAACCATGACATGACCGACTACTCGGACCCGGGCTACGACTATCTGGGAGAGCACCTGGCCAGCCGCGGATACATCCTGGCGTCCCTGGACATGAACTTCCTCAACGGGTCCATCCGGGAGGAGAACGACGCCCGGGGTTGGATGTTCCTGAAGCACATCCAGGAGTGGCAGCGGTTCGATGAACTGGAGGATAGCCCGGTCCGGGGTAGGGTGGATTTGACCCGGATCAGCTTGATGGGCCATTCCCGGGGTGGAGAGGCCGTGGCCGTGGCCGCCGCGCTGAACCGCCTCTCCCGCTACCCCGAGGACGGCAACGTCACCTTCGACTTCGGGTTCGACATCCGATCCATCGTGGCCATCGCTCCGGTGGACGGTCAGTACCGCCCCGCGGATCAGGGGACTCCCATCAGGGACGTCAGCTACCTGGTGCTTCATGGATCCCACGACGGAGACGTCTCTTCGTTCCACGGGCTCCGCCAGTACAAGCGCACGACCTTCAGCCCGGAGAGCGACGGGTTCAAGGCGGCCGTCTACGTGTACCGTGCGAACCACGGTCAGTGGAACACGGTCTGGGGACCCAACGACAATGGTACCCGTTCGAGCCGGATCCTGGCTCTTGACGCCCTGATGCCCCCCGAGGATCAGCGGGAAATGGCCCTGGTCTACGTGACCGCCTTCCTGGAGGCGACCCTCAAGGGGGAAAAGCGCTATCTGCCTCTCTTCGCCGACCACCGGGTGGCCGGCGGTTGGCTCCCGTCCACCATGTACGTGACCCGCTACCAGCACGCGTCCTTCCGCCCCCTCACCGATTACGAGGAGGACGTGGACCTCACGACGGGGACACAGCCCGGCGTCCGGATCGATGGCGACAGTCTGGGAACCTGGAAGGAGAGCGGTCTCTACCTCCGGTCACGGAACCGTGCCAGCACGTCGAGCAGCCAGGAGTCCCAGGCGGTATGGCTGGGATGGAACCGGAAGGTGGCGGGCCAGGACGAGTTGGGCCGTCCGGCTCGATACGTACTGAACCTCCCGGAGGGGTTGTCGGCGGAATGGGGCCTTGGTGCGGGTGACGCCCTCGACCTGCTGCTGGTGGCTACCGACTCGAAGCCGGGCCCCCGGAAGACCGAGGAGGCCGATTCGGCCGGGGCCCAGGAGGCAGCCGGGCAGGAGGCGGAGGGCTCCGAGGATACCCGCGGTGGGAATCCCTCCACCGGAGGGGAAGGGGCCGATTCCGGAGGGGAAGGCCCGGAGGGCTCGGACGACGGGGATGAGCCCATAGACCTCAGTGTCGTGCTTACCGACACGACCGGTCTCAGCGCCAAGGTCTCCTTGAGTGGCTACGGGCCCATCCGGAGGCCCCTGGAGATGTCGATCCTGCGCAGATCCGACCTGGAGGACACGCGATATCCCCAGCAGTACGAAATCGTGCAGCAGAGCTACACGATTCCCCTTTCGGACTTCCTGGAGGTGGAGGGGAGGCTGGACCTCAGCGCTCTTGCCACCGTGGAGTTCCTCTTCGATCGCACGGACGCCGGGGAGGTCATCCTGGACCAGGTGGGCTTTTCAGCGCCGGATCCTGCCTTCCTCAGGGCCCGGGTGCCCAGGGACTGATCAGGTGCCCGCCCAGGGGCGGTCACCTCAGCCGGATCCCCAGGTGGTGGGCGGCTTCGAAGCCCTCGTATCCCTGGTACGCATACTCGAAGCTGATCCGGTCCCCTTCCAGGGCCCCGCCCGCGGTCCAACTCCTGGCCACCGACCCGTCGGGAACGTGCCGATAGCCGGCGCGACCCACGATGGTCCGGCCCACAATCGGCCACCACGCGACTTCCACTCCCGCCGCCGGAATCCACGTTCCGTCGACCCGGTAGGTCACGGCAGCCGTGCCGGCGATGTCCAACGGTCCGACCCAGGCCCGAGGAGAACTGGCGCCGAGGGAGAATCGTTGCGGAAGCGGAATCGACTCACCCGCAAGGTCCATACGGGGTCCCAGGTTCTGAGCCGAGAGCCCGACCGTCACGTCGAAGAGCTCCGTGGCGACGCCCACGTCGAACGCCGCGGTGGTGGAGCCGGAAGAGGACAGTCGATCCCGAATCAGATGCCCTGAAGCTCCCACCTTCACAGGACCGATTTCCCGCCCGTACCCAAGCGTGGCGGCGAGCTGGCCGGCGCCGAAGCGTCCCTCCTCGAGGAGTTGGCCCTCGTCTCCCGCAACCACTCCGGATTGATCGGACGTTGCCCCGTACTCGAGGACTCGAAGCCCGAAGCCGAGTCCCCCGCCGAGCCACTCTCCCGCTCCGGATGCCCGGCCCGCGAAGCTCTCCAGGCCCCAGGTGCTTCCTGAGATCTGGAACCCGGTGGCATCGGTGAGGAGCGCCGGGTTCGCGAAGAGGAGGTCCGATTCGTTGCCCGCGAGAAAGTAGGCGGTCCCCATTCCCAACGCCCGGGTGCTGGCAGGCAAGTCGAGGACCATGGGTCCGTATCCCGGGGTCTGGGCCGCGGTGGGTCGAGGAAGGCCGGTGAGGGCCAGAAGGGCCAAAGCAAACAGGACCGCGGCCCGTCCCGAGTGGGTGGGGCTGTGCTTCGACGCCGGGCGTGGACTTGGCATGGTCGGGCGGGTTGGGCTCGGGGCTTTTGGGGATCTGGGGCTTTTGCAAGCCCTCGGGTCAGACGATGCACGCGGGAAGGTGGTATGTGGGAACCCGCTCGGCAATTGCGGCCCGGTTTTTGCCCCTGTGGGCCATGGTGTTTCAACGGATCGTTCCGATGTTTTCCTCATCCCGGTTGAATTGAGATGACCCGCACCGCTTCCGCGACCCGCCCGGCCGAGGCGCCCGTCTCCAGTACCCAGCTCGACCAGTCCTCCCTCACCGTTCTGGCCGAGGTCGCCGATCTCGGCTTCTTCCAGGTGGACGGAGAGCGGAACATCGTGGATGTGAGCCCGGCCCTGGAGCGAATCACCGGGTTCACGAAGGAAGAGGTCCTGGGCCGCTCCTGTCTCACGATGATGCGCTGCCAGGAGTGCCTGCAGGGATGCGGTGTGTTCAGGCTCGGGACGGTCCATGACCACAAGATCACGCTGTATCGGAAGGATGGGAGCGAGGTTGAGGTCTCCAAGTCCGGCACGGCGTTGCGGAACAGTGAGGGAGAGATCGTGGGCGCCATCGAAACCGTCCGGCCGGTCTCGGAAAGCGAGGCCACCGGGTTCTTCACGGATACGGAGTTGGATTCCCTCCTGGATTCTCTCGGGCGGGTCTACATTCTCGCTTCGGCGGACCTGGAGGTCCTCTCCGCTTCGGCAGGGCTCTCGGAGATCACCGGAATCCCGTCGAACGATCTGAGGGGCATGTGTCTTCCGGACCTGCTGGGTGGAGACCTCTTCGGACCGGACGGCGCTTTCGTCCGCTCGGTGTTGGGCGGAGAGAGGCGGGAGGGATGGCGGGCGACCCTGCCCAGGGCTGCCGGCGGGGAGCTGGAGGTCTCGGTCACCGCGGGGCCGGTGAGCGAGGGCACACGCTGCGCGGCCAGCGAGGCCGCCCTGTTCGTCATGATGCGGCCGGAGCCCGAGCCCATTGAAGAGGCATCCGCGCCGGAGCGGCGGAACATCATCGCCCGGTCCCAGCCTATGCAGCGGATCTTCCGCCTGGTGGAGCTCCTGAGGGAAAACGATTCCACCGTCCTGATCACGGGGGAATCGGGGACGGGCAAGGAGGTCGTGGCCCGGGCCCTCCATGAGTCTTCGCACCGTTCCAAGGGTCCCATGGTCGCGATCAATTGCGCGGCGATTCCCGCCGAACTCCTGGAGAGCGAACTGTTCGGGCATGTGAAGGGGGCGTTCACCGGTGCGGTCCGCGACCGGCCGGGACGTTTCGAGCTCGCTGACGGAGGGACCATCTTCCTCGACGAGATCGCCGACCTTGCGCTGCCGCTCCAGGCCAAGCTCCTCCGGGTCCTTCAGGAGCATGAATTCGAGCGGGTTGGCGGGACCAAGACCCGGAAGGTCGACGTCCGGGTGATCGCGGCCACGAACCAGAACCTGCAGGTCGCGGTGGCGAACAATCGTTTCCGGGAGGATCTGTACTACCGACTCAGGGTGGTTCCCATCGACATCCCTCCGCTCCGGAATCGCCGTGAAGACCTGGATCCTCTGATCCGTCACCTCATGCGGAAAATCGGTCGGGATCGGGGTCGTGCCCTTCGTTTGGCCCCGTCGGCGATGCGGGCGCTGCTGACCTACCCATGGCCCGGCAACGTGAGGGAGATGGAGAACGCGCTGGAGTATGCCATGGCGGTCTGTGAGGGGCAGACCATCCACCTGGAAGACCTTCCACTGGAAATCGGACTGCTCGAGGAGAACGGCAACGGAACGACCGGCCAGGCCGTCGGTGCGCGGCATCCGTTGGACGGTCGAGTCCCCCTGGCCCATCCCGCATCTCCGGCGGGGGCTGCAGGGGGTCTCCCACCCACGGGCGGGCCAGCCATCCCGGCGCCCCAGCCCGGATCCCGGGCCGTCGTCGATCCCGTGGTCCAGTCCCGGCCGGGCGTGGTCCGCCTGAGTGACCAGGAGATCGCCGAGGCCGACCGGATCCGGGTCGCCCTGGAAGAGGCCCACTATTCACGGCAGAAGGCGGCTGACCTCCTGGGCATGTCCAGGACCACCCTCTGGCGGAAGATGCGCCAATATCACTTGGACTGAAACGTTGGGACACAATAGGTCATAATGACCCAGTCTGGTGAAACGACATGTTCCGATCTTGAGCGACCGTGCTTGGCGCCGACGAAATCTCCTGTTTCGGCGGCATGTTTCAGGGTTGCAACCTTGGCACTCCAATTGCACTCCATCGGGTCCAGAAGCGGCGTCGATCGGATGCGGTTGAGCGCCAGGACCGAATCAGGGAAGCCTTCGGAGAGCCAATGAAGAAGATCGTGATCCTCGGCGGAGGGACAGCCGGCACGATGATGTCGGCGAAGCTCAGCCGGGCCCTGGATCTGACCGAGTGGGAAATCACGGTGGTCGACCAGGACAACAAGCACCTCTATCAGCCCGGGCTCCTGTTCATCCCCTTCGGGATGTACGAGCCCCGGGACATCGCCAAACCCCGAGACCGGTTCATCCCTGATGGGGTCCGCCTCTTCTTCGGAGAGATCGACCGGATCGCGCCTGACGAGAACAAGGTCTGGATGAAGGACGACGTGGTCCTGGACTACGACTTCCTGATCATCGCCACCGGTAGCCGGATCGTGCCCGAGGAGACCGAGGGCATGGTGGAGGAGGCCTGGCAGAAGAGCATCTTCGATTTCTACACCGTCGAAGGGGCCACGCGGCTGGCCGACCACCTTCGCCACTGGAGGGGCGGACGACTGATCCTGAACGTGGTGGAGATGCCCATCAAGTGCCCGGTCGCCCCCCTCGAGTTCCTGTTCCTGGCCGACTACTTCCTTACCAAGGAGGGGATCCGGGACAAGGTGGAGATCGCCTACGCCACGCCGCTGGATGGCGCCTTCACCAAGCCCAAGGCGTCGGCCCTTCTGGGGAGCATGCTCTCCGACAGGAACATCCAGGTGGTCCCCAACTTCAACACGTCCGAGGTGGACGGACATCATGGGGTCCTGAAGAGCTGGGACGAGCAGGAGGAGCCCTTCGACCTGCTGGTGACGATCCCCACCCACATGGGGAGCGAAGCCATCGGAAACTCCGGGATGGGAGACGAGCTGGATTTCGTTCCCACCCACAAGAACACGCTCCGGGCCCTCGACCATCAGAACGTCTTCGTGATCGGTGACGCCACGAACCTGCCTTCGTCCAAGGCGGGGTCGGTGGCCCACTTCCAGGGAGAGATCCTGATCGAGAACGTCCTCAGGGCCATCCAACAGCGGGAGCTCTGGGATGGATTCGACGGTCACGCCAACTGCTTCGTGGAGACCGGTTTCGGCAAGGCCGTGCTCATCGACTTCAACTACGACACCGAGCCCCTTCCGGGTCGCTTCCCCCTCCCGGGGATCGGGCCGTTCACCCTGCTGGGTGAGAGCGAGATGAACCACTGGGGCAAGATGGGATTCCGCTGGGTCTATTGGAATCTCCTCCTCCGGGGCGAGGAACTCCCGGGGATCGAGGCCCAGATGTCCATGCTCGGGAAGTGGAGCTGAGATCATGAACGACGATTTCAAGGGAGGAACCGCCGTGCTGCCCGTCCCGGATGCTGAAGCCCGCATCGCCAGGCTGGAGGCGAAGCTGGACGAGGCGGTCACGGCGCTGAATCGGATCTCCCGTCAGCAAGAGATGGTGGGCGATCTCAAGGAAGACCTGATGCCCATGGCGAACGGGATCATCCACCTCGCCTCGGAAAAGCTCCACGAGATGGAGACCGAGGGATCGCTGGGCGATCTCAAGGCGCTGGGCGGCAACCTGCTCCCCGTGGTGGCGTTGCTCGGCAGGCTCACCGAACCGCAGGTCCTGGCCCTTGCGGAGGGTGCGGCCGAGGGATTGGCCACGGCCGGGGAGGCGAAGTCAGTGGGGCTGTTCGGCGCCGCCGGAGTCATGAGGGACCCCGACGTCAAGAAGGGGATGGGGGTGATGCTTCACCTCCTGAAGGCGATGGGACGGACCGTCCGGTAATCGACGGATCCGACCGAACCACCGGCCGGAGATCCGATGGACTACCGGCGTAGAATCCAAGCCCGCCGCCGGCGGGCCTGAACGACCCAGGAGAACCGAAGAATGAGCACCGCAACCTTCGCTGGACAGAACGTAGAAGTGGACGTGGACGGATTCCTCGTGAACCCGTCGGAATGGAATCGCGAGATCGCCGCGGCCATCGCCGCCGACGCGGGCATCGAGCTCACCGATCGCCATTGGCAGGTCATCGAGTTCGCCCGCAAAGACAACGAAGCCATGGGCACCCCTCCAGGGGTCCGCAGGATCACCAAGAACACCGACGTCTCCATGAAGGAGATGTATCAGCTGTTCCCCGGGGGCCCTGGTGTCCTCGCCGCGAAGATCTCTGGACTCACCAAGCCCAAGGGCTGTGTCTGAGAGGGATGCATCTAGCTCCGGGCCTGGGACAGTTGGGCACCGGGGTGGGACACAACAGGCTCGGGCGGCGGCGGACGGTGAGCAGCCGACCCGACGAACATAGATCGGAGAACCGATGAACAACGGCAACGGCAACGGCGAGACCCCTCGCAAAATCGCGATCATCTGCTCCAAGGGCAGCCTCGACATGGCCTATCCCGGGCTGATCCTCGCCAATGCCGCCCGGATGATGGGGATCGAGGCGGTTCTGTTCTTCACCTTCTGGGGGATGGATATCATCACCAAGAAGCGGGTGGAGAAGCTCCACGCAGGGATCGTGGGCAATCCGGCCACCCATATGCCGGCCATGATCGCCGGGCTTCCCGGCATGGAAACCCTGGCCACCAAGATGATGAAGAAGAAGATCGAGGAGATCGATATTCCCTCGATCCATGAGTTGCTGGAGATCCTCGAGGCCTCTGGCGCGGAGCTCTATGCGTGCCGGATGGCCATGGACATGTTCGGCCTCGAGGAGGAGGACCTGGTGGACGAGGTGGAGGAGGTCATCGGTGCCATGGACTTCTTCGAGAAGGCCGACGGAGCCCAGACCATCTTCATCTGAGGGCATACGCGTCGCCGTGTCAGGCGGGGCGGGGGGGGACGAGGCTGTGAAGTCTACCCCCGGCACATACTTTGCGACGACAAGGCTCGGCTATGTACCGCCGCCGCCTTTAGGCGCGGGGTCCCCGCCCCCCGTGACCCGGGGGCGGTGTGCGGTCTTTCTGTGTGTCTGGGGGAGTAGTCGATGAGGCTCGAGCTGCCGGATCACGGCGACAAACAAACCGCGGAATCAAAGAAGAAGGCGCTTATGTCCACCAAGCTCCCCATGCTCGGGGAAGAGGCGGTCCATCAGACGGCGGACGGCCGTGAAATCCGGGTCCTGGAGACGGACCTCTACACCGTGGAGATCGTGTCCGACTCCGGGGAGGGAGCCCAGAAGTGCGGACAGATCTTCGGCGCGGTCTCCGCCAAGATGGGGAACGGCGTCTGGACCGTCGAAATCATCCCTGCCGAGGTCCAGCCCCCACCCCGGGACCCTGCAGGAGCCAGTGGAAACCGGATTCGGCTCGGGTCCCAGCCCGTCACCAACTGGGGTGACAAGACCAACGTGGTGGTGGCGTTCAACGAGCAGGTCCTTCACTACCGACACATGCTCGGGGCCCTGGAGGACAACGCCATCCTCCTGATCGAGAACAAGTGGAAGAGCCACGACGACGAGAAGATCCAGGCCCAGTGGGTCGAGGCCATCTCGGAGCTTGAGGAAGCGGGGTACGGGATCGTCGAGGTGCCCATGGAGGAGGAGTGCCTCAAGGTCGTGGACGACGCCCGTCTCGGGAAGAACATGTTCGCCCTGGGTCTGCTCACATACATCTTCAACCGGGACATCCAGCTCGTCCGGGACCAGATCGCCTTCGCGTTCCGGACCAAGAAGCAGGAGATCACGGAAAAGAACCACGCCCTGCTGGAGTTGGGTGTGGCGTGGGCCCGGGACAACCTGGACTTCCGGATCGAGGTCCCGCCCCATCCCACGGAGGAGCCCATGGTGGTGATGAACGGGAACCAGGCCGTCGCCCTGGGCGCCATCGCCGCCGGAATGGAACTGGCGGCCATGTACCCCATCACTCCCGCGACCTCCGTCTCCCACCACCTCGGGGAGGTGTTCGAGAAGTTCGGGGGCATGGTGCACCAGGCCGAAGACGAGATCGCCGCTGCCGGCGTGGCCATCGGCGCCTCCTACTCCGGCAGGGTGGCCTTCACCATCACTTCGGGCCCCGGGCTGGCGTTGAAGACAGAGTTCCTGGGCCTCGCCGCGATGACCGAGATCCCCTTGGTGGTGATCGACGTACAGCGCGGCGGGCCGTCCACGGGTCTCCCCACGAAGGTAGAGCAGTCGGACCTCCTGGCCGCCATCTTCGGGCAACCGGGTGACGCGCCCCACGTGGTCCTGGCACCTTCTTCCATCGATGAGTGCTTCCACAGCATGATCACCGCCCGACGCATCGCGGAGACCTTCCGGATGCTGGTGATCGTCCTCACGGACGCGAACCTGGCGACTGGAGTGGCGCCCTTCCGCCGGCCCGAGATGGATCCGAACTGGCATTCTTCCCCGCCCGATCTCAGTCCTGTTCCGGACGGGATGGAGCCGTACGACTGGGACCCCGACACGGGACTGTCCCGGCGATTCATTCCGGGCGCGCCCGGGGGGATGCACACCCTGACCGGGTTGGCCCACGACGAGCGCAGCAAGGTCGCCTACGCGTCGGACATCAATCAGCGCAGCTCCACGATGCGGAGCCGGAAGCTGGCCGTCCTTCAGAGCACCCTGCGTCCCCCGACCGTCAACGGAGACGACTCCGGGGACCTGCTGGTCGTGGGATGGGGAAGCACCAAGGGCGCTATCGAAGAGGCGGTGGATCGGGCCCGGGCCGATGGGCTCAAGGTGTCCTCGCTCCACCTGACCTTCCTCTCCCCGCTGGAGCCCGGGCTGAAGGAGATCTTCAACAGATTCAAGAAGGTCATGACGGTGGAGATCAACTACTCCGACGAGATCGGAGATCCGTTCATCACCGAGGAGAACCGGCGTATGGGTCAGCTGGCCTGGCTCCTCCGCGCCGCGACGCTGGTGGACATCGACTGCTGGACCAGGGTGCTGGGCGAGCCGCTTCGTCCCGGCGCCATCCACGAGGTGATTCGAAGCTCCACCCCCAAGGGAGGAAACGCATGAGCTCCGCCTGCTCCCTCTTCCAACTCGACCACGACGACGGCACCGAGTACACGATGGGCGACTACGAGGGCGCCGTCGCGCGATGGTGCCCGGGGTGTGGCGACCACGGCGTGCTCACCGCCCTCCAGCGTCTCCTGGCCGAGGCCCAGCTGAAGCCCGAGGACACCGTCTTTGTATCGGGGATCGGGTGTTCGTCCCGGCTTCCCCACTACATGAACACCTACGGCTTCCACGGAATCCACGGCCGGGCTCTTCCCGTGGCCACCGGGGTCAAGCTCAACAGGCCGGACCTGAAGGTCTTCGTGGTCATGGGAGACGGGGACTGCACGTCGATCGGTGCGGGTCACTGGATCCACGCCATCCGGTACAACGTGGACATGGTCGCGCTCCTGTTGGACAACAACATTTACGGACTGACCAAGAAGCAGACCTCTCCGACGACGCCCCAGGGGTACAAGTCGAACACGCAGCCTCGGGGGAGCTACCTGCCGCCCCTCAATCCGATCGAGGCGACGCTCGGCGTCACCAACGCCTCCTTCGTGGCCCAGACGGCCGAGTGGGTGCCCCAGCACCTCTACGCCACTCTGAAGGCGGCCCATGACCACAGGGGCTTTTCCTTCGTGCGCATCATGCAGCGCTGCCCGCACTTCACGGCCGACCTCTTTCAGCGTGCGGTGCGGGAGCCCGACGCCCTGGAGTTCATGGTCCACGAGAACGGGATCGACCTGCCGGATCTGACCAAGATCTACAAGAACCGGGTGGTCCACGATCCCTCCGACATCGACGCCGCACGCACCATGGCCAAGGAGTCGGAGAATCTCCGGATCGGCGTGTTCTTCCGGGACGAGGATCGGCCCATCTACGAAGAGACGCGTCACCTGTCCCACCTCACCGTGGATCAGAAGATGGAGATCATGGAAAAGGAGTTCGATCGCTATGCCGTCTGAAGCTTTGGCTCAGGGCGCTCTTGCGGCCCTGGATGGGCCCCGGGCGCGTTTCGACGAGACCCTCACCCTCTCCATCGATGACATCCGGGGATTCCTCAACACGCATCGCGACCCGGACCAGGACCAGGTGGGACGGGTGGCGCAGGAGTTGGGGACCTTCGCCGCCGGGCGGATCGACGTGGATCGGTTCGCGGCCCTGCTCCAGGAGACCCAGTCGCTGGACCGGGAGGTCCGTCACGAACTGGATGTGGCCCTGGAGACCCTCACCCGATTGAAGAGCCGGGGCGAGGACCTCTATATCGCCCGGGTGGCTCCGGGCGGCGATCTCCGTGACACCGTCACGAAGGCTCTCGCCGAGGTGGGCCGGGCGTTTGCCGCAGCCCGCCTGGTCGAGGCGGCCCAGAGTGGTGGCGGCGGCGACGCCCACGACGCATCCCAGAAGGGCTTCCCGTTCCGTAGGTGGAGTCGGGACGAGCGCGGGGTCGCGCCGCCCCTGATCGTCCAGGTTGCCGGTGAGGACCTGATCCCCGGGGGCCTGGCCGAATTCCTGGATGGTTCCGTGAAGCTCGTCCTCGTGGTGGACGGCAAGGCCCCGGTCGCGTCGCTGGCGGGTTTCATCGCCCCGGGTCTGTGGGTCGAACAGGTCGACGCCCCGGAGAAACTCACGGATTTCGCCGCGGCCCAGGTGCCCGGGCTGGCTGCGGTCGTGCCCGAAGGGTGCGCCCTGTTCCGGTACGACGGATCCGCGGCCCCCGGGTCGGGCTTGGACGTGTCGTTCCTTCCCGACGAGGCGAGCAAGGTCCGCGTCGGGTCGATCAGCGCTGCCCAGCAGGCCCGCGACCTGAACCATCTGCGTGCGTTGAGCGAATCGGGCCTCGGACGGACGGACGCTCCGTCGGCGGGCCCGGAGGCGGGAGCCGGTACGACCGACGGTGCCTCGTCGGGGGAAAGCCCGGCGGCGGCAGCCCCTGCACCGGTCCCAGCGGCCCAGCCGGCGGCGCCGGCCTCGGACCCCGCCGGTGCCCTTGCAGGTTGGCTCCTGCAAAACGCCGATCTGAGCGGGAACTGAGGAGCGGTCCGTGGACCCATCCGGCATCCTGACCTCGGTTCTGATCCTCGGCGGCGTCGGGCTCACCTTCGGTGTGCTCATCGCGCTGGCCAACAAGAAGCTGAAGGTCTGGGAGGATCCCAGGATCGATCAGATCGTGGATATCCTTCCCGGCGCCAACTGCGGTGCTTGTGGCCTCGCCGGGTGCCGCGCCTTTGCCGAGGGCGTGGTCGAGGGGGTGATTGCCCCGGCCGGGTGCACCGTGATGGGGGAGGGGGAGCGAGAGGAACTGGCCGAGTTTCTCGGAGTGGACGCGGGGGAGGCGAGCAAGGTCGTGGCCCGACTGCTCTGTGCCGGGGGGACCGATGTGGCGCCTCGGAAGGCCCGCTATCATGGGCTGGCCAGTTGCGGCGCCGCCGTCTCCGTTTCGGGAGGTGGCAAGGGCTGCGCCTGGGGATGTGTAGGATTCGGGGACTGCCAGGTGGCATGTGACTTCGACGCCATCTTGATGACGGCCAACGAGCTGCCCCTGGTGGACGTGGACAAGTGCACGGCATGTGGGGACTGCGTGGTGGCGTGTCCCCTGGACCTTTTCGTCCTAATGCCGCTGGATCACAAACTCATCGTTCAGTGCAGGAACCTGCTGGACGGGGACGCGGCCGAGGCGGTCTGCTCGGTGGCATGTACGGCCTGCGGC
Source organism: Gemmatimonadota bacterium (assembly GCA_039591855.1). Classification (GTDB taxonomy): domain Bacteria; phylum Gemmatimonadota; class Gemmatimonadetes; order Longimicrobiales; family Gaopeijiaceae; genus JBDHCV01. The sequence continues at coordinate 55,420 of JBDHCV010000004.1, read as the reverse complement.
CGATGTGTCCAGGATGCCGCCCCCGGGCTGATCGAGATCGATCAGGGTCTGGCGGTGGTGGATTACGGGAAGATCGAAACCCAGAACCCGGAGGCGGTTTCCCGCTGCCCCACGAACGCGATCGTGTGGGTCGAAGGCGCCCAGGGGTTTGCAGAGCTCGAGCTGGTTGGGAGCGAATAGTCGATGATCAAGCAGAAGCAGGAGCGCCCGGCCTCCGGGACGGAGGCTCCCAGGTATCCGGGAACGCCGGAGGCCATGGACGGAAGCACCGCCGTGGTGGAGATGGAAACGGCGGCAAGCGAGGCGGCCGGCGCCTATCCCATCACACCGTCGACCCAGATGGGGGAGGGCTGGGCCCAGGCCGTTGCCGCCGGGAAGACCAACGTCAACGGCCGGCGTCTGATCTTCTTCGAGCCCGAAGGGGAACACGCCGCAGCCGGCGTTACGGCTGGGATGAGCATGGTGGGACTCCGTTCCGCCAACTTCTCCAGCGGTCAGGGCATCGCCTATATGCACGAGTCGCTCTACGCGGCCTCGGGCAAGCGCCTCACCTACGTGCTCAACGTGGCCGCCAGGGCCATGACCAAGCAGGCACTCAACGTCCACGCCGGTCACGACGATTACCACGCGGTGGACGACTCCGGATTCTTCCAGCTGTTCGCCAAGGACGTCCAGCAAATCGCCGACTTCACGCTCATCGCGCACCGTATCGCCGAGCTTTCCCTGAACCCCGGCATCGCGGCACAGGACGGGTTCCTCACCAGCCATGTGCTGGAGACCATTCGGCTCCCGGAGAGGGAGCTGGTCAAGGAGTACCTGGGAGATCCCGCCGACATCATCGAGAGTCCCACGCCGGCCCAGCGAATGGTGTTCGGTGAGCGGCGCAGGAGGATCCCCGAGCTGTTCGATCTGGACTATCCGGCCCTCTTCGGTTCGGTGCAGAACCAGGACTCGTACGCGCAGGGTGTGGCCGCCCAGCGGCCCTTCTACTTCGACCACGTCCAGGAACTCACGGATCTGGCGATGGAGGAGTTCGGCGCCCTGACCGGGCGTCATCACGCCCGGGCCATGGGATACCGGCTCGAGGACGCCGAATGGGTGATGGCGGGGCAGGGGTCCGTGGTTCCGAACGCGGAAGCCGTGGTGGACCACTTGCGGGAGCAGGGCCTGAAGGTCGGGGTTCTGAACCTCACCATGTTCCGGCCGTTCCCGGCGGATCTCATCACCCACATGTTGGCAGGGAAGAAGGGGGTCACGGTCCTGGAGCGTCTGGATCAGCCTCTGGCCGTGGATCCGCCCGTCCTTCGTGAGATCCGTGCGGCCATGTCCAAGGGTCTGGAGAACGGTCGCGTCGCCCAGGGCGGGGATGGACGCCGGGTGCCACATCCCGGGCTCGCCGCCCTCGTTCCCGAGCAGGTACCGGACTTCTACGCCGCCGGCTTCGGCTTCGGGAGCCGGGACCTCCAGCCCGGCGATCTCATCGCGGCCGTGGAGAACATGGTCGACGAGTCGCGGAGGCAGAGGCATTTCTACCTGGGCTTCGAGTTCATCAAGAAGAACACCAGGATGCCCAAGCTCCAGATATGGCAGGAGCAGCTCCTCGAGAGCTATCCGCACCTGGAGGAACTGGCCCTGGAGTCGGCGGGCAACCTCAACCTCATGCCGAAGGATTCCATTTCCATCCGGATCCACTCGGTTGGGGGATGGGGGGCCATCACCATGGGCAAGAACGTTGCGTTGACGTCCCATGAGCTGGCCGGATTCCACATCAAGGCCAACCCCAAGTACGGGTCCGAGAAGAAGGGTCAACCCACGACTTTCTACGCCACGCTCTCAAAGGAACCCATTCGGCTGAACGCCGAACTGAAGAACGTGGACGTGGTCCTCTCGCCGGACCCCAACGTCTTCCGGAATTCCGAGCCCCTGGCCGGGCTGGCAGAGGGCGGGGTGTTCCTGATCCAGAGCGATCTCTCTCCCGAGGCCGTGTGGGAGCACTTCCCGGCAGAAGCTCAGCGGACCCTGGTGCAGAAGAAGATCAAGGTCTACGCCATCGATGCGTTCAAGATCGCGTCGGAGGAGGCCAGTGACCCCGATCTTCGCTATCGGATGCAGGGCACAGCGTTCATGGGGGCCTTCTTCAAGACCTCGCCCATCATGGAGCGGGAAGGGCTGACCGAGGAATCCCTGATGGAGGGGATCCGGGCCCAGATCCAGAAGAAGTTCGGGCACCGGGGCGAACGGGTGGTGGAGGACAACGTCCGGGTCATCGCCCGGGGCTTCACCGAGCTCTTCGAGGTCCCCCACGGACCCGTGGAGGAGGACGAACCGGGGGCACACGTCATGCCCCACCTCCCTCGGCTTCTGGACAGCCCGGAGGCGGAGCCGGGGTTTGCGAATCAGGGTCGGTTCTGGGAGCAGGTTTGCGCGTTCTGCCAGGTCTCGAAGGAAGACATGATCGCCGACCCGTTCGCGGCCCTGTCCGCGATCCCGGCGGCCACGTCCACCGTCCGGGACATGACCAACATCCGCTTCGAGGTTCCGGACTTCATCGCGGAGAAGTGCACCGGTTGTTCCCAGTGCTGGATGCAGTGCCCGGACGCTGCCATCCCCGGTCTCGTCACCCCGGTGGAAGGGGTCCTCGAGGCGGCGATCAAGACGGCGCAGAATGGCCGAAGCTTCAGCCGGCTCCAGCAGATCGCCCCCCACCTGTCCCGGGAGGCTCGGAAGATCCTGAAGGGCGTACCCTTCAAGACCTTCGGCGAGGCAGCGACCGCCGCCTACGCCAACGTCGTCGAGAAGCTGGGCTGGGACGCTGAGCGACGGGCCGCCGTGGACGAGGAGTGGAGCCACGTCTTCCCTGTACTCGACGAGTTCCCCTTCGCCAAGACCACGCCGTTCTTCGATCTGCCCGAGAACAAGCAGAAGGGCACGGGGGGGCTGCTCTCGATCACGGTGAATCCCGAGGCCTGCAAAGGGTGCAACATCTGTGTGGACGTGTGTCCGGAGGGCGCCCTGATCACGGTCAAGCAGACCGACGAGATCGTGGATCGCCTCCGGCGGAACTGGGACCTCTGGGAGAACCTCCCCGATACCGACGATCGCTACGTCAACATCTCGAACCTCGAGGAGGGGATCGGGGTGCTCTCGTCCCTCCTGCTGAAGAAGGACAACTACCGCACCATGGCCGGTGGGGACGGCGCGTGCATGGGGTGTGGTGAGAAGACGGCGGTCCACATCCTGGTCTCGACCATCGAGGGGGTCATGCGCCCACGGGTCGAGAACTTCGTGAAGCGGCTGGACGGCCTCATCGGTGACCTGGACGGAAAGATCCGGGCCCTTCTGGCCTCGGGCGCCGATCTGGATCTGGACGAGCTGGTCTCCGGTGACCACGCCGCCCTTCCGGTGGACGATGAGGCGAGGCTACGCATCGATCGACTCTCCCAGGCCAGGAAGGAGTTGAAGGACCTGCGCTGGCGGTACGTGGAGGGACCCAGTGGAAACGGCCGGTCTCCCATGGGGATCAGCAATTCCACGGGATGCTCCTCCGTCTGGGGCAGCACCTACCCCTACAACCCCTATCCCTTCCCCTGGGTTAACCACCTGTTCCAGGACGCCCCTTCCGTGGCCATCGGGATCTTCGAAGGCCAGATGCGGAAGATGGCGGACAACTTCATCAGCGTTCGGAAGGCCGAGAAGCTCCTGGCCGACGATTACGATCCGGTCCGGGACGAGCCCTTCTTCCAGGCGTTCGATTGGCAGCAGTTCGACGACGACGAATTCAACCTGTGCCCTCCCATCCTGGCGATGGGGGGAGACGGCGCCATGCTGGACATCGGGTTCCAGAACCTCTCCCGGTTGCTCGCCTCGGGTAAGCCGGTCCGGGTGGTGGTGTTGGACACCCAGGTGTATTCCAACACTGGCGGCCAATCCTGCACCTCCGGGTTCACTGGCCAGATCGCGGACATGGCGGGATTCGGCAAGGCTCAGCACGGAAAGACCGAGACCCGGAAGGAACTGGCCCTCATCGCCATGGCCCACCGGGGGAGCTACGTGCTCCAGACCTCACAGGCGGCTCCGAACCACATGATCTCCGGAATCATTCGGGGGCTGCACTACCGAGGGCCGTCGGTCTTCAGCATCTATACGCCCTGCCCCGTGGAGCACGGGGTGGCCGACGAGTGGGCGCTTCACTCCGCCAGGCTCGCCCTGGAGTCCAGGGCCTTCCCGTTCGTGGTCTATGATCCGGAGGCCGGGGGGACGTTCGCCGACTGCGTGGACCTGGACGGCAATCCTGAAATGGACAGCGAATGGCCGGTGTACGACTTCAAGTACACGGACGAAGACGGCCAGGAGCAGTCCATGGAGTTGCCCCTCACCACGGCGGATTGGGCGGCGACGGAGGGGCGGTTCGGCAAGCACTTCTGGTTCTTGAAGCCCGACGAGTACGACGAGGACACGCATGTGCTCTACCACGAGTACATGGCCTTGTCCCGGGAGGAGCGGGAGGGCAAGGCGCCCTTCATCCACACCCATGGAGAGAACGACAGTCTCGCTCGTCTCGGAGTGAGCCGGGAGATCGTAGCTTTGGGTGAGGATCGCCTCCTTCACTGGCACCAGTGGAAGGAGCTCGCCGGTCTCGAGGTTTCGGACACGGTCCGGGATTCCATCGCCGACGAGCTCGAGGCCGAGTTCGATCGGAAGGCCGAGGCGCTGCGCCAGGAGTACGAGGCCCAGATGGCTCAGCTACGAGCCACCTATCCGGGCCTCATCGCCCGGAAGATGGCGGAAGGGCTCCTCCGGGCGCCTGCGGCCCAGAGCATGACGGTGGCCCAGCTCCTGGAGAGCGTCCAGGCCAGCGGAGTGCAGCCGGTGCCTCCCTCGGGTGCGGTCGCGGGTGGAGTGGCTGCCCCGGTCCTGCCGGCAGCCCAGGCACCCGCGGCTCAGGTCATCGCCGTTGCCGAACCTCCTGAGGCCGGATCGGCTCCGGCGGAGGTCGCGGTCGCGGAAGAGGAGGAGGACGACGATGATCTGGTCATGGAGCCGTACATCGAGACGGCCCGCTGCACCAGCTGCAACGAGTGCACGAACCTGAACTCCAAGCTCTTCGTCTACGACGAGAACAAGCAGGCGTACATCAAGGATCCCAGGGGTGGGCCGTTCTCGGACATCGTGAAGGCCGCGGAGCGCTGTCCGGCGGTGATCATCCATCCAGGGACTCCGCTGAACCCGAAGGAGAAGGACCTGGAGAAGTGGATCAAGCGGGCCGAGCCCTTCAACTGACCGGATCCTGACCTTGATCTCCGCACTCTCGTTCCGGCACGGCGTACACCCCCCGGACTCGAAGGACCTCAGCTCCGGGGTCGCCATCCGGCGGATGCCGTTCCCGACGGAGGTGGTGCTCCCCCTCCGCCAGCATTCGGGACGCCCGGCGGTCCTGCTGGTGAAGAAGGGGGATTACGTGGAGCGGGGTGACATGATCGCCGCGCCCGACGGCTACATTTCCTCGCCGATCCATGCCTCGGCGGCCGGCGAGGTCGTGGAAATCGGATGGTGGCCCCATCCGGACGGGAGCCAGGCCGAGGCGGTCCGGATCAAGGTGGACCCCTTCTCACCCCAAACCCCTCGGCCCCGGATCGTCCCGGAGTGGGAGGGCCTGAGCCGGGAGGACGTGGTCGAGGCGGTCAGGCAGGCCGGTGTGGTAGGGTTGGGCGGTGCCGGCTTTCCCACCCACGTGAAGCTCGTTCCTCCCGAAGGCGTGGACGTGGGCCTCTTGATCGTGAACGGGGCCGAGTGCGAGCCCTACCTCACATCGGATCACCGGGTGATGGTGGAGTACCCCGAGCGGGTCCATTTCGGCATTCGGATCATGATGCAGACCCTGGGGGTCTCCCGGGCGGTCATCGGGGTCGAAAAGAACAAGCCGGATGCCATCGAGGCGCTGGAACGGACGATTCCCGAAGATCTGGACATCATCGTTCAGCCCCTGCGGGTGAAGTATCCCCAGGGGGCCGAGAAGATGCTGATCCACGCAGTCACGGGCAGGGAAGTCCCCACCGCAAAGCTCCCTGCCCACGTGGGTGTGGTCGTGCAGAACGCCGGGTCCATCGCGGCCATCGCCGAGATCTTCGAGACCGGACATCCCCTGATCGAGCGGGTGGTCACAGTGACCGGACCGGGGCTGAATCGGCCCTCGAACCTCATCGTCCCTGTGGGCACGCGACTCCGGGACGTGCTCGAGTTCTGCGGCGGGCTCAAGCCCGACGTCACCGAGATCATCTTCGGCGGACCCATGATGGGAACGGCCCAGCCGGACCTGGACACGCCCCTGATCAAAGCCACGTCGGGAATCGTGGTGCTCACCAAGAAGGAGTCCCGCCCCCGGGAAATCCTGCCGTGCATCCAGTGCGGCCGCTGCCTCGACGCGTGTCCCGTCTTCCTCGATCCCCAGCGCCTCGGCCAACTCGCCAGGGCTGCCCGGTATGAGGAAATGGCGGAGTGGGACCTCATGGACTGCATGCTCTGCGGTTCGTGCTCGTACGTGTGCCCGTCCAGCATTCCACTATCCCAGATGTTTGGGCTCAGCAAGGCCGCGCTTCGGAAGCAGCCGGGGAAGGTGGCGTGATGAGCGATCCCAGGCGGCGTGGGACCGGGTGGGATCGGGACGATGCTCGCCTCGTGGAGAATCTGCGCCTGCACATCTCCGCCTCCCCGCACCTGAAGGCGCCGGACTCCACGCCTACCATCATGTGGAACGTGGTCTACAGCCTGGTGCCCGTGGTGGCGGTGAGCATCTACTTCTTCGGGCCCAGCGCGGTGATCGTTCTGGTCGCCTCCATCCTGGGAGCCCTGCTCACCGAACGTCTCCTGGGCCCCAAGGGGGCTACCCGCGACGGGTCCGCCATGATCACGGGCCTCCTGCTGGGACTGATTCTCCCGGCAGGCATCCCCGCGTGGATGGCGTTCCTGGGAGGCGTTTTCGGGATCGGCGCGGGCAAGGTCATCTTTGGCGGCCTGGGCCAGAACGTCTTCAACCCCGCACTCCTGGGGCGAGCGTTCCTCCAGGCGGCCTTCCCCGCCTCCCTCACCACCTGGCCGGCTCAGCCCGAGTCGTGGTGGGCGTTGCGGGGGCCGAACCTGGCTTGGCCTCTCATGACCGGGTCCGCCCCTGACGTCACCACGGAGGCGACACCCCTCGGGCTCATGAAGTTCGAGGGTCAGGGCACCGAACTGACGGATCTACTCTTGGGAACCACGGGGGGCTCCCTTGGAGAGACCGCCGGCGTCCTCATCCTGGTGTGCGGGCTCTATCTGGCGGCGCGGAACTTCCTGAACTGGCGGATTCCGGTAAGCGTCCTGCTCTCCGTCGCCCTCCTGTCCGGGCTCTTCTTCCTCATCGATCCGGCGCGCTACCCCAGCCCGATGTTCATGCTGTTTTCGGGTGGGCTCATGATCGGCGCCTGGTACATGGCCACGGACATGGTGACCTCTCCCGTGACCAACATGGGCGCCTGGGTCTTCGGGATCGGCATCGGCGTGTTGGTGGTCCTCATCCGGATATGGGGGGGGCTGCCCGAGGGGGTCATGTACGCCATTCTCTTCATGAACGCGCTGGTGCCGTTCATCAACCGCTGGACCCGGCCTCGGGTGTTCGGGCACGCCCGCGGGAAGGCCGCTCTTACCGGGGAGTCGGCGGGATGAGCGACGACCGGAAGCTACCGGTGGTGGGTCCGGACATCCCCGTGGAGGGTGCCCCGACGGAAGGGGGTACTCCCCCGGGTTCCGCCTTTCCGGTAGAGATCGAGGTGCCGTCGTGGCGGCTCGTGACCACCCTGGCCTTGGCGGGTGCGCTGGCTGGGTTGGCCATCGTCCTGGTTTTCTCCTGGGCCCAGCCCCGGATCGATGCACACCGGGCTCGGGTGCTCCAGGAGGCGGTCCAGGAGGTTCTCAAAGGGCCCGAGCGGTATGAGCCCCTCTTCGTCTACGATGGCCAGGTGACGGACATCTTGCCGGCGGGCGTGGACTCGACCAATGCGGACCGGGTCTTCCTCGGATTCGACGAGGGCGGTGGCACGGTAGGATTCGCGGTCCAGGGCGAGGCCTCGGGATACCAGGACGTGATCCGGCTCATCTTCGGCTACGATCACATGGAGGGTCGCGTCCTGGCCATGAAGGTCCTGGAGTCCAAGGAAACGCCTGGCCTTGGGGACAAGATCATCAAGGACATGGGATTCGTCGGACAGTTCGAAGGTGTCCTGGCCCCAATCCTGGGGATCAAGACGGGCGACTCCACGGGGGACGAGAAGGAGGTGGAGATGATCACGGGGGCTACCATCTCGTCCCGCACCGTCATCGGGATCATCAACGACCAGCTCGCCAGGATCGGTCCGGCTCTGGATTCATATCGGGTCGGAGGAGGCCAATGAGGGAGACCAGTCCGCGGCAGGACTTCATGAGGGGCATCTGGGACGAGAACCCGGTGTTGATCCAGTTGCTGGGACTCTGTCCCGCCCTGGCAGTGACCAACACGGTGGCCAACGCCCTGGCCATGGGCATCGCCACGTTCTTCGTCCTCACCGGTTCCAGCTTCCTGGTCTCTCTACTGAAGAAGCTCATCCCCGGCGAGGTGAGGATCTCGGCATACATCCTCATCATCGCCACGTTCGTGACCATTGCCGACTTCGTACTCGCCGCCGTGGTTCCGGACATCCACAAGGAGTTGGGAGCGTTCATCGCCCTCATCGTGGTCAACTGCATGATCCTGGGCCGACAGGAGGCGTTCGCGTCGAAGCGACCCGTGGGTCGGGCGCTCCTGGACGCTTTCGGGACCGGCGTCGGGTTCATGATCGCCCTCCTCATGATGGGAGGGGTCCGAGAACTCCTGGGCAATGGCTCCCTTCTGGGGTACGCCGTCATGGGTCCGTCCTTCGAGCCCTGGATCGTCATGATCCTGCCCCCGGGAGGCTTCCTCACGTTGGGGGTGATTCTCGTCGTCTTCGGCTGGTGGGAGGAGAGGCACAAACCCCGGTGGCAGCCCGTTCGGCAGTGGACCCACGGGGTGGACCCCGGTGAGATGTACGGGCCGGGAGGCTGGGAGACGGGTCCCGCGGCCATCGGCGCACCCGGCGGTGCCAAGCAGGAGGGGACGTTCTGATGGGCGAACTCCTCCTGATCTTCGTCGGCGCCATGCTGGTGAACAACTTCACGCTGGCGTATTTCCTGGGGCTCTGCCCGTTCATGGGCGTGTCCGCCCGGGTGGAGACGGCCCTACGCATGGGGATGGCGAACATCTTCGTCATGACCATCACCTCGCTGTGCGCCTGGTTCCTGAATACGTTCGTGTTGCCGCATGCGCCGTATCTCCGCCTGATCTCCTTCATCGTGGTCATCGCTTCCCTGGTGCAGATCACCGAGATGACCATCAAGAAGGTGAGCCCCAAGCTGTTCAGGGAGCTGGGGATCTTCCTCCCACTCATTACGACCAACTGCGCCATCCTGGGCCTCGCCCTTTTCCAGACGAACCGGGGATACGGACTCGTGGAAGGGCTCGTCTACGCTCTCGGGGCCGGAGCCGGGCTCACACTCGCCCTGGTCCTCATGGCCTCCATCCGGGAGCGAGCCGAGCTTTCGTCGGTGCCCGCCATTGCCCGGAACATGGGCCTGGTCCTGATCATCGCCGGCAGCCTTTCGCTGGCCTTCATGGGCTTTGCGGGGCTGTTCACGTCATGACCGAGCGCATCCTGGGGGTCCTGGTCTTCTGTGCCCTGTTCGTGGCGTTCGGTCTCATGTCCCGGCGGCTCGGGCACCGGGGGTGCACGGACTGTGGGGGGGCTTGCGGCACCACGGAAGGCGGGGCCTGCGACACGGGTGTCACGGACTCACCCCACGGCGCGAGCTTCGCGTCAGGGGACGCATCGGACGAGAAGAATCCCGCCGGCTGGTGGGGATGAAGGAGGATTCCTGGATGAGATCACCGGAACAGAATACTCGGCGCCACCCGACCCGGCGCGAGGTGCTGACCCTGGGGATCGGGGCCTTCGTCGTGGCTGCCGTTCCGCTGGCTCGGCGCAGGCGACATGTGGTGCGGCGCTCGGTCCCCGTGATGGGTACCGTGGCGGACCTCCTGGTCGTCCATCCCGACCAGCGCTACGCCCATCGGGCTCTGGACGCGGCCGTGGCCGAGCTGGAGTGGGTGCACCGCTCCATGAGCCGGTACGACGCCACCTCCGAAGTCGGGCGGGCGAACGCCATGGCCGGCGCGCGCCCAGTGGGTGTGAGCGCGGGTACCGCGTTCGTGGTGAAGGAGGGCCTGCGCTGGGCCGAGGGCTCCGGTGGGCGGTTCGATCCGGCCCTGGGCCGGGTCTCGGACCTCTGGGACCTTTCCAGCCGTACCCGGCCTCCGGGTTCCGGAGAGTGGGGGAGGTTCGCACGTGCTGGATTGTATCGGAGCGTAGAGGTGGGCTCGGAGAACGGCCTGCCCGCGGTCTATCTCGACGACCCCAGAGTATCCCTGGACCTGGGTGGAATCGCCAAGGGCTACGGGGTTGATCGAGCCGTGGAGGCTCTGAGGGAGTGGGGGATCGGGAGTGGCCTCGTGAATGCGGGGGGCGATCTCTACGCCCTTGGGACCTCTCCGGACGGGGACGGCTGGAGGGTGGGCGTCCGGGATCCCGACGACGTCGAAGGGACCATCGCGGAACTGGTCGTGAGTGATGTTGCGGTGGCCACCTCGGGCGACTACCAGCGATACTTCGAATACGGCTCTCGCCGGTATCATCACCTTTTCGATACCGACACGGGCGCTCCGAGAGTGACGGGGGAGCGATCCCTCACCGTCGAGGCCGGTACCTGCATGGTCGCCGACGCCGCGGCCACAACGGCGTTCGGGATGGCGGATCCGGAGAGGGATGGCCTGTTGCGGAACATGGGATCGGTTGCTCGTGTCGTACACCGGGTGTAACCGGTCCGATTGCCGAAAGGAGAGGGGATGGAAATCCACAAGGCCTACTGCTCGGCTTGTGATCGGGAGGTTCGGGTCACGCTCAAGCCCGGAGCGGACTCGGGCGATCCGAACCCGGCCGACCTGGTCTGCCTGGATCACGGAACCGTCTGCACCGGCTCCCTCTGCCCCCTGTTCCTGGTTCCTCCGCCGGAAATGAAGGAGCGATTGGATCGACTCTCCCGAGAGGAGAGCGAACAAGCCTAGCCGGGAAAGCCCGGTCGGATATCCGACCGGGGGGATGAAGTTCGGGCGGGGACGAGCATCGACCCCTTGGGCGGGACAGCGGCGGCCACCGAAAGGTGGCCGCCGCTGTCTGCATGGGGCTGCTCTCTACTGGGGTGGGAGCGGAAGCTCCGTCGCGGGATCCACCCACTGACGCTCGAGCTTTCTCCGCAACTCCGCGTGGGGCTCCGACGGCATGGTCCCCGTGATGGCCGGCTGCCCGATGGGGTAGTGGCAGGAGGAGCAGAACCAGCGACGGGCGGGGGTCCCGAGATCAGGAGCCGCCGGCGGGAACTGGGCCGAGAGGCGATAGGCCAGTCCGATATGGTCCAGGCTCTCCCGCAATACCCGATCACCGAGCTCCAGGTTGTGCTGGACGCCGGCGTTGCCCACCAACTCCACGGCGGTTCGGGCCCGACCAAGGAGCACGCTTGCCGTATCGGGCAAGGATTCCCCGAGAGTCCGTTCGGCTCGTTCCAGGTAGCCTCGGACCGCCGCGACCCGCTCCCTCCCTCCCCGGGTCCACCAGTCGGGAATGCGGCCATACTCGGATCGGTGGCAGGCTCCGCACGAGGCCGGTGTTCCGGCGGTTGCCGCAACGTGGTCCTCCGGGGTGACGGCCCGGGACAACGGGTCCGGGTCCGTGCCCCGGGTGTGGCAGGAGCGACAGGTCATGCCCGCCAGGAACTTGAAGCTGGGCTGGGAGATCGTGCGCCCCGGTACGTAGCCCAGGAACAGGGCCTGTTGGGCCTGGTGGGAGTTCTCGTGACAGGCGTCGCAGCCCCCGGGATCGTTCCAGGCTTCGTCCACCTCCACTCCGTGGTCCACGGAGTGACAGTCCGAGCATCGAAGGGCCACGGCTGAACTCATTGCTCGAATGCGATGCTGGTCCGAGGTGTGGCATTGGGTGCAGGAAAGACCCTCGTGGCCGGGGTGGAGATCCGTTCCCGCTCCCAGTTGGGCCGCCCGCCGGGTGTCGCTGTGACAGTCGGTGCAACTGGACAGGTCCACGTGGGTCGTGGCCCTGGACACGTCGAAATGGCACCGGATGCAGGTCTCTTCTACCCACGGAACACCGGAATGTGGAATCGGCGTGCCCTGGCTGGCAAAGGCGATGTGCTGAGGTTGGGGATGGCAGTACATGCAGTCCTTGGTCTCTTCGCCGGTCAGCCTCTGGGAATGGCACAGGAAGCAGGCGTCCGTGGTCGTTGCCAGCGATGCCCCCGGGCCCTCGTGGGTGTGGCACCCGGCGCAGGACGGCCTGGCCACCGCCGTGTCTCCGTGTTCCCGATGTGGTATCCGGGTCCCGGACACCAGGACCGTTCCCGGTCCCCCGTCCGCGTGACACCCGGCGGCGGTGCAGGACGCATCCGAGGTGGCGGGAGTGGCGCGATCGGACAGGCCCCCGTCATGGCAGGCCTTGCACGCTAGATCCGGGTGCGACGGGTCACCCGGCCCGCGTGTTGACGGGTCGTCGCAGGCCGAGGCGAAGAGCGCCAGTGCGACTAGTAGAACAATGCGGCCCATAGGATCATCCCGATGAGTAGTAGCCCGACGCCCAGGGCGATGAACCCCAGGAAGGCGCCGACGGCGGAAAGCCTCCGTCCGGGGGGCGGGGCGGGGTGGTCGATCCGAGGTGTGGCCGAGGGGGCCGAATCCCTGAGCGTCTCCAAGTTCCCGTCGATCAGCCCGTGCTCGTCCTCCATGTACTCGGTGGTGGCCCGTCCCGTGAACATGACCTCGTCAAGGGGGAACTTCCCCGGACGCACATGGACGTTGAAGAAGTGGACCGTGAAGATGAATCCGGTCGCCAAAAGGGCCTCGTCGGCGTGGATGACGGTGGCGATATTGAACGCCCATCCGGGCAGGAAGCCGGCGAAGTATTCCGGGAACCAGAGCAGTAGCCCCGAGCCGCCGATGATCGCCACGCCCCAGAAGACGGCGAAGTAGTCGAACTTCTCCATGTAGGAATAGCGTCCGAACACCGGCTGGGGGCCCCTCCCGAGGTACCACCGGAACATGCCGATGAAGTCCTTCACGTCCTGGGGCTGGGGAACCATGGACTCGGGTCCCCAGAGGAGCTTCATGCGGTCCTTGCTCCTGACCAACGTCACGATGACGTAGGCCAGGTGCATGGCGAAGTAGAGGAAGGTGATGACGCCGCCCAGCCGGTGGAGCTGGCCGGCCCGTTCCACGCCACCGAAGAGGGCGATCATGGGACCCGCCCAGTCGGCCTGGCTGAAGCGGAGCGGCAGCCCGGTAGCGGCCAGGAGCAGAAAGGACACCATCACCAGGGCGTGCGTTACCCGGTGATAGAGGTTGAAGCGCCACACGAAGGGACCGACGCCTCGCTGAGCGGAGTCCAGGGCGAGGACCTCGCGGGTCGGGGCCGGCGATCCAGTCTCGGTCGTCATCCGTCCTCCTTGGGCAGATCCGACTGGGGGCCGCCCGCGAAGACCGTGAGGCGGAGCAACCAGAGGGCAGTGTGCAGGCCGAACACGGTGAACACCCCGATCAGCAGGGCGGTCATCAGCCGGTACGACCAATACACGAGCGGGTAGTTTTCACGGTCGTTGTGGTCGGCGTGCGGTGCGAAGGCGACGAAGCTCGCGGTCGCAGCGGGGTGACAGGTCGCGCACGTCTCGACCAGGTTCGATTCGTGGACCATGGACCGGCTGTCGGTCGCCGGAAATACGCTGTGGGCCGAATGGCAGGAGACGCACGTGGCGCTGGCTCGAGAACCCAGGGTCGTGGCCTGTCCGTGGTAGGAGTCCATGTAGGTGTCGGCGTACTCGTGGTGGCAGGACTTGCATTGCTCCGAGGCGCGAACCAGGTAGTCGGGGTGGTCGGTGCTCAGCGTGTTGTGAGACAAATGGCATGCACCGCAGGTGGGCAGGTCCCGGTGACCCTGCTCGGAGTCCGTGATCGGATTGGCGTCTGCGGTGACGTGTGCGCCGTCCGCTCCACCCTGCACGGCCGAACCGTGGGCTCCCTGGCTCCACGCGTCCTCTGCGTCCTCATGACAAGCGCCGCAGGTTTCCGACTGCCGTTCGGGTCCGACCGGGGAGTGGGGCTCGTCCACGTGAGAGATCCCATGGGAACCGTGGCATCCGCTGCACGCGGCGGAGCTGGCATGTGCGTCCTGAGCGGGGAGGCCTGAAGTCTCGTGGCACCCCTCGCACCCCTGCTCCATGGCCTTGCGCGCTCCCGGATCCTCCCTCAGGTCCGCAGCGGATCGAACGTCGTGCGTCCCATGGCAGGACCTGCAGTCGGCCCCTGTCCTGTCCGGTGATGCGTGGACTCCCTCTCCCCACTCGGCGCGCTGTTCTTGGTGACAGGATGAGCAGGATCGGGAGGAGGAGTAGGGTGCCTCAGCATGAGGGAAGGTGCGGTATCCGGTATGGCACTCGGCGCAATCCAGTCCCTGATGGGCGGACGCGTGCAATCCGTCCAGAGGAACGAGCAGCCTCCTGGCCTCATCGAGGGAAGTGGTGCGCTGGCGCAGGAACTCCAGCTCCTGGTGACAGACGGCGCAGTCGGACTCCACGGCTCCTTGCTGGGCTGCCAGTCCGGGAACCGCAAGGGAGAGGGCCACTCCCAGGAGGGCGAACCTCCAGAGTGGGCCGGCCCCGGCCCCTGCGATCTGCGGGATGCTCCGTTCAGATGTCATGCGTCCAATCCGTACTTCGCGAGTCGGTTTCTGATCTGATGCCGGCTGAGACCGAGCAAGGCTCCAGCTTCGGTCCGGTTCCCCTCGGCGCGCAGCAAGGCCTGCTCGACCAGGCTCCGTTCCAAGGCCTCCAGGTCCAGCCCGTCGGGTGGTAGGTTGAGCTGCGCGGTGCTCCCGGCGGTTTCGGCGCCTCCTCGGAGGCCGACCGGCAGGTCCGCCACAGTGAGGAGATCCCCCCGTGCCAACAGCACACATCGTTCCACAAGGTTGCGGAGCTCCCGTACGTTTCCGGGCCACGGATGGCGGCGTAGTCTCTCCATGGCGCCGTCGTCGACGCCCTGGACCGACCGGCCCAGTTCCCGGTTGAATTCGTCGATGAATGTCGTGACCATCCGGCTGATGTCCCCGGGCCGATCTCGGAGAGGGGGCAGCCGGAGGTCCACCACCCGGAGTCGATAGTAGAGGTCGGCCCGGAACTCTCCGGCCTCCACGGCCTCTTCCAGTTCCCGGTTCGTCGCCGCGACCACCCTTGCGTCAACCGTCAGGTCTCGGGTCCCTCCCACCCGTCGGAAGGTCTTCTCTTCGATGAATCGGAGGAGCTTGCCCTGCAGGGGAGGGGAGAGTTCGCCTATCTCGTCCAGGAAGAGGGTGCCGCCGTCGGCGATCTCGACGAGACCGAGCTTCATGGTCCGCGCGTCGGTGAACGCTCCCTTTTCGTGGCCAAAGAGCTCCGACTCCATGATGGACTCGGCCAGAGCGGAACAGGTGACGGTCACGAAGGGCCCCGCTGCTCGAGGGCTCAGTTCGTGGATGGAGCGGGCGATTACACCTTTGCCCGTGCCTGTCTCTCCTTCGATGAGCACCGTGGCGTGATCGGCCGGAGCGATCTGCTCCACGAGATCCAGGACCTCTTTCATGGCCGGACTTCCGGCGATGATCTTGCCCTTCAGGCCTCCCATCTCCCGCCAGGCGCGAACCTCGCGCTGGAGGGCCGTCCGCTCGAGGGTGCTTCGGAGCGTAGCTTCGAGGCGTCCTCGGGAGAACGGCTTTTCGAGGAAGTCCCAAGCACCCATACGGAGCGCCTCCACGGCCAACTCAACCGTGGCGTGAGCCGTCATTATGATGCACGAGGTCTGGCCCTCGGCAACCAACTCCTGGAGGAGGTCGGTGCCCACGCCGTCGGGGAGCCTGATGTCCAGGAGGGCCACGTCGGGCGTGAAGTCCTTCAGCGCCGCCCGGGCGGCTTCGAGACAGTCCGCGGCGATGACCTCCAGCCCCTCGCTGGTGAGGCGCTCGGAGATCACGGTCCGGATCAGGCGATCGTCGTCGACGACGAGAACTCTCGCGCTCCGCATTCCTCTTCCTTCGGTTCGCTGGCGTCCGGGTCGAACACCGGGATACACACCCGTACTGTCGTTCCTTCTCCTCGTGCGGTCTCGATTCCGATTCGACCCTTGTGCGCCCGGACCACGCGGATGACCAGGGGAAGACCCAGGCCGGTACCCAGGGGCTTGGTGGAGTAGAAGGGCTTGAATGCCTTCTCTACTTCACTCTCCGGCATCCCCTGTCCGTGATCCTGGAACTCGAACAGCACGCTGACGTCCGCCAACGGGCGGGCGGACACCCTCATCTCTCCGCCCCGGGGCATGGCCTCGATCCCGTTCACCAGGATGTTCACGAAGGCCTGCTGGAGGCGCCGGCGCTCTACCCAGACGGCCGGGAGGTCCCGGGGGTAATCCTGCGTGAATTCCACGGACTCCGCTCCCGTGTGTCCGGCGGCCTCGAGGAGACAGTCGTCCAGGAGGTCAGAGGGATCTGTGCGCTCCCGCTCGATGGTCACGGGCTTGGCGAGGGAGAACAGGTCCTGCATGGTGTCACTGAGCCGGGCGATCTGCTCGTTCACCTGCTCCATCACCTCTCCACCGGACTCGTCGATCACGTATGACTGGCCCAACAGCTCCAGAGCTGTGGAGATGGACGCCAACGGCCGCTTGAACTCATGGGCCATTTCCGCGGCCAACTCCCCGACCTGGGCCAGCCCCGACTGGGCGTGGATGAGGGTTTCCTGCTCTTCGAAGCGACGTTCCGCCTCCACTTCTCTCGCAATCAGGTCCTCCACCGAGGCCTGGATTCGTTCCATCTGGTCCGAGGACGCCCCGTTCTCCGCTGGGGGCGGGCCGCGCTCCCTCGTGAGGAGCTCGTCCATCTTCTGGATGGGGCCGATCACCTCCTTCTCGAGCATGCCCAGCATGACCACCGTCATCACGACGCCGGCGCCGACCATGAGCCCGATCCCCAGCTTGGCGCCCCGGTCCATGGCTGCTCTTACGTGGGCGACGGAGAACGCGACCTGCAGCGTTCCTCCCCTCCCGGAAGTGATTGGAAGGAAGGCTCGGACCAGGTCTTCGTCGGCAGCCGACTGGACGAGCCCATCGGTAGGCACCTCGGCCACGTCCGGGACCCAGATTCGAGGGGTCCTGCTTCCCTCTTCAGTGGGGTCGGAGGAATAGATCACGGTCCCGTCCCGGGAGTATACCCGGGCGGAGGTGGCCGGCGACGAGTCGACCAGGCGGTGGAGGGTGGACCGGGCCTGGGCCGGCGATCCGTACGAGAGTGCCGCTTCCACTGCGGCCCGGACCGAGTTTGCCGCCAACAGGGCCTGCTGCTCTGCGGCCAGGAGGGCTTCGGCCCTCCAATAGCGGAAGGACAGGTAGGTGGAACCACCCAGGAAGGCTATGGCTGCACCCGCCACCGTTATGAAAGCCTTGGTCCGAACCGGTAGGGCCCGGAGCCAGGCGAAGACGGCCATTCGATCCTCGCGCATTGGCCCGGATCGGCACCTGCCGATCCGAGGATCTATGAATAGACGACCGCGGCGGCGGGATTGCGGCGCTGTGATTCTCCGTTCTGCGGAACCGTGGGGCTCCAGTTCCTTCCATGTCGCAATTCTTGTGCCTTGAAATGTTTCTTGAGAGCAAATGAGAACGGGGGGAGCGCCAGCTCCCCCCGTTCGGGTGATCGGTCCCGTCGTTCCGGGTTACAGGAGCACGACGGCCAGAGCGACTACCGAAGCGGCGTGGGTCAAGACCGCGGCCCGGAAGCCACGCAGGTAGTAGAGAGCTCCGAACACCAGCCCAGGGATCATGACAGCGGTGAGGAGGTAGCTGACCGTGGCCAGTTGCCCCGGGAAGCCGGCGTTCAAGATACCCGGCAGGTGGAGGAGGACTTCCATGAGCGCCGCGGCCACCACCGCCGTCAGGATCGCCTCTTCTTTGCTGGCCCGGCCCCAGCTCAGGATCAACCAGGCCACGCCGGTCATGACGAACAGCCGCAGCAGGACCTCGTTCACCATGGCTTGGCTGAGAGCCACCGCGAGGGTGCCGAGGGTGCCCTGCGCCATGGCCGAGGTCGCAGCCGTGCCGGCGAGGAACGGCGCGGAGAGGAGGCCGATGGCGGTTCCGGCGCCCAGGGCCAGCGCCAGATCGAGGAGTGCTCCTTTGGACTCGAACGAGTCACTGAGCGTGTGCGGGGGAGCGATCTTCTTGAGGGCGATCATTCCCACGGTGGTCATGGGTCCGACGATCCAGAGGGCGCTGACGGCGGCCATGAGCACGGCGCCGGTCTCGGTAACCCGGAGACGGGTGCCCCACAGTTCCGGCCGGTCCGACAGGAAGATCACCAGCAGGGCGGCGAAGGAGAGGGATACCACGGCGGTTCCGAGCTGCCATTCGGGCCAGCGGGAATAGGCCATCCGAAGGGCCTTGACGCCCTCTACCGTGGCCCAGGCCAAGACCATGGCTCCGCCGATCCAACCCACTGCGGCGCCCGCATACGCGGGAATCGTGGCCGTGTAGCGTGCGACCACCGTCATGGAGATCCAACTCGCCGCCAGCCAAGCCACGGCCAGTCCGGGGATCGCATACAGGGCACCTTTGCCCAGAGAGCGAACGGCGTCGGAGCGGGTCCGACCCTCGTTCCTGCCGAACGCGCCCAGGACCGCCCCGTGGGCGAAGCCCAAGACCGCGCCCACGATGAACAGTCCAGTGGTCGTGAGCATCAGCGCGTTCGCGCTCATCCGCCCCATGAGTGTCATCAGGGATACGGCGACGCCGCCGAGCCCGATGCCGCCCGCCATGGCCCAACTGAGGGCCACCCGACCGGTCCTTCCGATCTGACGACGCACGGGAACCGCAGTGCCCGCTTCGTTGGTGATGGAGGTCTGGGTGCTCATGATCTGCTCCGTTCTATGTGGTATCGATTGTCCGCCATTGGTCGCGGTGTTCGCACTCTCTAAGTACAAGGGTGGGGCCACACCGGGACCGTGGCCGTAAATCCATGTAATACTGTGACATAGAGTTCCAAGGCACTTCGAGCGGAAGCTGGTGGTGCGCGAGATCGCGCACAAAAACAGGGGGCGAGTGCGCGAAAACGCGCACCCGCCCCCTTCAGGCGGCACCCCGCAAAGATCGGCGGACTAGCTTCCGGGCCCAGACCCCCCGGAGGCGTCCGCGCCGTCCTCCTGACCCAACACGTCGGGACGTAGTTGGTAGAGCACATAGGCCGAGACTGCGTCCACCTCCACCATGGACAAGCCGCTCAACTGGAAGACGGGCATGCCCCCCTCGTGCCCGACGAAGACACGATGCCGGACTCCGTCCAGGGAGTCGGCCAGCGCCCAGCCGGGTTCAACGAGCGACGGAATCTCCAGATTCCGATTCCGGGCGTAGTCCGTGTCGCCCAGCCCGAGGCTCCCGTGGCATCTCCTGCAGGTGGTGGCGTACACCAGGTTCCCCGCGAACAGCCTTTCGTCCTCGCTCTCCCAGGTCAGGGTGTCGAACCTGAGCTCGGCGAACACCGTTTCGGCGGCCGCCACTCGTTCCTGGCTGTCCGGTGGATGGAACTCGTGCTCGCTGCAGCCCCAAAGCAGGAGCACGGTCCCCAGAACCGCAAGCGGGCGAAGGGCGGTGCGGAAGTGGGGACTTCGCACTCGGTGAAAGGGCGTTGCTCTCATCTGGGCTTCCTCGGGAGTCACTGTGATGGGGGCTCGGGATTCTCTTCCAGGAGACTGGCCCCCGGGAGTAGTTCACGCGCCCGTTCCAGCGCGGCATCCGCAGCCTCCAGATTGCCCATGGCGTGTTCGGCCATGTACACCCCGAACCAAGCGGCGGCCACTTCAGCGTCCAATTCCAGCGCCTTCTGGTAGTGGGCCAGGGCCACGGGATACTCGGCGGCCTTGTAAGCCACGTTCGCACTGTCGATTTGCGCCTTCACCTCGGGGGTGTAGGCCGCTTGCACTTCCGCCCATGTGTCAGCGTCGATGGACCCCGTCCGCTGGTCCTCGGGCAGGCATCCAGCGAGTAGGAGCATGGCAAGGACGCCACTGCGGACCAGCCCCTGGAGTCGCTTCATTGGCCTCATGGTTCAATCCTCCTCATCGAACCGGCGGTTCGAGATGGCAGGCCAGACAGATCTGAGCGTTCTTCTTGCTCGCCAGTTCCGCATCGAAATCGGGCCCGTGGGGGTTGACCTTGAACGCGCCCTTGATGCTGTGACACTGCATGCAGTCCCCCTGGGTGTGGCAGGAGGTACAGGTCTCGAGTTGTTGGCGAGCCGCCTTGCCGTGCTGGAAGAGCCACACCGCCTGTCCGTCATGGTAACCCGGACCGAGGCGTCCCCGGCTGGTGATCCCCTGCTGAACATGACAGGCCCTGCAGAACTCCTCCTGGCTATGACAGTTCTGACACTCCTGAGTCTGGCTGTACGCCTGCGCCGGGTGCTGCTGAGCGAAGTTCGCCGGGTGGTAGGTGGGTGCAATGGGAGCGCTGTGGCAAAGGACGCAAGACTCCTCCGTGTGGCAGGCCGCGCAGTTCGCTCCGTCCGAGGACGCGAGGGTGGCGTGAGCGGCCTGCAGGAAGAACGGCGAGTCGTGGCTTCCGGGGGACGATCGCTCCACGCCCACGCCGGGGGCGACCACCTGGGGTCGGGTCGGCAGAGCCTGAGCGGAGCCGGGGGCCGGGCTCACATGGCACGCCGTGCAGTCGTTCTGCGTGTGGCAGGTGGAGCATGCGTCCCTGCTGGCCATCGCCCCGTGTGCGTCCATGAACTCCCAGGAGCCGTGGCTGTCCGGTGTGGAATAGTGGACCGCCACCACGGGGAGGAGCATGTTGGCCGGCGCAGGGGGCACGGCCTGGATTTCGTCCACCCACGCCGCGTTCACGTGGCAGGACGCACAGCGGTCCTGCGTGTGACAGGTGGCGCACCGGCTGGTGCTCTCGACCGCGAGCTGGCCGTGAGCCGATGCGAGGAAGTCACCCCGGTCGTGGTCGGCTGGAATCGCCAGGCTCTCCAAGCGGGCCAGACCGAACCCGGACGACGCGATGGGCACATGGCAGCTCGTGCAATCCACGCCCGCGAAGTGCTGGTCCGAAGGGGACCCGTGGCAACTGAGGCACTGGCTTGGGTCCGTCCGGTGGAACTGCTCCATCCGATCGGCCCCCGGGTTGGAGTGACAGCTGCCGCAGTCCACGGCGGGCGTCTCGTCCGCGGCCGCCCGGGCGTGGTCCGTGTGCCGGAACGCCAGATTGCTCGCCCTTCTCTGGGGACCCTCCCACTCGATCCCCTGCAGGTCGCCGCCGTCGTGACAGTTCGTGCAGGTCTCGGGGGTGGGGAAGTACGCTTCCCGGTCTCCGGTGGGGACTCCGGTGTGGCAACCTGTGCAAAGGGGGAATAGCCCGGCGTGGGTGCCGTGGGGGAATCCGATTTCTGGATCGGGCCCCGGTCCCTGCTGCTGGGCGGTGGACGCGATCGGGAGCGCGGCGAGCCCAAGTATGACCGCCAGCGCCAGCAAGCTCGCCCGGCGTATCATCGGGTCCTCCTGCGGACGGCTGCCATCCCCGGGTCTTCACCGAAGTCGATCCTGAGCCCGATCCATCCTCGCAACTGATCCCAGTCCTCTGCGGCAGGTTGATTCTTGTACATGAGTTGGTAGGTGGAGATGCCCCCGGACAGTGCCGACCTGCGGGTGATCCCCAGATCCAGGGTCAGGCCTGCGCCGATCCCGACTCCCTCTCCGATACGGAACTCCTGGAACTGCTGGAACGCGGTCCCGAAGGTGGTCAGGCCGAAGCGCCAGTGGGGTTGCCAGCGCAAGCGGGCCTCTCCGGAACTGAGGTAGGCACCCGCGCAGCACTGGAACAGATATTCGCCCTCCATGAAGAACGTCTGGGAGGGCGTCCAGCTCAGTCCCCCCCCGAAGCGGGTGATGTCCTCGTCCAACTCCCCCCAGGGTAGGCTGCTCGTCTTGCTGTCCTCGTACTTCAGATAGCTACCCAGGGCGTAGATCTGGATGTTTGGGATGCCGGACCAGGTGACCCGGAACTCGCCCTCGTTGTATGCGACGGGGCTGAAGTAGCCCCAGATCGTCCAGAGTTCGAAGTAGGGGCGATAACGGCGCGCCGTGGCCTCGAACAGGAGATTCGCGTCGCGCCAGGGAACCTGACCGGTGAGATGGGCTTTCCCGAGCTTCCCGAAGGCAAAGTCCCAGTCCGCTGCCCCCAGTAAGGAGACTGGCCGGAGGGCCGAGGTTCGGAAGTCGACGGACGCCCGTTCGGACACCAGCGCCGATCGGTTTCTCCAGATCTCTCTCTGGTAACGTACCGAGATGGTGCTCCCGGGGGACGGCTCGAACTCCGCATATCCGCCAAACAGATAGGCATCCTGATCGGTGTGGAAGTTCTCCAGTCCCCTTAGTGCCTCGTGTCGGGGCTCGTTGAGCCCACGGGCGAGGCTGCGACCCCCATACCCCTCCACCCTGAGCCAGTCCAGCGGCTCCCACATGGCGTCGAGCCCATCGAACCCGGAGAAGCCGAGGCCCGAAAGGGTGCGCTGCCGACCGGCTCTGATTCGCAAACCGCTGCGCACGTACTGGAGGTATCCCAGCATGGCGTCGAAGGTTCGCTGGCTCTGGGGCCAGACGAAGTCGGAGTCCGTATCCCCTCGAACACGGAAGACGGTGGTGGCGCTGAGCCCTTGAACGCCGAGACCCCAGGCGGTCACCGAGACGTCCGCCGAAAGAACCGCGGCGGTCTGGGTGGGGAGGGAACGCCAGTAGTCGCACGTGGGTCCGCCCACGCAGTACACCGGCTTCCCATCGAAGGTCAGACGCCCGTTCTCGTCCTCTTCCACCAGGTCCAGAGACACGGTGTCCTGAAGGAGGGGACGCATCTCGATGGTTCGCCCGAGGAATTGGACCGTGCCTCGGACGCCCTGACCGGCCAGAGGCGTCGAGAGGATGGCGGTCAGAGCCAAGCCGGAGACCAGCGGCCGCAGGGCCCCTAGAACCCCGGCCGAACCCCGGGGTCCATTCATCCGTCGACTCCCCCCCTCACTTCGGCGTTCGGGCCGGGGGGCGGTAGCTGGTGGCATTGGCTGCAATCCGGCTCATCGGGCCGGTGGTCGACTTTGTCCTGGTGACACGTCATGCAAAACTCCCTTTGGCGCGGCACTCCGCCTCCGAACGGGAGATTCTGATGGCACCCGGCCGTGGCGCACCCGAGGTGCACCTGCACGGAGTGGGCCGGAGCTGGAGCCGGAACGTGACATGATCGGCACTGATTGCCGATCTCGTGGTGCTCCTGGTGGCAGGAACTGCAGTCCACGGCTGCCGCGCTCAGCGTCAGACCGTCCACGTGGCAGGTTCCGCACGACTCCCCGGTATGATCCTCATGGTCGAACGGGAGTGACCTGGAGACGGGCTCGGTCACCGACATGGTGAGGGTCCGCTCTACCGGGTATGGCTGAGGCGGGTGAGCCTCGTCGGCGTGGCAGGCGTTGCAGCCGCCGGGTGACGGAGAGGGATCTGCGTGGTGACAACTCCGGCAGTCGGAAATCCCCGTGATGAGGAGGGATCCGTGGCCCGTATCGGCGCTATGGCAGGAAGTGCAATCCACGTTCCGGTGGGGTTGGTGCCGAAACCTAACCGAGTCCCGGGCTACCTGCCCCGTTGGCGGGTGGACCAGGGACGTCTCTAGAGACGAGGCCGGGGACGCCGACAAGGACCGGGACTCGAGGGCCGCATTGGCGATGGCCGGTCCCAGCGAGGCATGCACCACTCCCGAGGAGCGCGGGAGGACCGCGATCCCCGCCGGGGCGGCATCGGTCTCGAAAATATCCGCGTGGCAGTCCAGGCATTGATTCCCCTGCGCCTGGAAGCCGTGAGCCTGGTGGCACCCCAGGCAGTTCTCCATCACTCCGGGCGCCAAGCCACTGTGCAGGGGCGTGCCGCTCATGGGGTCTTCGTGACAACCCGCGGTGCCGCAAGACTGCACCGCCTCCGCCGGTGTGGTCTGGGTATGGGGGTTGTGGCAGGACGCGCATAACCCCTCGTGCGGGTCTTCCTCGGGCAGGTCCATGATCGCCCGCATGGCGTGGCAGCTCAGGCACGTCTCGGCGTCGGGGGCGATGGCGCGTCGGGGCGTCAGGCCCTCGGCCGCGGCAGGCGAACCCGTCTCCACCGCCGGCACCACGGCACTGAAGCCGTGGCATGCGGCACAGTGGATCGTGAGTCCGGCCATCTTGCCGAGCTGGATTCTGGTGTCGGTGTGGCACTCGGACTGCCCGCAGGTTTCGTCAGAGGCCGTGAACTGATGGAGTGACGACGAGTGACACTGGACGCACTGCAGCCCGTCGAGAACGGGCTCCCGGGACTCGAAGTGGATCCGGTGTCCGGCAGAGTTGGCGACCTGCAGCCATTCTTCCGGGTCTCCTTCCACGTGACATGTGACGCAACGCTGGTTGGGTACGTGAGCGTGTGCTGAAAGGGAGTCCGGATTCTCGAGGATCTGGGTGAGCCCCATGGTGCTGCGCTGGATCAGGGTAGGCTGGTGACATGCCTTGCAGCCCATCCCTCGGTGA
Source organism: Gemmatimonadota bacterium (assembly GCA_039591855.1). Taxonomy (GTDB): domain Bacteria; phylum Gemmatimonadota; class Gemmatimonadetes; order Longimicrobiales; family Gaopeijiaceae; genus JBDHCV01. Next base: position 30,617 of record JBDHCV010000004.1, on the reverse strand, counting down.
GCGCTCTCGGCGAACAGTTCGTATGGATCCACCATGAGGTGGCATGACAGGCAGAAGTCGTTGTCGTGCTGGACGTAGTCGTACATCCGGTACGTAAAGACTCCGCCCGTGACCGCCGCGACGGTCACCCCTGCCAAGAGGACGACCGCCCAGCCGGTGCTCAATCGATCCAACCAGGCTTTCACGCCCGAGGCGAGAGGTCTCAGGGAGGCCATATCTGGGGGATCAACTCTCGAAGAGGGGGTGCTGACGGGGATTCACTTCGGTCAATCTGGTCCGATGGAACATATGCCGCAAACCCCCACGAATGGAGAGCCGCCCGCGGCTTGCGGACGGCTCTCCATTCGGTCTGGGATAGGTCAGAAAGACACTGCTACTGATCGGTCCACCTTGGCAGGAGTTCCTGGTTGCCGTCGATGAAGGCGTCGTACGCTGGCGACGGAGTCAACCCATAGTCCTCCCTGAGTGCTTCGATGGATGCCACCAGCAGTGACCGCATCAGATAGACGTTGTGGGTTGCAGCCGCGGTGTACTCGAGGAGCTCGGTGATCTCGGCGCCGTCACGGCCGACTCCGAACCGGGCCAGGTTGTAGTTGAACAGGGCTCCCTCGGCGGTGGTGATCTCGTTCGGCTTCCCGATTTCACCGTCGGGAACCTGGTCGAGAAGGGCATCGACCTCGCCCGCGAGGAACCGAAGGCCATCCGCCGCCGACCTGAGCAGGCCGATGGCGGAAGTCTCCGAGCCGCCGTGGCATGCCCCTACCGCACACCCGCCGAAGTAGCGGTCCTCCAGGGTCAGGTCACATTCGCTGTCCCCGTTGTCGATTCCGTCCTCGACGCACGGAATGGCGTTGAAGGTGTGACCCACGTTCTGGAACTCGAAATCCCCGGTCTCTGCATTCGTGACGGTCCAGCTCGCTACGTGACATTGGGCGCAGACCGTCGGATTCCCCTCAGAGCCGTGCGTGCCGATGATCTCCCCCGGGTCGATGATCATGCCCGGGAAGAAGAAGCCGGCCTCGCCGATGAGCATCGCCTTTTCGGGCGAGTGGGGAGAGAGCCTCTGGGAAGTGGGGTCGGGGCTGGAGCGCCGGTTGTGGCAGTCGGCGCAGAGGTGACGATCCAGGTCGTTGGTGTCGACCGGGAAGCGGAGTTGGCCTCTGTTCTCGGAGCCATGGGGGTCGTGGCACACGCCACACGTGATGTTCAGATAGTTCCCGCTACCCGGCACCATGTCGGGCTTCTCGATGTAATTGGCGCTGATCCCCCACCGATCCAGGGCTCCATTCCCCGAGTGGCAGCCGTTGCAGTATGCGCGGTCGGCGGCGAACGAAGTCACGCTCCCGTGGGCGGAGTTCTCCCACTGCTCGACGAACGGGTGGTGGGTGCCCTGGTGGCACTCGCCGCATCCGTTGGTGGCGTCGGTCGCCGCGATCATCGAGGCTAGGGGCCCCGTCCCGTCCGGAAGCGCCACGTGGGGCAGCCCGGGGCCGTGGCAGCTCTCACACTGCACGTCCTTGTAGCGGGTGCTGTCCTGTGTCGTGGAGAAACCTCCGGGGTCGGTGGTGGCGTTGCCCAACTCGTTCACGGTGTGGCACCCGGCGCAAAACTCCTGGGCGTGACCGCTGCCCTGGAGCGTGGCCCAGGCGCCGGCGTGGCCGGTGGATTCCCATGCGGCGCTCGGGCCGACGTGGCAGTTGCCACAGGACGGCATCTCGCCGCCTGGCTCGGCCCCGGTGAGTGTATAGCCGACGAAGTCTCCAGCCCCGTCCGGCGGGTCGTCGTAGACCGGTCGGTCCCGGTAGACGATGGTCTCGTCGGTGCAGGCGACCACTCCCACGGACATGGCGAGTGGGATGGCGAGAAGGCAGAGCCTCTTCAGGAAATGTCCCTTCATTGAATCCTCGACGTTTGGCGGGGTTGCAACCGGATTGTGTGAGCTGAACGCCCTATTACGCGGGCTGAGCGGACGAGAGTATTCTCGCAGGACCCGTGCGCGCGACGCAAATCCTGAGACCGACCGTGGTGCCGGGATCTGCCCCTAGCCGAGGGCCTTCCGTGGCTCGCGCCTCGCTCCACTCAACTTCGAAGGGTGAATCTGGAACCTGTTCTAACCGGTGTCCATGGTTTTTTTCATTGGGGGGGCGGCGGAATTGCGGAAGGCCCCTCAACAGTTCACCCGGAGGCGGTGTCTTCTAGGGATGGTGAGGTAGGGCCGCGCCTGGCTGGGAGGAGCATCTGGGTCCTTGAGGGATCTTGAGGAGGTTGGATGTGCGGGGTGGGTTAGATTAAGGGCCCTCTCAGGAATCCAGGCTTACCCGGACTCCACAGCTGTCGCAGGACAAGACGGCCCGATGCCTGACGTAGGAGACATCAGTCCGCGTGGGAACCGGCTGTATTGTGATGGGGCCCCCGCAACGAGGACAGTCCGGGGACGAACCGGACCGGAGTGCGGTCTTGAGCGCGTGCTCTTCCTCGCGGGTGAAGGGCTCGCCAGCGTCGCGACGGCCTCGCCGCCGGTTCTCTGGTCTTTTAGGCATGGTTTGAGCTGCAGGGTCGAGATTGATCACGTCCGCATTGGTGCGGTGCGAGAGGATTAGATGAAGGTACTACTGACCACAATCCCGTTGTTCGTCGCGCTCGCGGGCCAGCCTCAGGTTGGCACCGTGAGTGGAGGTGAGGGGCTGAGTGAGGGCGACCGGGCTCGAGCGACCGAGGTCGCCGGCCCGGACGAAGCCCTCCGGTTCGACGGCTCGGCGGGGGAGTTGACGGTTCCAAGCCCATTCGTGGCCGGGGCCGGCATCGACGTCGACGGAGTCCTGGACGAGGCTGCCTGGTCCTCGGCGGCGGTCCTCAGGGGCTTTACCCAGTACGACCCGGTGGAGGGGGCGCCAGCCTCCCAGGAGACCCGGGTACGGGTCCTTCTCACCGAGAAGGCCATCATCTTCGGCATCGAGGCGTTCGAAGACGACCCTTCCCAGATTCGGGCCACGCTCACGCAGCGCGACAACATCACCCGGTCGGACGACTACGTTCGGCTGATCCTGGACACCTTCGGGGCCCAGCGGGAGGCGTTCGTCTTTTCGGTGAACCCTTACGGCGTTCAGCATGACGGGCTTTGGACCCAGGGCGCCGGACGCGGGATGGGCCCTCCCATCGACAACAGTCCGAACTTTCTGTGGGACTCCGAGGGGCGGATCAACGCCGACGGATGGGTCGCAGAGGTCTCCATTCCGCTCAAGAGTCTCCGATTCCCCGAGCGGGAGGTCCAAGATTGGCGCATTCAGGTGACCCGCAGAATCCAACGCAACGGGTTCGAGGCCTCCTGGGCTCCCATCTCGGCCAACGAAGCGAACCAACTCGCCCAGTCCGGCACCCTCGCCGGGCTCCAGGGGTTGGATCCGGGGATGTTCCTGGAGTTCAACCCGGTGCTGACCGGCTCCCGCCAGGGTTCCCTGGATGACGAGTCGGGCGTCTTCACCCACGAGAATCCAGAGGCGGAGTTCGGGTTCAATCTCACCTACGGATTGACCTCCAACCTGAAGCTGGACGGAACCTACAACCCCGACTTCTCCCAGGTGGAGGCCGACGCGGGTCAGATCGTCGTGAACGAGCGATTCGCCATCCATCTACCCGAGCGCCGGCCGTTCTTTCTCGAGGGCACCGAGATCTTCAACCTGCCCCAGAACCTGGTGTACACCCGGTCCATCGTGAACCCCATCGCTGGGGCCAAGATCACCGGGAAAGTGGGGGGGTTCAACATCGCCTACCTGGGGGCGATGGACGAGGCGACGTCCTCGGACGACAACGCCCATGCCTATGTGAACCTGGTTCGGGCCCGGAAGGACGTTGGGGAGAGCTCTACCATCGGGTTGGCCTACACCGACAGGGCGGAGTCCTCCTCCGTCTACAACCGGGTGGCCAGCGCCGACGCCCGGTTCGTGCTCAGGCGGAGATACACCTTGGAGATGCAGGGTGCCGGGAGCATGGACGGGATCCTCGGGCTCGATGCCGCCTCGGGCGCGCTTCTCCACTCCAAGTTCTCGCGTTCGGGTCGGGCATTCTCCTTCGACCTTTCCCTGGACAACACCACTCCGGACTTCCGCGCACGCAGTGGGTTCTTGCGGCGGGTGGGGATCGCGGAGGGCAAGGTCGGCGCACGTTACAATTTCTTCGGCGAGCCCGGGGCGCTCCTGGAGCGGTGGGGTCCCCGGTTCGACATCACGGGCCTCTGGGACCACGATGACTTCTGGGGTGGCGAATCCTGGAAGGAGTCCCGGGCGAGCTTCACCCTGAGTTCGTCCCTCCGCGGCAACATCACCTTTTGGGGCACTGCGTCCCTCAAGGGATTCAACTACCGGCCAGAGGCCTATGAAGGTCTCGTGACCGAGGGGGACGGCGGCGAGCCCGTCCCGTTCCGTCCGGACCAGGGGATGTTCCAGGGGCTCATGGGCTTTTCCGGAAACCTGCACGTCTCGAGCTGGGAACGGGTCCGCGGCAGCCTTCGTGGAGGTTGGTCCGAAACCCCCATCTTCGATCGCGCCACCCGTGCGCCCGTCCAGACGGCGAATCAGCTCACCGGGAACGTGGATCTGACGCTGTACCTCAGCACCCATCTCTCGGGTGCTCTGGGACTCCGCCACGAATCTCTCTATCGAAAGGAAGGCGGCGAGCGCTACGCCTCGGCGACGATTCCCAGGGTTCGCGCCCAGTACCAGTTCAACAAGGCGCTCTTCCTTCGCACCATCGTGGAGTACGGCGCGCAGGAATCCGGGAAGCTGGTCGACCCGGTGACCGGTCGGGAGCTCTTCTACTGCGGCGACGAGGAGTGCCTCCTCAGGGACGGCTCCGCGTCGAATAACCTCAGTTTCGAACTGCTGGGGAGTTACGAGCCTTCACCGGGAACCGTGTTCTATCTCGGTTATTCGAGAGCGATGACGGATGCCAGCGCTTTCGGATTCGACCAGATCACGGCCCAACGGGACGGCCTGTTCGCGAAACTCAGCTACCGGTTCCGCTTCTGATCGAAACCTGCGGAGGGCGAGTTCCGTAGTGCCGGGAGCCGGGAGATCGAAAGTCGATCCGTCGGCTCCTGATCGTTTACCGAAGGAGGCGGGACATGCGTTCGTTTGGCCAGCTTTTTCTGGCGGGGGTCGCAGGGGTCATGGGGATCAAGATCCTTGGCGCCCTGTTCATTCCCCTGCTTGCGATGATGATGGGGCTGCTGGGGGTGGCGCTGAAGCTGGCCATCGTCGGCGCCGTGGTCTGGTTCATCTTCTCCCTGTTCAAGCGGCGGAGGGAGCCGGCGACCCACTGACCCCGGGCCAATCTCTCCGCGACGGCGGAGAGAACGGCTGAGCGCGGTCGCGTGCCCCCCGGGCGGATCTGGTCCGCCCGGGGGGCACGCTTCATTGCTGGACGTAATCCCGCAGGGAGGTCAACTGTTGGGGGGTGCCCAGAACGATCATGGTATCACCTTCGTTCAGCACGGTGTCGGCCACCGGATTGAACGTGAAATCGTGAGGGCCCGCGCCTGCCTTTCGGAGGGCGATCACGATCAGTCCGGTCGTCTGGGGGATACGGGCCTGGGCTAGGGACTGCCCTGCGAGTTGGGATCCGGTCCGGACCTCCGATTGCTCTAGGCGCAGGGCGAGGTCCGGGGAGTGGGTGGCGATATCCAGGAACGACACCACCGACGGGCGGAGTATGAAGGAGGCCATCTGGATGGCGCCCGAGATGTTCGGGCTGATGACGTGGTCCGCCCCGGCCCGATAGAGCTTGGCCATGGTGTCCTCTTCGTAGCCCCTGGCCACGATCATTATGTCCGGCCGCAGGGCCCGGGCCGAGAGGCACAGGAACAGGTTGTCGGCGTCGGCGCTCAGGCAGGCAGCCAACCCCATGGCCCGATCCACACCGGCTTCCTCCAGCTTCTCGTCGGAGGTGGCGTCGCCGTGGAGGATCATGACGTCCGGGATCTCCTCCTCCAATTCCTCGATGCGACGACGGTCCCTTTCGATGACCAAGAACGGCCGGCCAAGGTCGATGAATTCCTGGATCACCTGTCGGCCGGTCCTACCAGCCCCGCAGATGATCACGTGATTCGAGAGTTCCGCCAGACGTTTCATCGTTGCACGGGTCCTCAGGATGTTGTTGAGATCCAGCTCCACCAGGGCCGCAGCCACGGCTCCAAACCACATTCCCATCAATGTGATGCCACCGGTGAGGAGAGCCATGGTGAAGTACTGACCGGTTCGCGTGAGCGGATGTACTTCCTCGTACCCGACCGCCGTTACGGTGATGACGGTCATATACAGGGCATCGTGGAACTCCCAACCCTCCACGGTCATGTAGCCTGCGGTTCCGATCGCCGTGAGGAGCACGGCGAACGCAAGTACGAGGAATGAGCGTGTGAGGAAGGAGCGCAGCATCTGAACCCGGGTCCGAGGCTGGGGTCGGTGGGTGGCGGGGCTGGTCGCGCCCCTCGGTGGGGAAGCTAGGTGTTCCCAGAATCCCCTGCAAAGGGCTCCACTTGACGCACCTGGAACGCTCCTATACCCTTGGGCACCTTGCCGAGCGCGTTGAGCCGAAAGCCAAGTAAATCATGGGTTTTCCGGTATCCTGACCGCTACACCCACTCGGCGTCCACATCACCAAGTACTCGATCTGTCGGCGCCCACTGCCGAGGTCGGCGGTACCCCACACCAATCAGGAGATACCCGATGAACAAGTCCGACCTCGTCGACGCCCTCGCGGCCGCCACTGACATGTCCAAGGCGGACGCCGGTTCGGCGATTGATGCCCTCTTCGGCGGACACGGCGTGATCGCAAAGGCCCTCAAGGGCGGTGAGAAGGTTCAGATCACCGGCTTCGGGACCTTCGAAGCGAAGACCCGGAAGGCCCGGACGGGCCGCAACCCCCGCACCGGGGAGACCATCCAGATCGCCGCCTCCAAGGCTCCCGGCTTCAAGGCGGGCAAAGGGTTCAAGGACGCCATCCAGTAGCACCCACATGGTCCCACGAGGACCGCTCCAATGAAGAAGGCCCTGTCGCGAGTGCGGCAGGGCCTTTTGCTGTAACGGGCGCCCAGAAATCGTCCCGAACCGGGGGACCGGATTCAGTCCCTCGGCTTCATCTTCCGGCGCGGAGCCCGCTTGGTCTCCCCCCGACCGCCGGGGGGCCGGGCGGCCCCTCGGTCGTAGTCGGCTCTTACGCTCCGTCCCCGGATGCTCGTTCCGTTCAAGCCCCGGACCACCCTCGGGGCCAGGTCTGCCCGAATCTCCACGCGGGAATAGGTGTCCTTGATCTCGATCCGGCCCACGTGGGACCCCTCGATGTCCGCCTCTCCAGTGATGGCGCCGAGTAGGTCCCCCACCGTGACCTCGTCCCGCTCCCCCACCGTGAGGAACACCTTGACCCAGGTGGGGACGCCACTCGGGATCGCGTCTGGATCTTCCCCGGCCTCGACCACCGGATCCGCCAGACCGCGTTCGAGGAGGAGCTTGACCGCGGCACCCGCCACCGCATCCGCCGAGAAGCGCCCCACGAGCTGGGCGACCTCAGGGGTCGCGAAGGCCTTGGGCCCCTTTCCCATGAGGTCGAAGAGCTCCACGGGGAGCCGGGCACCGGAGTCCTTTCCGCCCGAGGGCGCCTCCAGGCCAGCCAGGGGCGACCGGAGTCCATAGCCGGCCTCTCTCGCCACCTCGCCCAGGTGAGGGATCTCCCGGGGCAAGACCATCACAAGCGCCGTGGATCCACTTCCGTGCCGCCGGTCCAGGGCGTCGGGGTCGGTGGGGACGTCCATGGACAGGGTCGCGATGGAATCCGATGCGGCGGAAGCTCGCAGCGCGGCAAGCCCGGCCAGATCGTCGACGCCGAGCCAGACCGCGGCCTCCTCCTCCCCGGGGTACCCGGAACGGAAGCCACGCAGGTCGAGGAGGTCTCCCAGGTCCGCCGCCCGATCCTCCGTCCTGCAGAACACCAGGACTTGCGAGGCTCCGCCGGCGAGGAGTCGGGCCACCTGATCGATGGTCTCCACGACCCGGTCCTCACGGACCATGGCGAATTCGACCGTTCCTCGTCGGACCAGGTCGCCGACGCCTTCGGTGAGCCGGGGGGGCACATGGGTGGCACGAGTGAGGTGACGGTCCGCGAATCCCTGGGTCTCGTCCGTGATCGGCAGTGCCACCGCGATCCGCTGGGCTTCCGCCGGGACGGTTGAGAGGATCGCCTCCAGCGCCTCCAGCATCCCCGCCCCGAGCATGAGGGACAAGCCGTCGAGAACGAGCACCAGCGTCCCCGGTCCAGCGATCCCGCTGGAGGCGATTCCAGCTCGAAGTGCCTCGGGGGTCCCCACGATCACCTGGGCCCGATCCGCCTCCGCCCATCCCCTGTCCAGGGCCGAGACCTGAAGTCCCAATGGGAGGGCAAGGCGTCCCAGAGACTCTGCGACGCCCGCGGCCCGAAGCTGATCGGGCACTGCGACGATTGCCTGGCCGGCCGGCCCATCCGGCGTCAAGCGCTCCAGCATGGGGACGCCGTAGGCTACCACGATGCCAGCGCCCGGCCCGCTCCTGAGCACCAGGTCGTGTCCCCGTCCGAGGACCGGCATGGCCTTTCCCTGGAGAGAGGTAGGAGCCTCGACTCCCTCTGCGGCCAGAGCCTCTATGAGGGGTTCTCCCACTCCCAACTCTTCGAATGAATCCATCGGGTTGCCCGATTCAGTTGGCGTCGTCGGGGCCAGAGCCACCGGCGTCGCCCGGCTCGTAGGGGAGCCGATTGAGGAAGCGCTGGACCTCGATGTCCATCCGGGATGTGCGCAAGCGGTCCGTGTCTGTGACGACCACCGTATAGGCTCCGTGGGCGTGTACCGAGATTACGACGGTCCCCTCCGCCCCGGTGTATGTTGCCCCGTGGGCGGACTGCTTGGTCCGCGACACCCCGAGGCGTTCGGGGAGGAGGGACTCGGCTTCCGCGAGGATCGCCTCCAGTCCGAGAACTGTCTTTCTCCGTCCCGCCCCTCCCACGATTCGGTTCTCTCATTCCCTGCCACGAGGGCAGGCGGGCGAGTGAAGCCCATCCCCAAGGCCGTGAGCCGTTCCTCCTGGATCGGTCCGGCGAACTTGTCCACGTCCAGGACCGCCTTGGTCTCAGATCGGTCAAGTCCCGCCGAGCCGGCCAGGCCGACCAGGATGTCCACGCGCCCTATGTCCTGGCCTTCCTCGAAGAACGCCCGGAAGAGTGCCCGGTGGACCTCCGGTCCCACGCCCTTGGACTCCGCCAGGGCTCTCAGCTCATGCGCCTTTCGGGTCCAGGGGATTACCGCAGGCATCTCGGCCCCGACCCTGCCCAGTTGCTCTTCCATGACTGCCCAACGTCGGGCGAAGTCCGGATCGTCCGGCGAAAGGAACGGCTCCGGAGGAGGACGGAACTCCAAGGCGGCGAGCCCCATCCGTCTCCCGGGGGTGTCCGACGCTTCCCCCGCCTCCTCCAGCATGATCCGGTGGATCAGGTAGGAGAGCGGGTCCACGTAATCGAACACGAACACCGCAGCGTCGGAGAGCATGGCCCGGAATCTGCCGCTAATCGGGGGAACCAGGCAACCGGCGGCGCCTTGCTGCCCCGGTTGCCAACACTGATATTCGGGCCCCCGCCGTCATGCAGGCCCATGAGAGTTCGTCTCCAGACCCGGGAGTGAACATGCGGTTCAGTGAGAACATTCGCCTGCTCCAGCCGTCCGCGACCATCGCCGTGAGCACCCTCGCGAAGCGCCTGAAGGCCGAAGGGCGAGACATCATCGACCTGAGTGCCGGGCAACCGGATTTCGACACGCCGACCTGGATCTCCGATGCCGGCGTCGAGGGGATCCGTCAGGGGGGGACCCGATACACGCCGGTTCCGGGCATGCCTCGACTTCGGGAGGCCATCGCCGAGGTCCTGTCCACCCGGGCCGGGCGACCTCTGAGCCCCGATGGGGTCGTGGTCTCGAGCGGGGCGAAACAGTCCCTCTTCAACGCCGTGTTTTCCCTCTTCGGCCCCGGGGACAAGGTCTTGATCGGCACGCCCTACTGGACGAGCTATCCCCAGATGGTCGTGCTCGCCCGAGCCGAGCCCGTGTTCGTGGCGGGGTCCAGCGAACGGGATCTGAAATTGACCGCGGCCGACCTGGACGCGGTCTACGATGACAGCGTCCGGGGGTTCATGTTCAGCACCCCCAGCAACCCTACTGGCGCCGTGTACACCCGCTCCGAACTGGGCGACCTGGTGGCGTGGGCCCGCGAACGGAACGTCTGGCTCCTTTCGGACGAGATCTACCGGGAGATCTATTTCGGTGAGGGCTCGTCCTCCGCACCGAGTCTTCTGGATTTCGGGGCGGATGAGATGGGCCCCGCGGTTCTCATCGACGGGGTCTCGAAGGCCTACGCCATGACCGGCTGGAGGATCGGGTTCTCCTACTCGGATGCCGACGTGGCGAAGAAGTTCTCGGCCTTCCAGAGCCACACGACCTCGAACGCCGCCACGCCTTCCCAGTTCGCGGCCCTGGCCGCATACGAGAACCGTGCGCGGTCGGCTGAGGCGATCCGGGAGATGGGGCAGGCCTTCCGCCGCCGCCGGGATCTCCTGGTGCGGCTCGTGAAGGAGAAGCTCCCCGGATTCGACTTCGTCAAGCCGGAAGGGGCTTTCTACATGTTCCTGAACATCGAGTCCGCGCTGGGTGCCTCCATGCCCGATTCGTCCGAGTTCTGTAAACGGATTCTGGAGGAGGTCGGGGTGGCCCTCGTCCCGGGGGTGGCCTTTGGGGATGACCGCTACGTGCGTTTGAGCTATGCCACCTCCGACGAACTCATCGAGGACGCCATCGGACGGGTGTCCGGCTTCCTGGGCCAGCAGAGCTAGTCCGGAGGTTCGTCAGGAAGCCAGGATTCGGCGGGCTCTGTCAAGCGCGCCCTGGACGTAACCCCCGCCGAACAGGTTGACGTGTACCAACAGCGGGTAGAGCTGGTAGGCCGCCCGGAGGCAACGGTCGTACTCCGGACCCGGGTTCAGGATGGAGTCGTACGCTTCCCGAAACGCCGGGTCGAACCCCCCGAAGAGTTCGGCCATGGCCAGGTCCACCCTTGGATCGCCGGCGTAGACGGCCGGATCCACCAGGACAGCCCTCCCGAGTCGGTCGGGAAACGTGTTGCCGCTCCAGAGGTCTCCGTGCAGCAGACCGAGCTCGGAGGGTGACAGGTCCGGCAGGGTCGTCGCCATCCGCGCCATGGCCTCTTCCAGCTCTCGACCCGTCCTTCCCTGGAAATGCCCCGCGTCCCTGGCGATGCGGTACTGGGGCATGAGTCGCCGCTCGACCCAGAACTCCGGCCAGTTCCGGGTCGGGGCGTTCTCCTGGTCGAGGGGCCCGATGTAGTTGGGCTCTTGCAGCCCTCCCGGGGCAGGGGCGCTGTGGAGTCGGGCGAGGCCCGATCCCAACGCGTTCCAGAACCCCGAGGCGGCGCTTCCCGGCTCGGCCCACTCGAGAAGGAGCCAGCCGCCCGCCTCGGCTTGGCCCAGGGCCAGGACCTCCGGGATTCGGATCCCGTCGATCCCGTGTTCTTCGACGGTGCGTCTCAGCGCTGTGAGGCCCCGCTCCTCGGCCGGGAAGAAGTCCGGGGGTGCCGAGGGATTCCACTTCAGAAACGCCTCTCGTCCTGCCGATGTCCGGATGCGGAATGTCTCATTGATGCACCCGCCTCCCTGGGGCGTCGCGTCCCTGAGAGCGCTGACTCCGGCCCGGTCCAGCGCGGTCTCCACGGCGGTCAGGATCGACTCGGGGAGGGTCAAGGCAGGCGCTCCTCCAAGTGATCTAGGAGGGTCTGAAGGGATCGCCTGAGCATTGCGAAGACTTCCCGGAATCCATCGTCGTCCCAGTATGGGTCGGGAACGTCGAGGTCGCGGGGATCCGTGTCGGGATCCGCCTCTGGATCGAAGGTGCGCAGAAGCCGGAGCTCCGACCCCACGCTCCCGGTTCTGGCCCGCAATCCCTCCAGCGCCTCCAGATTCGCTCGGTCCATGGCGATCACCATGTGGAAGCGATCCAGGTCCTCAGCGGTCACCTGGCGGCCCCGACTGGTCAACACGATGCCGTTTTCCTCGGCCACTGCCCGGGCCCGGGGGTCAGGCCTCTCCCCCACGTGCCAGGAGCCGGTCCCGGCAGAGTCCACCTCGAAGCGGGGGTCGCCGTCCAGCAGGTCCAGGAAGATGCCCTCGGCCATGGGAGATCTGCAGATGTTGCCCAGGCAGACGAAGAGGACCGATACGGGTGGGGAGAAAGGAGTCGGAGGCGCTGGAGAGTCCGGCATGGGGTGGGTTCCTGGTGGGCTTCGCGTGCGTGGGCTCTTGAATTGCCGACCAACCTGCTAGATTCCGACGCTGAATAACATAGTGAAAAGCCCCACCGACAGATGGAAGGGGCAGGCGACCGATCCGAGCGGATCACGGAAAAGGAAGAGATGCGGGTTTGAGTTCAGAACAGGATTTCTCGAGCTTCGGACTGTCGAGCGGCAGCCTGGCGGCAATCGAGGCGGCGGGGTGGGATACGCCCACTCCAATTCAAATGCAGGCCATTCCCCCGGCCCTTCTGGGGGAGGACATCGTGGGCATCGCCCAGACCGGCACCGGCAAGACCGGCGCCTTCCTGCTGCCCTCCCTGGAGCGCATCGAAGCGGGTAAGGGGCTCCAGCTACTGGCTCTCTGCCCGACCCGGGAGCTAGCCCAGCAGGTTTGTGACGAGGCCCACAACCTGAGTCGGGGCACCACCCTCAGGACCGAGGCGATCTATGGAGGCGTCAGCTACGGGCCGCAGAACAAGGCCCTCGCCGACGGCTACGAGATCATCGTCGCGACCCCCGGCCGGTTCATCGACCACCTCCAGCGAGGGAACGTGGACCTCTCGGGGATCCGGATCCTGATCCTGGACGAGGCCGACCGGATGCTGGACATGGGGTTCCGTCCCCAGATCGACGAGGTCCTGCGGACCGCGCCCCGTAATCGGCAGACCATGCTGTTTTCCGCGACCATGCCCCAGGGGGTCCACGCTCTTGCCCTGAGGATCATGGACGATCCGGTCTGGGTGGAGGCCGCGCCTGCCGGGACGACGGCGGAGGGGATCGAGGAGGAGATCTACTCGGTCCGACCCGACAAGAAGTACGAGTTGCTGGAGAGCCTGTTGGGGGACGAGGCGTGGAGTCAGGTCCTGGTTTTCACTCGGACGAAGGCCAAGGCCGATACGGTCCAGAAGCGGCTCTCCGCGGCAGGGATCCCCACTGAAGCCATGCACTCCGATCGGCAGATGAAGTACCGTACCCGGGCCTTGGACCGGTTCGCCGAGGGTGAGGTCCGTGTCCTGGTCGCCACGGACATTGCCCAACGGGGCCTGGACGTGGAGGGGATCTCCCACGTCGTGAACTTCGACGTGCCCACAGACCCTGAAGATTACGTGCACCGCATCGGCCGGACCGGCCGGGCCGGGGCCGTGGGGACCGCCGTGACCTTCATGACGGCGCTCGAGTTGGGGTACGTGAAGGCACTGGAGCACCGGCTGGGTCGGAAGATCCATCGGATCCACCTGGAGGAGTTCGACTACTCCGGGACGCCGCCTACCGAGCGCCCGGAGCCCCAGAAGCACGCCCGGACCGCACGAGGGGTGGGAACCAAATCTGCCGACGACCTCTCGGAGGAAGAGCTGGCTGCCCTCCTCGGATTCGAATGACCCTTCGCCCCCGGCCGGCCGCCGGCTCGAGTTCCGAGCCGGGCCGGATCCGAGGGAATCAGGAGAGGGTCACCACGCCGAGGACCTCGCTGAGCGCCCACCAGGTGCCGACGCCCAGGATCGCGCCGGGGATGGCGAAGCGGATCCAGTAGTAGAGGAACCGGAGTCCCCCTGCACCCTCGGTCCCTGCCGGAGCGAGCTGGTCCAGGGCTCGGGAGCGGCTCAGGGCCCACCCGAAGGTCAGGGCCGCGAGCAGCGCACCCAGGGTTTGCATACCGGACCCGAAGGTCAGGTCCCAGGGCACGAAGACGCGCATGTTCAGCATGGGCGGGACCGCGGCCAGGAGGACGCCGGTGGAGACCAGGCCGATGGCCCGTTTCCGGGTCACACCCAGGTTGTCCACGACCCCGGCCACCAGCACCTCCAGGGCTGCCACCGCCGATAGGAACGCCGCCCCGCAAAGGGCCCCGAAGAAGACCGCGCCCACAACCCCTCCCCCAGGTACGCTGTCGAATACCCTGGGGAGGGTCGCAAAAAGAAGCCCGGGCCCACTCCCTGGCTCGAGGCCGAGGGCGAAGACGGCGGGGAAGATGGCCAGCCCCGCCATGAGTCCCGCAAGGGTGTCACCGGCCACGGTGGCCAGGGCGTTCCCAGCGAGGGGTTCGTCCGGGGCCATGTAGGATCCGTATACGACCATGAAGGTGCCCCCGAGGGCCAGGGAGAACACCACCTGGCTGAGGCCGGCCATGGCCACCGTGGCGGTAACCCGGTCCGGCTCGAAGGCGAAGAGCCAGCGGAGGCCGTCGCCGGCTCCGGGCAGGGTCAGGCCCCTGACCATGAGCACGGCCAGCCCCGCGAAGAGCAGGGGAGTGACGATCCGACTCGCCCGCTCGATCCCGGACCGGATTCCCCGGAGGAGGACCAGGGCGCACCCTGAGAGCACCAGGGCCGTGGCCACCAACTGGAGGATCATGGATCGGCCCTCGAAGCCTACCTCCGGCGGAAGGATCCAGGAGCCGGCCATACCGAATCCCAGGAGGGAACCCACCTGGGCGACGCCGTGCCAGGCCACCCACCCGATCACATTGACGTAGTAGGCCGTCGCAGCGGTCACCACGAGAAAGAAGAACCACCCGATCTTGCGGCCGCCGGGGAGACCCGCCGCGGCGAATGCCCCCACTGGGCCCCTGCCCGTCGCACGACCCAGGGACCACTCCGCCATGAGGGCGGGCACACCCACCACCAGTGCGCCCAGGACATAGACGACCAGGAAGGCCGCGCCACCGTACCGTCCGAGCATGTAGGGAAAGCGCCAGACGTTCCCCAGCCCCACTGCCACCCCGATCATGCTTGCCAGGAGACCCAGCCGGGTTGCGAAGGTCTCCCTCACGAACTGGCGACACCCGGGCCCGTGATTTCGGCGAGGACGTCGAGGGCTCGATCCACGTCGTCCATGGAGTTGAAGAAGTTGGGGGCCAGTCGGAGTCCGGGTCCCCGGGCCGATCCCAGCACGCCTCGATCCCGCATCGCTGTCTCCACTTCAGCGCTGCTCATCCCGAGGCTGGCCGGGATCTCAATGCATGTCGTGGGCGTCCGGAGGGTGGGGTCGGACGGCTCCATCACCTTCAATCCACGCCGGGACGCTCCGGCTTCCAGGTGGCGCGATAGGGACAGCGTCCAGTCGGCGATGCGGTCGGTCCCCACGGCCAGGACCATCTCCATCCCGGCCCGAGCGACATACGCCGGGAGAATGGGTGGAGTGCCCGTGTCGAACCGCCGGGCCCCCGGGGCCCAGTCCAGGGTCCGCGCGTCGAACGCCATGGGATCGATTCGCCCGAACCATCCGGTGACCGCGGGCTCGAGTCGCTCCGCCACCTCCGGTCTCACGTAGAGGAACGCGATGCCGGGGATCCCCATGAGGAACTTGAGACATCCCGAGGCCAGCATGTCGACGCCCAGGGCCTTTACGTCGGGGGTCCGGGGTCCCATGGACTGGTAGGCGTCCACGAAGAGCAGGGCCCCGGCCTCCCGGGCCGCCCTCACCGCCTCGTCCAGGTCCAGGAGGGCCCCGGTCTGGAAATACGCGTGGGCTGCCGAAAGGAGCAGCGTTCGTTCGTCCACCGCGGTGTGGAACCGGGCCCCATCCACTCTGCCGTCCTCCACGGGAACCCGTCGGAGGTCGAACCCGCGCTCGGCCTGAGCCATCCACACCTGAGCCACCGTCGGGAATTCCGCCCCGGTGGTCACGATCCCCTTTCGGCCCGCACGCATGGCGAGGAGATCCAGGGCCGACGCCACCGCCGCGGTGGCGTGGGATACTGAGGAGAAGACCGCGACCTCCGAGGGGTCCGCGTTGATGAGGCGGGCGAAGCTCGCTCTCGCGCCCTCGACCTCGGTGAGCCAGAGGTCCCAGTCCATTCCCCTCTGGTCCCAGCTCCCCATGAAGCGATCCACGGCGGCCCGAGCCCCGGCGGATTGGGGCGCCTGTGAGCACCCGTTCATGACGGTTACCCGATCCAGGATGGGTATCCGGGCCCGGGTGCTCTCCAGGTCGAAGGGAGGCGCGATCAGGGGTCTAGCTTCCGGAGCGGTCCGCGTCCCGGGCGGCCTTGAACTCGTTCCCCTCGCGCCAGTTGGGCCACGCGTCTGAGTTGGCCAGGTCGTATCCCACGGCGTAGTAGAGGTGGATGTCGTCCATGGCGCCGGCCAGATCCCAAGCAGGATCGTACTCGTCCGAAGGCTGGTGGTAGTTCTCCGCTGTGTAGATCTCGCGGCGAGCCAGCGTCCACTCTTCGCCGTGGACCACGTGGTCGATCCCCGCGTCGGTATAGAGCGCGGGAATCCCGACCTTGGCGAAGTTGAAGTGATCCGACCGGTAGTAGAACCCCTTTTCGGCTTCGGGGTCGGGACGAAGAACCCGTCCTACCGCCGTAGCCCACTCCTCCAGCACGTCGTCCAGTTCCGAGGCGCCGTAGCCCACGACCACCAGGTCCCGCATGGAACCGTGGATGTTGAGGCCGTCGATATTGATGGCGGCGACCGTCTGGCTGGTGGGTACGACCGGATTGGAGGCGTAGTACTCCGATCCCAGAAGCCCCTGCTCCTCCGCGGTGACCGGCATGAATACGACCGACCGGGCGGGCGCCGAATCAAGGCTCTTGAACGCCCGGGCCAGCTCCAGGAGTGCCGAGGTTCCGGTGGCATTGTCCAGGCCGCCGTTGTAGATGCGGTCCTCCAGGGACTCGTCCGGGCTGATCCCCAGGTGGTCCCAGTGCCCGGCGTAGATCACGTATTCGTCGGGGTGCTCGCTGCCCGGGATCATGGCGATCACGTTCTGTGAGGTGGACCGTTCGATCTCGTTCTCCAGAGTCAGTGATGCGCTCAAGCCCAGCGGAATCGGGGCGAATCCGGGCACTGCCGCGGCGTCGCGCAGTTGCTCGTAGTCGAGGCCGGCTTTCGCGAAGAGGTCCGTGGCCACGTCCATGGTGATCCAACTCTCCACGGCGGCTCGGGACATGTTGTTGTCCTCAGCCACCAGCCCGAACTGGGGACCGGTCCAGCCCGTTTCCACGACCCCCCAGGGGTACCCAGCCGGACCGGTCTCGTGGACGATGATGGCACCGGCGGCACCCTGCCGGGCCGCCTCCTCGTACTTGTAGGTCCACCGCCCGTAGTACGTCATGGCGAAGCCCCGGAAGAGGGCCTCGTCCTGGGTGGCGTAGCCGGGATCGTTGACCAGGATCACCGCCGTCTTCCCAGCCATGTCCAGGCCCTCGTAGTCGTTCCACCCGTATTCGGGGGCGACGATGCCGTACCCGACGAAGACCATCTCGGACTCATCCAGGGACACCTGGTCGACCACGCGCTTGGTGCCGGCAGTGAACTCCCTTCCCATCTCCAACTCCGTCGACGTGCCGTGCCCGGACACCGTCATCGTCGGAGACCCGGCCACCGTGATGGAGACCAGGGGCACGTCCTGAGTCCAGCTTCCGTCGTTTCCGGGCTCGAGCCCCGCCGCCTGAAACTCCTGGATCAGGTAGGCCACCGTCAGTTCCTCACCCGGGGATGATGGGCTCCGTCCCCCGAACTCGTCTGCGGCCAGGGTGGCGATCCCCTCCCGGAGTCGTGCCTCGGAGAGTTGGTCCGCACCTGGCAGGTCCACGCGGAAGCTGGGGCCATTGACCGAGCCATCGGCGGAGGGGGTGGCATCCTCTCCGGACCCGCAGGCCCCGAGGAGCAGGATCGTGGATAGGGTCAGGACTTTCCGAGTCATTTCTCTTCCTCTCGTGCTTTCAACGTTTCGGGCTCCGAGGCCGGTCGGAATCCGGAGTTCGCCCCCTGGGGGGACAGTCCGCAGAAATCTAAGGTCCCGAGACCGGGAAGGGACCACCGGTCAGGCTATTCCCCACCCAGGATTTCTCGCATTTCGTCGAATCGGGTCCGTGTCTCGGCATCCACTTCCGGGAAGGCGAGGTCCATCCTTTCCAGAGTCCGAACCACGATGTCCGCCACGGCCGTCCGCATGTAGTGCTTGTCATCAGCGGGGATGGCATACCAGGGTGCCCAGGGTCGAGAGGTCGCGGCGAGTGCCGATCCGTACGCTTCCTGGTATGCGTCCCAGTGGGTCCGCTCCTCTACATCTCCTACCGAGAACTTCCAGTGCTTGTGGGGCTCGTTCAGCCGCTCCAGGAAGCGGCGCCGTTGCTCCTCCCGGGACACGTGGAGGAAGAACTTCACGATGGTGGTGCCGTTCCGGGCCAGGTGCCGTTCGTGGTCCCGAATGGAGTCGAACCTCTCCTCCCACAGGGTGTCCAGGGGGGGTGGGGAGGGCAGCCTCTGGGCGCCCAGGTACTCGGGGTGTACCCGGACCACCAGCACCTCCTCGTAGTAGCTTCGGTTGAAGATCCCGATGCGTCCCCGCTCCGGAAGCCGGCGGGTCGTGCGCCAGAGGAAGTCGTGGTCCAGTTCCTCCGCTGACGGCTGCTTGAACGAGGCCACTTGGCACCCGGCCGGATTCACACCGTCCATGATCGCCCGGATGGTGCCGTCCTTCCCGGCGGCATCCATGGCCTGGAACACCAGCAGAAGCGCGTGTTCGTCCTGGGCGTAGAGCATCCTCTGGAGGTCCTCCAGACGATCCGTCGATTCATCCAGCCGTTGCCGAAGGGTCTCCTTGGTGGGACCGCCATCCGGCGGAACCGTGGAGCAGTGGGAGATCCGGAACGATCCGTCGGTGGCGACGAGGTGTGGGCTTGGAGTGGCCTGAGTCATGGGTGGTCTGTTCGCTCCGCTTGGTGTCAGTGGGGCCAGTTCCCGAAGGGGTCCTCCAGCGAAGGGCTCTGGGGCGTGAACAACTCGGCGCCGCTCGGCGTGATCGCCATGTCGTCCTCCAGCCGGACGCCGAACTCGCCGGGGATGTAGATCCCGGGCTCGTCGGAGAAGGTGTTCCCGACCACCAGGGGAGTCTTGTTCCCCTTCACCAGGTAGGGCCATTCGTGGCCGTCCATGCCGATCCCGTGGCCTACCCGGTGGGTGAAGTAGGTGTATCCTGGCCCATATCCGGCCTCTTCGATCACCTGACGGGCGGCCCTGTCGACTTCCTCGGCCGGGACCCCCGGGGCGGCCCGGTCCAGAGCGGCTTTCTGGGCCCGGTGCTCGATCTCGAACACCCTCTTCATCTTGTCCGTGGGTGTGCCCAGGACGAAGGTGCGGCTGATGTCCGAGCGATACCCCTCCACCCCGCAACCGCCGTCGATCAGCAGGATGGTGCCCTCCCGGATCACCTGGGGCTTGACGGAGCCGTGGGGCAGCGCGGAGTACTCCCCCGTCTGGACCCCGGCGCCCCCGCTGAATCCGAGGCGGGAATGAGCCAGCGACACGAGGCCGGCGAAGTCGCCCTGGGTCATGCCCTCCTCGAGGGCCTCGTAGGCCGCCTTGTAGGCGGTGAGGGTGACGTGATTGGCGAGGCGCATGAGTTCCAGTTCGTGATCGTCCTTCACCGTCCGACAACCTGCTGTGACCGGGGTGCCGCTGACGACCTCCAGGGAAGGCGCTGCGTTGGCGATCCCATCGGCGAATACGAAGCGGACCGTCTCCTCGGCACCGATCCGCCCCGCTCCGATCCCACGGGTCCGGAGGCCGGCGGCCACCAGCTCGTAGGGGCTCTCGTGTTCTTCCCAGGTGAGGACCTCGGCGTCCATCAGGGGACCGAGGGCGAGCTGCTCCCGGGTCCGATCCTCCTCGAAGGCCGGGGTGACCACGAAGCCATCGCCGCTGACCGGGATCACCACCGCGAAGAGCCGCTCGCTCAGCCCCCAGCGAATGCCTGTGAAGTAGAGCATGGAGGTCCCTCCGGTCAGGAGGAGGGCGTCCAGCCCGCTCTCCCGCATCAGGCGCCTGGCGTTCTCCACCCGCCCGGTACGCTCCTCGGTCCGGATGGGTGCGGCTCGATCGGCCCAGGACGAGAGCCTGGCAATGGAGGGTGGAAGCTCCTGTGGCGGCCCCTCGCCGAGCAGGCGCTCGGGGGTGAGGGCCGCTCCGGCTGCCAGGGTCGAGGAGGCGCCGAGGAAGTGGCGGCGTGAGATCATGTCGGGTCTCCAGGTTGGAACGGGCCTGGTTGCGCCGGCGGATCCCGGAGGGGAGTCGCCCGGCACTGGGTCGCCCGTGGAGTTATGGATAGCGCAGGGCGGCGAGGCCCGCGAGGCCCGTACCGGGCGCCGGGACAGGACGGGTCGCCGACGGCCACCCGCGGCCCCACTGGAGATCGAGGCTCGGCTAGCCCGTGGGGGAAGCGGCGGTTGCCGGCTCGGGTCGGACGCTCTCCCGCAAGAACAGATAGAACGCCAACCCGAACGCAACGCTCACGGTGCAGGCGACGACGACCGGGATCCAGATGTAGGGAACCCTGAACTCCTTCCGGTCGAAGTACATCATGGCCAGGACCGCCACCGCGGCCCCGATCAGGTCCAGAACCGCAGCTGCCGTCATTCGGGTCGCGGACAATTCCGCCAAGGCGAGCTCCATGTCCAGGCCGTGAGCCCTCAGCCATCCGATCAACGGGATCAGTACGAGGGCCAACCCGAGAATCGCCACGGCCAGGTATACCCTGGCGGCGGTCCGTCGGTCATTCGTGCTCATGGGTCCACCTCCAGGAGGAAGCGGTCGATCTACCGAGCCCACCTCCCCAGTTCGCTCTCCACCACGCCCCGAAGCAGGTCGACCTTATAATCGTTGCCACTCATGGGCTGGGCGCTCTCCACGGCGACCTCCCCCGCCAGAACGGCGAGTTCGGGCGTCAGGCGCTCTCCTTCCAGGACCCGCTCCACGGGCCGTGACCGCCAGGGGATCGGCGCCACGCCACTGAAGACCACTCGGCTGTCCTCGATCAGGCCGTCCCGGGTGGTCACGAGCATGAGGGCCATTCCGGCCAGGGAGAAGTCCCAGGAGCGCCTGGCCCGCACCTTCCGATAGCTGCTGCGTTGGCCGGATCGGACCGGAGGCAGGATCACCTCGGTCAGGACCTCGCCGGACACCAGTACCGTCTCCCGCTCGGGATCGTCCGCTGGGCGTACGAAGAACTCCTCGAGGGGCACCTGGCGGCGGCCGTCGGGACCGGCGATGACCGCAACGGCGTTGAGGGCCACCAGGGCAGGGGCGGTGTCCGAAGGGTGTACGATGTGGCATCCCACGCCCCCGAAGATGGCGTGGAACTCGTTGTTTCCCCCGACCGCGAAGCAGCGGTCTCCGCCCTTGCGTCGGCAGTCGAAGGGGCCACGGTAGTACCAGCACCGGGGCTTCTGGCAGAGGTTCCCGCCGATGGTGCCTTGGTTGCGAAGCTGTGGGGTGCCCACCTCGCCGGCGGCCTGGGCTAGTGCCGGGTATCGCTCGTTGATGGTGCGGTCTGCGGCCACCTCGGCGACCCTCATCAGCGCGCCGATCCGAAGACCCCCGTCTCCGGTCTCCCGAATTCCCCTGAGGTCGGTGAGCCCGCTGATACTGACCACGGTCCCGGTCTCGAAGACATCGTCCCTCAAACAACCGAGAAGGTCGGTGCCTCCGGCGTGCACCCTTGCGTCTCCCGCGCCCAGGGTCTGGATGGCTT
This sequence comes from Gemmatimonadota bacterium, assembly GCA_039591855.1. Taxonomy (GTDB): domain Bacteria; phylum Gemmatimonadota; class Gemmatimonadetes; order Longimicrobiales; family Gaopeijiaceae; genus JBDHCV01. The sequence continues at coordinate 8,772 of JBDHCV010000004.1, read as the reverse complement.
CGTCCAGTGAGGCGGCCTTGAGATACGCGAAGTTCTTCAGCATGGCTCAGACCCTCCCCTGCCGGCCGGCGATCCCCTGAAGGAGAGACGCGGGCGTGATGGGCCCGTCCGTGATCCGGACGCCCGTGGCGTTGTAGACGGCGTTGGCGACGGCCGGCGCGGTGGCGATGGTGGCCGGCTCGCCGATCCCCTTCGCTCCCGTGGTGTTGGCGTCGGCATCGTTGGTCTCGATGGGGAGCACCGACATGTCCGCCGGCACGTCCAATGCCGTGGGAATCTTGTAGTCGTGCCAACTCCTACTGAGAAGCAGGCCCGTGCGTCCCCGGTCCAGGAGCCGCCGTTCCGTCGTGCCGAAGCCGATTCCCATGGTGATGCCGCCGAAGACCTGGTTGTCGTAGGTGGTGCGATTCATCACGCGACCACTGTCGTGGGCGCCGAGGAAGCGGACGATCTGGGTTTCCCCGGTCCGCATATCCACCTCCACCTCGCAGAACTGGGCCACGAAGGGGTTCACGGCCTTGCCCTGTGGGTTCGGGCCCCGATAGCCGACGCCGACCACGAGCCCCTGTCGGCCCAGCTGGCGCAGGTCCGTGATGGGCACCCCCACCGATGGATCTCCGGTGCTGACCACCTCCCCTTCCCGGAGTTCCAGCATGTCCACTTCCACGCCGAGTTGGCCAGCCGCCATTTCCAGGATTTGTCGCTTCACCTCCAGGGCCGCGGCCCTGACAGCCGGAGATTCGGTGGGAACGGTCTTGCTTCCCCCGCTCCCCGTGGCGAACTGGGTCGTCGCCGTGTCGGCGTGCTCGACCTGGACGGCATCGGGGTCCACCCACAACTCCTCGGCCACGACCATGGACATCACGGTCTTGGTTCCGGTCCCGATGTCGCTGGCGCCCATGTTGAGGTTCACACTACCGTCGCTGAACAGCTTGACGATGACCGTGGAGGGCGGTCCCCCTCCCCCCGCGGCCCAGAGGGCGCTTGCCATTCCCACCCCTCGCCGGATCGCCGGGTCATCTTCCGGCCCGGACCGGCCTCTGGCCTCCTCCCAGCCGAACGCTCTTGCCCCTTCGGCGAGGCATTCGGCGAGACCGGTGGTCGAGTAGGGAACCCCTCGGGCCTGGCTGGACTCGGGCACGTTCTTCAGCCTGAACTCCACCGGGTCCATCCCGATGGCCTCGGCGAGGGCGTCCATCATCTGTTCCAGAGCCCAGGCGCATTGGGGATGTCCCGGAGCGCGCATGGGTCGGGCCGGCCCGGCGTTGATGTAGAGGTCTTCCGTCGTGGCCCGGACGTTGGCGCAGGTGTAGAGATCGCGGATCAGGAAGTCCAGGGCGGAAGTTCCCCCGGCCCGATACGCTCCCCCGGTACCCACTCCGTGGAAGTCCAGTGCCGTGAGCGTTCCGTCCCTCCTCACACCGGCTTTGACCCGCATGTTGGCTGGAGGTCGGTTCCCCACCGCCAGCATCGTCTCTTCCCGGGTCAGAAAGAGCTTTACCGGCCGAGCGCTGGTCTTGGCCAGCAGGGCGGCGATTATCGTGTACTTGCCCGCCTGGAGTTTGGCGCCGAACCCACCGCCCATGTAGTGCCCCACGACTCGGACTTTCGAGAGGGGCAGCCCCAACGCGCGGGCAGCCTGGGATTGGACCGCGTAGACCCCCTGCGTGGACTCCCAGAGCGTCAGACTGTCTCCGTCCCAGTTGGCCACGCACCCGTGGGGTTCCAGGGCGGTGTGAAGCTCGGCTTCTGTGCGGTAGTTCTCCTCCAGGACGACATCCGCTTCGGCGAATCCGGCGTCGAGGTCGCCCCGGTTGTAGACCCCGGGGTCGGTCACGCGATTCCCGCCCTCCTGGACCGGCGGGGCGTCGGGGAGGAGCGCGTCCCGCTCGTCGGACACGAAGGGGAGTTCTTCGTATTCCACCACGATGGCGCGGAGGGCGTCTCTGGCTTGGTACGGGGTGTCGGCGGCCACCGCGGCCACGGTCTCCCCCTCATATCGGCAATGCTCCATGAACAGGGTGTCGGTGATCAGGTCGCGGTGGGGCCTGAGAGCCCGGCTCAGCGGGGTGAACGCGCTGATGGCGGCCCGTACGCCGTCCATGGCCTCCGCGGCGCTGGTGTCGACGCTCACCACCCTGGCGTTCGGGTGGGGTGACCGGAGAATGGCCCCGTACAGCATGCCGGGCATGGTGATGTCGGAAGGGTACTTGGCCGTTCCGCTGACCCTCTCGTACGCATCCACCTTTGGGCGGCGGGTCCCCACGACCCGGGTTTCACCCCAGGGCTCGGGGGGCTCCATGACCTGCTCCTGGGGGGTCTCCAGGATGGGGTATCCCTCCAGGTGGTACTCCACCTCGGAGTCCGGGTCCGAAACCTCGGGCGCCCGCCATCCCTTGGGGTCGATTCCTTCGAAGCGCAGGTCCCGCAGGGGGTCTCTCTTGCGGCTCATGACGCGCCTCCTTCCGTCCCGCGGGCTTCAGCAGCCCGGGCGGCGGCCTTGAAGATGTTCGCGTAGGCCCCGCACCGGCACACGTTCCCACTCACGCCCAGTCGGATCTCCTCCAGCGTGGGTTCGGGATTGTCCCGGAGAAGACCCTCGGTGGCCATGATCTGTCCCGGCGTGCAGTACCCGCACTGGAAGGCGTCGTCCTCGAGGAACGCCTGTTGGACCGGCCCCAACTCCTCGCCTTCCAGGAGCCCCTCGAGGGTGGTGACCTCGTGGGCCTGGGCCTCCACCGCCAGTGTCAGGCAGGAATAGCGGGGGTCGCCGTCCAAGAGGACCGTGCAAGCCCCGCACTCCCCTCGACCGCAGCCTTCCTTCGCGGCGGTCAGACCCAGCTTCTCCCGTAGGACGTGGAGGAGGGACATCCGGGATTCCACCAGCACGCTCTGGGCCCTGCCGTTGATCCGCAGGGCGACCCTGGCCAGGTCCGTGGCCTCGACCACGTCGGGGGCCGGTGGACCCTGACCTGCAAGGTGCGGAGGGATGGCCACGGCGGCCGCGCCGGCTCCAAGGGAGGATAGGAACCCCCGTCTGGAGACCGCACGCTTCTCTTCGGCGGTTTGGGGTGGGGCGGAGGGTCGGCGGTCGTCGGAATTGTCCCGACCGCCTCGGTCGGATTGGGACATGAGTGCGCTCCTGGGCGGAGAAATCCATCCGGCTCAGGGGTGGGAGCAAGGCGCCACGGGGCCTTGCCCTGGGTCGGTGCCCTTGGAAAGTGCAAGGGATGTGCCGAGGCACGGGGATCGAGAGCCGACATGGTGCCGGACGCCGCCGGGGCCTAGAGTTGTGGACTTCGCCCCGCCTAACGGGGTCTCTGAGACGAAGGCCCAGAACCCAGGAGGTTTCGGTGTCCGGCATTCCGCGGTTCGCCGCCCGTTGGTCGCTCGCTGCGCTTCTCGCTGTCCTGTTGGCTGCCCATCCTGTCGAAGCGCAGGGCTCGAGGCAGGCGGTGGAGGCGCAACCGAGCGCGGCTCCAACCCTGAACCCCGATGCGGCGACGTACGTCTTGCCCGACGGTCGTATCCAGGACCTGTTCGCCACGGACAAGAACTACGCCACCCTGGACTACCCGAGCCCCGACGGAGACCACTTCCTGGTACCCCTGGTGACGGAGCTCTCGACTCTCGAGCTCATGTCCCGGGAGACCTACCGGCTGGCGGAGCTCGAGCTGCGCCCGGAGACGAACCGGCTCTGGCACCTGGACACCTGGGGGATCTACGGCTTTCGGATCTACTCCCTCGGGGAACGTCGATTCGTGGACGCGCAGCTGCCGGAGGGCTCGTTCGCCAGCGACTTCACCTGGTCTCCCGATGGGGCCCGAATAGCGTTCCTGGCCCACCTCCCGACCCACACGGAAGTCTGGATGGCCGATGCCGCCACGGGTCGTACGCAAAGCGTGAGCGGCTCGCGGGTTCTGGCCACCCTGGGCACCAGCTCTCGGGGACAGGGGAGCGGTCCATCGCGGATGCTCCAGTGGACCCCCGAGGGGACCCTCCTGTCCTTCCTGGTGCCCGAGAGTCGGGGTGCGGAGCCGGTTCGTGACCGGGTGGTCTCCGGGCCCATCGTGCGCCGAACCAGGGATCGTGCCACCTCCAGTCGCACCTACCCCAATCTCCTGGAGGATGAACACGACGAGGCGCTGTTCCAGTTCTACACCCGCAGCCAGTTGGCGGAGTTGGCCCCGGGCGCGGAGCCCCGGCCACTGGGCGAGCCCAGGATGTGGGAGAGCATTCTTCTTAGTCCCGATGGTCGCCACGTCATGGCCACCCACCTCGAGCGACCCTTCAGCTACATCACCAGCTACAACGGCTTCCCGAGCCGCACGGTGGTCCTCGACCGGGACGGCTCGGTCGTCTCAACCCTCGACGAGAGCCCCCTCCGGGAAGGCGGTGGAGGGTTCGGTGGCGGGGGCCAGGCGGGGCCGCGGGATTTCGCCTGGATGCCGGACGGCTCCGGGCTGCTCTTCCTCGAGCGGGATGCCGGGGAGGGGGACGAGGCCGAGGGTCCCCGCCTGGACCGGGTGAGGCGAGTCGGAGAGCCGTTCGACCTGACCACCGCGCAGACCGTGGCTGCGTCGGAGGACCGGATCGGATCGGTTTCGGTGTCACGGGACGGAGGCCATCTGTTCGCCACCGTGAGCCGGGAGGGTGAGAACGCCCTGGCCTATTGGGCGATGCGGGGCGATGGGGCTCCGGGGCCGGACCGCCTCCTGGTGGATTTTCACTCCTCGGAAGATCCCACCGCCGACCCGGGCGACCTGATGACGGGGCGGACCGGGAACGGGGTCGCGTACGCGCTGGTGTCCGGGGACGGCGGCGCGGCCTTTCTTTCCGGGGCCGGCCTCAAGGCCGACTTCCGGCCCCAGCCTTTCGTGGATCGGGTGAGCCTCGCCGACGACTCGGTGGAGCGGGTGTTCGAAGGATCCCGGGATTACTTCGACCAGCCCCTGGTTCCGCTGAACGCGGACCTGACCCGGATGATCGTGAGCCGGGAGTCCAAGACCGACTTCCCAGACAGCTATCTGTGGAGTGCGAACGGTGGCTTCGAGGTGAACCTGACGGACAACGTGGATCCCTTCCCGGAGGTGACGGCCGCCAGCCGTATGGACTTCGAGTTCGAGCGGCAGGACGGGTTGGTGGTCCAGGGTCGGGCGTCCATGCCGGTGGGGTGGGAGCCTGGAGACGGGAAGGTGCCGGCCATCTTCTGGACCTACCCCCGGGAGTTCGAGACGGACGAGGAGTATCTGAGTTCGGCGATCCGCGCACGGAACCACAACGCCTTCACCCACCTGAGCTGGCTGCGCTGGTCCGACATCTGGTTGACCCAGGGATACGCCCTGGTCTACCCGGACATTCCCATCATCGGTGAGAACTACAACGACACGTACATCGCCAGCCTGGTGGATGCCATGTACGGCGGGATCCGCGGTGTGGACGCCCTGGGGGTGATCGACATCGATCGCATCGGACACGGTGGGCACAGCTACGGGGCCTTCGCCACGGCGAACATCCTCGCCAACGCCCCCTTCTTCAAGGCGGGCATCGCCGGGGACGGTGCCTACAACCGGACCTTGACCCCCAGCGGATTCCAGGCCGAGCGCAGGACCATCTGGGAGGCGCCCCACACCTACGTGGAGATGTCCCCCTTCTTCCGGGCCGACCAGATCAACGCGCCCCTCCTCATGTACCACGGGGGCGACGACAACAACACCGGGACCTTCCCAATCCAATCCAGGCGAATGATCCACGCGCTGACGAATCTGGGAAAGACGGCCGTGCTGTACGAATACCCCTACGAGTCCCATACCCCGCGGGCCATCGAGAACAAGCTGGATATGTGGGCACGCTTCATCGGATGGTTCGACCTCTACGTGAAGGGTGACGAGGTCATGGACAATCCGTTGGCCGCAGGGGAGGAGGGTCCGGGCAGGTGAGGCCGGCGCAAGGGAGAGTCTTCCCCCGCCCAGCCGGAACTACCGGGTCTCTGCCCGGTACGGGATGCACTTCAGAGCAGTCACTCAGGAAGGAGTCACAATGCGGAAAGTGATCGCGGGCGTGCTGGCGACCGGGACCCTCTGTATGGGCCTGGCAACCGGTGCGTGTGCACAGGAGGAGCAAGCGTTCCTCTCGGTGGGTGAGATGGCCCCCGACATCGAGTTCCAGGGCGCCACTCGCCATGGGGTACTGGCGGACGGGACCCGACTCAGCGACTACAGGGGAGAGACGATCGTACTGGCCTTCTTCTTCCGAGCAAGGACGCGTGGCTGAACGGTTCAAATGCAAGCGTACCGTGATCAGTACGCAAGTCTATTTCGCGACGGTCGGGACGTGGTCCTGATCGGCATTTCTTCCGACAGCGCAGAGGAATTGGCTTCCTGGGCCCGAGACGAGGACTTCCAGTTCCTCTTTGGGAGCGACGCCGAGAGCGCGGGTTACGCCGCTTTCGGCGGGGATCCCCGGGACAACGGCATGGTCGGGAGCCGGGCCGTGATCGTGGTGGATCCGGAGGGTCGGATCTCGGCCGTGATTCCCCAGTTCAACCAGGTGGACCCGGTGGCCTACGACGAGCTCCGAGCCGCCATCGACCGGGTCACCCCCGAGCCCGAAGACGACTAGGCATGGGGTTTCCGGTCCGGACCGTTGAGTCCGGGCCGGACACCTCGGCTCCCCGGGGCAGGTCCCCGGGGCTCAGGTGTTTGGTGCCCCGTCTCCGAGGAGGGTCTCAGTTCCGTCCTTCGAAGCGGGGCCACACCTCGGCGATGGGCTCGTAGGGACTTCGGACCACGAACACCCCGACGTCGCGTTCCTCGGGCACTCGCCACGGATCGCGGATCCGGGCCGCCTCCCTGACCTCCTCGAAGAACCCGGCGAGACTCACGGAATCGCTCCCTGCGACCACCGCGACGTCCCACTCCCGGTCTCCGGGTCCCCAAAACCAGTAGCTGCCTATGGGCGCGACCGCCGAGGGTAGGCCCCGCTCCGGGCCGTAGTAGTCCAGCGCGCCCGCCCGTCCGTAGTTGGTGGCGAGGAGGACTGCCTGATCTTGCTCGTGCGCCGGCAAGGTCGCCCATACCTCCGCCACCGTGTCCGCGAACGCCTGCCAGCCCAGCATGTCGGCGTAGTCCTGGGGCAACTCCAGTTGGACCCCCACGTTGGTGCGGGTCGCGGCGGTGACGCCGAGCCACGCCGAGTACCGCGCCATGGGCTCCCGGTCCAAGACGGGAAGGCCCATGGGAAGGGTCACCAGGCCGAAGACCGCCTGCAGCGCGACGACGAGAACCAGGGTTCCCCGGGCGGCTCTGGAGGCGACCCCGGAGGCCGCCGAGCGACCCAGGAACGCCAGGGTCGCGGCGCCGCCGGCCATGAGGATCGGGTGGATCGGACCGGCGTAGTAGGGCTTTCCGCGCATGACCATCAGGAGGAGCAAGGCACCGGCGCCGGTCAGGGCAGCCGCCCTCAGCGCCGGTGCCCGGAACCGCCCCTCCCCGGGTCCCGCGCTCGTTTCCTCCGCCGGCCCGTCCAGCGTCCTCGGGGTCCGAAGGCCCTTGGTCCGGAGGAATCCGGCGAGGCCCACCAGTCCGAGGAGCACCGTCGGTCCGACCATCAGGAGTTGCTCACCGAGGAAGGCCCCGTAGGTCACCCTGGATAGTTGGGACGACCGCAGGTCGGCCATCTGTTCGAAGAAGGGCCAACTCAAGGCCACCTGGCCCAACAGCGACGGGTGTCCGATCAGGATGGAGACCCCTGCGCCCACCCAGGGCCAGGGGGTCCGGAGATCACTCCTGAGTCCGGTGAGGAGCGTGGCCGCAGCCAGCGGTAGGGCGATGAAGCCCACCGAAAACTTGGTGAGCAGGCCCATCCCCAGCGCCACGCCCACCCCCAGCCACCAGCGGGGATCGTCGTCCAGGCCCCTCCGGAGCAGTGCCCACAGCGCGAGGCTCCACCAGAGTTGGTCGAAGACCACGGGCTGGAAGAGGACCGACACCCGCAGGAAGAGGGGAGACAGAAGGACCGCCGTGCCCACCGCGATCTGCGCCAGGGCCCGCCCCCCGAGCCTCCGGGTCGCGTCGATGGCCAGCCAGAGTACCGCGGCTCCCGCGAGTGCGGGGAGGACACGGATCGCCCAGAGGTGGTCGCCCAGGAGTGCCCGCTGGAGGTTCGCCGCCAGGGCGATGAAGGGCGGGAAGTCCATGCGGTAGAGCTGGAGGTGGTCCCCCATGGCCAGGTAGAGCAACTCGTCCCGGTGGAACTCGTACCGGGTGAGGACCTGGGATACCAGGTGGAGCAGCAGCTTGGCCCCAACGAATGCTCCGGCGATCCGGTGCGGCCCTGCGATCAGCGAACGCATGCCCCCCCCGACATCAATCGTCCTCCAGGAGCTTTTGTACCTCCCCGATCAGGTCCTGGCCCGATCCGACCCCGGAGTAGACGACCGTCCCGTCTCCATCCAGGATCATCACGATGGACGTGGTGGCCGCGTTGTAGGCACGAACTGCCGCCCCCTTGGCGTCCCAGAGGTAGGGATATCCGGGCTCGTGGGCCTCCAGGTGGCGCTTCACCCGGCGCTGGGACTGGGACACGGCGACCGCCACGGCGATCACGTTCACCCGATCCCCGAGCTCGGCGCTGATCCGATCCAGCTGGGGCTGAAGGGCCTCGCAGTTCTCGCACCAGGAAGCCCAGAATTCGATGAGGGTTGGCTTCCCGGCCTCCACGTAGTCCAGGAGCTGAACCGGGTTGCCGTCCAGGTCTTCGAGCTCCGCGGCG